>NZ_CP061033.1:0-735632 GCF_014490575.1 Corynebacterium zhongnanshanii
GGAATTGCAATCGACCGCTCAATGATACGCCCGCACACCCCCGATGACCAAATCTGTCCAGCGGGCAGAATCCTGTGCGGTGATCTGCGGTTCCTGTGCAGTGTCCTGCACAGTTTCCCCACGAACTGTGCAAAACTTCACTGCTCCTGTGGATAACTTTTCTACCCCCGAACCCTAAACCGTTACTTTAGGTTTAATCTCCGCAGGTCAAAGCCTTTTACCAGCGGTTTTAGAGTTATCCACAGGAAGGCTGTATTTTGGGTGTATCTTGTGGAAAACAGTTATCCACAGCTGTGCACAACTCTGGGGAAACGCAGGATAACCCGAAAAACTGCCTGTGTACTATCCCGTGTACAACCCCTGAAAAGAAAGAGCGCCATGTCCAACGACCAGCATGCTGACCTGAACCAGCACTTCCCAAGCATCTGGACTGCCATCGTTCAAGAGTGGACCAATGCTCCCCACGACGGCTCTACCAGCGGATATCCCAAGCTCTCGGCCAAACAGCGCGGCCTCATCCGGCAAATTAAAGCGCTGGCACTTGTCAACACCGTGGCAGTGTTCACTGCCCCTACTCGGTGGGCCAAAGAAGAAATCGAACGCACTTTGGCCCCCCAGATTCGGGACGTCCTGGACCAAAAACTCGGGATGCACGTCATCATGGCGATCTCCGAAGAAGAGGTAGGAAGCGCCGACGCCCACGGCACCGAGCACGACAGCGCGGACACTAACACGGAACACACCGAGCGCAGCACACACAGCGCCTCCGTACAGCACCAGCACCAGCGCGAAGAGCAGGACTACAGCGGACAAGGACGCACCCCGTCCTCACAGAACGCGCAGGAAGCCGGCGCAACCTCCGCCTTGCAGGGGGAGGGCGCTGGGGGGAGGCAGGCCGGCGTCGGGGGGAAAAATCACAACGGCCCCTCCGACGACCCGCAACTATTCGGCCTCCCTAGCCTCGCCAGTGAGGAATCGCAGCGGGGCGAGCAGCAGGCACTGGATTGGTCTGCCCTGCCCAAAAACCAAGAACGAGCAGGTCACAAGCCTGCAGCGCCGAAGTCCAGCACGCCCGTGTTCGGTGAAGACGGCCAGCAGATTAAGAAGAATCCCAACTATCCACGGCTCAACGCGGACTACACCTTCGAGCGCTTCGTGGTGGGATCCTCCAACCAATTCGCCGCAGCCGCCTGCCGCTCCGTCGCTGAGCAGCCCGCCAAGGGATTCAACCCGCTGTTCCTCTGGGGCGAATCGGGACTGGGCAAAACGCACCTGCTGCACGCCATCGCGCACTACGCGCTGGAGCTGCGGCCCGAGATGCGTGTGATGTACACCTCCACCGAGGAGCTCACCAACGACTTCATCAACAGCATCGCCAACGACACTCGCGAGGCCTTCAAGCGCCGCTACCGCAGCCTCGACATGCTGATCGTGGACGACATCCAATTCCTGGAAGGCAAAGAGTCCACCCAGGAGGAGTTCTTCCACACCTTCAACGCACTGCACCAAGCTGGTAAGCAGATTGTGTTGAGCTCCGACCGTCCGCCCATGCGCCTCACCACGCTGGAAGATCGCCTGCGCACACGCTTCGAAGGCGGGCTGATTACCGACGTGACCAGCCCAGACCTGGAAACACGCATGGCCATCCTTACTAACAAGGCCAAGCACGAAAAGATGATGCTTCCCGAAGACGTGAAGATCATGATCGCGGAGCGCTACGACCGCTCCATCCGTGCGCTGGAAGGTGCGCTGACGCGCGTCATCGCCTACTGCTCCCTGGAAAACCAGGAGATGAGCGTGGCCAACGCGAAAATTGCACTTCAGGATATCCTGCCGGACGAGGTAGAGGTGAATCCGCAGGTGGTGATTGAGGCCGTGGCCGAGTACTTTGATCTGACCTTGGAAGAGCTGACGGGAAAGGGGCGCTCCAAGCACCTGGTGTACGCCCGCCAGATTGCGATGTACCTCTGCCGCGAATTGACGGAGCTGTCCCTGCCGAAGCTGGGGGCGTCCTTCGGCGGACGCGATCACACCACGGTGATGTACGCCGAGCGCCGCATCAGGGAATCCATCACGGAGGACAAGAAGACCTTCGATCAGGTGCAGGAGTTGCTGACGCGAGTGAAGTCTCGGGCGAGGGCGTAGGCGGGGAGGCCGCACCCACGCACGCGCAATGTCGCCAGCCGCCGCGCGGCGCCACGGTCCGCACAGGATTATCGAACACACACTCGCATAACCCCTGTTCGAGGCAGCCCCGCACCCCACACACCCCAACTTTTCCACAGTTATCCACAGTTATGCACAGTTATCCACAGGCAAACTGTGGATAACTCACACCGTGATGACCTGAGTGTTTGCCCACCTATCCACAGTTATCCACAATTCCACAGGGTTTTCCACAGGTGTAATTACAAACATGTAATTTAACTGGAGGGTGAACATCAATCGAATATCACTCGAACACCGCCCTCCACAGGCAGATACGTGCATGACAGAAATGTAATTCCCCGTCCGATCTGTGGATAACTACCCCTCAGATGCGCACTGTCTTGTGCCTATCCTGTGGATAACTGCCCACCCCACTGAGTTATCCACAGGGACCCCTAGTTATCCACAGGCAAGTGCACCGTGTTTCTACAAGCGCCCGCCCCGGCTACACTGCACAAACAAGGGTTTCCCACAGATTCCACACCGCCTACTGAAACTACTGGTTCTATAAATCTCCTTAAACAACAGAAAGAGGTGTGTGGAATAATGGCGGGGTAACACGTGCATCACGCGACCGAGTCACAGACGGACCCAGGTCCACCGAACGCACGACGCACGCAAAAAGAAGCACCATCACATCAAGGGAGTAGACCAGTCACATGGAGCCCAACGACGTAAAGTTCATCGTTCCTAAAGATGACTTGGCATCCGCTTTAAGCTGGATCGCCCGATCCCTGCCGGCGAAGCCAACTCAACCCGTCTTGAAGGGCATCTTCATCGAGGCCAGCGATGAGGGCTTGGAGCTGTCCGGCTTTGACCGGGAGACCTCCAACAAGATTCGCATCAATGCCCAGGTGGATGTCCCTGGCCGCATCCTGGTGGCCGGTAAGTTGGCCGCAGATATTGTGGGATCGTTGCCCGATAAGCCGATCACCATGGAGTACAACAGCACGAAGGTGCTGGTGACCTCCGGAAACTCCCGCTTCGAGCTTCCAGCCATGACCATCGAGGACTACCCGGTGCTGCCGGAAATCCCACGCGTCACCGGCACGATCGACCCACACCTGTTCAGCGAGGTGGTGGGCCAGGTTGCCATCGCCGCCGGCAAAGATGACACGCTTCCGATGCTGACGGGTGTGCACCTGGAAATCGACGGCGAGCAGGTAGTCGCCGCTGCTACGGACCGTTACCGCTTGGCGCTGAGGACCTTCACCTGGAACCCTGCTGATGCTTCCGCGCAGGCCGAGTTGCTGATCCCTGCTAAGACGTTGAGTGACGCCGCCCGCTCGCTGGATCCTCACTACACCGACCCGATCGAAATCGCCGCGGGCTCGGGCGAGGACATTGGCCAGGACGGCCTACTGGGCATTTCCACAGACACGCGCCGAACCACCACGCGCTTGCTGGATGCGAAGTTCCCGCAGGTCCGCCCTCTGCTGCCGACCACACACAAGTCCATCGCCACGGTGGAGTCCGGCCCACTGTTGGAAGCCATTCGCCGCGTGGCGCTGATGTCCGATCGAAACTCCCAGATCAAGATGGATTTCGACGCCGACAAGGTGGTCTTGTCCGCCGGTGGTGGCGAAGTCGGTACCGCCACGGAAACTCTCCCCTGCGCGTTTGCTGGCGAGTCCCTGTCCATCGCGTTTAACCCCACGTACTTGCGTGATGGGTTGAGCGTGATGTCCACGCCGCGTGTGTTCTTCGGATTCACGCTGCCGTCGCGCCCTGCCATCATGGTTCCCGAGCCGGCGGAGCTTCCGCAGGCGGATGAGGAAGGCAACTTCGCGACCCCGGACACGGACTTCACCTTCCTGCTGATGCCCGTCCGCCTTCCAGGCTAAGGTGCGGCTGTGATCCTTGTGCCCTGCCTGAAAGCACGCTAACGCCCGATGTATGTTCGCCGTGTTCAGCTCGCCGATTTTCGTTCCTGGGCTCAGCTCGACCTGGAGCTTCACCCTGGTGTGAGCGTGTTTTCGGGCCCCAATGGCCACGGGAAAACCAACATCGTGGAGGCCTTGGGCTACCTGGCGCACTTGAGTTCCCACCGGATTAATTCGGATGCCGCTCTGGTGCGAGAGCAGGCGTCGGTGGCGAAGGTTTCCGCCACGGCGGTCAATGACGGGCGGGAATTGACGGCGTCGCTGGCGATTCGGCCTCATGGGGCGAACAAGGCGCACATCAATCGGACGGCGATGCCCTCGCAGCGCGATTTGTTGGGGATTGTGCGCACTACGTTGTTCTCGCCGGAGGATTTGGCCTTGGTGCGGGGTGAGCCGGAACAGCGTCGGTCGTTTTTGGACACGATTATGGTGGCGCGTTACCCGCGTCTGGCCGGCGTGAAGTCTGAGTATGACAAGGTGCTGCGTCAGCGTAACGCCCTGCTGAAGTCCCCCGAGCCGGATAATTTTACGCTGGAGGTATGGGATGCGCAGCTGGCGGCGTTGGGCGGTCAGCTGATGTCCGCGCGTGTGCAGATTGTGCACGATATCGCCCCTCACCTGCAGGAAACGTATCACCGTTTGGCGCCCGAGTCCCGCCCGGCGCATCTTGCGTATTCCTCTACCATCGACGCCCAGCTTCACGATGTGGGAGTGCACTTGGGGGAATCGAAGCCTGATGTGGAGCCGGCGTTGCTGTCTCCCGATATTGCGGAAGCCGTGCTGTTGGAGGGGTTTGCGGCGAAGCGTTCCCAGGAGTTGGATCGGGGGACCACGCTGTTGGGTCCGCATCGGGATGATGTGGTGTTGATGCTGGGCACGCAGCCGGCGAAGGGCTATGCGAGCCATGGTGAGAGCTGGTCCTTTGCGTTGTCTTTGCGGCTTGCTGCGTTTTTTATGCAGCAGGGTGATGGGGCGGAGCCGATTGTGATTTTGGATGATGTGTTTGCGGAGCTGGACACCGGGCGCCGGCAGCAGCTGGTTCATCTGTTAGATGGGGCGGAGCAGGTGTTGATTACGGCGGCTGTGGACGAGGATATTCCCGCTGACCTGCGCAGTATCGCTCATTTCTATTCGGTGGAGGCTGCGGTGACGGAGGAGGGGCGCATTTCTACGCTGACTCCGGAGGCGTCCACAGAGTCTCCGGAGGAGTGAGGGCGGGGTGCGCAGCGCGGGGTGTGTAGGACGTGCCGACTACACTGTGGAGTATGTCGGACGTGAACACACCTGCCCAGCCAGCTCACGAGGAACCGCACTCCTCTGAGCGGGCTGACCAGGCGTTACAGCCCTTTCCCGGGGACTTGGTGTCCGAGGCGCTGGGTGCCATCCGCGCAGCGGGCGCACGTAATGTCGGTGAAAGTTCGGTCGCGAGGCGGAGGAGGGAACGCTGGGCGTCGGGGGTAAAAAATAGAACAACGACCACGCAGAACAAGGTATGGCGGCGGCCCACGCGGCTGGATGGGCGGGCGGATACCCGGTATCGCGACCCTGCACGGGCCGGGGATCTGCTGACGAATCTGGTGCGTGAGCAGCGGTGGAGCAAGAAGATCTCCGTGGGGCAGATCATGAATGCATGGCCGGAGCTGGTGGGGGAGCAGGTGGCTCAGCACACCACGCCCACGCGCTATGACGATAAGACCATGCAGCTGACGGTGCAGTGCGATTCCACTAGCTGGGCTACAAACCTGCGGCTGATGCAGACGCGGGTGCTGCAATCGATCGCGCGGAAGGTGGGGCCGGACGTTGTGGCGGAGGTGAAAATACTGGGACCGAACAACCGGATGCGCAGTTACGGGAAGCTGCGTGTGAAGGGCCGTGGTCCGCGTGATGATTTTGGATAGCTGATAGAATAGGCGGAGTTTCTATTGCAATTTCAAGGAGTTAATCCACGTGGCTGAAGCAGCTAAGAGCAATTATGGTGCGTCGTCGATCACCATCCTGGAGGGCCTGGAGGCCGTTCGTAAGCGTCCGGGTATGTACATCGGCTCCACCGGCGAGCGTGGCTTGCATCACCTGATCTGGGAGGTCGTCGATAACTCCGTGGACGAAGCCATGGCAGGCTACGCGGACACGGTCTCTGTCACCCTGCACAAGGATGGCTCCGTGGAAGTGGAGGACAACGGCCGCGGCATCCCCGTGGAGAACCACCCGTCCGGCCCGCCGACCGTGCAGGTTGTGATGACGCAGCTGCACGCTGGCGGTAAGTTCGACTCGGACTCTTATGCCGTCTCCGGTGGTCTGCACGGCGTGGGTATCTCCGTGGTGAACGCCCTGTCCACCCGTGTGGAGACCGACATCAAGCGCGATGGTTACCTGTGGCACCAGGAGTTCACTATGGCCGTGCCCGCGGAATTGCAGAAGGTGAAGAAGGCCCAGGGCACCGGAACCAAGCAGCGCTTCTGGCCGGATGCGGAGATTTTTGAAACCACGGTCTTTAACTTCGATACCGTGGCGAAGCGCCTGCAGGAGATGGCGTTCCTGAACAAGGGACTGACCATCAACCTCACCGACCTGCGCGAGGATGCTGCGGAGAAGGATCTTCTGGATGCTGCGGCTGAGGATGCCGAGGCACCGAAGTCCGCTGAGGAAAAGGCCCAAGAGGAAGAGAAGAAGAAGGGCCCGCGCACGCGGACGTTCCACTACCCAGAAGGTCTGAAGGACTATGTGGAGCACATCAACCGCAAGAAGACGCAGATCCATCCGTCGATCATCTCCTTCGAAGCCAAAGGCGAGGATCACGAGGTAGAGGTTGCTCTGCAGTGGAACAACGGCTACTCACAGTCCGTGCACACCTTCGCCAACACCATCAACACGTTTGAGGGCGGCACGCACGAGGAAGGTTTCCGCGCAGCACTGACCTCCTTGATGAACCGCTATGCCCGCGAGCACAAGTTGCTGAAGGAGAAGGAAAGCAACTTAACCGGTGACGATGTTCGCGAAGGTTTGGCCGCGGTGATTTCCGTGCGCGTGGGAGACCCACAGTTCGAGGGTCAGACAAAGACGAAGCTGGGCAACACCGAAGTGAAGGGCTTCGTGCAGCGCGCGGTCAACGAGCACCTGTCCGACTGGCTGGATGCTAACCCGGCTGAAGCGAAGGCGATCATCACGAAGGCCGTGGCCTCTGCGCACGCTCGCGATGCCGCGCGCAAGGCCCGCGATATGGTGCGCCGCAAGTCTGCGTCCGACCTGGGTGGACTGCCCGGAAAGCTGGCCGACTGCCGCTCGAAGGATCCGAAGCTGTCCGAGCTTTACATTGTGGAGGGTGACTCTGCAGGTGGTTCCGCTAAGTCCGGACGTGACTCCATGTACCAGGCGATCCTGCCGCTGCGCGGAAAGATCCTGAACGTGGAGAAGGCGCGCATGGACAAGGTGCTGAAGAACAACGAGGTCCAGGCCATCATCACCGCACTGGGCACCGGCATTCACGACGAGTTCGACATCAAGAAGCTGCGCTACCACAAGATTGTGCTGATGGCCGACGCCGACGTGGACGGTCAGCACATCGCCACCCTGCTGCTGACCTTGCTGTTCCGCTTCATGCGCCCACTCGTGGAAGAAGGCTACGTGTACCTGGCACAGCCACCGCTCTACAAGCTGAAGTGGAGCAAGGGAGAGCCAGGTTTTGCCTTCTCCGACCGCGAGCGCGATGC
This sequence comes from Corynebacterium zhongnanshanii, assembly GCF_014490575.1. Lineage (NCBI taxonomy): Bacteria > Bacillati > Actinomycetota > Actinomycetes > Mycobacteriales > Corynebacteriaceae > Corynebacterium > Corynebacterium zhongnanshanii. The sequence goes on from NZ_CP061033.1 coordinate 7,799, forward strand.
TCAGTTGGAAGAAGGCCTGGCTGCTGGTCGCAAGATCAACAAGGACGACGGAATCCAGCGCTACAAGGGCCTGGGCGAGATGAACGCCAAGGAGCTGTGGGAAACCACCATGGACCCCAGCGTGCGTACCCTGCGCCTGGTGACCTTGGAAGATGCGGCTGCCGCTGATGAGCTCTTCAGCATTTTGATGGGTGATGATGTTGTTGCTCGCCGTAGCTTCATCACGCGCAACGCCCGCGATGTGCGCTTCCTGGACGTGTAAGCACTGACGTCCTTCGCTGTTTTTACAGCGGAGGGCGTACGCGTAGGGCACAATATCAAGAGTGACTGCTGATAGCCCTATACATAACCCAGAAGACAAGAACGCCAGCGATGCGGCGGCTAGCACTGATAGAACGGCGGCTAGCACCGTGACGATGGAACAGCTCCCACTGACCATGTGGGATGAGTCCACCTCCACGCTTCGCCTCTTTAGCCCGCTGAACCAGAAGTCCTCCGCGTCCACTGATGAAAATTCCCGACCGCTCGTAGTCATCTGGCCCGGCTGGGGCGTGGGCGCGCGCTACTACGACCCCATCGCCCGAGAGCTCGCCAGCCGCGGTTTCCCCGTGGTGACTGGGGAGCTGCACGGCCAAGGCTCCTCCACTGCGGAGGCCAGCAAGAAGCACCGTTTCGGATACCACCACATGGCCTCCGGGGACTTCCCGGAGACCATCCGTGCAGCAAAGAAGCACTTCAACCTGCCAGAGGACCACCCCACCTACCTGCTGTGCCACTCCATGGGCGGCCAGGTGGCAAGCCTATTCCTGGGTCGCGAGGAAGCGACCACCCTGGGCGTGCGCGGCATGATGGGTGTGGGCGCCGGCAGCCCCCACTGGCGCGGCTTCGAGGGCAAGGCCGCGGCGCGACTGCGCTGGGGCACGTCCTGGATGTGGCTGATGGTGAAGATCTTCGGCTACCAGCCCGCCGGCCGCCTGGACCTGGCAGGCTACGGCCGCCAATCGGGCGCGCACTTTAGCGAGTGGCATCGTTACGTTCACACCAACCGCCTCCACAAGTTGGAGGATCAGGACCTGGATTATGAAGCGGCGAAGCTGGGCATTTCCGTCCCTGTCCTGTTGACTCGTTTTAGTAACGACGCCGACTGCACCCTGGAATCGTGCCGTAACCTGGCGAAATCGCTGCCGTCAGGGGTTGTCGAGGTGGAGGAGTTGCCGGAGACGTTGGGTCATAACCGGTGGGCTCGTGAGCCACAGCGGATTAGTGATCGTTTTGAGGCATTTGTGCGCGGCTAGCGTGTACTTATTTTCATGATGAATTGAACACTGGTGCCAGATATAGACTAAGTGGTCTACTTTGGGGCATGACTTCAACACATGACATCACTTTGCACTGGTTCCTTCCCACCTACGGAGACTCCCGCTCCATCGAAGACGGCGGACATGGCTCCGGGTTTTCCTTCGGTCAGCGAGAGACAAACCTTCACTACCTCACCCAATTAGCTCTCTCGGCTGAGTCCAACGGCTTCGAGTCCGTCCTGGTTCCCACTGGCCTGTGGTGCGGTGAGGGATGGACTACCGCCGCTGCCCTCATTGCCCGCACCACCCGCCTGAAGTTCCTGGTGGCCTACCGTCCGGGTCTTATCTCCACCCCGCTGCTGGCGCAGCAGACCCAGAGCCTTCAGGACTTGTCCGACGGTCGCTTGAACCTCAACGTGGTTGTGGGTGGCGAGGACCACGAGCAGCGCGCCTACGGCGACTTCACCACCAAGGAGGAGCGCTACGAGCGCGCCAATGAATCCCTGGAGCTGGCCCAAAAGCTGTGGACCCAGTCCGAGCCGGTCACCACGGAAGGCAAATACGAAAAGGTAGAAAACGCACAGCTTGCGAAGCGGCCCAACGTAGTGCCGCAGATCTACTTCGGTGGATCCTCGGCCCCGGGAATTGAGGTTGCCGCGCAACAGGCCGAGGTCTACCTGACCTGGGGTGAGCAGCCCGAGGACGTGAAGGCCAAGATCGACCACGTTGCCGAGCGCGCCGCCGCCTACGGCCGCACCCTGGAATACGGACTGCGCGTGCACGTCATCGCACGTCCTACGGAAGAGGAAGCCTGGGCGGAAGCTCAGCGCCTCCTTGATGAGATCGATCCGGAATTGGTGGAACGGATTCAGGCAGGCTTGGCGAAAAGCCAGAGCGAAGGTCAGCGTCGTCAATCAGAATTGCACAAGAAGGGCAAGGCCTTCACGCGCGGCACGGACGCTAGGGATCTGGAAATCGCCCCGAACCTGTGGACGGGCGTGGGCTTGATCCGCGGCGGTGCCGGAACGGCGCTGGTCGGAAGCTATGACCAGGTGGCGGAGCGTCTCAACGAGTACAAGGATGCTGGCATTAACCACTTCGTCTTGTCCGGCTACCCACACCTGGAAGAGGCTTGGCACGTGGGCGAGGGCTTGGTTCCCGCGCTGCAGAACCGGGGCTTGAGCGTCAAGAACCACAAGGATCCAGACGTCGATGCGGCGGAGAAGGAGGACGCAGGACGCACTCCGTTTGTGTTTGATACTGCGTCGAACGCAGGGGCAGACTCCACGCCTGACTCTGAGCCAGAACCAGCATCCGCAGGAGTATAGGAATGACTACCCAAGCCTTGCCGGACACGCGCCGGGCTGAGAATAGTCATAGCCAGTCGTATATGAGACGTGAGATCACAGACCAAGCCCCGCCCAGTGCCCGTCAGCGATTGTTAACACTGACGACGCACAGGCGTGTCCTTCAAATCGGCAGTGTGCTGGTGTTCCTGCTGGCATGGTGGGCCATCACCCGCTTTGGGAACATCAACCCCACGGTCCTGCCCTCGCCAATTGATGTGTTTCACCAGCTCATCGTGACCAACCAGTGCACCACGTCCGAGACGGGCCGCGTGCGCTGTGGTGCTCAAGACTATTACCTGTGGCAGCACCTGCTCGCCACGCTGCAACGCATCGGCGTGGGCGTGGGCGCGGGAACCATCGTGGGTGTTCTACTGGGATGGCTACTGGGTATCTCCGCTAATGCACGCGCGGTGGTGGAACCTTACCTGGGCTTCCTGCGCGCTCTGCCTCCCCTCGGATACATCGGCCTGCTGATCGTGTGGTTCGGCATCGGGGACGTCTCCAAGGTGGTCTTGCTCTTCGCCGCGGTGTTCCCCACGGTGGCTGTGGGCACGCTGGCCGGAGTGCTGTCCGTCAAGCAAGACTGGATCCGTGCCGCCAAAACGTTGGGTGCCAACTCCCTGCAGATTCTGCGCAGAGTGACCATCCCGGCGGCGTTGCCACACATCATCACCAGCATCCGCATCGGTACTGGCTTGGCGTGGTCCGCCATCGTCGCTGCTGAATTGAACGACGGTATCCCCGGCATTGGTGGCCTGGCGTATATCTCGGGAACTCAGCTGGATACGGCGCTCACCATTGCCTGCATCATTGTCATCGGTATTACGGCCCTTATTATTGACCAATTACTCATCCGCCTCGAGCGACGCTGCACCCCGTGGGTGGGCAAGTAAAGAGACTCATCATGAATCACGCGAAGAACACCTCGACAAAACCAGCCGCCTGGAAGGTATCTCTGGCGACGATGGTTGCCGCAGGCACTGTGTTTACCCAGGCTGCTTGTGTGGGTGGGCCGGCAACGCCGAAAGCCTCGGCGTCGGAATGTCCGGTACACGTTAATGAGGATTCAGCAACGTTGAGGATCGCCTATTTGGGTTCGCCTTTGCAGGATCTTTACGTGTATGACCAGGGATATTTGGATGCCTGCTTGCCGAATGTGGATGTGCAGTGGGCGCGTTATCCCACGGGTCAGGATATTGTGCAGGGATTTGCGGCTCAATCGGTTGATGTGGGTGGACTCGGATCAACTCCTGCGGCAAAGGCATTGAGTAGCCCGTTGGATTTGGACGTACTTGTGCCGCGTGTGAATACCATTGTTGGTAGCACGGAGGCGCTGGTGGCGAAAAACGCAAAGTCCATTAAGGACCTGAAGGGAAAGAAAATAGCGGTGCCATTTTCTTCCACCTCGCACTACAGCCTTCTGAAGGCTCTGGAGGATGCCGGATTGGACCCGTCGCGGGATGTGACGATCACGAATATCTCGCCGGATAAGCTGCCCGCAGCGTGGTCCTCGCCGGATATCGAGGCCGCGTATGTATGGGACCCTACCCTGCAGACCTTGAAGGAGCACGGCGGACACGTGGTCCTGACCTCGGAGGATGTGGCGAAGTTGGGTGCGCCGACCTTTAACGTGACGATGGTGTCCCGCCCATGGGCTGAGAAACACGCCGGCGTGCTGGACACGTGGCTGAAGCTTCAGGATTACGTGACCACCAAAGCCGCCGACGCCGATCCCGGCTACGTGGAGGCCGTCTCTATCCAGTCCGGCATGAAGGTGGAAGACGGCCAAAGGCAAGTCACCGGTCAGGAATATATCCCTGGCAATAGGCAGCCTGAGGAATTGGAATCTTTGGGACATGCGTTGTACGACACGGCGGATTTCTTGTCCCAACAGTCGGAGGTATCCGGCGCGCACGAGGAAAAGAAATACGTGGATGCAACTACGCAATGGCCGTTTTATCGGGACACGTTTGCTAAAAAGTCTGCCGACCAAAAGTCCGATGATAAGAGGTAATCATGGTTCACGTTGTTAATGTATCCAAGGTTTTTGACTCGGATAAAGGGCATCCCGTTCAGGCCATTGACGACATTTCTTTGAACGTCCCCGAAGGACAAATCCTGGCTGTGGTGGGTCCTAGTGGTTGTGGTAAATCAACGCTGCTCAAGCTCATTGCGGGCTTTGAAAAGCCGACGTCTGGCGCGGTCTATGACAAGCACGGTGAGGACATCACCGGGCCCGGGACTGATAGGGGAGTGGTGTTTCAGCAACCCACGCTCTTTCCCTGGCTGGACGTGGAGGCGAATGTGGAATTCGCCGCTACGGTCCGCGGTGCGGACGAAGGTCGCGCTATTAAGGAAGCGGCCGCGCAGCTCATCGACATTGTGGGCTTGTCTGCCGCGCGCACGCGCTATCCCCACGAACTGTCCGGAGGAATGCAGCAGCGCGCGCAGATCGCACGCGTGTTGGCCACGAGCCCGGAGGTTGTGTTGATGGACGAGCCCTTCGGTGCGCTGGACCCTTTCACCCGCGAGCAGCTTCACGCCGAACTGTTGCGCGCCTGGAATCGCTACCGGCCAACGATTGTGTTTGTGACGCACTCCGTGGAGGAGGCACTGCTGCTGGCCGATCGGGTTGTGGTGATGGCGCCGAATCCGGGACGCGTGATCCGGGAGATTGAGGTTCCGGAGTCCGTGCGTGCCACGAAGATCTCTGAGGACGTGGTGGCTGACCGCCAGAAGCTGCAGGCAATCCTGCGCGAGCATGCCAGCGATCCTGTGTTGGTAGACCTGCGGCATGCGCTGAAGGAAGCCATCGTCGATGCGCACGGTTTGGTGAGTCAGTAGCGGCGTCGGATATCTTCGTTGCGCAACAACGTTTCACGTGAAACATCGGCCTACCCGGCGTCTCCGTCAGCCACTCTAGTTAACTGTGAAAAGCTAAATCTTTGGTAGAATGGCTGAGTTAAATACGTCAACAGAAAGGCCCTACGCACGTGAGTGACGTAACCAACGACGGCGAGACTTTTGACAGGATCAAACCGATCGATCTGCAAGAGGAAATGCAGAACAGCTATATCGATTACGCCATGAGCGTGATCGTGGGCCGTGCTCTTCCTGAAGTGCGCGATGGTCTGAAGCCGGTGCACCGTCGCATCTTGTACGCGATGTATGACAATGGCTACCGTCCCGATCGCTCCTACGTGAAGTCCGCCAAGCCCGTCGCGGACACGATGGGTAACTATCACCCACACGGCGACTCCGCCATCTACGACACTCTCGTTCGCCTCGCCCAGCCATGGGCCATGCGCTATCCGATGGTCGACGGCCAGGGCAACTTCGGTTCCCGCGGTAACGACGGCGCCGCCGCCATGCGTTACACCGAGTGCCGCCTGACCCCGCTGGCGCTGGAAATGGTGCGCGATATCCGCGAAAACACCGTAGAGTTCCAGCCCAACTACGACGGTAAGACCTCGGAACCCACCGTGCTGCCGTCCCGCGTGCCGAACCTGCTGATGAACGGCTCCGGCGGTATCGCCGTGGGCATGGCCACGAACATCCCGCCGCACAACCTGAACGAGCTTGCCGAAGCCATCTTCTGGCTGCTGGACAACCCCGAGGCCGAAGACGCGGACGCTCTGGAAGCCTGCATGGCCCGCGTGAAGGGCCCAGATTTCCCGACCGCCGGCCTGATCGTTGGTGATAAGGGCATCGAAGATACCTACCGCACCGGCCGCGGCTCCATCCGCATGCGTGGTGTGACGGAGATCGAAGAAGAAGGCAACCGTCAGATGATCGTCATCACGGAATTGCCGTACCAGGTCAACCCGGACAACCTTGTGCTGAACATCGCGGAGCAGGTGCGCGACGGCAAGCTGGCCGGCATCGCCAAGATCGATGACGAGTCCTCCGACCGCGTGGGTATGCGCATCGTCATCCGCCTGAAGCGCGATGCCGTGCCGCGCGTGGTGCTGAACAACCTGTACAAGCACTCGCAGCTGCAGACATCCTTCGGCTCCAACATGCTGTCCATCGTGGACGGCGTGCCGCGCACGCTGCGTCTGGACCAGATGCTGCGACTGTACGTGGATCACCAGATTGACGTAATTGTGCGCCGTACCCAGTTCCGCCTGGATCGCGCCGAGGAACGCGCCCACATCCTGCGTGGTTTGGTCAAGGCCCTGGACGCCCTGGATGAGGTCATCGCCCTGATCCGCCGCTCCCAGACCGTGGACATCGCCCGCGAGGGACTGAAGGACCTGCTGGATATCGACGATATCCAGGCTGATGCCATCCTGGCCATGCAGCTCCGACGCCTGGCCGCCCTGGAACGCCAGAAAATCATTGACGAGCTGGCGGAGATCGAAGAGGAAATCGCTGACCTGAAGGACATCCTTGCGTCCCCCGAGCGTCAGCGCACCATCATCCACGATGAGCTGGCGGAGATCGTGGAGAAGTACGGCGATGAGCGCCGCACGAAGATCATCGCCGCGACGGGCGATGTGTCTGAAGAGGACCTGATCGCCCGCGAGAACGTGGTGGTGACCATCACCTCCACCGGCTACGCGAAGCGCACCAAGGTGGATAGCTACAAGTCCCAGCGTCGTGGCGGCAAGGGCGTGCGCGGTGCTGAGCTGAAGCAGGACGATGTGGTTCGCCACTTCTTCGTCTGCTCCACGCACGACATCATCATGTTCTTCACAAACTTCGGCCGCGTGTACCGCCTGAAGGCCTTCGAACTGCCGGAGGCATCCCGCACGGCCCGCGGCCAGCACGTGGCAAATTTGCTGGAGTTCCAGCCGGGCGAGCAGATCGCCCAGGTTATCCAGATTCAGTCCTACGAGGACGCTCCGTACCTGGTGCTGGCGACCGCGCAGGGCCGGGTGAAGAAGTCCCGCCTGACGGACTATGACACCGCGCGTTCTGGCGGCCTGATCGCCATTAACCTGAACGAGGGCGATTGCCTGGTGGGTGCGCAGCTGTGCACGGCGGAGGATGACCTGCTGCTGGTCTCTGAAGAGGGCCAGGCGATGCGTTTCACCGCCGATGATGAGACGTTGCGCCCGATGGGCCGCGCGACCGCCGGCGTGAAGGGTATGCGCTTCCGCGAGGACGACCAGCTGCTGGCCCTGACCGTTGTGGCTGAGGATTCCAGCCTGTTCGTGGCGACGTCCGGCGGTTACGGAAAACGCACGCCGATGTCCGAATACCCGTCGAAGGGCCGTGGCGGCTTGGGCGTGGTGACGTTTAAATACGACGCCAAGCGCGGCAAGCTGATCGGCGCGCTGACCGTGTCCGAGGATGATGAGATCCTGGCTATGACCTCCGCTGGAGGAGTGATCCGTACCGAGGTGAAGCAGATTCGCTCCACATCCCGTGCGACGATGGGTGTGCGCCTGGTGGATCTGGGCAAGGATGTTGAGTTGGTAGCGGTGGACCGCAACGTGGAAGACGAGGCTGAGGAGACCGCGGCTGTGGTGTCCGAGAAGGGCCTTGAGGCGCAATCTGGGCAGGACAAGCTGCTCTAGGTCTCTCGGCCGGATGCCGTGAGGGTGGCAGGTCTTGAGCCTGACGTGCTTCACGGTAACGGTTGTGATGCGAATGGCCCGGCTTATGGCCGGGCTTTTTCGCATTCTGATTAACTAGGGGTGTGAGCGAGGCCGGCACAACCCAAGGAGAAGAACCAATGGCTTCAGATGATGAGAAGCAGGAGCAGGCGCGCACTGAGGGGACCGCTGAGGTGACCGCAGAGGCCCGCACCGAGAGTGGTGCCCGGGCGGAGTGGGACGGCCAGGCGTCGGTCCCTCAGGAGACTCGGCAGCTGACGGTGTTCCGCGTGAATCCGGTGAGCGCGTTGAAGGTCGGTGCGGGGTTTGGCGTGGCGCTGTTTCTCGTGTGGATGATTGCCGTCACCATTGTGTGGATTGTGCTGAATGCTGCTGGGGTGTGGGACCGGCTTAATAATCTGCTGTCCGACCTCTTCGGGCTGGATACCTTCGGGCCGGGAGTGTACTTCGGCCTGACGGGACTTCTGGGCGTGTTGGAGGTACTGGTGGTGGTGATGCTGGCGCCGTTGGCTGCGGTGGTGTACAACGACGGGCAGAAGCTGTGGGGTGGCCTGAAGGTGGAACTTGCCGAGGATGTTGCGCCGGGTGAGCACGAGGGTGCGGATGAGGATGCGCTCGGAGGTGTGCTTGAGGGTGCGCATGGGGGTGTGCACGAGAATAAGCACGTGGGCAAACATGAGAGCACGCATGGCAATAAACACGAGAAGAAAGAAGTCTAAAAATCCTTTATGACCTGCGGATTTGTTAAACTTCTCTGCACTATGTAAAGTTACATTCTGTTCAAAGGGCCTATAGCTCAGGCGGTTAGAGCGCTTCGCTGATAACGAAGAGGTCCCAGGTTCAAGTCCTGGTAGGCCCACCATTTGAACAAACGGGGCATTAGCTCAATTGGTAGAGCATCTGCTTTGCAAGCAGAAGGTCAGGAGTTCGATTCTCCTATGCTCCACAGTCACCCGGCTGAGAGAACATCATTTCTCTCAGCCGGGTTTTGCGTTGCGTGATTGCGAGTTAAACCGCTTAACCCTTCATTTGTTTCAACAGCGGTTGTGTAATAAGATGAACTGCTGTCTGGGGCATTAGCTCAATTGGTAGAGCATCTGCTTTGCAAGCAGAAGGTCAGGAGTTCGATTCTCCTATGCTCCACATTTTTTATAGGTTCACCAGGACTTTGCCGTGAGGCTTTCCGGTGACCGTTGTGGCCAGAGCATCATTAAGCTCCTCGAGGGGGAACACCGGTCCAACCTGGGGTTTAAAGATGCCCTCGTCGGCCAGCGTGGCGATGCGCTGAAGGTCCTCGCCGCTGGGCTGGATGAAGAGGAAGCGGTAGTTCACGCCGTAGTTCTTAGCTAGTCGTCGAACCTTGAAGCTTAATCCAGCAATAGCCAGGCGAATGAAAGGGTTCAACCCCAAGCTTTTTGCAAAGTGTGGCTCTGGTGGGCCGGTGATACCAATGACGGTACCGCCCGGGGCAGTGAGACCAAGCGACTTCTCCAGGACTTCTCCACCTTGGGTATCCAGCACCAGGTCGAACTGTTGTCCTTTAAGCTCCTGTGCGAAGTCTTGGCTTCGGTAGTCGATGAGCGTATCCGCCCCAAGGTCCTTGAGGTAGTCGAAGTTTCGCGCTGAGGCTGTGGTGGTCACGCGTGCTCCGAGGTGCTTGGCGAGCTGGATCGCAGCGGATCCCACACCACCGGCGCCGCCGTGGATCAACACGGAGTCTCCTTGTTGCACCTTGCCCATGGTCACGAGGGCTTGCCATGCTGTCAGTCCTACGACGGGCAGTGCTGCGGATTCCTGTGTGCTCAGCGTGGTGGGCGCCAGAGCTATTTCTGAGGCATCAACCGCTACGTATTCTGCATACGCTCCGCTCCCGCCCACACCGACGTAGGCGTAGACCACATCACCTTTCTGGTAGTCGGTGACGCGCGCGCCAGTCTCAACGACAGTTCCGACGAGCTCACCTCCCATGGTCTGCGGGAACGAGAGGGGGAAGAGTGCCTTGAATTCGCCGTCCTGAGTGCGTGCGTCGGCATGATTGACTGCCGCGTACTCCACTTTGATGAGCACCTGGTCCTCGGCTGGTGTGGGCTTGGGTGTTGTGATGATGTCTAGTGGTTTCTTGTATCCGGTGAGAACGCCTGCGCGCACGTGTGCTCCTTCGGGTGATCTCCGGCGCCCAAGCGCCAGAGTGATTAAACTATGTAACTACTGAACCTGATGCTAGTATCGGTAGTTAAGAAAAGCAACCACCTAGGACGAGTGATGATTGACACCCCACGCTCCACCTGCCCCATCAACCGCTCACTCGAGCTGCTTGGGGACCATTGGAGCCTGCTCATTCTTCGCGACATTGCGCTCTACGACCGCCGCTCGTTCCGCGACATCCTCACGCATTCCGAAGAAGGCATCAGCGCCCCCATGCTCTCCCGGCGCCTCAAAGACCTGGTCAGCGCCGGCCTGCTCACCAAAGAAACTGCCGATCGCGGCAAGAAAGGCCGCTACAGCTTTACGGACAAAGGCCTGAGCGTTGTCCCCTTGCTCTTTACCCTCGCCGACCTGGGGCTCGCCCTCGACGATCGAACTCGCCCTGTCTTCACCGATTATCAATCCGACGCCCAAGCGCACCTCCCCGCCGGTGTTCGTCGAGCCCTTCAGGACCTCAGGCGACAGCACCTTGGAGAACCAACCACTCACGTACACCAGTCATAGTGACCGCATAACACTTACACGGTTAGGAACCATTCATGCTGAAGCCTTCCTCCACTCCACACACTCAGCACCGCGCCTTTTCACGCTCATTCCAGGAGGGCCATCTTACGCTGGGTCTTGCCTACCCACTAGAAAACCTGGCCACGGATACGCTTAGCGAGCAGCACCCTCGCATGAACATCCTGGAACACGTGGCACTCACCCAACTCGCTGAAAAGGTGGGTTTTTCTGCAGTATGGGCGCGGGATGTTCCTCTCCACGATCCCGATTTTGGGGATGTTGGCCATATTTATGACCCCTGGACTTTCCTGTCCTATATCGCAGCATCGACGGAGACTATTGGGTTGGGGACTGCGGGCGTCGTATTACCACTACATCATCCCATAGACATCGCAAAGCAATCCGCATCGCTGGATCAGATCTCGGGCGGGCGATTCATCATGGGCGTGGTGAGCGGCGATCGGCCTATTGAATATCCCGCGTATGGAAAAGATCAAGGGGCGCGCGGGGAGGATTTTCGCGCGAGCCTGGAGTTCATCACCAAGGCCCACTCGGTCAGTTTCCGGCCGATTAACACCTCCAGTGCAACGCTGCGCGGCGCCGATGTGATCCCCAAACCCACCACTCACCACGTGCCCATGCTGGTCACGGGATCAGCCCAACAATCCATGGAGTGGATTGCAGAACACAGCGACGGGTGGATCACATATCCCAGGGGGCCGCAGCAGCAAAAAGAATTGGTGGGGAATTGGCATCGGACAGTGCGCGAGCTCACCGGGGGATTTAAGCCTTTCGTGCAATCGCTCGGTGTGGATTTGGCGGAAGATCCGGACGCAGAAATGCAATCGCAGCACATGGGTTATCGCCTGGGACGCAATGCTTTGGTGGAGTTTTTGAGATTCCATCGGGACGCAGGGGTTAATCACGTGATTCTGGGCCTGCGCTCGAAGGACCGCCCGGTGCAGGAGGTTATAGAGGAGCTTGGGGAATACGTGCTTCCGGAGTTCTCGGCGGCACAACCGTAACAGGCTGTGCCGCGCGAGCCTCGACGTACAGATCCGGCCTACGGCTGGGGCTGCCTTCGCGCCAGCGGTTAGCGCTTCTGAGCGCGGGTGGCTTTTTGGGACAGGCTTTCCAGCTGAGTTCCCAACACACCGAACTTAGCCAAAGACACGGCAGCCGGCGAATCCGCGAAGCGCGCCACCATCATCTGCGTGAACTTCTTGTACTTCGCCTCCGTCAGCGGATACCAATTGGCCTCTAGCTTGTCGCCGTCCTTGTCCACAATCACAGACTTCACGTTGCACCAGCCGTGCAGGCCCTCCACACCCTTGTGCCGGCCGAAGCCAGAGTTGTTCACGCCACCGAAGGGCAGCTCGGCGGTGGATTCGGTGGCCATCACGTTGTTGATGGAAATGCCGCCCACATGCAGGGCGCTGGCGACGCGGCGGGCGCGCTCCTCATCGGCCGACCACACGGAGGCAGTGAGCCCATACGCGGAATTATTGGCCCGCTCAATGACTTCCTGCTCGTCCGAGAAGGAGAAGACCGGGATCGTTGGGCCGAAGGTCTCTTCCGTGGCAGCCAGGCAGTCATCCGGAACGTTGGTGAGCACCATCGGCGGGATCAAGGCGCTCGTCCTATCCCAGTCCTGACCCGTGAGCAGCGTGGCGCCGCGCTCCAGCGCATCCTCCAGATGCTCGCGCACAATATCAATCTGCATGGGCACAATCATCGCGCCAAGATCGTTATCTTTACTATGCGAATCCTCCTGCTTGAGCAGCTTCACCTGACGGACCAGCTCGTCCACAAACCTGTCGTGGATGGACTCGTGCACATACAACCGCTCCACCGACGTGCAGGACTGGCCCGTGGCCGTCAGACCACCGAACAGCAAGCCAGAGACCGTACGGGCGATATTCACATCCTCAAACACGATCATCGGATCCTTGCCACCCAGCTCCAACTCCACAGGAATCAAGTGCTGGGCCGCCTGGGCCATGATCTTCTTACCCGTCCGCGTGGAACCCGTGAACATGATGTAATCCGGCTTCTGGTCAATCACGGCCTCGCCCACGGATCCGTCACCGTAGACCACCTGAACCCAGTTGGGTGCGAAGCCCGCATCCTCTAGCAGGGACTCAATGAGTCCCTGCAGCGGCGTGTGCTCCGAGCCCTTGTACACAATCGCGTTACCGGCCGCGAAGGCTGCAGCGATCGGCACGATCGCCTGGAAGAACGGGTAGTTCCACGGGCTGATGATAAACGCCACGCCCTTGGGCTCGTACCAGATCTCCGACTTCTTACCCATCAGGGTGAGCGGGGTAGGAACCCTTTGAGGCTTCAGCGCCTTGGCGGCGTTATCCTCCACCCATTTCACGTTATCCAGTCCGCCGAACATCTCCGACATCAAAATCTCACTGCGGGATTTATGCGTATCGTCCTGAACGCGGTTGAGGATTTCTTCCCGGCGCTTCAGAATCACCGCGCGCAGCGAGGCTAGATGCTCTAATCGCTCTTCGACGCTGAGCGCGCGAATGGATTTCTGTGCCGCGCGCGCACGTGCTACGACTCCTTCCAGGTTGTCTGACTGCTCGTGTGGTGTGCGAACTGTGCCATTCATCGTTACTTCTCCTTTTCTCCAGCTGTGCCAGCATGGTCAGCGGCGGTCTGACCAGCGGCGCCAGCTTCTTCTGGATTCTCAGCAAGGTATTGCTCGTATGCTTCGACATTCATGACCGGGTTATACCGCAGCCGCTGATGAATACTCGGCGTTCCCCCCACCTGTAAATCCGAGTAATACAGCGAATGCACAATGCCCTTAATTCCCACATGCGCCAGCCGAAATACTGCAGCAAGCGGGCCCGGAACCTTGGCATGCGCCGCCACCATCGTCAACAGCGCTGTGATGACTGGCCGGGGCAGATACGCACAGGCAAACAGCAAACCCTTCAAGGGATCACGATCGCCCGCGTACATGTAGGGCAGCATCCCGTCGATGCCCCGAGCCGCCCTGGATTCAGAGAAGCTGGGATACCCATGCCCACCCGGAATCACCAGGTCACCCAGGCGATTTAGTCCTTTGAGTTGTGTCGCGTTGAGAGAATATTCGTTGCTCATGGGATTAGCCTTCCGGTGTGATCTCTGTGCTGTTAGCTCTCCGCCAGGATGACTTCACTGGCCATAAGAGACAGGGACATAATGGTCAGCGCCGGATTAATACCCGGAGCATTCGGGAAGATGGACGAATCCGCCGCGAAAATCCGCTTGGAACCATGCAACTGGAAACCAGGATTCACGACGGACCGTGTTTGACTGGTACCGATGCACAACCCACCCATCAGGTGAAGACCAATACCCATTTCGCCTTCGATGATCTCCCGCGCTCCCGTGGAATGGAAGAGGTTACGGATCGCATCCTTACCGGCCTTCACGCGCCGCTGGTCTTCCTTATTCAGCGACTTTTTAATGATCGGCTGGCCCTTTCGAGAAATCGTGATCTGCCCGGGATTGGTGTCCCGAATACAGACCTCAACGCAGCCCATATTTTCGTACTGATCCATGACGTGTTGGTGATCGGCGCCAAAACCAGGCATGAGCAGTGCAATAGAAGCAGGGCCCGCAAAGACATTCTCCAACTTATAACCCTGCCGGCGGAATCCGGGGTCATTGGACTTGTAATTTTGGAGAGGCCCTTCAAAGGCGCGAACTGGGGCGTCGTATATTCCCACGTTCATATATTGCGGGTGAGAATAGAAATGACGGCCGAGCGCGGGGAGACGCCGCCCGTAACCGGAACGCAGCAGCAACGCGGAGTTGCCAATCGCACCCGACGCCAGCACCACGCGCGTGGCGGTGTACGTCACCGTCTGCTGCTTATCCAGAGGGCCACCCACCACCGCGGTCACTTCCACATGATCCGAACGCTCCCTGATGGTGCGGACCTCGGTGCGATCCTGGAGGGTGAAGCCATAGGCCTCGGCCACGGGCAGGGCGGTCACGGCGGTGGATTGCTTGGAATCGATACGGCAGCCAGACAGGCACTCGATGCAGCAGTTTCCGTGCTCGAAATGGCAATCAGCCTGGGCACGGCGCAACGGCGCGTACTCGTAGCCGTTAGCCTCGAAGCCCTTGGCGAAAAACTCCGCGTTCTTATTGCGGTTATCCTCGGGCACGGTCTGTAGGGCCATGTTGCCCTCGGCGCGGGTGTAGTAGGGATCCAGGTCGTCCTCGTTGAGGAATGTCACGCCGGATTTATCTCGCCAGGAGCTAAACGCTACCTCGTCGAAGCGGTCCATCAGCGCCTGGTTCAGGATCGAGCCGCCGCCGACAACCTTGGGGCGCAGGATAGCCAGCGAGGCTTCCGTGTTCAGCTCAATTCCGCCGCCCCAGTACATCTGGCTGGAGCCATAGGCTTCCTTTGTGGGGTAGGTGTGGCGGTTGTAACGCGTTCCGGCTTCGAGTCCCAGGCAGTTCCAGCCTGCGCGGGAGAGTTCACGGGCAACGTTGAGACCGGAGGTGCCCGCTCCGATGATGATCGCATCATAGCGTTCAGTGCTATCCGCGAGTGGTCGTTGTTGCTCTGACATGGCTATACAGTAGAACGTCAGTGGTTTTCATGTGCCATATTTAAGATTTTGATGACAAAATGGTGTGATGAGCCTGGTGGACGTGCCCCGTTTGTGGGGGAGCAAGCTTTGAAAGTGTCAGTGTGGGAGGGGCGTCTTGCGTTTTACATATTTAAACTTTCACACTGTGACAGTATAATGAGTAAGTATGGCAGCCAAGATAACCCGATCGGATCAATTGCTCGAGCTTCTGGAGAAGCTTCGCGCCCACAGTGGCGATCGCGCCGACGTGGAAGTGAAGCGTGCACAGGGCGGGTTACCCAAGAATTTACCTGCTACTACCTGTGCTTTTGCCAATATGCCCGAAGGTGGCACGATCATTCTTGGCGTGGATGAGCGCACTAATTTTTCCATCACAGGGGTGGACAATCCTGCGGACATGGAAGCGGCAGTTGCAAGCCAAACTCATAATACTGTGGTGCCAGCTCCGGTCATTGACACTCACACTGTGACAGTATCCGGTGTATCGGTAGTCATTGTCCATGTCAACGGCCTGGGAGCAGTGGATAAGCCCGCGCGTTACAAGGGTGTGGCCTATCTGCGCCAAGCAGACGGAGACTATGCCATTCCAGAACCTGAGCTGAGAATGATAGAGGTTGCGAAGCTGCACGCTTCTGAGGAGGCGATGTATGATTCTCGGCCTGTGCCACTGAGCAGCGTCGACGATCTTAACTCAGCGGTGCTAAAACGCTTCATCCCTGACATTAAGAGCTCCATTGAGCAGTTGTCGCGCGAAGACGACGAGTCGGTGCTGCGCCTCATTAAAGCCATAACTCCCGATGGTGAACTCACACTCGCAGGGCTGTACGGTCTGGGAACATTTCCGCAGGGCGAGTATCCGGCGTTAGCAGTGACAGCCGCTGTGCGGCACAGCCCTGGAGAGGCAGCACGCACATCAAACTTGAAAACGTTCCATGGTTCTGTGAGCGAATTGCTGAGCCAGACCATGAATTGGATTTCTCGAAACATCACCACGAGACAGGTCTACCGAGCCGATGGGCACATGGTTGATGAGCCAGAGATCCCGTTGCACGCCATCCGCGAGGCCGTGTCCAATGCCTTGATTCACCGTGACTTGGGGCCGAACACCGTGGAATTGGGCAAGTCCATTGACGTTCGGCTGCTGCCAGATCGCTTAACCATTAGCAGTCCCGGTGGCCTGAAAGCGCTGTCCACATCTCAGCTAGAAAGCAGGGAGTTTACGCGCGTTGAGGTCAACCAACGCCTGTACAGGATCGCCAAGGAGCTCGTGGATGATCGTGGCCGCCGCATCATCGAGGGCGAAGGCGGTGGAGTGCGGGCCATGTTTGCTGCCATGGAAGACGCTGGCTTGCCTCGCCCAAAAATCACCGATACAGGCGTGAAGGTGACCGTCGAATTCTTCCGTGTTGATGTCCCTCGTCGACGCACGACGACGCCGTCCAACCCAGCACCCGCCTGGGCAGAGCCTACGGGTACCGCGTCCCGTCAGGCGCAAGATCGCCAGCCACGATCGGATCAGGCACAATCTGGTCAGCTGGACTACGGAATGGCAAAGAACTCACCGGCAATTCTGGCGGCGGCGCGCACATTGCCGCGCGAATTCACACTGAGGGAGCTTGCGCACCAAGCCAAATTGAAGGAAAACCAGGTGCGCTACGCGCTTAAACCACTGTTGGCCGCTGGCGCGATCATTCGGCACGGCGGCCAGGGCCATCGCACGACGACGTACGAACTGGCCCCGGAGGACCACACCTAGGAGTCTCCTCGCAGATTCCTAACGGTGAAGGTCGAAGCGATCTGCTTCCATGACCTTGACCCATGCCGCCACGAAGTCCTCGAGGAACTTGTCAGCGGCATCGTCCGCGCCGTAGACCTCCGCGATGGCACGCAATTCGGAGTTAGCGCCGAAGACCAGATCCACGCGGGTACCCGTGTAGGTAGTACCGTCTGCAGTTGTACCTTCGTAGCGGGCGTTAGCCTCCGGAGCGCCATCGTCTACGCGGGTCCAGGTGGTGTCAATGTCCAACAAGTTCACGAAGAAGTCGTTGCTCAGCTGGCCAGGGTTGCTGGTGAACACACCATCGGCAGAGCCATCGTGGTTTGTGCCCAGCACACGCAGGCCACCGACCAGTACCGTCATCTCCGGAACAGTAAGGTTCAACAACGCAGCGCGGTCAATCAGCAGGTGCTCCGCAGGTAGGGCGGACTTACCGCTGTTGTAGTTACGGAAACCATCGGCGATGGGCTCCATGTACTTGAAGGACTGCTCGTCCGTCTGCTCCTGGGTAGCGTCACCACGACCCGGAGTGAACGGCACAGTAATGGAGTGGCCAGCTGCCTTGGCAGCCAGCTCCACACCCACGCCACCAGCCAGGACCAACAGGTCTGCGAAGGACACGTCCACGCCGGCGTTGTTCTGAATAGCCTCCAGCTTGTCCAGCACGGTCGCCAGCTCCTCCGGCTTATTGACCTCCCAATCCTTCTGAGGGGCCAAGCGCAGGCGCGCACCGTTAGCGCCACCGCGGAAGTCCGTGATGCGGAAGGAGGACGCCGCGGCCCACGCCGTGGTCACCAACTCGCCAATCGTTAAGGTGGACTCATCCACAGCGCGAGCGATCGCCTCCTTCAACTGGCCCACTTCATCCTCGGAAGGAACATGTGCCGGTGGGTTCACGGGATCCTGCCAGTCGAACTCGGCCTCAGGAATCTCCGGTCCAACGTAGCGTGCCTTCGGACCCAAGTCGCGGTGGATCAGCTTGAACCACGCGCGGGCGAACGCATCCGTGAACGCCGTCTGGTCGTCCTTGAAACGGCGAGAAATCTTGTCGTACTCAGGGTCGTAGCGCAACGCCAAATCGCTGGTCAGCATGCGTGGCTCAATGCGGCCGTCACCGTGAGCCATCGGCACCATATCGGAGCCGCCGCCATCAATGGGGCGCCACTGCTTCGCGCCGGCCTTGGACTCCATCAGCTCCCACTCGTAACCGTAGAGAATGTGGAAAAACTCATTGTCCCAGCGGGTGGGGTGGTAGGTCCACGTCACCTCTGGGCCACCGCCCATGGTGTCATTGCCCACCGGTCCCCGCCAGCCGATGCCCTGGTGCTCCAGCGGTGCGGCCTCTGGCTCTGGGCCGATCACATCAGGGGAGTTATTGCCGTGCGTCTTACCGAAGGTGTGTCCACCAGCAATCAGAGCCACGGTCTCTTCGTCATCCATGCTCATGCGCGCAAAGGTCTCGCGAATATCGTGCGCAGACGCCTTCGGATCAGGATTACCGTCCGGACCTTCAGGGTTGACGTAGATCAGACCCATCTGCACAGCGGCCAGCGGGTTGTCCAGGTCGCGGGTGGAGTCCTCCGTTCCCGAGTAACGGGCGTTGCCCAACCACTCGGACTCCGGGCCCCAGTTCACCTGCTCTGGCTCGTAGGTATCCTCACGGCCACCGGCGAAGCCGAGGGTCGGGAAGCCCATGTCCTCCAGGGCAACGTTACCGGCAAGAACAATCAGGTCAGCCCAAGAAATCTTCTTGCCGTACTTCTTCTTCACCGGCCACAGGATGCGGCGGATGCGGTCAGTCAGAATGTTGTCCGGCCAAGAGTTAATAGGCGCGAAGCGTTGCTGACCCGTGTTAGCGCCACCGCGGCCATCCTGGGCTCGGTAGGTTCCCGCGGAGTGCCATGCCATGCGCACCGCGCCGGGACCGTAGTTGCCGAAGTCAGCGGGGTAGAAGTCATGGGAGGTCACCAGAGCCTCGCTGATGTCCTTCTTCAACGCCTCGTAATCAATGGACTCGAAGGCAGCCGCGTAATCGAAGTCTTCCTCGAAGGGGCGACGGGCCGGAGGATTCTGAGCCAGAAGCTGCAGATTTAGGCGCTCTGGCCACCACTTATGGTTCTCGCTACCGGTGGTAGGGGAGCCGGCCGCCGGGCCGTGCATGACAGGGCACTTGCCTTCGGATGGGGCATTGTTCTGATCGGACATATACTAATCCCTCCTAGGAGACTGGTGTGGGAAAAATCTTCTATGGCGAGGCTCGATGTGGTGACAGCCTCACAGCCTAAGTGTCCGCCAGTCTACGCGTTTTTGTGGACTCGCGACGGGGCTTCAACTTCAGCCGGCCCGATACGGTCCTTCGCGTCCTGATCACACTTCGTTGTTATTCTCCAGGTTTTCCTATCTACTCATGCGGCACAAAACCTGGGACACTTCAATTACATTGCTGCTGCATTAAGAATGAGAACGACAGCGCTGAGTGCCGTCATGCCAAGACAATTAACCCAGAATTCCTGCTTGAGGAAACCAGCCCTAATGTGGGCAATAATGGCGAAGATAAAGTATCCAAGTACGCCTGCAGACACTGTTGTCGTGACCGAAGCATCACCGATAGCAGCTCCGGCAATGAGGCCTGCTGCTGCGAGTGACTTGATACCGATGAGGGCCCACCACCAGTCCTTAGGGAAGTTGACGCCATTCAGGCATCGGCTGATGAACTTCGGAGGCTTAATCGACATCAGTGCATCGCCGGCAAGGACCGCGGCCAAGAGGTAGCTGCCACCAATTGCAAGTGAACTCATGTGGGCACCTTTCTCAGAAAAATTCTTAAAGCTAGCTGATTTCCCAAGGGGCAACGTTCTTCTCTAGGGAACGCGATAGTGATCTTACGCTCACCGCGGCCAAGCCCTTGGGATCGCATGCTGTGTGCGTCCGATTGTTGAACATGCTTGGCGGTAGCAGTTGCCGTTGCATCTGTAGGTCCGCTCCGCGCTGGAGACACTGTGCGCCTCGGCACCATCACAGCGCCACCCCAGCACCACCCGTGCTACCCCTTGTCTGAAAATTTTTGAGAAAAAATCCCCATTTCACACATAAACAAAAGCAACGGTAGTACGTTCTTATGCCATGGGTCACATTAAGAAAACTCGATTTGCCGCAATCCTGGGCGTTGGACTGCTCGCCACCGCTGGTACAGGAGTAGCTGTTGCACAGGGCGGACTGTCCGCACACCTGGCATTGTCCAACCAAATCTTCAACCTCCAAGTCAGCCAGATGGACGGCGATAACATCAGTCTGTTCACGGACTCGGACAAAATGCACAATGGAACCGAAGCCATCACGCGCCTGCGCATCAGCAAGGTGAAGGTGAAGGACGTGTGCATGGCCGCACCGATGGACGTTCCTGGAATGGGACACAAAACCTTCCAAATGCAGGTTCCAGGCCAGAACTTCGAGGCAAAGAACCTGGTCATCGGCGCTAAGGACCTGCAGGGTGGCCTGAAGCTGGAGGGCGCACAAATTGGTATTGACACCCACCAGGTCGATCCGAATGCCGCCCCCGGAACCTGGGGTATTGCCGCCAATAAGATCCAGGCCATCAGTCAGAAGATTAAGGTGACCTCCATGGCCGCCGACGAACTCACCGCAGCTGGCGGAAAGATCAAGATTGTCAACGACGAAGACGCTCAGTGCTGATATGGCAGACACCAACAAAGCAGCCCTTAAAAAGCGCAATCGCCGTTTCGCCAGGTGGCGCTCCCGCAGGCCTTTCGCCGGCGGCTTGCTCCAATTAATGGCGGGCATCATTATCCTCACCCCGGCGTATGCGTCCTTTGAGGTGTCCAACTTCATCATTCAGATCTCCGCCATCTCTGGCGTATCCACCATGCTGATCGGCGCGTTGCTGATCGTGTGCGGCCTGTGCTCCTGGTTTACGCCGGACACGCGCATTCTCACCGGTGTAGCGGGAATGCTGTTGGGCATCGTTGCCCTGCCGATGTCCAACATCGGCGGGTTTGTGGTGGGCACGTTGTGCGCCGTCATTGGCTCGGCGTTGGTGCTCTCCTGGACGTCTGCGGATAAATCTCCTCAACCCGACGCCCACAGCGCGCCCCCCGCCGAGGATCCCGAATCGGACGGGGTTGTGCCGGACAGTTCCGGGGCTGACTCGGAGGCTGACTCCGCTGCAACCGCGGACACGGGCGCAACTGCTGACACGAGCACCGATTCCGGCACCTCCTCCGGAAAGTCCCCGGGCCTGCGCGTTCTGGCTCTGCTGACCACCCTGGGGCTTGTGGCTGCGCTGGCCGTGGACGGCCGCGATGACTCCGTCGCGGAGGCTCAAGTGAACCTCCCGGCCCTGCCGAGGCCAGAGGATCTCCCGAAGCCAGAGGATCTGCTGCCCCAGAACAACCCAGAACTGGAGCAGCTGCTCCCACCAGCACCAGCGCTGCCCCTGCCGAACGCCAACGAGATCATTGAGAACCCGCCGATCGACGTGGCGCCACCCGAGGATATCCAGGGCGAAATGCCCCTCCAATACGGAACCTACGTCATCCAGACGGACTCAACCGCGCTCAAGGGCAAGGTGCGGATGTCCCTCATCCAACAGAACACTCCCAACGGTCCTGCGCCAGCGTTGCGTATCGACGCGGACAAGGCAGTGTTGGACAACCTTCGAGTGCAGATGCCCGGCGTCGGAGGAATAAAGGACATGAACCTGTCCTCCGGCCCAGGCGAGATCACCACCCTGAGCGGCAATTTTCACATTGTGGTGCAGAAGATCACCATCTCCCCGCAACTGGCTGGAGTGCCCACCTTCCCCATCACCATCGATGCCAGCATGACGCCCGAGCAGATCACCCAGCAGCTCGCCCCGATCGGGCTGGGGCTCGGCGAGGAAGTTAGCGACCTGATGGTCATGAAGGACTGCTACATCGACACGTACTTCGTGAAGGCGGACTACCTCGAGGCGCCGCTGTCCAACCGGATCTCGGAGTAGCCGCTACAGCTCCTCGATGCGGGCGCCCAGCGCCTCCAACAGCGCAGACGCCTTCGTCAACGTCTCCTGATACTCCGCCTCCGGATCCGAATCCGTCACGATCGCACCGCCCACACCAAAAGTGGACGCCACGCCATCATCCACCACCGTGCGAATCGTGATGGACATATCCCCCGCACCATTCGGCGACAGCCACCCAATCGCGCCCGAATAAAATCCCCGTGCCCGCCGCTCCAGCTGGTCAATAATCTCCATGGTGCGAATCTTCGGCGCGCCCGTCATCGACCCGCCCGGGAAACTCGACGCCAACACATCCACAGCCCCCAGGCCCGCGCGAAGCCGACCCTCGATCGTGGACACCAGCTGGTGCACATGCGAATACGTCTCCACATCAAAAATCTTCGGCACCTGCACGGTTCCCGGCTGGCACACACGCCCCAGATCATTGCGCAGCAAGTCCACAATCATCAGATTCTCCGCGCGATCCTTCACGCTGCTGGCTAGCTCGGCCATCACAGTACGATCCTCGTACTCCGACGCCCCCCGCGGCCTCGTGCCCTTAATCGGCTTCGCAGAGACCTGGCCGTCCGGAGTGACCCGTAGGAAACGCTCCGGGGAGGCAGACAGAATACTGAACCCCGGGAAAGACAGAAACGCGCCATAAGGAACCGGAGAGGTTGCCCGCAGGCGCACAAAGGCCGCGAGCTCCGGGTGCTCCTGCCCGGCGAAGATCTCCCGAAGAGCAGGGCCGGTGGCCGTGTTCGTCAAGCACACTTCATAGGAATCCCCCGCGGCGATGAAGTCCTGGCAGGCCTGGATGCTGCGCAGATACTCCTCATGGGATTGATCGAATACGAAGGACGCGCCCGGCGCAGACGGTGCCGGCACTGTGGTGTCACGCTGGTCGAGAGACAACTCGCGAAGCCGCTGAACCGCCCAGTCCAGCCACATGGTTTGGCGCTGGGTGATGGAAGGCTGGGCGTCGTCCACAAGAACGGCAATCAGCGCACCCTCAGCATCCAAGACCACGGCACGATCAGCGAACAACAGGGCAACGTCGGGAAGATCGGACGTCCGCGCGCCGGGCGAGGCAGGCTGGCCCAGCGCATGATGACGGACCTCGTAGCCCCACGCGCCCAGCCAGCCCAAGGCGAACGGATGCGGCCACTGCTCGGGGATGCGCACCGGGCGAAGGCCAGCGCGCACACGATCGAAGATGTTGTCCGTGAGCGGGGAATCGCTGGCCTCGGCACAGAATAGGGAACTCAACGGGCCGCCGGTGCCCGCGATGATGGACACGGAGCCGGCCGTGGGGAGAGATGAGTCTAGCCACACCGCCGCGTGGCCCGGCTGGCGGGAGAGGCCTTCCGGGAACAGAGCCTGGAGGATGGTGTGGCCTTCTGGGGCGCGGGATGGTGAGGGGGTGCTTACGCCTGTGGCTGCGTGTGGGTCAGTTGCGCCTGCGATTGTGCCGGTGAGACCGTCGGCACCAGCGACACCGTCGACACGGCGAAAAACGAGGCGCAAGGGGACTGTCATGAGCACATCATGACCCCTTGCGCCTCGCGGAGCAAATTACCTCAGGTGGGAGGTAACAGCCGGGATGTAGCGACTACTTGTCGTCGGCCTTCTTCGGAGCTGGAGCGCCAGGAGCGCCCGGTGCACCTGGGGCGCCCGGAGCTGGAGCAGCAGGCTTGGAGGCTTGAGGCTTCTGGGCTGGCTTGTCCTCAGCCTTCTTTTCCTCGGCCTTCTTTTCGGTCTTCTCTTCGACCTTCTTCTCAGCCTTCTCGGCAGCGTCCTCGGCCTTGTCCTGGATCTTCTCAGCCGTCTCGGCAGCAGCGTCCTTAGCTTCCTTGGCCTTTTCTTGAGCCTTGTCAGCAGCCTTCTCGATCTTCTCAGACGCGGTCGACGCGGTAGCGGAGGCCTGCTCCTTCACCTTCTCCGCAGCACCCGTAGCCTTCTTGGAAAAGTCCTGCACCTTCGGGGTGGACTTCGGCGCAGCGTTACCCTTGCGCAGCGTTGCGAACGCCGCACCACCGGCAGCCAACACTGTCAGCAGCACGAATACCCAGCGCCACGCGGTGTTCTTCTGCTGCTTCTTGTTCAGCTTCGCCTGAGCCTTCTGGGCCTTCTTGTGTGCCTTCTTGGACACCTTCTTCTCAGCCTTAGCAAAGCGCTTCTTGCTTGCCTTGGCGTTCTTGCGGGCAGCCTTCTCGGCCTGCTTGCGAGACTTCTTCAGCTCCTTGCGGGACTTCTTCGCGGAGTCCTGAAGGTTCTTCTGAGCATCCGAAGCGAAAGCCTGAGCAGAGGCAACAGCCGCAGACACGCGAGGTGCTACGTCCTTATCCACGGTCTTCTGAGCATCCTCGCGCAGCTGCTGGCCGGCCTTCGATGCCTTCTTGAAGAAGCTCTTGGAACGTGCCGTGAGCTTCTTGTTGGCCTTCTTGGACGACTTCTTCGCATCCTTGGAGGACTTCTTCAGCTGAGCCTGAGCGTCAGCGGTGCGCTTGTGGGCGTCGGATACAACCTGGTCAGAGAACTCGCGGGAGTTCTCCGCCACCGCCTGAGCCCGATCCTGGGCAGCAGCGGACAGTTCCTGGAAACGCTGCTTCGCCTGCTTACGGGCATTCTTCAAAGCCTTCTTGTTGGCCTTCTTCTGGGCCTTCACGGCCTTCTTGATCTCGGCCTTCTTATCGGCCTTGGTCAGCGTGGTGGACACGTTGTTCTCCTTAGAGTTGTTGGTGGACATCTGCGCGGCCGCTTCGTTGCGCTCGGCCTTGGCCTTCTGCGCGCGCTGCTTCTGCTCACGACGGCTAATCTCCGCGATCGCGGCGGCCTTGTTCTTCGCCTCAGCTGCATCGTTTTCTGCAAGGAGGTACTCGGCGATGGCCTTGTTGTGAGCCTTCGACCCAGCGAGGACCGCCTGGCGTCGTGGGTCATCGGGGGAGGAGGATCGGAGCTCGACGAGGGCGTCGTACTCCCGACGATCCTTGTCTTTCTTGCGCTTACCCATCGCCGAACGTGCAGTGGACGCAGCGTTGAGTGCCATGCGCAGGGTTGCTGGGTTCATGAAGAACTACCGCCTTTGATCGCTGTGAATGTCTTAATTTGTGGCTATTTCTCTATACGATCTTAGAGAAAACTAGACCACGGCGTGGGCGATATGGCTGGAAAGTGCGTACAATCGGACAACGTGAGTATTAAAACTGCAACAGCAATCATGCACACCAACCAGGGCGATATCAAGATCGACCTGTTCGGAAACCACG
Source organism: Corynebacterium zhongnanshanii (assembly GCF_014490575.1). Taxonomy (NCBI): domain Bacteria; kingdom Bacillati; phylum Actinomycetota; class Actinomycetes; order Mycobacteriales; family Corynebacteriaceae; genus Corynebacterium; species Corynebacterium zhongnanshanii. The sequence continues at coordinate 33,374 of NZ_CP061033.1, forward strand.
CCCCTGTCACCGTCGAGAACTTCGTCGGTCTGGCACAGGGCACCAAGGATTACTCCGAAGCCAACGCTTCCGGAACCAACGAAGGCCCGTTCTACGATGGCGCAATCTTCCACCGCATCATCGACGGCTTCATGATCCAGGGCGGCGACCCAACCGGCACCGGCCGTGGCGGCCCGGGCTACCGTTTTGAGGATGAGTTCCACCCAGAGCTGCAGTTCGACCGCCCATTCCTGCTGGCTATGGCCAATGCTGGTCCGGCAACGAATGGTTCCCAGTTCTTTATTACCGTGACGGCTACGCCTCACTTGAACAACCGCCACACCATTTTCGGTGAGGTCACGGACTCTGAGTCCCAGAAGGTTGTTGCCAAGATTTCCCGTGTGGCAACCGACCGTATGGACCGCCCACACGATGACGTGGTGATCGAGTCTATCGAGATCCAGGAGTAGTTCTTCCCACTACCCCTTCACACATTGTTCGACCATAACGCCAATTTTCGTGGAAAATTTGGCGTTATGGTCGAACTTTTTTAGGTGGTGCGGGTGCGGAGCGCAGCAGCAGACTAGCTAGGATGAGATTCATGCCGCAGTCGACCCCTGAGCACAGCCCAAACACCCCGGACTCCCCGGACGGTCAGCACGGTTCACACACCGTGCATGGTTCGAACACCCCGGACACCTCGGACGCCCCAGACACACCGGACGCCGCGAGCACCCTCCAGCGCACCCGGACCACTGTCCGCACCCTCGTGAAGGAAGCCCCCGTAACCTGGACTTTCCTCTCCCTGTGCCTGGGCGTGTACCTGGTGATGCTGGTGCAGTCCCGAAGTCTCACCGACACCATGGGCGGCTTCAGCTATGTCACCGATCAGTACGGCCACTATGTGAGGATGCTGGATCACGGCATCGGTTGGGATCTGATCTTCGCGTCCATTTCTGTGACCAAGGATCACCAGTGGTGGAGGATCTTCACCGCGTCTGTGGTTCATCTGGACGTCTTTCACCTGATGATGAACTCGCTGATGATCTTCCTTCTGGGCAAGGAAGTGGAGAAAACCTATGGCGGGTTCGCGATGCTCTGTGCCATCGTGGCCGGTGCTGCTGGCGGCTCGTTGGCCTGCATGTACGGCGCGCCGAACACCCCAGTGGGCGGCGCGTCCACCGTGGCGTACGCGTTATGTGCTCTGTTGGTTGCGGTGAGTGCGCAGACTCGTCAGCCTCTCAGCAGTCCGATGGCGCTTATCGGGGTGAACTTGGGCTTTTCGTTGTCGATCCCCGGGGTGTCTCTGTGGGGTCACCTGGGCGGCTTGGCCGCCGGTGTGGTCTTGGCGCTGATCTTTTATGACCACCACGCTCGCGTGCCAACGGTCTGGCTGTCCATCGCCAAGACGGCCTTCATCAAGGGGTCGCCGGTGCGACTCGTCTTGGCAACGCTGGCGACACTAGCGGTGTCCGTTGCCGCGGTGTATGTGGGACTGAACGGGCTGTATTAGCTGGATTAATAGCCCGCTACGCACAGCCCAGCTAGTAACAGCCCGCTACTTCCATCCCATCGTCATCAACAGCCCCACGATCAGCAGTGCGAAGCCGATGAGGTAGTTCCATGCGCCGAGGTTGGCCATGAAGTCAATGGAGGGTCCTGCCAGGTAGTTGACCACCAGCCATGCCAGGCCGAGGATCATGAGTCCCAGCATGAGGACGATGTACCACCGTGGGGTTCCGGTGGCGTTGAGTTTTACGGGGGTGCGGCTGGTGGTGCCTGCGGGTGCGGTGTAGTTACTTGCGCCGCTGTTAATCTTTTGCTTTGGCATGAAGACCTCTTCTACAGTTCAGCCGGTTTGTCTACCCAGCGATTCTAGCAGTTCAGGCAACGCGCTAAAATCGGGCTCATGCGCATTCTTGTCATCGACAACTTCGATAGCTTTGTTTATAACCTGGTTCAGTACATTGGCCAGCTGGGTTTCGCTGGCGATGAGTGCACTGTGGTGCGCAATAATGCTGCGGAGTTGGGGGAGACCACGGAGGAGCTGGAGGCTTTTCTGTCCCAGTTCCAGGCGTTGTTGTTGTCTCCGGGGCCGGGGGAGCCTGCGGCCGCTGGTCGTATGATGGCTGCCCTTGAGATTGCGGCGCGTCGGGGGATTCCTACGTTCGGGGTGTGCTTGGGTCACCAGGCGATTGGCCTTCATTTCGGGGCGGATGTGGTGCGTGCGGATGAGTTGTTCCATGGCAAGACGTCGCCGGTGGAGCATGATGGTTCGGGCGTGTTGCGGGGGATTCCTAGTCCGTTTCGGGTGACGCGGTACCATTCGCTGACGGTGGATCCGGCGACTGTTCCGTCGGAGTTGGTGGTCACGGCGCGTTCTGATTCTGGGATGATCATGGCGATGCGTCACCGTGATCTGCCGATTCATTCTGTGCAGTTCCATCCTGAGTCCGTGATGACTCAATATGGTCACCGGATGCTGGCGACGTGGTTATCCGACGCCGGGTTCCAGGTTGATGAAGCCCTCGTTGACCGTTTGGTGGCTGATCAGTTGGCGGTTACTGGCGTGATTAGTGCTGAAGCGTCGATGCTGTAACGCGGCAGCTCCGCCTCTAGTGCCCGAGGAGTAGCAGGCTTCCGGTGCCGGTGATCCATGCGAGCGCGAAGGGCATGGACAGCCAGACTACTGCGATCCACCAGCGCCAGCGCTGCTGGGTTCGCCACTTGTAGTAGGTGATGTAGCCGGCGAGGAACACGCTGCCCATGGCCACGAGGCCGGGCAGGAGGCTGAACCAGATTTGGGCGCCGCGGCTGCAGAGCCATTGGGCGTCGCCGGCTTCGCAGAGCGGGCCGCCGGTGGCGCGTGAGACGACCAGCACGATCCCCGCGAGGGCGAAGACCACAACGGGGACGGTGAAGAAGTAGATGAAGGCTTGGCGCGTGGAGCGCTGGTTGCGCTGTTCTTGTTCGGCGGCGGTCAGTCCAGCGGGGCGAGTGGAGCTTCCCGACACTGCGCTGCCTGCGGCCACGTCGCCCGCGCTGCCGCTGTGTTCGCTACAGTCTCGGCCGTCACGCCCACCGCGGCCGCGGCCGTGCTGCTGTGGGAAGTTTTCGTCCAGGCCGATCTCGTAGGGCGACGGTGCTTGTGGTGATTGTGGTTGGGACGCCCGGGATGGGGACTTCGGTTGTGGCCGGTGAGCGGACGGGTCAGAGGATTCAGGGTCGGTAGACATCACTGTTCACTTCTACCCGGCTTACACCGGGCTGATCAAGACGGGGACCTGGCTGTGGCGCAGGATTTGATTGGTGGAGGGGCCGATGAAAACTCGGTTGAACTCGCCCAACGTGGACGAGCCCATGACTAGCAGGTCACCCTTCTTCCATTTGAGTGCATTGATTGCCCCGGACCATCCGTAGCCGCTGCCGGTGGCGGTTTCTACAGTGAGGTGGCTGTGACGAGCCAGCGCCCGGTCGCGTCCCCGGTCCAGGAGCGCCAGGGCCTGTTCACGCCATTCCACCATCATGTCCGAGGAGCTATCGAAGCGCACTTGGGTGGGGTACATGGTGGCACCCCGAGGCGTGAAGGCTACGAGTCTGAGGGGCACGTTCCACCGGGCGGCCAGGTCCGCGGCGTTGCGCAGCGCCTGATGTGATTGGTCCGTGTCCACGTAGCAACAGTTCACCCGAGTCACGCCGCGCTTGGAGAGTCTCGGCGCTTTGGGCGCGAGCAGCAACGGGTAGGGGGAGCAGTGCAACAGGGCATCGGCAGTGGAGCCGATGCGGAATTGCCCACGGGGTGCGGACGGGTGAGATCCGATGACCATCGCATCGGCGCCGAAGTCCTTCGCGGAGGTGATGAGCTGCTGGGTCTCGGAGTGATCTACGGACACCATGGCCGGCGTCTCGGCGTCAACCATGGAGCCGGGAAGCCCGGCGTCGTGCAGCGCGCGGGCGCTTGCGTCGGCACACGCCTGGGTTTCTTTGCTCAGCCATCGCTGATACGCGGTGTGCTCTTGGGAACCCGGTTGCTCGGACCACGTGCGGGAGATGACGGTGGCTGAGCGCACGCTGAGCTGTTCTGTCCGCGCCAGCCAGGCAACCACCTGTGCGGATTCGTCACCGGGAGAGTCGGGCCGCCATGTCATGAGGACACGCAGTGGCCGACGCTGCCGGGTGGACTCAGCCGCGCTGTGCGCCGAGGGCTGGGAGGAGTGTTTGCTCATGCGGAGCCTAGCGGCCTACTTGGATTCCTGCTTGCTCTTGCTCTGGTGCTCGGTGAAGCGGGTCAGCAGGGTCTCGATCAGCGGAACCAGCTGCTCTGCCTGCTCCAGTTCTTCCGGCTGCAGGGTTTCCAGCATGGTCGCGAGCTGCTCGCTGCGCTCAACGGCCAAGTTGTTCAGCTCTGCGCGACCGCGGTCCGTGAGGTCCACGCGCACACCGCGGCGGTCACTCACGTCGCGAATGCGGGTGACCAGGTCCATGTTCTCGAGCTGGTTCACCGCATTGGAGGCGGTAGGCATACGGATGGATTCAGCGGTTGCAATCTGGTTGATGCGCATCGCGCCGTTTTCCTGAAGAATCATCAGGATGGACAGCTGTGCCTGGCTGATCTGCGAGTTGATCGTCTGACGGAAGTAGAGCAGGTACAGACGAAGCAGAGCGGGGCGTAGTCGCGTTGCGATCTCCAAAGGTGTGGTGGCCATAAAACTAAACTACCTCAAGTTTTCTCATGATACTAACTAATAACGTTCTACCACTATTTTTGACATAATGCTGAACTGGCAGGCCAGAAGCCTAAGAATATCTTAGGGAGGGGACGATAATGAGCAGATCACGCGTCACAGTACCGTTGCTACCTGAATTGCTGTCCGACCGCGCGCGCCGGGCGTTAGAGATCCACCACGTGGGCCATGACGTAGGACGCGCCAGGGTTCTGCGCCAGCTGCGGATGGGTGAGCTTCGGCGTCGGGATATATGCGACGCCAAGCCCCACCTCCTCCACTCCGCTGACGTCCTGGGCGACGCAGTGGCGGGGGCATGTCCCGTCTGCGGGCGGCACAGGCTGCGCATGATTCGGTGGATTCATGGCGTTGTGTTGGGGGAAAAGTCAGGAACAGCGCGTAATGTAAGAGAAATACGCAGCGTGGTTGATACCTTCCTGGATGACGCGGATGCCTCCGCGGACAGCCAGGAAATGTCCATCCACACTGTGGAAGTGTGTCTGGGCTGCAAGTGGAATTACCTCCTAGCGGAGGATATTCTACGAGTTCAGCAGTGACATATTTCTCACCGCTTCACACCTGAAACTCACGAACTGGAGCTTGACTAGTTTGAGTACCGACGACAAGAAACCGTCTTTGGCGAAGAACGCTCAGAGCAATGCCAAGAAAACGGCAGGTCAGAAGGCGAAAAAGAAGCAGAGTAGCCGGACCGTCAACGCCGGCGACTACACTGCCCGCACCCGCCGGAAGGCCAGCGTCCGCGACCGCGTGTTCATGGCGAGCGTCCTGAAAACCTGTGCCGCGTTGCTGGTGGTGGCCATCGCTGTGCCCGCCGTGGCCTTCATCACCGCGTACGCCGTGACCAAGGTTCCGGAGCCAGAGGAGTTGGTGAACAACCAGATCTCCACCATCGTGGCGGACGACGGCACCTCAGAGATCGCGCGCATCGTGCCGCCGGAAGGTAACCGCCAGAATGTGAAGCTGTCCGAGGTGCCCGCGCCGGTGCGCAACGCCGTGCTGGCCGCGGAGGACCGCGACTTCTATAAGAACCCCGGCTTCTCCGTCACGGGCTTCGGGCGTGCGGTGCTGGGCCAGCTGACCGGCAAGGATGACGCCGGTGGTGGTTCCACCATCACGCAGCAGTACGTGAAAAACGCGCTGGTGGGCGATGAGCGTTCCGTCACCCGTAAGGCTAAGGAGCTGGTGATCTCCTCCAAGATGGCCCGCGAGTGGACCAAGGACGAGATCCTGGAGGCGTACCTGAACACCATCTACTTCGGGCGCAGCGCCTACGGTATCTCGGCCGCATCCAAGGCCTACTTCAACAAGCCGGTTGAGGAACTCACCGCGGAGGAGGGCGCAGTGCTTGCCGCGTCCATTCAAGCTCCATCCGCGCTGGATCCGTGGATCAACCGGGAGAACGCTGAACGCCGCTGGAACTACGTGCTGGATGGCATGGAGTCCTCCGGATGGATGTCCTCGGCAGACCGTGCGGCCGCGAAGTACCCGGAGGTTGTGGACCCTGCGACTGTGCAGACCCAGTCCGTGGCTAACGGAGCGAATGGCTTGATCAAGTCTCAGGTGATCGCGGAGCTCACGGCTGCCGGCATTACCGAGGATCAGGTGAACACGGGTGGCTTGAAGATCACCACCACCATCGACCCGGCATTGCAGCAGCAGGCCGTGGACACGATCCACAACAACCTGAACTACAACGAGGACATCCGCGGCGCGCTGGTGTCCATCGACCCCAAGACCGGCGCCGTGAAGGCCTACTACGGTGGCGACGATCCCGTGGGCTGGGACTACGCCGGCTCCGGACTGCAGACCGGTTCGACCTTCAAGATCATGGGTCTGGCCGCGTACCTGGACCAGGGAGGAAGCCTGAGCGACCTGTTCGATTCCTCCCCAGTGACCACGGATGGCACCACCGTGAACAACGTGGGCGGCGAATCCTGTGGCACCTGCTCCATCGCGCAGGCACTGAAGATGTCCCTGAACACCTCCTTCATCCGCCTGGTCCGCGACTTGCGGGGAGGCGCACAGGATGTGGCCGACATGGCACACCGCCTGGGTGTGGCCACCGAGTTCCCCGGCATGGACAAGACCCTGACGGAAAACGGCGGCGCGCCATACGAAGGCATCGTGCTGGGCATGTACCAGTCCCGTGTTCTGGACATGGCCTCCGCCCTGGCGACCCTGTCCAACGAAGGCGCCTACAACCGTCCGCACTTCGTGCAGAAGGTGGAGAACTCCGACGGCGAGGTGCTACTGGATAACTCCCCAGCACAGCCGGAGCAGGTAGTGAGCGAAGATGTGGCCAATGATGTGGTCTCCGCGATGCAGCCCATCGCCGCCTACTCCAACGGCAAGTCCCTGGCCGGCGGACGTCCATCGGCTGCCAAGACTGGTACCACCCAGCTGGGAGACACCGGAGAAAACAAGGATGCGTGGATGATCGGATCCACCCCACAGCTGGCAACGGCCGTGTGGGTTGGCTCCAACAACAACACGCCACTGCGCAACGCCTACGGCGGAACGATGTACGGTGCCGGCGTGCCGGCGGACATCTGGAAGACCTTCATGGACTCCGCCCTGGCCAACCAGCCCGTGGAGCAGTTCAGCGGATCCACCAGCTACAACTCCTACGGTGGCGGCAGCTCCTCCGGAACCAGCTATGGAACGAACGATTCCTACTCCTCCAACTCCAACACGGGTGACACCACCAGCCAGCCTGTGGAGGAAGCTCCAGCGCCAGCCCCAGCGCCCGCTGAGCCGGCTCCTAACGCCCCGGACCCAGGCGAGGCCGTAGGAAACATCAGCGACTTCGTTAACGGCCTGCTCAATCCCTGATGACTCAGCGTAGAGTTCTGCCATCGCGGACAGAACCGATGGCCAAGGACATCGTGACCTTCCTGGGAGGCCCTCCGGGTGCCCACGCGGCCATCGGAGGCGCCCGATGGTGGACTCCCGTGCGAGTCCTCCTGGCGCTAGGCTCCTTCGTTCTGTCCCTGGCCTACATGCAGAAAGCCCCCTGCCTGCGGGTCACCACCACCGCCGGGGGAAGCCCGGCGTTGGACTGGGAGGGCAACCGCGCCTACACCGCCGCCTGCTACACGGACGCCATCCCGCTCTACCACGGACGGGGCCTGGACGCCCTGCACTTCCCCTACATCTATTCCTGGGTGGACCACGGCCACACTCGCTACATGGAGTACCCGGTGCTCACGGGCCTTCACCAGTATCTGGCCGCCCACTTGGGCCGGGGCATCCACGCCGTGTGGGAGTTCTTGCACTTCCCGGCCGTGCCGCAGGTCGCCACCTACTGGATCGCTAACTGCATGATCCTGGCCGTGGCCTGGATGCTCGCGATTGTCTTTCTGGTGAAGCTCACCAAGAACCGGGTGTGGGACACCGTGGTGGTGGTCGCCAGCCCGTTGGTGATCGTCCACGCCTTCACCAACTGGGATGTCCTGTCCATCACCGCGTGCCTGGCGGGCCTGTACCTGTGGTCCCGGCACAAGCACCTAGCCGCCGGCATTGGCCTGGGCGTGGGCATCGCGTTCAAGCTCTGGCCGCTGTTCGTCTTCGGCGCCCTGTGCTTGCTGTGTTTGCGCCATCGCCAGTTTCGCGCGATGATCCTGGCGACCCTCGGCACCGTGGGCTCCTGGGTGGCGATCAATCTGCCGTTCTACCTCATCGCGCCGGACGGCTGGGGCGAGTTCTTCCGCATGTCCCGCACCCGATCCTTCGAAGGCTCCACCATCTATCAGGTGATTGCCGACATCATCGAGCAATTCTGGGGACGCGAGACACTCACGCAGACCGGATTGCTGTCCGTCGACACCCTCAACACCCTGAGCCTGGCGTTGCTGGTCCTGATCCTTGCCGCGCTCAGCTGGGTGGTGCTCTTCAAAGCCCCTGTGAAGCCCGACGCCCCCGGTCCGCGCGTGGGCCACGTAGTCTTCGTCGCTGTGGCTGCATTCGTGCTGACGAATAAAGTCTGGTCGCCGCAATTCTCCCTGTGGCTGCTCCCGTTGGCCGTCCTGGCGCTGCCGCGGTGGAGGCTGATCTTTGGGTGGGCCACCGTGGAAGCCGTCTTTTGGTACCTGCGGATGTGGCAATTCCTTCCCCACGACCTGGCACCGCCACCGGCGATCATTGACCTGATGATTTTGGTGCGCATCGCTCTCATCGGCTACATGTGTGTGGAAGTATTCCGCACCATGCTGGGACGCATCCCCGACCCAGTGCGCGACGCACATGCCGGACAAGACCCCGCCGCAGGGTGGGACGAGGGCATGGGGGACGAGCGGCTGGGCGTCGATGATAAAAATAAACAAGAACCACCAAGCGTCACCACGACAGAAAAGAGCAACACATGAATGCGACGATGATCCTCACGATGGCCTCCGTGCTGATCGGGTTCCTCTTCTTCGGTGCGGCGTTTGCCACCTTCTCCTATAAGAAGCCGCCGAAGCTGGTGTGGAGCCTGTTCGTGGTGGCTATCTTCTTCGTGACGATCATTCCCGTCACGTTGGCGATTTTCGTGGCGGCCTAGGCGACGGGGCTGTCACGTGCGTCGCAGTGGGGTCGCGGGCCCTGGTCGTGTTGGAAAATCCCCCAGCATCACGTAGAGTGAAAGGGTTGCTTGACGCAACGACCCTCCTGCCATGCCCAATCCGGGGCGTGGCCGAAAAACACTAGACCATAGGAGGTGATGAGGTCCGTGCGTCAATACGAGATGATGATCATCATCGACCCTTCACAGGATGAGCGCACCGTACAACCATCGCTGGACAAGTACCTTGAGATTGTCCGCAAGGAAAACGGTACCGTGGAGAACGTCGACATTTGGGGCAAGCGTCGCCTCGAGTACCCGATCAACAAGCAGAACGAAGGCATCTACGTTGTCCTCGACCTGAAGTGCGAATCGGCTACCGTGCAAGAGCTTGACCGTGTTCTGAACATCAACGATTCCATCATGCGCACCAAGGTTCTGCGCAAGGACCAGTAGACACGGCACGTGCCCCGCGCACGTACGCGCCTACACGCACGAATCCAACACCACACCACAGCCCGCAACCACACATAAAGGATAGGAACTATGGCACAGGGAGACACCCCGATCACCGTGGTCGGCAACATCGTTGCAGACCCCGAACTGCGTTACACCCCCAACGGTGCAGCAGTAGCCAACTTCCGAGTAGCCTCCACCCCACGCCGCTGGGACTCCCAAACGAACCAGTACGTGGACGGCGAGGCACTCTTCCTGACCTGCAACGTGTGGCGACAGGCCGCTGAAAACGTAGCCAACACCCTCAGCAAGGGTGATCGCGTGATCGTCACAGGACGTTTGCGTCAGCGCAGCTACGAAGACAAAAACGGCGAGCGCCGTCACGTCTTCGAGGTGGAGGTCGACGAGGTCGGCCCATCCCTGCGCTTCGCGACCGCTCAGATCACCAAGACCTCCCGCGGAGGTCAAGGCGGCCAGGGAGGCTACGGCGGAAACGCTGGCAACGGTGGACAGGGTGGCTTTGGCGGCGGAAACGCTGGCAACGCCGGTAACCAGGGTGGTTACAACCAAGGAAACCAGGGTAACCAGGGCGGCTTCGGCGGCAATGGTGGCCAGGGTGGCAACGGTGGGAATGCTGGAAACAGTGGAAACAACCAAGGATTCACCGGCCGTAACGCGGCCATGGACGATCCCTGGAACTCCGCTCCACAGCAATCCGGATTCGGCAATGGTGATGAGGAGCCACCGTTCTAACATCCTGCGACGCACCATCGGGGCTACGGCCTGTGGGCTTACATCCCGAGGAATGCACTCAAAGGATCACGAACTGACCGTGGCAGAACACAAGTAATCAGACACGTTGAGATAAAACGTCACACACTCTCGCACAACGAAAGGCTGGATCATGAAGCTGATCCTCACCGCAGCCGTTGATAACCTCGGTGTTCCTGGTGACATCGTTGAGGTCAAGGCTGGATACGGACGCAACTACCTGCTTCCACGCGGCTACGCAATCCTCGCAACCCGCGGCGCCGAGAAGCAGATCGAAGGCATTAAGCGCGCACAGGAGGCACGGAAGATCCGCGACCTCGACCACGCACGCGAAGTGAAGGAAGAGCTGGAGGCTCTGACCGGTGTGACCATCGCCGTTCGTACCTCCGATGCAGGCAAGCTGTTCGGCTCCGTCAGTGCCGACGACATCGTCGCAGCTGTCAAGAAGGCTAACGGCCGTTCCCTGGACAAGCACAGCATCGCGCTGTCTAAGGGCCAGGTCAAGACCACCGGCAACTACGCCGTGGACGTGAAGCTGCACTCTGACATCGTTGCTTCCCTGAACTTTGAGGTTGTAGCAGCCTAAAGGCACCTTCAGCTCGGCCACGAGCAACCCCATGGCTTCACGCACTGTGGACCTTATACGGCGCGCGCCTAGACACCGCGCGCTGAACCCACAGGGCGACAGCGCCTAGACAACGCTTGACCCCAAGCCAGGACGGTGAACCAGCCGAGACTGACCGCTACTGACCTAACACGTACTTAGAGGCTTACTCTAGACAACAGCACACCACAGCCCCTACCGATCACGGTAGGGGCTGTGGTGTTTTTCTTTACGGTGTTGTTCAGAGGGTGGGTGCCGGGTGATCGCGGTCCCGGCACCACAAGGTTTAGTTTAGAGCCTTAAACCAGAAGATGTCAGCAACTTCAGGCTAATTTTTAGGCAACCGATGCAACAGGGCCGGTCGCGCTCACGGCCGCGGCGCGGGCAGCGTCGTCAAACGCCATGTCCTTCAGCACATCGCCACGCTCGATCACCTTGCGTTCGCGCACATAGTCCTGCTCCATGCGCCATGGGTCGGCGTCGCCCTGACGGGGCAGGGAATGCACGGAGCGCTGAATGTAGCCGGAGCTCATCTCCATCATGGGGCGGTCGCAGGCCATGCCCTCCGGCACCACAGGGGCTGCCAGGGTGAGCGCGTTGGCCTCCATGTGCTTCCACAGGCGGACGAGATAGCGGCTGGTCATGTCCGCACGCAGCGTCCAGGACTGGTTCAGATAGCCAATCGTGTACGTCAGGTTCGGCATGTTGGACAGCATCAGGCAGCGGTAGGCAACCATGGACGGACGATCGACCTCCACGTTGTCCACCCGGATGCTGGTGGCGCCAAAAGCCTGAAGCTCCAGTCCGGTAGCGACAATCAGGATGTCCGCTTCCACCAGGCGGCCGTCCTGCAGGCGCACTCCCTCGGGAACGACCGTGTCGATCTTTCCGGTCACGACCTCCGCGCCGGACTGCAGCGCCTGGTAGAAGTCACCATCCGGAGACTTACATACGCGCTGATCCCACGGGTTGTACGGCGGACGGAAATGCTCCTTCACGCTGCTGGCGGAGAGGTAGCGGCGAGCCCACAGCCAGAAGATTCCCTTCGCCAGGCGCGGGAACTTCTGGCACAGGTAGTACTGGGCCATATCGCGGTAGATGTGCACATTCCGGGCGATGGCGTTGCCGCGCGCTCCCAGAGGCTTGAACAGAGCACTGATCTGGTCCGAGTTCGGCAGCGGCGCGATGTACGTGGGGGTGCGCTGCAGCATCGTGGTCTTCGCACCCATCGCATGCAGGGACGGGATCAACGTGATGGCCGTGGCGCCGGAGCCCACCACCACACACTTCTTGCCGCGGACATCCACGTCATCCGGCCAGCGCTGAGGGTGAATCAGGGTACCTGCGAAGTCCGACAGTCCCGGAATTGGGGCGGTGAAGCCGCTGCTGTGGCGGTAGTACCCGCTGGCGAAGTGCACGCGCTTCGTCCACACCGTGACCGTTTTCTGCTGGTCTTCGCTGGCGCCCAGGCCTTCGGCGTTGTTGATGCCCTCGGCAGCCTGGCGCCCCGTGATTTCCCAGAGGTCCTTGTCGGCGTGGAAGTTGGCGTCGGAAATCCACGTATTCAGCGTGAGACGGTCGAGCACGCCCGCGTCCTGGGCGACCTCACGCACATAGGTTTTGATCTGCTCGGCGGAACCCAACGTGTTCGGGTGAGGCCACGGCTTGAAGGGGAAGGCGAAGGTGGCCATGTCCGAGTCCGAGCGGATGCCCGGATAGGTGAAGGTGTTCCAGGTGCCGCCGATGTCTGAATTGGAATCGACGATGGCCCAATTCCACTGGGGGAAATCTTTGGAGATGTGGTGGGCGAGGTCCACGCCGGACACGCCCGCTCCGATGATCAGCAGGTCCAAGGGGGCGTCTGCAGAGGTGATGGGAAGTTCTTTCGTTTCTGACATGAAAGCTAACCTATCGCACTTATTGACGCGTGTGTGGAAAACTGTGGAAAAAGTTCAATATTTTTGGCGGCAGCGGAAATGCTACAGTGACCAGCGCTTATGTAAATAGGTGGAAGAGTACGGTTTTCGAGCGGGGGTAGAGGGTAGTTATCCACCGCTCGGGCGTTTCCCCAGGACAATGTGAAACATGCTCTGACCTGCTGTGATATACGTTTCCGCAGGTCAGCGAATCGCGTTTCCACAGGTTTTCCACAGGCTGAGCTGGGGAAAAGCATGTTGTGCACAATTCATCCACACGTTTTCCACAACCCCCCTGTGGATAACTCGGATTTGAAGTTTGAATACGGGGTTGTTCTAAGGGGAGCGGGGCGATGATGGACCATGCTGGAGGGGCTGTTGCTGGGGTCAGGATGTGTAGGAATGTGGGGGCCACAGCCTGTGTAGGACGTAGGCACTAGAGTTATTGAGCATGAGCCCACACGACAACACCTCCGCCTCGAGCGCCGCCTCCGACGCATCACACCTCACGTCCTTCGACGATGTGCCGCTGCCTCCTCCACCGGAGGAGCCGCCCATGCCGGATCAGGATGCGTACGGCAGTGGCGGGTTCTCGGGGAGCGCTGGACAGGGCAGCGCTGGACGCGGGAACTCCGGTGGCCGCTCGACCTACCGCTCCGGCGGACAAGGCACGAGGCGGGACAGGGAAATGCAGCAGCTGAAGGACGCCGGCCGCGAGATGCCCCAGAACCCCGAGGCTGAGCAGGGTGTGCTGGGCGGCATGCTGCTCAACAAAGACGCAATTGCAGACGTGGTCGAGGTTCTGAGCAGTGATGACTTCTATCGCCCCGCCCACGCCACCATCTTCACCACGATCCTGCAGCTATTCGGCGAAGGCAAGGAAGTTGATCCGGTGATCGTGGCCGGGCGCCTGGATCGAGATAACCAGCTGGAGGCCGTGGGCGGCGCCACATACCTGCACAGCATCATCTCCAAAACTCCAACGTCTGCGAACGTGGGCTACTACGCAGAACTGGTGAAGGAGAAGGCTACCCTACGGCGCCTCGTGCAGGCGGGTACGCGCATCGTCCAATTGGGCTACTCCGGCATTGAGGGCGCCGAGGTGGCCAACGTGGTCGATAATGCCCAGCAGGAGATGTTCGCCCTGACGAACTCCCAGGCCAGTGAGGACTACGACGTCTTCGGCAACCTATTGGAGACCGTCATGGAGGAAATCGACGAGCTCGATGAGGTCGGCGGCAAGGCCATGGGCATTGAGACCGGCTTCGCTGACCTGGATGACCTCACTAATGGTCTGCACGGCGGCCAGATGGTGATTGTGGCGGCTCGTCCAGGTGTGGGTAAGTCCACGCTGGCGCTGGACTTCATGCGCTCGGCGTCCATGCGGCAAAATAAGGCGTCCGTGCTGTTTAGCTTGGAAATGTCCAAGTCCGAAGTGATGATGCGCATCCTGTCCGCGGAGGCGGAGGTGCGGCTGTCCAGCATGCGCGGTGGCAAGATGGACGACGACGACTGGGCGCGGCTGACGCGCCAGGTGGGCCCCATTGAGCACGCGCCGCTGTGGATCGACGATTCTCCGAACCTGACGATGATGGAGATCCGCTCCAAGGCCCGCCGCCTGAAGCAGCAGGTGGACCTGCAGCTTGTGGTGGTGGACTACCTGCAGCTGATGAGCTCCGGCAAGAAGGTGGAGTCCCGTCAGCAAGAGGTCTCCGAGTTCTCCCGCCAACTGAAGCTTCTAGCCAAGGAGATCGACGTTCCGGTGATCGCTATTTCGCAGCTGAACCGTGGTGTGGAAAATCGTGGTGACGACGCCCTGCCGCGCGTCTCTGACCTCCGCGAATCTGGTTCCTTGGAGCAGGACGCGGACATGGTGATGCTGATTCACCGCCCGGACTCGCAGAACCGTGACCACGAGCGCGCCGGCGAGGCGGACATTATCTTGGCGAAGCACCGCGGTGGCCCGATCGGTACTGTGACCGTGGCGCATCAGCTGCAGTTCTCTAAGTTCAGCGATATGGCGCGGGATTATTCGCCGATGGCGTAAGCGGTGAGCTGTTAGGGGGTGAACTGGGCGTCGATTTTAGATAGGAGCGCACCCAGCTGAGCAGTTTCTTTCTCGGTGAGCGGCGCGAACAGGTTCTCCCGGACCTGTGCGACGTGTCCGGGCGCGGCGGCCTGGATGGCGGTGAGACCCTGCGGCTCCAGCTGCACGAAGGCGCCGCGGCCGTCTTCGGCGCAGTCGGTGCGGCGGACGAAGCCGCGTTTGGTCATGCGCGTGATCTGGTGGGAAAGGCGGGAGCGGTCCCATTGGATCATTTTCGCGAGCGCGGCCATGCGGAGGCGATGGTCGGGAGCTTCGGACAGGACGACCAAAACCTCGTATTCGGCGAGCGTGAGGCCGCTTTCTTTCGATAGCTGGCGGGACAGGGCTGCGTTGAGGCTGACGTGGGCGTGAAGCCAGGTGCGCCAGACGGTTTGCTCCTTGTCGTTGAGCCAGGGGGTTGAGGTAGTCATGCATTCGAGTATGGCACACATGGTCTAAAAATGTGACATATCAACAATGAGCGCCTAATGTAGTTGATACATCAACAAGTTGACTAGCGCACCAGCGCGAAAGGATCACACCATGAGCACCCTGAACGCCTACTCCGGCACCTACACCATCGACCCAACCCACTCCGAAATCGGCTTCACCGCACGCCACGCCATGATCACCAAGGTCCGCGGCGCATTCAACACCTTCGAAGGCACCGCCACCACCGGCGAAAACCTGGACGGCGCCTCCATCACCGTCACCATCAACGCGGACTCCATCGACACCCGCAACGCCGACCGGGACGCCCATGTCAAGGGCGCCGACTTCTTCGACGTGGAGCAGTTCCCACACATCACCTTCACCTCCACGGACATCACAGCCGACGGCGAGACTCTGATCGTCACCGGAGACCTCACCATCAAGGACACCACCAAGTCCGTCACCATCAATTTCGACTTCGAAGGAGCTGCCACGGACGCCTTCGGCCAGGACCGTGTGGGCTTCTCCGGCAGCACCACCATCAACCGCCGCGAGTACGGCCTGGAGTGGCAGACCAAGCTGGATAACGGCGGCGTGATGGTCTCCGACAAGATCACCCTGAACTTCGACATCTCCGCCATCAAGCAGAGCTAACGGCCAAGCCTGCCACCGAGTCTTCCAGGCTTTTCCGCGCCCCGCGTCCTGCGGCGAGGCGCACGGATCTAAACTGGTTCGCATGAATCATGGAACGCGCCGGGCAGACACGTCCTCGTCTGCGCGGCGTTGTTCTGTGCGTAGTCGCGCGCACTGTCCTGTGCCGCTGGTGGTGTTCTTGGGCGGCACGCTGGGTAGCTGCACCCATTGGTTGTTTCAGGAACTGCTTCCGGATGCGTGGGATAATAATGGTCTGACATTGCTGTTGATCAATATTCTGGGTGCGTTTATGTTGGCGCTTATTAACGTGTTTTTTATCCGACGCCCAGCTTCCTCCCCACCCGCCTTCCGCCCCTTTCTCACTACTGGATTTTTGGGGGCTTTTACCTCTTTTTCTGCATTATCGGCACAAAGTTGGGCGGCTACGGTGGCGCACCCTGCCCACGCTTCTAGCTCTGAACAGGCGGGCGTGTTCCGGTCCCTGGAGGGGTGGGCCGGGGAGTGGTTGGGGGAGTCTGCGTGGAGTGCGGTGAGTGTAGCTGCGATGATGGGCGGCAGTATTGTGCTTGGTCTGGGTGCTGCTGTTCTGGGGGTTGTCTGCGGCCGTGCGTTGTGGGGAAAGAGTGCGCGCTGACATCATGGGCGCTGTTATGTGTGAGGACTGGTGGCTGCGGTGACTGTGGGAGTATGGGTTGCGTTTTCGGTGTGCGGCGGCCTGGGGGCTGTAGCCCGTTATGTGGCGGATACCAGTGTGCTGGCTGGGAGGCTTCGGGAGCCGTTAGCGCGTCTTACTGTGATCAATGTGGTGGGGTCGCTGCTGCTGGGAGTGGTCTATGCGGTCTTTTATGTGGACTACTACGTGGGATTCCAGGCTGTGCCCGTTGGGGGTCAGTTGGGTTATCGGGTGGAAGAGTGGAGCTGGGTACTGGTTCGGTCCTCGTGCGCGGGATTCTTGGGCGGGTTCACTACGTTTTCAACGGTGATGGTGACTGCCGTGACAGATGCTCCGCTGCGCAAGTCTCTTGGTTGGTTGGTGCTGATGGGTACCTTGTGTGTCCTGGCCTGGCTGGCGGGCTGTGTTGGCGCGTCAGCAGTGCTGCGGTAGGGGTGTGACGGTAGGGCTGCGATGTGCTAAATGAGCTTAATTGCCACTAGGCTCTTGATAATGTGATGTGCATCACCTAACCTAGGATGTAGGTCACAACAGTGATCTGCTTCACACTACAGTTCCTGCCCTTGGGGAAAGGGAGATCGATGAACGGCTTCGAATGCCGGATGCATTCGATCCTTGGCACAACCTAGGAGGATTCAATGTTGTGCATACATAAACCATTCATGCGATGGGCAACTGCCTTCATTGCTGCATTGACTGCTGTAATGATGCTTGTCATTACTGTGCCTTCTGCATCTGCAGAAGAGTATGTTTCTACCACTAGTACTTCCCCAGATGGAGATCAGTACGCTATTGGATGGACTGTGCCGTCAGTTCAAGGAACGTCCTTGCGCTCCAAACGAGAAAGCACCGACTATACCTTCGAAACAAACAGTCTGGACAATGGAATGCAGACGCTAATCCATATCGAGAATTCGGATGCTCCCACGGAATATCGTTTTCCTCTGACCATCCCACAAGAGGCAGAAGTGATTACCTTTAATGAAGGGGGCGACGACGTAGCGGGAATTCTCCTCAACGGTGAATTGCTTGCTACCATCGCCAGGCCTTGGGCCCATGATGCGATGGGTGAGTCGATTCCGACCTTACTCACCATTGAAGATGGTGTGCTGGTACAACGAGTGGAGTATGATTCGAACACAGCTTTCCCAATCACAGCAGATCCACAGATTGATTGGGGCTGGACCAAAACAACCATTAAGTTGAGCAAGAAAGAAACGCAAGCAACTGGAGTTGCTGGCGGAGCTGGAGCAATTGCAGCGCTCCCATGGGTGGTCGCGCTTGGCCTCACTGGACCTGTCGCGATCAAAATCTTGGGAAGTGCAGGAAAATTAGGGTATGATGCGATACAGGCGCACCGCCACGGAAAATGCCTGGGGATCGTTGTTAATCTAAATATCTTGAGTAGCAATGGTGGAATCTCAACATGGGAGTATATCTGCTGATGAGTTTCATTAAAAGCAAGTGGTACAGAACCGACAGAAACAAAAAGCTAGCGGGCGTCTGTGCCGGTGTAGCCGAGGTGTATGGAGTACATCCGGATACGGTCAGGCTTATTTACGCATTCCTTGTTCCTGGCATGATTACCGTGTACCTCATACAGTGGATGATTTATCCAAAGAGGTAGCCTGTCGCTGAGCAACCAATACTCTTCGGTTGCTTGGCACATGTCACATAGCCCACGCCCCTGACCGGCGTGGGCTATAAGCTATCAAGCGAATCCCATTTAGTTGGCTAGCTTGTTGCGACGGGTTAGAGAGTGAAGAAGTTGAGCGCTGCGAAGGCTAGTGCACCGACAATGGTGAACAGAATCGTAGCAATCGTAATGCCAGCAAATACCTTTAGTCCGGTCTCCGAACCGTCATTGTCCTCAGCGGTTGGGGACTGGTCGGTTTTCCTCGGTGCCGGTTGCCTGATCCGTCCACTCGGCCGGCGGTGATTAACTTTTCGCCGTGACCCAAATGTCGATGGTGGCGGTCATTGGCTCCTGGCCTGCGTCGTCGACAAACTTAATGGTGACAGGAATCCGGCGGCCACCAGTCTCCTTCGTGATGGTGCTGAAATCCGGAAGATCCATCGTTGCAGTCAGAGTCAGTCCGCCAGTGGACTTTGCCTTGTACTCCGTGGTCATACCCTGAGGAAGCCAACGGTGAGTATCAGGCAGAGAAATCTCAGCAAGGCAGCCCATCGCGAACTCCGCACCATTCAACGCAGAAATCACATGGAACGTACCAATGTGGTTCTGCATCAACCACCACTTCGTTAAGCGCACCTCCGCCAGACCCGGGCGAAGCGTCTTCAACTGAGGCTGGGACGTCATGAAGAACGGTGCCTTGAACGCCACAAGCGCGCCAAAAAGGCGCGTACCCAGGGGTTTCTTGGCCAGCTTCTCGTACAGCTTGGCGTTGGCATTGGGACGTGGATTGCCTGCTAGGGGTGAACTCATAACTAAAATGATAAAGGCTGGAATAAATCCGCGTGCAGCTATCGTTGGAAGAACCAGAGCGCTCACGAAACCCAAGAACTTAGCTGAGAACGCAATCGAGAACGACCACTCCAGAAAGAAGGACACACACATGGCAACGGTAGAGATCACCACCGACAACTTTAAGGACACCATCACCGCAGAGGGCGTTACCGTCCTCGACTTCTGGGCAGACTGGTGCGGCCCATGCAAGCGCTTCAGCCCCATCTTCGAATCCGTATCCGACCAGCACGAAGACGTCACCTTCGGCAAGGTCGATACCGAGGCGAACCAGGACCTTGCCGCCGCCCTGCAGATCCAGTCCATCCCCACCCTGATGGTCTTCCGCGACGGCGTGCTCCTGTCCCGTGAATCCGGAATCCTTCCAGAAAAGCCACTGTATGACCTGATTCAGGAGGCAAAGGACCTGGACATGGACGCCGTCAAGGCACAGCTGGCCGAGCAGCAAGCCGCAGTAGAAGAATAAAACAACGAAGAATAAGACAACAGCGCCACCCGCAGCACAGGGTGCGGTGCGCGGCGCTGGTCGGCGTCGAACAGAATAATCCACCCCAACCCCGCCAGCAATGAAAATTGGTAGGTTGGGGTGGACTCGTTGACGCAGCGACCGACACACCCGACCGCAAGGAGCGTGCACCATGGCCAACCCACTATCCAAAGGCTGGAAGTACCTGAAGCAATCGCTGGACTCCAAAATCGACGCCAACGCCGACCCCAAAATCCAGATCCAACAGGCACTGGAAGCGGCGAAGAAACAGCATGCTCAGGTCACCGAAGCTGCCGCGGCCGTGATCGGGAACCGCAATCAGCTCGAGATGAAGATGCATCGGCTGCAGGAGGATCAGAAGAAGCTGGCGGAGTCGGCGCGCCAGGCGATCCAGCAGGCAGACGCGGCCACCGCCGCGGGTGATGCAGCCAAAGCACAGCAACTGAACCAGACCGCCGAGGTGTTCGCCACCCAGCTCGTCACCGTGGAACAGGAGCTAGAGGACACGAAGACGGCCCACGCCGCGGCTGTGGACAGCGCGAAGCAGGCCGAACAGCAGCAGAAGCAGTCGGAGGCGCGCCTGCAGGAACAAATGGCCCAGATCAATCAACTGAATACCCAGATCGAACAGGCGAAAATGCAGGAAGCCACTGCAGACTCCGTCCAGAAAATGCAGGGCCTGACCACCGACGACAACGTGCCGTCGCTGGACGGAGTGCGCGACAAGATCGAAAGGCGTTACGCGACCGCACTAGGAGCGCAGGAACTGGCGGAAAGCTCCGTGGATGGGCGCATGGCTGAACTAGAGCAGGCCACCACGGACTTTAAAGCCAGTTCCCGGTTGGAGCAGATTCGTGCGGAGATGACTGGGGATGCTGGGGAGCTTGGCGGGTCCGAGGCCGGTGAGCTGCCTGAGGGGCACGGTTCGAAGTAAGTAGTCGTGGGGGATAACGACCACCCAGCGGCCGCAAAAGCCGTGGTAAACTCCCCCGAGTGCATAGTGCGCGCTACCTGCATGGGTAGCGCGTTTCTTTCGCCTTTAAGGCGTGTTGTAGAAAGTTTTATGTAAAGGAAAGATTTGTGAATCATTCAGAGAAGAAAGCGCCCGAGAGCCCGGACGCGCTCGCTGCCTCTGCGCTTCAGCCGGCCGAGGGCGTTAATGTGAAATTGTTGATCGGCATCTTGGTCTCCGCGGCATTCGTGGTGATTCTGAACGAAACCACATTGTCCGTGGCGCTTCCTGCCTTGATGCAGGAGTTCAATATCACGGCATCTGCTGGGCAGTGGCTCACCACCGCCTTCATGCTCACGATGGCTGTGGTGATCCCGATGACCGGGTTTATTATGCAGCGGTTTACCTTGCGCAGCATTTACATTATGGCGATGGCTACGTTCCTGGTCGGCACTATTGTAGCGGTATTTGCCACGCATTTTGCAGTGCTGTTGCTCGCGCGCGTGATTCAGGCTACCGGTACGGCTTTGGTGATGCCGTTGCTGATGACCACCATTATGCGACTGGTGCCAGTTGAGCGCCGGGGTAGCGTGTTTGGCCTGGTCACCGTTGTTATTGCAGTGGCTCCTGCGTTGGGTCCAACATTTTCCGGCATCGTCCTGGAGACACTGGGTTGGCGCTGGATTTTCGGCCTTGTTGTGCCGCTGGTTGTCATTGCTCTTGTAGTGGGCGCGTTGCAGGTTCGCAATTTTGAGGAGCCTTCCCGTCCTTATCTGGATGTTATTTCTGTGGCGCTGTCCGCGGTGGGCTTTTCCGCCACGCTGTACGGAATCGCGGGAATGTCCGAGCTGCCCAATGGCGTTCCATGGGATCGCGTGATTATCTTGCTCGCAGGTGTGCTGGTATTGGTCCTCTTTTTCCGACGCCAGCTGTCACTTGCCAAAACCGCCGAGAGCACGGGCAAGAATCCTCTGTTGAACCTTGCTCCGTTGGCGTCGCGCGAGTACACGTTGTCCATGATTCTGATGCTGCTGTCCTTTTCCATGCTTTTCGGCTTCATCATCTTGATGCCGCTGTATGCGCAAAACGTGATGGGTCTTTCCCAGATGGCGGCCGGCATGGTGTCCCTGCCCGGTGGCTTGATTATGGGACTGATGGGCCCATTTGTGGGGCGTATGTACGATCAGCGCGGTGCCCGTCCGCTGATCATTCCGGGTTCTCTAGTCATGTTGGTGGCGATGCTTGGCTTCGCCAACCTTTCCCGGACGGAGAGCTGGTTTGCCGGATTGGGGAGTCATGGCTCGCAGGTACACCTGGTGGTGTTGACCATCTTGCTGAACGTGGGTGTGTCCTTGATGCTCACGCCTTTGATGTCCAATGCGTTGGCTTCCGTTCCTGATTCCTTGGCATCCCACGGCCAGGCCATTGTGAACACCTTCCAGCAGGTTGCTGGTGGTGCAGGTACTGCCGTGTTTGTGGCGATCATGTCCTTTGCCTCTGCGTCCTATGCCAAGAGTCTCGGCCTGGGCGAGGTTGCTGGACAGGCCTCTGGAGAGGGCGCCGCGGAGGCTGCGGGAGGTACTGCGGGGGACGCAGCCGCTGGGGCCGCGGGAGGAGCAGGAAGCGCCACAGGACACGCCCCGTCCCCTGAGCAGATGGCTCAGGTGACCGCGGACATTGTGGGCCACGGCATTGAGGTGGCCTTCTGGTTCGGTGTGGCTGTGTCTTTCATCGTGGTGATAGCTGTCTCGGTGCTGAAGATTGAAGCTCGTCCGGTGACGAAGGGACGTACTACTGCTCAATAGGTAGTGTGTCACGGGCCTGCACTTCGAGATGATCGATCCAAGCCCAAATGTTGGATGCATGGATAACTCCTCCAGGATTTCAATTCGTTTGGTATACTAAGTGGAAGCTATAGGATGAATCCGTGAGACGAATAGGAGAGGACAATGGTCGCGCTCAAGAAGATTGGGCTCACAGTGATCGACTTGGGGATTCTCTCTTAAGCAAACTGCATGGATTGAAGTGAAAATTGTAGATGGTACCCCCTGTATTGTCTTGGAATTAGGTGGCCATTCACGATTTTAATATCATTTAGGAGATGCAATGGAGTCAATATTGATTATATCAACGATATTTTCCCTAGTTCTGCTTGTATTCGTTTTATTTTTGTTGGTGTCGATTACGGTCATCATAATGCGGCTACTGGAAATAACACAACGTTTAGTGGTGGCGTCACAGGATAGAGCGGAGTCTCCTCGACATGGTTCAGAATGACAAAGTCTACTCCGACGTTACTTTTGGAAATGATTTAGGTAAACGAATCATACGACCAGGGATATCGGGACGGTGAGAATTGGAAGCATCCATGCCGCGTCATACGTGAGGAAGCCTGCGATGGGCAGAGCTTCCATGAAGTACCATAGAATACTAGAGACGACAGCGAGCGTTATAACTAAGCTAATGCCTTTTGCTATGACTGCCTAAAATTATCCCTCTGGGTTTCCTATAGAGAAAACCAGCAGCCTGGCGTTTTCTGCACGCAGATCAGCAAGACTCCTATCATCACAGCCCAGGCGTTCTCGCTCGTTTTTGACCCATCTGCACAGCAGCCCGGCAGACATGCCGATCCCTCCAGCAACCCGGGTGATTGGCCTTTCAGACTTGATGACTAGACGAACCGCCTCCCGCCGAAACTCGGGAGTGTACTTCTCCCTCTGTTGCTTACTCATAATGAACACCCTCTCCTACGAACACAAAAATCCGTATTAATTGGGTGTCCACTAAACGAGGGTAACCTCAAGAGCATCAAGATAGTCCAAAGTGGCGACATGGCAGTCGATCCAGTTGTCCATCTTTTCGTTCTTGGCTGCCTTCGCGAACAACATTCCTGAATACGGGTAGACAGCCACGAAAATTGATGCTCGAAACGCCGTCTTGCCCGTCGCAGGATCTGTGATAGCGACTTTGTCGCCAGCCTAATCCACATACAGCTCCTCACCGGGTTCATGGTCGATGACTTCGGTGAGTCCGTGGGTTTGGATGTAGGGCGCCAACCCATTACAAAACTGGGCGTACTGGTATTTCAACATCCCTGGCTCGGCTGGCAAGGAGTAATACTTCTCCCACAGCATGCACCTGGTCAGATGCTTGTTCTTCGCCGGCTTATCCGCAAGAGCCTTATAATCCGGCTGGACATACGCTGCTTTCCGCGTTCGGCGTCCATCCGGAAAATGCTCGTTAAAGAACTCCGGAGACAATCCCGCAAACGCCTCAGCAGTGATGCCATAGGCGTTGATGACATCGATCATGCGAGCGATATCGCGATTGGAGCACCCCAAGGCAGAAGCAATCGCGTCATAGCTTTTGCCTTCCAGCCGCATCGCCATGATCTCTTTGAATTCAGCCATGAACATGGCCTCCTTAGTCATGAAAACGTGTCACGATGCCGCAGAATTGACGACACCGCCAGACAGATCATGACCCGACCACCTAGCCAGAAACACCTCTACCACCTATGCGGGCTACCCCAACCAAATACCCGAAAACGGCACGCAAGGGTGATCAGTTGATTGTGTCATTCATGGATCGCCTCGCCCGCTCGCCGTCCGATCTGCATTCCATCGTTGATGACCTCACTGCACGCGGTGTCTCGGTGAAGCTTCTCAAAGAGGGGCAGATCTACTCGAAGGATTCGACACCTGTAGCCAAGCTCATGCTCGGTTTGCTTGGCTCAGCGGCCGAGTTTGAGCGTTTCATTATTCGCGAGCGCTAGGCCGAGGGCATTGCCCGGGCTAAAAAGCGCGGGGTCTGTCTACAAGGAGCGAGCGAAAGCACTGACTGCGGAGCAGGTTGATCAGGCAAAAAGGTGGATTGATGAGGGGATGCCGAAGACAAAAGTGGCTGAACGTCTCGGGGTGGGGCGTATGACATTGTATGAATACATTAAGTTTGGCAATCCTTGATTCCGTGGTGGAGGGACATCCAAAGGAAAGGGAAGCATTCTCCGAGTCGTATCTCTATTTCATTTTGCTGTAGATGGTTATTCCTTGCTTTCGATTCTTCCGATTAAAAACGCTACCGCAAGTAGAACGAGAGACGCCTCAGGAAAAGATATCTTCGCGATCGCTAATACAATAGAAGCGATCGCAAAGATGATGCTCAGATAGACTGGTAGACTCTTCAATTTGGGCACTTTAGCACTTCTCCACGGCAAGGCCGACTCCGCTTAGCTCGCTCGCTAGGCTGAGTATTCCATCCTTGATATCGGTTGCCTTGATCGAGCCACCCTTAGTAGCCAAGATCTTCTTGATTCCGCCTGCTTCTTCAATTGCAGCAGCTGCCTTCTTGGCTCCACCAAGGCTCTTTACTAGGCGAACGACATTGACTACCTTAGCGATGGGAACTACCGTACCTGCGAGGATAAGGGTGATTGCACCAGCACATTCCCAAGCGTTACGCGTCTGAACGCCCGTATTGTTCTGCAGATATGCGGCTAGCTGTTCATCCGTACTGTTCTCAACCACATCGTCTGGAATCGTGTCGATGTAGGCTAGCAGTTCGTCGATTTCCTGTTCATCCTCTGCGGTAAGTTCTTGTGCTTGCGCAGAAAGGTTTTCTGGGGATTGTTCGACGTTTGTGGTTGCGCCTGCGGCGTGTGCTGTTCCGCCTGGGATGGTGATGGCAAGACTTAGGGCAACTAAGCGAGAAAGAGTCTTCTTTTTCATCTCAAGCTCCTGTTCTGGTGAGTTTTAGGGTGAGCGAGTTCAAACTTAGGAGATTGTTCATTTTTTCTAAACAGGTGCACGGTTTTTATATCGCATACGATACCCCTTAATGGAGGTGGGGCAATCAATAAATTGAGATTGCCTCTTGTCAGGGGGAGAGGAGAATATTTGCTTGAGGTTGATGTTAATATGAGTGTTTGATCGAGAGGTATTTGATGGCGAGGTCTACACGGTTCTTCGCGGAGAAGCGAAGAAAGAGTTGCGAGATTATTTTCCTGATGGTGACCTCTGCTAGTCGCATTGATTCGCCAATTTCTACATTTGTTTTACCCTCGCAGATCAGGGATAAGACAATCTGCTCACGATTAGTGATTTTTGGCATATGAAGCTCACTACTAGCGGCCTTAGCGTCAAGAAGTCGGCTGAGGCAGCCGGGAGAGAGATCTGTTCCTCCGTGCGTGGCATCGCGTAGACCGCAGCGTAATCCGTCTAGTTGTTCTGTGCTCCAGTCGAGGCGTTGGATTACTGCCGAGAGACGGTGCGGGTGCCCGTTGAGCCACTGTGTCACTGTCTCAGCATCAAGCGGGGCATCGACTTCAATGATGCGTTCGACAACCTTCGTGGCGACCTTGCCCTCCCTGGCAGCGCGGCGGATTTCGCATGCTCTGCTCCGACAGGTTTGGCTACAATACCGGGGGCGGCGACCGAGTCCTGCGTAGTACAGTTCCGTGTCGCATTCGAGACATGTTAAGGGCGGGCTACTAGTACGTGGAGGCATGGGCTTTAGCCTACCTTTTCGTTACAACGTTTTCCGACCCGCATGATGTGCATACGGTGTGGTGGTTTTTGCTGCCGGGTTGGCGGCAGCAAAAAAGTGTGTGTATGCGCGGTGCCGGAGTAAAAAGATCGTCAAATGGTCTTTGAAGACAAGCCGAAGGTGCTGTCACACAAGTGTGCCGAGATGTGTGAGGGGTGTTTTGTTCGGCTGTCAACCCCACAAGGCCTACAACGGCCTGACGTATCTATCCCAACCGACTACAGCCACAACCTAGGCGTACAAAAAGGATGGATAGGAACCTAATCCCCGACATGGGGTAGCCACTCCGGACACACATTGTGTCGCATAACCCCTTAACTCCAATTCTGGAAAAGAAGAAGATATAAGTGGATCCCGTGGAGCAGCCCTAAGGGGGGGATCGTGGGCGCTCGACACGGGATCCGGGATACTGAAGGGGGGTCACTAACGCTCCATGGATGCGCTAGTATCAGTACCCTCCTCTATTATACGCATGCTCGCGCGTTTGTCTAGTCCGTCCGCGCAGCTTTTCCCGTGTCGAACAAGACTCCAAGCCTATTCCATAGCTATAGGAACCAAAAACAGTTTTGACCAGCGTAAAGTTTCCACGGCGAGATCTCGGGCAGGGCAGAATTAAACCCCCACACCTGCCATAAGTGGCAGATATGGGGGTAAAAAGCGGGGGTGATGGAGTTCTCGCCCTAGCAGCGTTGCGCGTTGGTGCATCCGCAGAGTGCCAGTGCCTCCGCAAAGTGCCAATACCGCTGCGACGTGCCGGTGCCTCCACAGCTCACCGGCACGTCGTCCTCCACTCCTACAAAGGAAGCTTCCGAATAATCGGCAACGGCAAGTGCTTCAAGATCATCATGATCGGGCGGAACAGCGGATGCACCCAAATCAAGGACTTGTTGTTATCTACAGCCTTGGCGATAGCCTTCGCCACGTCTTCCTTATCCACAGTCAACGGAGCATCGTCCAGATCCTTCGTCATATTGGTACGAACCTGGCCAGGACGAACCGTCAGAACCTTCACACCAGAACCGCGCAGAGCCTCGTTGAGCATCCGGTAGAAACCATCCAAGCCGGCCTTCGTGGAGCCGTACACAAAGTTGGATCGGCGCACCATCTCACCAGCCACCGTGGAGAAGGCAATGATTTGGCCGTGTCCCTGCTTTTTCATGTAATCCGCCAGCAGCACGCCCGCAGACACAGCGCCCGTGAAGTTCACCTGAGCTGCCTGAACGGCAAGCTTCTGGTTCGTCCACTGTGCCTCGTTGTCGCCCAGGATTCCGAAAGCCACGATCGCGATGTCGATGTCACCGTCAGCAAAAATCTTCTCAAAGACAGCCGGGTGAGAATCGAAGTCCACAGCGTCAAACTCCACACGCTTCACGTCGCTGGCACCGGCTGCGCGAACGCGCGCTTCGGCGTCGTCCAAAGATTCTTCAGCACGCGCCGCAAGGACAACGCGAGCGGGGCCGCGGGACAAGAATTCCTCGACGACCGCCAAACCCATGTCCGATGCACCACCCAGCAGAACAATAGACTGCGCTTTTCCTACAGCATCAATCATGACAAACTCCTTATAGCTCGAGACGGCGGGACATATCGGACGCGAATACGCCCGTGGGGTCAATATCGCGGCGGGTCTTCAACCAGCCGGGCAAACCTGGGTACATCTGGTGGAAGTTTTCCGCGGACGTGCGGGATTCCTTGGCCAAATACAAACGGCCACCAAATTCCATGACGCGGCGATCCAAATCATCCAAGAATGCGCCTAAGCCCGGCTTAATCGGGAAGTCCACGCACACATTCCAGCCCGGCATTGGGTAGGACAATGGCGCACGGTTACCCTCACCGAAAAGCTTGAACACATTCAACGCAGAGTAGTGGCCGGACTTCTGAATATCCTTGATGATCTGCTTGAACGGCTCCACGGCGTCCGTGGGAACAACAAACTGGTACTGCAAGAATCCCTTCGAGCCGTAGCCGCGGTTCCACTCACCAATCAGGTCCAACGGCTGGTAGAACTGCGTGAGGTTCTGCACCTTATTGCGGTACGTTCCGGACTTCAGCCACCACAGCTCACCGATGGCGATCATCGACAGCTTATTCATGGTGAAGTTCGGGAAAATATCTGGCACGGTCAACAGCTGGGGAGCATTAAACTTCAGAGGCTCCTTCGCCAGTTTCGGAGCCAATTCCTTCAGCTGTTCCAGCGTGGCCAAAGAACCACGGGAAATTGCTGCGCGGCCGAGCTTTGGCTCGGGAGAAATGGCGTCGAACCAGGCGGAGGAATAGGTGAAATTATGCTCCGAGCCATCGGAATGGAATTCGATCGTCTCGTCAAGATTCTGGGTCAGATCGCCATCGGCAATGAAATATGCCGTTTCCGTTTTCGTCATCTTGATCCGGGCGCGGAGGATAATGCCGGTGAGGCCCATGCCGCCCACGGTTGCCCAGAACAGCTCGCCATCTGGGTCATCTGCAGAACCTTCCGGCTCCAGGTGCAGGACGCGGCCGTCGGCCACCAGCAGTTCCATGGAGATCACATGGTTGCCGAAGGAACCCGCAGAGTGGTGATTTTTGCCGTGAATATCTGGACCAATTGCGCCACCAATTGTGACCTGACGGGTGCCCGGCAACACAGGAACCCATAGACCATAAGGCAGGGCAGCCTTCATCAATTGATCCAACGTCACACCGGCATCCACATCAACAATGGCCGAATCCGGGTCAATGGAATGAATATGATTCAGCTGCTGCATGTCGATCACCAAGCCGCCGGCATTCAGCGCAGGATCGCCATAAGAACGGCCCATGCCGCGGGCAATCACGCCGCGCTGTAAATGGGACGGCTTATCCGCATTGTCATCTGCGACCTGGGCAACTGCCTGGGAGATGACCTCAATATCGGGAGTGGACAAAACCTCTGCGGTGGATGGCTGCGTTCGGCCCCAACCGGTCAGAGTCTTCGTGCTGGTATGCAAAGTCATATCTTCCAGACTAGACCGATACAGCCGGAGCTTGGGGGAAGCGGCGCTAGTACAGATCCATTATGTCCCGGATCTCCTTCGGTAGCTCCTCCACGCTGGTGATCTCCGGACCGTCGTAATTCTGCAGAATCTCCCGGACTATCCGGCGGCTGGTGGAATCCAGAATGGGTAATTCCTGAGCCATCATTCGGGTCATATATTCGTTAAGTGGCAGGTGCGTCCGCGAGGAAGCCTCGTAACTGGATTGCTCACCAACGCCGCCCACGCGGATGGGATGTGCGCGTTGCTCTTCGTCGGCTTGGGTGCGCTTTTTCTTGGTGAAGAAATCAAAGACTGCCATGAGCTTCATTTATAGCTGTTTTCGCCCGGAACTGCTGCCTGAGCCCGACGTTGTCGCTTTTCCCCCGACGCCGCCGCGTCTCCTGCCTCACCGTGTGTGCCCGAACGTGCTGTCTCCAGCCGGAGTTGCCGCCTTCACTCGAACTTCCAGCCTTCACCCGGAGTTGCCGGTTTCGTAGGCATTGCGTGGGCGGGCAGACTAATGTGTGATCCATGCAAGACATCTTCAGCACCGTGATCGGTGCCATTAACTCTTCTTTGTGGACGTGGGTTCTGCCCTGGGTACTCATCGCCGCAGGTGTATTCTTTGGTATCCGCACGGTCGTGGTGCAGCTGCGCATGGTGCCGGATATGTTCAAGGCCGTGACCGAACGCCCGGACGGCGGTAGCTCCGGGGCGGATGAAGACGCCGAATATGGCGGCATTTCCGCCTTCAAAGCCTTCACTATTTCCGCGGCCTCCCGTGTGGGAACCGGAAACGTCGCCGGCGTGGCTGTGGCTATTTCCGTGGGTGGCCCCGGCGCCGTGTTCTGGATGTGGATTATCGCCATCCTGGGTGGCGCGACGTCCTTCGTGGAGTCCACGCTGGCTCAGCTGTGGAAGGTTCGCGATGGTGGTGCCTACCGTGGTGGGCCTGCGTACTACATGTCTCGCGGCCTGGGATGGAAGCCTTTCGCGGCGGTCTTTTCCGTGGCTATTGCCATTACCTTCGGATGGTTCTACAACGCTTTCCAAACCAACGCGATCTCTGAGTCCTTGGCTACGTCTTTTGGCCAGGAGGGTGAGACGTTCAAGATTCTGGTTGGCGTGGCCGTGGTGCTGGTCTCCGGAATTATCATCGTGGGTGGCGTGCAGCGTATTGCAAAGATGACTCAGCTGATTGTCCCGTTTATGGCGGTGGCGTATTTGCTGGTGGGCATCATTGTGGTTGTCCTGAATATCGGCGAAGTGCCTGGGATGATTGCGGATATTGTTGGCTCTGCTCTGGGCTTCCGTGAGGTTGCCGGCGCTACCGTGGGTGCTGCGTTGATGAAGGGTATCCAGCGTGGTCTGTTTTCTAACGAGGCTGGTGAGGGTTCCGCTCCGAACGCCGCGGCGACCGCTACTGTGTCTCACCCTGTGAAGCAGGGTCTTGTTCAGACGCTGGGCGTGTATTTCGACACCCTGGTTGTGTGTTCGATTACCGCCTTCATTATTTTGCTGGGCGCTGATCTGCATACGTTCGGTTCGGATGAGATTGAAGGTGTGGCGTTGACGCAGTCGGCGTTGGCGGACACTGTGGGAAGTTGGGGTACCCACTTCATTACCTTTATTTTGTTCTTCCTGGCGTTTTCTTCGATTCTTGGTAATTACTACTTGGCCGAGTCCAATGTGGAATACTTGTCCGAGAAGAAGAGCGTGTTGTGGGGTTACCGCTTGGTTGTTCTTGCCTTTGTTTTCTACGGTGCTGTGGCGCCGTTGGGCACCGTGTTTGACTTGGCGGATACCGGTGCGGCGGTGATGGTGTTGCTGAACGTGTGCGCTATCGTGCCGTTGTCTGGCATTGCCATCAAGCTGTTGAAGAACTACAACGAGCAGCGACGTACCGGCGTGGATCCTGTGTTCCATCGTGACATGCTGCCGGAGGCGAAGAACGTGGAGTGCTGGGATGGATCTGATCCTGTTACTCGCCGTAGTGAAGAAGATCGACGCCAGCTTGCGCATCGTCATAGCACTGGCGACCGAAAGAGCTTGCGCGAGTATTAATGGGTGTCATGACTGATTCCACGAGTACGTCCGGTCAGGTTGCTAGCATGTCGACCACGTCTGCGTCTGTAGATCCTGTGATGATTGCCTGCGTGGTGGATGGGACCTGGGCGATCTGGCAGGTAGAGACTGACCCGGATGTTCAGGTGGGCGACTTCAGCGGCGCGTGGATTATCGGGCAGGATGGCATCCAGGGTTTTGCGGCGGATGCAGACTGGATTGAGGGGCGCGATGACCCGCTTACGATGCTGAAGACGGTCATCCGCTACCCGGTGTTGCCTGTGAATGCTGCCACGCGCTCGGCACTGGAATCTGCTGGGTTTAAGGACGAGGAGATCATTGACTGGGCTGCGGTTCAGGACAATGCGCACCAGTGGTTTGACCGTGCTAGGAAGGACTTTTCTGAGGAGTTTCCGGACAAGAAGCAACCTTCGTGGGGTGCACCTCCAGAGTGGGAAGAGGCAGAGGTTGCGCCCATCCCAGGGCTCGAGGGTAACGCCGGTGCGGCAGCACGCAGTGCTCTGGCGTTTGCCAGAGCACTGCGTGGGTGGATTCGGGAGTGGAATGCTTTCGATAAGGTCCGCGTGCGCCGCTTGGGCGCCACGATGACTCTCTATTCTGAGCTTTCAGGCCTCCCGTTTGAGGCGCCGGTTTCTTGAAACGGGGCGGAAAAGATAGGGCTTTTGGGCGCAGGGCACTAAGATAGGTTCAGTTTTGAGTGAGCTTCAGTAGGTTCACTGTTAGCCTTCCCGTAGTCGACGCGAAAAGAACATATGACCAGCATTGAGCAGACCGCCCATCAGGTAGTGGTGGGGCGTAAGCGGCGCATCTTCCGTCAGTTCATACAGTTTGGCGTAGTGGGAGCGTCTGGCTTTGTGGTGAACCAGGCTGTGTTCGTGTTGGCGAAGAAGCTCACGGAATCTGGGTGGGATATTCATGTGGAAGACCCGTTCATGAATCTCCTGGGCAGTGAGTTTCATATGCGCTGGTATCACGTGTTTTCTATCGTGGCTTTTCTTGTAGCGAATATCTGGAACTTCTGTTTGAACCGTTTTTGGACCTTCAAAGGTGAGCACAAGAATGCTTGGTGGAAGCAGCTTCCTCTCTTCATGGCTGTAGGCGTGTTTGGGTTGATCATCACCCTTATGGTTCAGACTGCTCTGGTGAATCCCGAATCGCCGATTGCGTTGCCGAGTGACATTTTTGATAATTCCACTGGGCTGCGCACTAAGTCCTACTGGGGTAACTGCATCGGTGTGATTGTTGCCGTGCCTGCGAACTTTGTGTTCAACAAATTGTGGACGTTCCGGAACGTGAAGGCCAAGCCTGGCACGGTCAAGGCTGTGAAGCGCGTGGCGCCGCGTACCGCACAGGGCGATAGCTAGGGGACGAGCCGTGGGAGGCAAGAACATGGATAAAAAGCTGGTTGCCCTGCTTGATTCACAACTGGTGAAGTTTGTACTGGTGGGTGGTTTTTCTGCCATCGTAGACTTTGGCTCTACGGCGTTTTTCACATTTGTGTGCGGCTTCAGCGATGGTGTGGCCAAGGCGCTGGGCTTTGTATTGGGGACGCTTACGGCTTACTTCATTAACCGGCGATGGACGTTCCAGGCGGAGGCATCCACTAAGCGGTTCATCATCACGATGATCACCTATCTGGTGACCTTCGTGGTGCAGTGGGGCCTGTACAAGATCAGCATTCCGTGGTTGGAAGGCTTCGATCTGAACGCGTTTTGGGTGCGTTTGATTTCCTTTGTGATTGCTCAGGGAACCGCGACGGTTCTGAACTTCCTGATCCAGAAGTTCGTGATCTTCAAAAAGTAGTCCTGCCGATCGAGTGCGTGAAGCCAGAGAATTAGCGCCCAATACTGTCAGACAACTAGAGCCTCACACTGCGGTTCCGAGCACTGAGAACGAATGGTGGCGACCACGCCTTGGCACCACGCTGGAACCGAGTGGCGGGCTTGTGGTGTATCCGGATATCGGATCCGTAAATGCATCCCATCGTCATTGGTGACAAACCATGCCATCACGCCATTAGTCTTGATATCTGCAGATACATGCTGAGGCTCTAATCCTGGCTCGATATCGACTGGAAGTTTTCGATTGTCCAGCCAGGACAGTGCGAACATTCCATCGGTTGGGGGCATCGCACCACCCCACGGTTCCATAATCGGCGCAAGAGGATAGGACCCTAGCTGGATAGATTCTCGGATAGCCTCCTTGACCCGTGACACACCTTCGCGATCTAGACTGACCTTTGGACAATCGAGGATTGAATTCGTAATAAACCACCCTAGGGCATTCTCCCACGTCCCAGCAGGGGTAGAAGGCTGTCGGCGGGAATGAATGGGGAACACAGCACGCACTGGCGCCATCGCCGCCACTGCCAACCCCAACATCGAACAGTTCCGTGTGGCCGCGACATCCTCAAAGCGAGCTAACTCTTGGGCATCCAACACTTCGATGACGTCCACTACCTGATCTCGAGGCTGGGATATATCTCCCAGATCGCCGGGAAACACAGGCATGTGCCCGCTTTTCAGATGCTCATGCCACTTCTCGACAACATGCCTCGGTGCCTCGTTGCGATCTAGAAGCTGCTGAGAATGTTCGCCGAAGCTCAACGTGGGCTCCAGGGCCACGGCCGGGTCATTGCCACGTACTATCGCATCAAGCAACGTCGTGAAGTCTCGAATAGTGAGAAGTAGAGACCAGGCGTCTGAGTGAGAGTGATCGAAGCCGAGCACGATTGTCGCGTCCTCCACATAATCGACACCCGGCTTGCCACCGCCAGTAACTGTTTCGCTATCCAATCGGCCATGAGGGCTATCGTGAACAACCACACATAATTGATGCGATGGGCTCGCGAAGGGATTACACTGCTGGTCGAAAATATCTCGGAGGATCAGCCGCGGATCTGACGCTTCGGAGCAGTTGTCGGCACAAGTACCCTTTTCCAGGCGCCATGTTCCTGGATACACATTGACCACGTGCAGCAGCGGATTGTTCGGATCAACCACCACTGTCCGCAACGTGCCGTGCTGAGTGATCAAGTGATGGTACGCGGTAGAAATCTGCGCCAGGGTCGCTGTTCGGGGGAGTCGAAAACTGACCGCCATCCAGCTTCCAGCGCGAGGACCCCGCGCACAGTGTTGCCGCTGGTCAAAACTGATCGGCGGCGATGTTATTCCCGTCCTTGCTTGCGTTTTCACTCCATAGGCGTACACGCTGCCTGGACGCAGGTGCATGGTATTAATCGTGGTTAGTCGCATAATGGAGACACTAGGTAGGAAATGTTTCAGGGAAGGGTCAGGCGCGTTGACATTATCGAAACTCACCGTGGGGAAGTGGCGTATCGCCTATGATCTTTTTTCCGACGCCGGCCTCCACCCCCAACACTCTCACTCCCTTGATCGGCCTCGGGTGGTGCAGCTTCATGGGCTCACCAGTTCCATGCAGCGCGATCAGGTGTTGGGCTTGAACTTTCTGTCCTCTCTGGGGGAGTTCGAAGGACTGCGCTTTGATGCGCCGGGTCACGGGCAAACCCGCCTTGTTAATGGGGCCGAGGCCGTTGAGGATGACTTTGTGTGGGGCGCTTTAGCCGAGACGCTGCATGGGGTGTTGGGACAGGTATGGCCTGAATGTATCGACAAGAATGCGGGCAGTTTTGCCCCTTTGGTGGGCATTGGCCAATCAATGGGGTGTGCGACCTTGTTGACAGCCCAGGTTCGCTATCCAGGTCTTTTCGACAAGCTCATTCTAGGTATTCCGCCCACGATCTGGTCCACCCGGAGCGAGCGGGCGCACGGATATGAGCTTTCAGCCGCGTATGTGGAGGAGCATGGCCTGGAGGCCTATTCCGAGTACACACGTCAGGAAACTCTTCCTCCAGCAGTACGTCCTGATCGGCCGCACACGGCTCCCGATGTTCTGGAATCGATGCTTCCCATTGTTTACCGCGGGGCCGCCCGCGCGAACCTTCCGCCTCAAGAAGATATTGCGGGTATTGAGTGCCCCGTGCTGATTCTTGGGTGGGTAGGGGATGCTGGCCACCCTGTGGAGAGCGCGGAAACGTTAGCGGAGGTGCTGCCGCATGCGCAGATGCATATTGCTCGCACGCCGGAGGACGTGGATGCGTGGCCTCAGTTGATGAGGGACTTCATAAGATAGCGGATTAGCTGGGCCGGTTAAAGCGCTCTTGGCGACCTGCCTTGTGCAGGTTGAACCACTCTCGAAAGCCCTTAACGTCCCTATTTTGCACCAAGAAGAACCACGCAAAGCGGGCATATTCTTGGGGAAGTAGCCGGCGCATTCCCGGCTGGTTCATGATGTAGCCGCGATTGCGGTACGTGAAGTATCGTTTGAAATCACTATCGGGATATTGCGTGTGCATCTTCCCACCCAGAATGGGCTTAAACTCGTCGCTGCCGTCCGGGTGCAGATACGCCGTGGTCAGGCACGTTCCGAATGCCAAGCCGCTGCGCACTAGGCGGCGGTGATACTCCACTTCGTCACCGCGGATAAACAGGCGATAATCCGGCACGCCGATGATCTCCATCGCCCGTGCGCTGATTAATGCGCCATTAAAGAGGCTGGCGATTCCAGGCAGGAAGTCACCGTCTAATTCATCCCGACGCCTACGCCACACCACTCCCTGTCGCAGGGGGAACGCCAGCTTGTCTGGGTCGTCGATATTGCAGACCACCGGGCTGATCTCATCTAGCCCCTCCTTGGCGGCAACTGCTTGGAGGGTTGCCAACACATGGGGGCCTTCGGGCCGACCATCGTCATCGGCGCACCATACAGCGTCCGCGCCCAGTCGCAACGCGGTTAAGAAGCCTAAAGCGAAACCGCCTGCGCCGCCTAAGTTCGTCGCGGAGCCCACGTAGTGGGCGCGTTCCCCCGCAACTTCTGTCACCAGTGCCTCGACCGCAGGATCGTTGCCGTTATCCACTACGATGATGTGCTGGACATGTGCCCCTTCCTGATTCGCTACTTGAGTCAGGGAGGCTCGCAGAAGGTCCACTCGGTTGTGGGTGACAATAACTGCGGCAACTGTATCGGTGGTGCGAAGACTCATGGCTTCTAGTGTGCCATGTCGCCACCCTTACTGCGCGCATACTCCGCCAGTTCATGCTGTGTGACACGGGGGAAGTGTCTGGCTTTCTGGTCAATCAGGCTGCGTTTGCATGGTTTGAGAAGCTCATGAACTTTAATTTTGGAAAATCCTGTGCGCAACCTGTGTGCTGTCTGTTAGCATGGCGTCTATGTAGTACTTCTATACTAACCACTGAGGAGTGTGGGTAGGTCATGCAGGTAAAACGTTCATGTTTAGCGCTATTGACGAGTGTGGTCGCGGTGATGGGGCTCGTGCCTACTGTTGCTGCTGACGAGGGGAAGCACGCGGCCGGGGTCACTAATCCTTTTGCAGATGTGGTTGCCCCGGGTCGTGAGGGTTTGGTTCCTGGTGAGGCTGGTTTTGGGGATAATGTGATTGATAATCATGCTGGTGCGGGGTGGGTTCCTACTGCTGATCCGAAGGCTCGGGTTGTGGTCGGTGGGATGCGTTCTGATCGGGAGGAGATTCCTGGGGGTTTTTCGAAGGAGCAGGCGGATCGGGCTGAGGTGCAAGAGGCTGCTGAGAGGCAGGGTGTGGGTTTTCGTGGGGTGGGGCAGGATTGTCGGACGTATTGGCCAAGTCCTTATAAGGTCTGTGGTGCAATTCGGGAGAAGTATGATCAGTTGGGTGGGCCGCAGAGTTTTTTGACGTGGCCGAAGTCGGATGAGTTGGGTGTTCCGGATGGTGTGGGGCGTCGGAGTGAGTTTGTGAATGGTTTTATTTATTGGCATCCGACTACTGGAGCGCATCCGGTTACTACTCACTTTTCTGCTGTGTGGGCGCGTAATGGTTGGGAGGCTGGTCGGATGGGGTATCCGGTCAGTGATGAGTATGGTCTTGGTGATGGTGTGGGGCGTCGGCAGGATTTTCAGCGGGCTCATGTGTTTGGTTCGTTGGCGGGGTTGGCGTCTGTTGAGGGGCGGATTTTTGATCGGTGGGTTGAGATTGGTGCTGAGGGGGGTCCGTTGGGTTATCCGGTTGCTGATGAGGCGGGTACTCCTGATGGGCAGGGACGGTTTAGTCGGTTTACCGGGGGAATGGTCTACTGGCATCCACGTCATGGGGCACATGAGATTCTCGGTTCCGTATTAACCCAATGGTCACAGATGGGCTACGAAAGAAGTAGATTGGGCTATCCGGTAAGTGCGCCAGAGTCTAACGGAGCATTTCGTCTTACCCAAGCCTTTGAAAACGGCAAGCTCAATGGCTACGAGTCCCCCGTGCCCGAGTTGGCGCAACTACTCGAGATAGACGAAGCAGAAATCGACGCCTTCTATCAAGAACTTGAAGAAGACTTTAAGGCGCATGGTATCGATGTGAGGGAAGGATTCCTAGAAGCCTTCCGCCGTGGACAAGAATCTCTTGACTTCACTGATTCTTTCAATCCTGATGAGTATGGGATAGATCCGGACCAAATAGTGCGCAAAGACTCGTTTACTCTCAGTAGAGCATGTACCCCTCCTGACTTTGTTAAGCCGGGTAACGAACGGACCAATCGAGGCGATCTATTTTACTCAAAGGCTGTGAGGTATAAAGTTATAAACCATGGCCACAATGGAATATTTGTTACCTCGGGAAAAGCAGATGCAGAAGAGATTGCCACTGTAGAGGCGGTAAGTCCAGAGAAAGGCGTACAGCGCCTGGTAGGGAAAGAACGCATTGGAGTGTGTAAGCCGGTGTATTTATCCGTGAACACAGATAATTCAACCAGGGAACGTGCGGCAACATGGGCGGAGAGTAAAGTAGGCAAGGGCTATCAGAGTAACTTTGCAACTACGCGCATCGGAAAGATCGATAGAGATTCATATAATTGTTCTCAGCTAGTGTGGGCTGCGTATAAGCATGCCTCTGGTGGAGGACTAGACATTGGAGAGAAATTCCCTTACGAGCCTTATCAACCTGCCGTCTACCCTAAGGATATTCTGGATTCTCATAATACGAGGATTTTCAGATGACGCGACGTCGTAAGTTGACTAGGTGGCTACCCTTTATAGCCCTGTCTGCAGTTGTTGCATTAGGTCTCGTAATAGGTGCTGTGTATATCTGGAGCAGTGGTCCAGAAAAGGTTCCGGTCCCTGAATCTGACTCGGCTACAGCGAGGACGTTCGTCGGCATTTCTACGGAAACGGCCTTGCCCCTAAACCGCGCAGATAAGAATAATTTATTCTGGTCTGCGGAGGATGGCTCGGGAGGGAGAGTTCATTCGATCGCCCCAACGTACTTTCCCTCCATAGAGAGGATAAGTGATGGCTTTGTCGCGCCAGATCGAGATTCAATCATCATATATGATGATAAACTGAATGAGCGTCAGAGATTCGAGGTTCCAGAGTTGGGAGCTGGATTGCAGTCTTCCTCAAGGGTCTCAAATAATGGAAAATATGCTGCTTTTTCTTTTCATGATTCGCCTGCAGCTGGCGAAGTCAAGACTCAAATTGTTGTTGCCAATTCAGAAGAATCGAGAACGCTCGATGTTCCCAGAGATATTGATGCCTTGACCGTATGTGATGATGGTACGATCCGGTGGATTGAGTTTGATCCACACGATAAAAAAGACGAGTTTGGTGAAGGGTCGTTGAAGGTGAAAACTTGGGGCCTTGGAGGCGAGCCAACTGCTATAGAATTGGCTGAATCTCTTCCTTCGCGTCCATCTTCTGCAAGTCTTTTGCCGTGTGGGTTAGAAAAGGGCTATATACTCGGTCATGATGCCGATGGTAAACGACTTGCGTTCCCAGTATTAGAAGGAGAGCAAGGATTACACATTGGAAGTCCAAGCACCATAGTAGATGTTGAATACCCC
Organism: Corynebacterium zhongnanshanii; assembly: GCF_014490575.1. Lineage (NCBI taxonomy): Bacteria > Bacillati > Actinomycetota > Actinomycetes > Mycobacteriales > Corynebacteriaceae > Corynebacterium > Corynebacterium zhongnanshanii. The sequence goes on from NZ_CP061033.1 coordinate 72,677, forward strand.
TCGTTGTCGCGGTTCGATGTAGTGCAAGGCGATGTATTTTATAGCCTTGATGGCGAAAGCTTTCTCACGGCCACGGATTTGAACACCGGAAAGCTCATATACAAGCATCAGCTTGATGTTAAAGGGCCGAACCCAGTCTCAGTAACATACGACAACGGCAAAGCTTTCGTGGTCGCCCGGCCAACCGAGTTCGACAACGGGCAGGCGATCTTACCTGTGGATCTTAAGAACCCAGAATGCGTAGGAGAGCTCATCAGGCTGCGTGGATATAACGAAATTCCCAAAAAAGCCTATGTTAAACGGTTCGGGGAATCATTTATGGTCGTGATGAACGTGCTTCCCGTTGATAAGGACTACACTGTACGTTGTTCTTAGGCTAAGGCTCTCCCGCTAGCTCTCCCGCTCAGTCTTCTCTACCAGCTCCTGCACCTCGCGGCGGCGGACCTTACCCAACTGATCCGCAGGAAGCTCACGGAACGCGTGGAAACGACGCGGTACCTTGTATCGCGTCAAACGCTCCGCCGCGAACTCGCGGAACTCGGCCGTATCCACGGTGGCGCCATCCGCCAACACCACGGCCGCCACCACGGTTTCCGAACCGTCACCACGCTCAATGCCCACCACAGAGGCCTGATCAATGGACGGATGCTCGCACAACACCTCTTCCACCTCCGCGGGGTACACATTGAACCCGCCGGTGATGATCATCTCCTTAATACGGGAGACTATTTTAATGAAGCCGTCAGGCTCCATCACCGCCATATCGCCTGTTCGGAACCATTCGCCGTGGAAGGCGGAGGCTGTGGCGTCGGGCTTATTCAAATATCCCTTGAACACCTGTGGCCCGCGGACAAGCAGTTCCCCCGCCTCGCCATCCGGCATGGTGACATCAGGATCATTCGGGTCGGCTATGCGCACCTCCGTGGAGGGGAACGGAACGCCGATGTAGCCCTCGCGGCCACGGCCCATCGGATTACCGACGATGATCGGCGCGGTTTCCGTCAGCCCATATCCCTCAACGATCTTGCCGCCGGTGAGGCGCTCCCACTTCTCTACGGTGGAGGCGGGTAGCGCACTGGCGCCGGAGAAGCTGGCGCGGATTCCGCTGATGGAGATGTCCTGCTCGTCTGCGGTTTCCATGATCTTTTCGTAGAGAGTCGGCACACCCGGCATCCACGTAGGCATGTTCTTCTTCATCACCTTCATCACCAGATCCATCTCCGGCGCAGGAAGAAGCTGCAGATGCCCACCGATCAACGGGGCCATGGTGATGTTCATCGTCAGGCCGTACGCGTGGAAGATCGGCAGCGCCGCCAGCATAACCTCCGGCTTCGGACCCGTGCCTAGGCCCTTGACCCAGGCGAGCCCTTGGCGCAGATTCGCAATGAGGTTCCGGTGAGTCAGCACAGCGCCCTTCGGCTGGCCCGTCGTGCCGGAGGTGTACAGGATCAGCGCCGGATCCTGGGCCTCGATCTTCTGCCCGCTGGTTGTCTGCGCGTAGGCAAGGCCGTCCGCGCGGATCTGGCCGGCCTTGTCCTCGCCACGCTTCATGAACTCCGTCCATGCCAACGCCGCCGGTGCCGGGCCCGACAGCTTCGCCCGCGCCTTCTTCAACGCCGGCACAGGAAGCTTCAATGCCTGGCGCAGCGGCCACGGCATCTCGTCCATCAACGTGACCGCAATGATGGTCTCCACAGGGGAGTTCAGGCGCATCTTCTCCGCAACATCGGCGGACTTATCCCAGAAAAACGCAACCTTCGCCGCGTGATCCTGGAAGGGGTGCTCCAGTTCCTTCGCGGTGTACAGCGGGTTATGCAGCGTGGGGATCGCGCCTAGGGTCTGTACCGCGTAGAAGGCGATCAGCGCCTGGGGGCAGTTCGGCAGAACGAGAGCCACCGTGTCTCCCGGACGCACGCCGAGTCCTTGGAGGGCGGCCGCGGCTGTGGCGACCTCAGTGCCGAAGCGCTCATACGTGCTGGACCTGTTGAAGAAACTAAACGCCGTGCGGGTGGAGTAATCGCGCACGCCATTCCAAAAAATCTCCGGAAGCGTGAAGCCGCGAGGGTTGTCTGCGGGGTCATCCAGATCGATGGTGTGTGCTGTCCAGGGGGTGTACTGCTCGAGCCATGCCTTGGTGTCGTAGGCCTGCGATCCGGTAGATTCCTGCTGGTCGGGAGTGTTTCCGCTGCTGTTGTCTGGATGTGTCACGCTTGAGCTCCGCTTTCTGTGCGGGGATGCCGCACGAGCGTTGTTTGATGGAGTTGATGTCTCGGGGTCAGGGTCGAGCATACGCCCGTGCGCCAACGAGTGGCGCGAGCTAACGGCGCCCCAAGTCCTTCAGCACCGTGCGCACGTGCGCCCCAGCCTCAGGGCCTTCATAGGCTTCCACCACGTCATCCACGGCGCCATGCTGGCGGATCTCCCCATGGTCGATCCACAGTGCGGAATCGCACAATTGCGCCAGGAACTCATTGGAGTGGGAAGCGAACACCAGGATTCCGGAGCGTTTCACCATCTCCTCCAGCCGGGTGCGAGCCTTGGCCATGAACGCGGCATCGACGGCGCCGATGCCCTCATCCAGAAGCAGAATCTCCGGGTCAATGGACGTCACCACGCCCAACGCCAGGCGAATACGCATACCCGTGGAATAGGTGCGCAACGGCATCGCCAAATAATCGCCCAGCTCGGAAAACTCCGCAATTTCGTCCATTTTCTTGTGCATCGCACGGCGCGTCTGGCCCAAGAAAAGGCCGCGGATAATGATGTTCTCGTAGCCAGAGATTTCGGGGTCCATGCCCACACCAAGATCAAACACGGGCGCCACACGGCCCTTCACTACAGCGGAGCCGCGGGTAGGTTCGTAGATTCCAGACAAGAGGCGCAGCAGCGTGGATTTACCCGCGCCATTGTGGCCCACCAGGCCCACGCGATCGCCATCCTGGAGGTGGAGATTAATGTCCCGCAAGGCCTCCACCATCACTGTATTAGACGCGTTTTTGCCGATCACACCACCGGCCGCGCCCAGGACGGTTTGTTTCATGGAGCGAGTCTTGGCGTCGAAAATAGGGAAATCGACGCAGGCGTTATAGGTATCGATGGAAACCATAATGAAAAGTCCTGACCAGTTTGTCCTGCTTGTATTCTCTTAAACCCAATAGCTCACGCGGAAACGCCAACGGCGCATCACCAGCAGCGCAGCCACCAGGCCCACCGCGGTGAAGCCCAGCACGATCCACCAGTGATACGTCTCCAGGTGCTCGCCGATCATCGGCGCGCGGACAATCTCCAAATAGTGGTAGAGAGGATTCAGCTCCGCAATTTTCGCGCGCTGAGCAACCTCACCGCCCTGCTCTTCCAGCGTTTTCGTGGTCCACACAATAGGTGTCATGTAAAACGCCAATTGCACCAAAGAATCCAGCAGCGGCGCCACATCGCGGAACCTCGTGGCAATGATTCCGAAGAACATGGACACCCACACGCCATTAATAACCAGAAGGATCATCGCCGGAATGGCCAGTGCCAACTCCCAGCCCAAATGCGGCCGGAAAATAAGCATCAGAATCACCCAGATCACCAGGTTGTGCAGCAAGAATAGAAACTGCTTCCACACCAGGCGATACACATGCACCGACAGTGCAGAGGGAAGCTGTTTAATCAACCCCTCATTGGCAATGAAGACCTCGGAGCCCTCCTTAATACAGCCAGAGATAAAGCCCCACAGAATAAGTCCCACCGCCACGTGGGGAAGGAAGACCTTAATATCCTGCTGGAACAGCAGGGAGTACAGCAGACCCAGAGCCAGCGCCATCACACCGGTGGCGATGGTGATCCACAGGGGGCCTAGCGTGGAACGGCGATACCGCTGCTTGATGTCCTGCCAACCCAGGGCCAGCCACAGTTCTCGTTGTTGGAAGCCTTGGCGTAAGTCGCGCCACGACGCACCGAAGGTCTGGGAGCGGGACGCGGGGATCTCCGAGGCATCCGTCTGCGCAGTCATGCGCGCAAAGTCGGGTGAAGGAGTGGGCGTAGTACTCATTGCACCTAATTTACTCCCGCGGTGCCTTATTCTTAGGAATTCTCACGCGGTAGGCGTGTGGCGGCGTGGGCGCGGAGGGGGCCGGACGGCGTCGATAGTGATGGGGAGCGGCTGCATACGTGAGGTATTACGAATGTAGGAGTGAGGCGCTAAGATCATGAGGACGTCGATCGGCGGCAGGCTATGGCACGTCTGCAGCGCAGGACCAATGAGGAGGATGTGTGTTCGATAATCCCAGGGTGCGCGGCCTCTATGCGTCCTTGTCGGATGGATGGACCTATGTCAATGCGCAGTCACACCCCCAGGTTCCCGAGAAGGTCTCCGCGGCTGTGGCGCGGGCCTTCCGAGTCTCCAACTTGCAGCAGCCGATCGAAGTGGGATCCGGATTCCACTCCCGTACTGAGCAGCCGGGGCGACGCCTGGGGGAAACCTTTGAACATGCCGCCCGAGTGGCAGCGGCCGACCTCGTGGGAGGCCGCCCCGAATGCGTGATCCTGGGGCCTTCGCGCGCAGCGCTGCTGGATGGGCTGGCGCAAGTGATGGGCCACAAGCTGCGCTTGGGCCAAGAAGTTGTTCTCTCCCGCGTGGATGACCCGGCCAACATCACGCCGTGGACCCGCGCCGCCGACCTATTCGGCGCGCATGTCCGCTGGGCCGAGCCCGAACTGGCTACCGGTGCGCTGCCCAGCTGGCAATTCGCGGAACTGGTGGGGGAGCACACCGCCCTCGTGGCCGTGGGCGCCGCCAACCGTCACGTCGGCGCGGTGAACGACATCCCGGCGATCACCGGAGTTGTGCGCAAGAAAACTCCGCAGGCCTTGGTGGTGGTGGACGTAGACAATATCGCGCCGTACCGCGTCATTGACCTGCCGACGCTGGGCGCCGACGTTGTGGCAGTGGACATCGCCTCCTTGGGCGGGCCGCAGATCGGCGCCCTGGTGTTCCACAACCCAGAGGTCATGGATCGCCTCCGCCCCTTCGGCGGGCGCAGCCTGCGCACCGTCCTGGAGATCGGCGGAGTATCCGAAGGCCTGTTGGGTGGCGTGCCTGAGGCTGTGGAGCACCTCGCTTCCCTTGATGGTGAGGCGCGGGGGACGAGGCGGCGTCGATTGGAAACAACGTTGCCGCAGGTCAACGCCTACACGGGCGGCCTGGCGCGCCGGGCGGTAGAAGGTCTGCAGGCGCTCGGCACGGTCCACGTGGTGGGAGTGGACGGAGACTTCCACGCCAACCCGTCTTTCGACAACATCGACCGCATCCCGCGCGTCACCTTCATCGTGGACGCCGTCCCCGCCGACGTGGCACAGCAGCGCCTCGTGGCCCACGGGGTCGTAGCGGATGTCGTGCGGCCCTCCCAGTCCGAGCTGCTGCGCGTGATGGGAGTGTTCGGCGACCCCGAGATGGCCGACGGGGGACGACGCGCACGGCGAGTCCGACCGGGGCGGCACAGTAGTGCGGCGGCGGTGGCGTCGGTGGATGATCCCTACCGCCGGGCCGCATGGGGCGAGGAGCCCGCGGACGAGGCGGGTGCGGTGACGCTGTCTTTCTCGCCGCACAACACGGCCTACGACGTGGATCAGGTTATCCGGGCGGTGGCGTCCCTGGCGTGAGCGGGGCGGTGCAGTCAGTCAGCGTGATGAGCGCCGCTAAACCTGCGGCACCTCCAGCACGATCTTGCCCGTGACCTCGCCCGCGAGCAGCGCCTTGTGTGCCTCGGCGGCCTGCTGAACCGGCAGGACCCGGTCCACGTGCGTGCGGATCGTGCCGTCGGCCAGCAGCGGCCAGACGTTTTCGTAGGTGGCGCGCACGATGCGGGCCTTATCCTCCGGATCGCGGTAACGCAGCCCCGTGGCGCTGATGGTGCCGCGGGTAGCGAGCAGGCGTCCGATGTTCAGCTCGCCCTTCACGCCGCCCTGCATGCCGATCGTGACGATGTGCCCGTCCGGCGCCAGGGCCTTGATGTTCGAGTCCAGGTACTTCGCGCCGATGATGTCCAGGATCACATTCGCGCCGCCCTCCGCTGTCAGTACCTCGGCGAAGTCCTCTTCCTTGTAGTTTATGAGGATGTCCGCGCCATAGCGCGCGCAGGTATCGAGCTTGTTCTGCGAGCCCGCGGTCACGGCCACGCGCGCGCCGAGGGCTTTGGCGGTCTGGATGCCGAACAGGCCGATGCCTCCGCCGCCGCCGTGGAAGAGCACCAGGTCGCCCTTGTTGACGTGCGCGGTCATCATGATGTTGGACCACACGGTGGTGGCGACTTCCACCACGGAGGCGGCGTCCCGCAGCGAGTAGCCCTCGGGCAGCGGCATCAGCTGGCCGTGCGGGACCGTGACGTGTTGCGCGTACCCGCCGCCGGAGAGGAGGACCGCCACCTGGTCACCCGCCTGCCATGGTGATCCGTCCGGCCGTTGCGCGCCGTTGGGATCTTCAACGACGCCAGCAGCCTCCAACCCGATAGTGTTCGTAGTACCTTGCGGTGGTGGGTAGTGGCCGGCCGCTTGCAGCGTATCCGCCCGGTTCACGCCAGCGAAGTGAATCGCGACCAGGGCTTCGCCGTCTTTCGGGGTGGGCTTGGTGACGGGCTGCCAGGTGAGGGAGGAGGGGTCGTTGGTCTCCGTCTGCACGATGGCGTGGGAAGTGTTGTTGGTAGTGGGGGACGTGTTGTTGTGGGAAGCGTTGTCGTGAGTCATGTTTCCCACCCTAGCTATTTTCGCCCGGGTGCTGTGGTTGTGGTTATGGGAAGCCAGTGTTGTAACATGGTGCCTGTTCACTACGTGAGGTTTTTCGCATGTGCCGCCAGGTGGCGCGGGGAATCGAAGTGTGAATGCCTGGAAGTATGGCAGAGCGGCCGAATGCACTGGTCTTGAAAACCAGCGTCGTGAGAGCGACCGGGGGTTCAAATCCCTCTACTTCCGCCAATCACTTTCCCCAGTTCAGCGATGAGCTGGGGATTAGTTGTATCTGTGCAGGTGTAGGCACTGTTGTAGTATATTCCATGCAAGACCATTCTGGTCAAAAAACACCCCCCGGTGGTCAAAAATTGGTCAAAATAATCACGATGACCACAACCACCACCCCAGCAGAGAGCACACAACATGGCCAGGAAACCTAACCTCAACAACTACCCAGGTGTAGACGCGTTCCCCAGCACACGTAAGGGAGCCAAAAAGGGTGAAGTGCGTTACCGACAGCGGTACACAGGCGCGGACGGGAAACGGTATTGGAGCTTTCATGATTTTGCCCATGAAGCAGCAGCAGAGCGCGAAAAGCAGCTACAGGCGATCCGAGAGCATAGATGGGTACCACCGGAGGTGAGTAAGGCCGAAGCGCGCCGGGCGCAGGAAGCACAACAGCTCACAGTAGGCACGTGGGTAATGCAGTGGCTCGATACCAAGCGGGGGAAAAGCAGGGAATCAACACTACAGACCTATGAGCGCACCATACGTAACCGGATAACAGAGGTGGAGGGCGCGCCGGGCGTGGCTAAGCTAGCCACTATCCCCCTGGCAGACCTTAAAAAACGTGACGTGTATGCGTGGTGGGATGAAATGGCCAAGGTGTTCCCCACCCCCACCACCAACCGTAATGCCTACATTCACCTGCGATCTGCATGTAATGAAGCCGTAGAGCGTGAAATTATGCCGTCTAACCCCGTGGATGTGAAAGCAGCGCGGGTGAAGCCCACACCAAAGGAAAAGGAACTACCCAAAACGGCGGACATGCAAGCGATCCTGGCAGCAACCCCAGAGCGCTACAAGCTAGCGGTTGTGCTGTTTCTGTTCATGGGGCTGCGGATTGGTGAAGCCCTGGGCTTGAAACGTAGTCAGATAGTCAATGAGGGCACACCCGACGCCCCGCAGTGGGTTGCGCAGGTGCGTGGCAATATCCAGGATGTGCAAGACGGAAAAGGGGCAACCCGCGCCGTGGAGCAGCCCCCAAAAACCAAAGCGGGTAGACGTGATGTGCCTATCTTCACAGAGTTCAATGACGTCGTACAGGCGCACCTTGACAGCTTCACAGGCGCGCCGGGTGACTACCTGACTACCACCGGCAGGGGCAACCCCGTTAAAGCGACCTCGATGAGAAACATTCTTGCACGGGCTAAGGATCGTGCTGGGGTGACAGCCAAGATCACACCGCACTACGGCCGAAATTGGTTGATTACCCACCTTGCGCAGAATGGCGCTACCCCTGCTGAGATTGGACAAGTGCTAGGGCAGACCGACCTTAAGACCATCACAGAGGTGTACATGAAGGTGAGCCCTGAGCACACTAGGACAGTGCTGGCAAAGGTGAGCGCGGAGCAGTTTGGCAGCGGTGGGGACGTTATCTAGATGAGAAAGAAAGGGGCATAGTCCATGAGTGTCGCTATCCCTGAGGGTGCAGGCTGGAATATTTATGCGCGCCGGGATCAGATACCCCCCACGCGCGTTGCAGTCGATGGAGAAAGTGAGTGGATGGAGTGGCCAGGCCTCGATGAGCTACGCGAAACCTGGGCACGGGTAGCTACCCACCTCGATAAGGGTGAAGGCTACTACCCCGGCTGTTCCGACCCCTTACCTGGTTTTGAGGTTCCCCCGGGTGAGTACAGGTGGATAAGGGTTATCAATGACCGCACCGGCAAGGTGATCGTGACACTGTATGTGCACTTTGCTAAGAGCACCCCACGGCGTGAGTTTTGGCACTTTCCGGAAACACTGTTTGCTGTCCATTCACATGCAGGGCACGCGCCTAACCCTATGGACTATGAGCCTGATATGCGCGCCTATGTGAACTTTGGTGCCATTCGATATGGGCAATACCCCCAGCAGGATCCCGTGGAGTATGAGCATGGCGTGTGGGAACGGCCTGGCATAGACGTCCCTAAGCAGGATCCGCTAGTGGAGTATGTGAAGCTCACAGCCAACCGGGCAAAGAGGGATACAAACATGGATGAACCCGGCGCGTTGAAGGATCCGACTGGCAGTAAGGCCAAGGGCATGCGTCCGATTGGTGGTGTTCAGTTGCAGTCGATCATTGACGTGTGGCAGTTCCCCCATTGGAAAGTGAGCACAGGCAAACTATTGCCAGCGCTTATTGCCATACGGCGCGCCGGGCAGCAGCGGGTTACGTTATCGACCTTGCAGAAAGTTGTGGAGGGGCAGGCCAGACGAAATAGACGATAACGGCAATGCCGTCTCGATTGCCCCCATTCGTGCTATTGTGGACAGTAAAGGCAATTCTAAGTGAGCCTGGCTAGGGAAAAAGTCCCTAGTGCGCTACTCCCCAGCCCCTAGCCGGGTTGGGGGCGTAAGCGCGCCTAGTCGCTTAGAAACTGAGGTAACGCCATGAGCGTATCCAGGCCAATCCCAGACGGCTTACTAAGTGCAGCAGAGTTTTATGAGCGTTGGGGAATTGGGGCAAAAACTCTACAACGCCACGCAGCCAAGGGAACTATCACCGCATGGCGATTTGGATACCGCACCGTAAGGTATGACCCACAGGAGTTTTTCGACAATGTAGCCACCACCAATAAAGATTGGGAGGTGGCATAATGCGCGCTCTCCGCACCACACACGCCGATTGGCTCATCTACCTATCAACATGGTGCACAGCCACATGCACCCACATAAGCGACGTGGCAGACCACCCCAGCCGGGTGCAAGCCCTCGCAGCGGAAATGACAGACACCATTGCCATCATCGCCCGGCGCGCCGGGCTACCCGGCAACCCTACCCACTACAGCAACGGCACAGCCCTACACACCCCGGGTGCATACACGTGGCTGAATGATCCTGAGTACCCCGGCGCGCCCGCCCGTATTGCAAAGCGGGGTGAGCAATGCCTAGGCAATTGAAAAACCCCCAGGCGCACAACCCGGGGGATGAAGCAGCGACCAGCAGCGCTCTCACAGGCCAGGATAGCAGCACCTTTGGACACACTGTGCTTGATCCTGAGTTAGCCGTGTTGCGCTGTCTACTGGCATGCCCTGCACAATCTGTGCACAACCTCATTCAAGACAGCGGTCTAGTGGCGCATGATTTTTACCCTGAACCCCGGCGTGAGTTATTCACTGCCATCATGGAGCATGTACACGCCACTATCGACAGCGGGCATGGTTCCGATCATGTGGACGCGGTGCAGATCATGGACACAGCAGCCCCTAAAGCAGCCGAGCTGCTAACCCTACTGGCAACCCCCAGTGAGTTTGGGGGGACTATCGACAGTCCGCATACGCTTCACAGGCGCATAGACGTGCTCAAAAAACGGCGGGCATGCCGTGGTGCGGAATCACTGGGCAGCGCGCTACAGCGGGCAGCAGGGCAGGGAATAGAGGAAATAGCCCATGTTCTAGAGCAAGCCGGATGGCTTAGGCAGCTCATTGAACGTGCCACAACCACCCCGGGGCACGCCGCGCCGGGCAGTAGTCAAGCAACCGACAGCAGTAAGGATGGGCACAGCAGTGGCAAATGAACATGAATATGTGAAGGTCAATGATGTTTTTGGGGCGCGTAAGTCCCTACAGGTCATACGTGACCGGGCACGTGCAACCCGGCGCTTGTCCCCCTGGGCAGTCTTAGGGGCGTGTATCGCCTATGTGCTGGCAGCAACCCCGCCTGAACTAACCACACCCGCCCCGCCCGGCGCGCCTAGTGCCAGGGGTGGCAGCTTGAATATGTACATTGCGCTAGTGGGTAGGTCTGGTGCTGGCAAAGGTGAAGCTGTCAAGGCAGCGATAGACGCCCTACGGATTACCGATAGCGAAGGCCACCCCGTGTGTATTCAAGATCACTACCCGCAGGGCGTGCAGCTAGAGCAGGTGCAACATATCGCCAATATTCACCCGGGGACAGGTGAGGGGCTCATTAGTGTGTTTCTACCGCCTGAGGATCCAGCACAGCCCCGCGTATCGCGTGGGATCCTCATGGTCGATGAGATCACCGAGCTCATAGGGCAGACAAACCGCCGGGGGTCTGTCACCGTCCCTAAACTACTGTCGCTATGGTCTGGTGCAGCCACGGGCAACACTAATGCGTCCGCAGACACTAGCCGGTCGCTGGCAGCGGGTAGCTACCGCCTTACCTGCATTGCCAATGTTCAGCCAAGCAACAGCTACGGTCTGCTACAGCATGACGGCAGCGGGCTACCGCAGCGGTTTGCGTGGTTTGACTGTGAGGATCCCGAAACGCCTGAGGTGAAGCCGGTAGCGCCCCCACCGCTTGATGTGAAGGTGCCTGATCGTAATGACCAAGCCAGGGCTGTCACCGTCCCCCCGGCATATTGGAATGAGGATGATACAGAGCGCTACAACAAAGCGCGGGGTGCCCACAGCCATGAATGGGATTCACACCGGCTGTTTGCGTGTCTCAAACTGGCTGTAGCTCTATCTCTCATCGACGGGCGCACGGGCGATGTGAATGAGCAGGATTGGCACCTTGCTAAAAAGATATGGCAGCACTCATCATATGTGCGTTATAAAAGCTGGGAGGCAGCGCAGCGCCGGAAACACGAAAAAGCAATGAGCGACGAAAAGGAAAAGGACGCGGTACTTCATGATGAATATAAGGCGCGGGTGCTTGACATATTGAAACACTACCCGGCTAATTGTAGAAAGAGTGCAGGGGAATATATGAGCACATTCGATATTAAGCGTGGCCTTACTACCAAGCAACGGCAGTACGGAGCGCAGGACTTAGTGGCAGAGCTTGCAGCGGAGGGGAAGGTGCTAGAGACTACCGAGTGTCGCACCGACAGGCATGGCAGACAGTTCCCAGTGACCGTGTACCTACACCCTGACTACGCACAGTAGGTGTTTTTTGCACTGCCACCACTGCCACCATGACACCATGCAGGTCAAAGCATGTTTTTAGTGCCACCACCTACCGACACCACTGCCACCACCACCGCCGGAAAACAGCCCCGTGGTGGCAATGGTGGCAATCATTGGTGGCAGTGAAAACCACCCGTGACCTGCATGGTGTCAATGGTGTCAATGGTGGCAGTGCAATAAAAAGTGACACCACCCCAAAGCAGCTACCGTAGTAGTGCTACCGCGCCGGGTGCAGTGCTACCCGGCAACCCCACCCCGGCTATCATGACCCCCGCCACATGAAGGATCCCCCATGCGATCCACCACCCCAGGGCAGCAACCCACACCCACCGGCACACCGGGCGGTGTAGTCGCTTAATTGCATAGCCATAAAGGGTATTGCAGGCCGTGGAATATCACAGCTCGATAAAGCCCGTATTATCGCGCCGGGCGATAAACCCCCGGTAATTCCGTAGCAGAGAAATAAACCGCCGTGGCGCATGTATAAGCCACAAAGAAAGCAGCCGAGCCACAGCAACCACCACCGAATAAAGCAGGGCATAACCCACAACCCCGCCTGACCTACCGAGCCCACAGCCCGGCGCGACAGGCGCCCCTCGATGATCCCTAGGGCATCGCGTATCGCGACCCCCTAGCGCCTCCACAGCAGGCCAGCAGGACAGCACAGACAGTCAAGCAGCACAACCCTTGCCAAGCTCGATGAGATGAGACACAGCCGGGCTACCCCACCGCCCGGCGCGCCCCCGCGTCCCCCGCCCCGCCCGGCGCGGGTATGGCAACAGGTACAGCAGCAAAGCACTTGCAAGCTCGATGAGGTAGACAACATGGCAAGATCAACCAAACATGCTCATGTGCCCCGAAACCGCGCTGTGAAGCCCGCAGGCGCCATAAACCACCGAGCTACTAGCTACACAGCCCCGGTGCCCCTATGAAGCCCACAGCGATAATGAGGGCGCCCCTGATGGCCACTCATGGCATCGCGTATCGCGACCCCACCGCGCCGGGATAACCACCCACCGCGCCGGGCGTCCCTCGATGAGGTGGCAGACCACCACCCCACAACCGTCACATGACAAAAGTGTGCGGATACTATCCGGATCAGCTCCCCCGGCCTCGATGACTACACCACCGCCGGGGCAATAGCAGGCCACACGCCGGGTAGGGGGGATGACCCCCAGGCTGTCCAGCCCGCGCCCCGGAGGGCATTGTGGCTAAGGGTATGTACGAGTCTGGGGATTTTGGATGATAGGTGAGGTGAAGCAGACTGTTGTGGGCTTACGTGGCCAGTTGTAGACAGGGGCAGCTCGATAGAGAGAGGGAAAATGTCACATGTGGGGACATGAAGGTGGTGGCGTATCGACACCCCCCCCTGCAATGAAGGCCGGTAGCAGACATGAGGGCACCCGCCCGGCGCGATGTAAGGCCGTCTAAGGCGTTGAACACCGCCTAGGCATACCGCGGGCTACCTGCAAACCGGTCTGTCAGCTGGGAGGTGAAGGGTACTCACTGTGTGCGTACCCTTTTATCTGATACGCATAGTGTGCGTAGCAGCCCCGCGTAGTGCGCCGGGCTTATCGTGGTGGCAACTTATCCATTTCTTTGATCGTGCCCTTGATTTTGTAGTCACGTGATCCGATCATTTCGGCTTCGCAGGCCAGCATGGTGTGGCAGAGTGGGCAGAGCGTGAGCGGGCGCCGGTTGAATGTCCATTGTGGGATGGCCTCGATGAGCGTGTGCAGGATGATCCCGCGGTTATCTACCTTAAGCCGGGCGCCTATGTCATTTCGGTAGTTCCAGCCCGTGATGTAGTAGGCATTGCCCCGTGTGAGGTCACCGCAGTATGCACGCCCTTGATGGGGTGTGACACATAGGTGTGCGATTGGGTTGCTGAGGTCTGTTCCGTCGATGTGGATGGCCTGGATTCGCACCGTGTTTCGTATGCCGTTGTATGTGTCTGGTTGATCCTGGGGAGGTAGCTCGATGGCCATGAGGTTGTGGATTCCTTTCGGATTGGTCAAAAAATGGTCAAAATGAGGTAGAGAGGTGACCTCATAGTGCCTGTGACCTGCATAGATAGGGTGGTAGGGTTCAAGTCCCTCTACTTCCGCCAATCACTTTCCCCAGTTCAGCGATGAGCTGGGGTTTAGTTGTATCTGTGCAGGTGGGCGGGGGAGGAAGAGTACCTCGTGGCGAATGCGTGATCGAGCGATGCTGGCCGGAGATACGAGAGCCGAAAGTCAAGAACCTTATGGACATTTCGGCAGGCAAGCGCTAATATAAATACTATATTTGTTTACCGAACTACCAATATCGATAGGAGATCGTTCCATGCATAGCATGCGCGGGTGTATCGCAACACTAATGGTATGTGCTGTATTGGTGTGTATGGGGGCATCGGTCAACGCTCAAGAACATACAGTTTCCAATGATGCAACAGGAGACGCTGCAGGGGTGGTTGAGGATGCCAATATTCATACCGTCTCCCCGGGTCGTGAGGGGTTGGTGCCTGGTGAGGCTGGTTTTGGGGATAATGTGATTGATAATCATGCTGGTGCGGGGTGGGTTCCTACTGTTGATCCGAAGTCTCGGGTTGTGGTCGGTGGGATGCGTTCTGATCGGGAGGAGATTCCTGGGGGTTTTTCGAAGGAGCAGGCGGATCGGGCTGAGGTGCAAGAGGCTGCTGAGAGGCAGGGTGTGGGTTTTCGTGGGGTGGGGCAGGATTGTCGGACGTATTGGCCAAGTCCTTATAAGGTCTGTGGTGCAATTCGGGAGAAGTATGATCAGTTGGGTGGGCCGCAGAGTTTTTTGACGTGGCCGAAGTCGGATGAGTTGGGTGTTCCGGATGGTGTGGGGCGTCGGAGTGAGTTTGTGAATGGTTTTATTTATTGGCATCCGACTACTGGAGCGCATCCGGTTACTACTCACTTTTCTGCTGTGTGGGCGCGTAATGGTTGGGAGGCTGGTCGGATGGGGTATCCGGTCAGTGATGAGTATGGTCTTGGTGATGGTGTGGGGCGTCGGCAGGATTTTCAGCGGGCTCATGTGTTTGGTTCGTTGGCGGGGTTGGCGTCTGTTGAGGGGCGGATTTTTGATCGGTGGGTTGAGATTGGTGCTGAGGGGGGTCCGTTGGGTTATCCGGTTGCTGATGAGGCGGGTACTCCTGATGGGCAGGGAAGGTTTAGCGACTTTCTTGGTGGGAAAATCTATTGGACTCCGCATACTGGTGCCTGGGAGGTAACTGGATTACATCTGCTGGAGTGGGCCAATGAGGGATATGAAAAAGGCCGCTACGGCTATCCAGTGGGGCCAGTGGGTGACATTGAGCGAATGGAGGCAACACAGCCATTTCAAAACGGGAATATTCGCCAGTACGTTCCTGGTAGCGCAAATGTGGGCGCTGACCTAAGTCAATTATTTACCTGGAATATTGAGGAAGATTAAGAAATTTGGGAGTTTAAAATGAGCATTGGGATAAGATTCGCAGCGCTATGTTCAGCGGTGATCGTTAGCTTTAGTATTGTTTCTCAAGCTCAAGCGGAACCGCGCATTAAAAGTAATGATGATCCAATCACACTATCAAATATTGACTGCGGTGGAAAGGCTGGGCAGCCTCACGTGTCCGGCACTGCAAAAAGCAGAAATAAATATGAAATACATGCTAGAGCTACAAACTGGTGTAACAATTTACCTAACGAACTATATTTGGGAGGAGTTCTCAAAAGAAGCTCTTGGCGCGGGTGGCTAATACAACAAAATCATGGAAAGCGCGGTAACCCTGCTACTAAAATTAATGCAACTTCAAATCGGCCGAATGTCATAGTGCTTGTAACGCCTTGTACTAAGGGAACTCGATACCGTTGGAAGGCGGAATTCGACAATGCGGCCATTATTCAAGGCAAGCGATGGGGAAGCGTAAATCCGGTTATGGTGCGACAGACTGACGGTGAAATCACCTGTGAATAAGAGGAATTATATGAACTATGTTCCAGGCGTTAGACACCTTTACTCAAGGCGAAACTTAGTGTTGTCAATCGTTATTTTAAGCGTGATGATTGTCATAAGTTCTTGTGTAGCAAAAAATCAGCCAATGAAGGACTCGCCTCGCGGCGATTCGAATGCTGAAGCTTCTATTAAGATAAAAACGAGTTCTCGTAGTGTTATTCTTATCGATAAGGGGTATATAGATAAAGATCATGAGTATCGGTCGGAACTGTGGCTCAATGAAGATGAAATAGAATTCCCAGACCCGCTAATGCAGTCAGTAGTGCGAGATGTCACATTAGAATTTGGTGGTTATAGAATCCGCAATATGGATATTTCCTATTTCTATCTGGATGATTCTGGTAATCCGCAACTGGTCGATACACTGAGTTGCCTGAATGATAGTGGAGAGTTTCAGGATAAATGCCCAATTGTCGTAAAAGAGAATAACGATTCGTCTTTAAGGGTTGCGATAGATATTCCCGCGCTTCAGCAGGCGACCCTGCAGGTAGATTTCCAGCCTGAAGATTATCCTGGCAAACCTGTCCAGCGACGCACCTGGATACTCTGAACTGATGAGTTGTTATTAGGATCCCGATGAGAAATAATACATTAGATTTAGATACTTTTCTCGTTCCTACATGGGACTTTAACAATGAAGTTGAAATTCCATTTTCTGATCTATTGCCATACGATATGCTCAATGGCACCTTTGTCCTTGCTTTAAAAGATCAGTACAGATTTTGCGTAATAATGCTACCGGAGGTGGATATTAGAGACGATTATAATGTTTGCCGCGGTGCTACTTGGAAAGAAGTGGCCCGTCGATTTGAATTGCAATTAGATCCTATAAAGCCGTTCGGCGAGGCATTTGTTGGTGAGTGCGAATCTAGCTTATATAACCAATTTGAGCGTAAAGTTATTCCGCCAGATTATGTGGATTTAGACGTTCCCTGGCAGTTTTTACGACCAATAATGGGATTGCCCGAAGGGGGATACATTATTGATGAAGGAGAAATACCTAAGGGTGTAAATAAAAGGATTGTCAATGGATGGGCTGTTGCTACGGCTTTCTGTACCGGCGAAAGGATGGATGTTGAAAAAACGAGGCGTACGCTGACAACAGCGTGCTGGAAAGCCAATGAATGGCTGTACTTTGTCCCGATTGACGGCACTCGCGTGATCATATGCACGAATCTCCAAGAGCAGGTTGACGAGATACTCAATGAGCCTGAGATCGAAAGCGTCCTGTTGTGGTCTCCTCCGGGGATCGGCTAGCCGCGCGTGTGCGGATGAAGTTAATTGAAAATGTTGCGCGCCCTCGGGGGCAAGTGGAGAGGTAGGTGTTACCCCTGCTCAGGCCTTACGGTGGCCGTTATTGACAACTTATTGAACATGCACTATTTTCAATAGTAGAGCAACAACGATCGCAAAGGAGCGAACAATGAGCTGCACCACTCACGCAGAACACGACCACAAGCACGGCCCAGACTGTGGCCACGTCGCAATCCCACACGGCGACCACACCGACTACGTCCACGACGGCCACCTGCACCGCGAGCACGACGGCCACTACGACGAGTGTGAAACCACCGAACACCACATCCACGAGGGCCACGACCACGAGCACGGACCCAACTGCGGCCACGTCGCAGTTCCACACGGCGACCACGTGGACTACATCCACGACGGGCACCGCCACGCCGCACACGACGGCCACTGGGACGACCACTAAACCGGCCAATCCTCGCTACTGAGGTAACAAAAGGCACCCTCCATCAGGAGGGTGCCTTTTATTGTGCGCAGAACTCGATATTTTGACTAGGCTCGAAACCGAAAAAGAACAGCACAACTGGAGGCAGCATGATCATCCGCAATGCCACCCTAGAAGACATCCCCTACATCACCGACATCTACAACGAAGCCGTCGAAAACGGCACCGCCATCTGGGACGAAGTGGTTGTCGGCGTGGACAACCGAACCGAATGGTGGCGCAAACGCACCGGCGAAGGGTTCCCGATGTTTGTCGTAGAGGACGACGACGCCAACAGCCCCACTCACGGAGAAGTGGTCGGTTATGCCACCTACGGCCGCTTCCGCCCGTACCAGGGGTACCGCTACTCCGTAGAACACTCCATCTACATCCGCTCCGACCAGCGCGGCAAAGGCATCGCGGTCCCGCTCATGGAAAAGCTGATCGATCGCGCGCGGGAAGGCGGACAACACGTCATGGTTGCCGCCATCGAAGCCAGCAACAAGCCATCCATCGGACTCCACGAAAAGCTGGGCTTTGAGCACGTCGGCCACATGAAAGAGGTGGGCATCAAGTTCGGAGAATGGCTGGACCTGGTGCTTCTGCAGCTCAAACTGAACGACGACCCAGCCCCCGGAGCGAAGCAAAGCGACGAACGCCATGCGGTGCCCCAACGCGACGAAGCGGCTGAGTAACAGCCGCTTCGGTTGGGGGTGAGGTTGGCGCGGGAGTGCGCCGGCTCAGAAGGAGGCCGGCGTCGGGATTAACACGGGTACCCCGCGCGACCCGCACGGCACTGGATTGGGTGGGCAGCGCAGGAGTGGGCGGCGTCGGGATTACCCCTCTACGCCATTGACCTCGTTCAACGCCTCGGGCGTCTCCACGGTCTTGATGATCTTGCCGGACTTAATGTCCACAGCATGCAGCTTCTTCGACTGAGGCTCGGAGACATACGCCACATCACCCAACACGAACAACGTTGGGCGCTCCTTCTGCCACTTCTCAGGCTCCTTCCACTCCTCGGTCACCTTGTACTTGCCCGTGATCTCGCCAGTCTTCGGGTCAATCTTGCGCAAATTACCATCGGTGCCGAGAACCAAAGCCTCACCCTCCGGGCCACGGCCGAGGGAACGGAAACTGTAGCTCGCCTCCACATCAACGATCTTCAGCTCACCAGTCTCGGTGTTCGTCAAGGTCACACGCGTAGGACGCTCCAGCTCGGCGTCCTTGTCCACCTTGTAATCACCCAAGACCACAGGGGACTCGTCAGAACCAGCCTGGTTACCAATGCGCCCATAGGAATCCTTGGACTTCACCTTCTGGAACGCACCATTCTTAAAGATCACGATGCCATCCTGGCAACCCACCGTGATCGCGCCAGCCGCAGGAGCCTCGCCGTGCACGCCTGGGCAGTCCTCGGTACGGGCAGTTTCCTTGCCGTCCTTATCCACAGCCACCACAGTGTGGCGCTCATCCTCCGTGCCCTCAGTGTGCAACATACCACCATCCGGCAACGCCACAGCAACACCGTGGTGAGGATGAACCTTCGTGGTCTTTTCAGGCTTCGCGAATCCCATACGCTTATTCGCGCGCTTCACATCCGACAAGGAAATGTCCTGGATGGAACCATCGCCATCGCCAAACAGCAGCGCGCGACCCTCATGAACAACCACGTGGCCCGGCTTCACCGCTTCATACGTATGGTCCTTCAAGGACGGCGTCACAGTGTAAGAGTGAGTATGGTCGCCATGCGGTTCGGTCCATGCGCCGGCGTCGAATATTTGGAAACCATCCTTCGTGGACACCAGAACAGTACGGCCATCGCCCAACTGGTTAAGGCGGTTGAAGCCGTCCAGCTTCGTATCGTTAATGACCTCCAGGGTCTCCGCGTCAAGGGTCAGAATGCCGCCATCGTACGTTGCGACCAGGCGAGGCTGAGGGCCTGCAACCTCTTCCTGCTTGGAATCGCCTTCGTGGTCGTGGGCGTGGTCGTGCTCGTGGGAGGCATCGGCCTGAGCGGACTGGTTAGGGGAGTTGTTGGAGCCGTTGGAGCCGTTCGAGTTCTTTGAATCCTCGGAAGAGCAGGCGGTCAGTACGAGACCGCTGGCCAGGAGGGCTGCCAGAAGAGTGCGCTTTGTAGTCATGGTTTTCCCGTCGATCTTATAAGGAGCATGGTCCTAAGGGGCATGGCGGTCAAGGACTTGATGTTCAGGGGCTTGGTGTTCGTGAACATGGTGTCCGAGAGCATGGAGTTCGTGAACATGGCGTCCGAGAGCATGGCCTTAAGGAACATTGGTGAGAAGGAACATCATGTTAAAGAACATGGTGTTCGAGAGACTGACTATAGACGAGGTTAGAAAGTTTTGGAAGCTATTTTCAATAGTAGTTCAATTAGTGGGGGTGGTGGCGGGTTGGGTTGTGGGTTTGCTTGCTGTTGCACGGGCGCACCCACCACGTTCTTGGTCTCACTTTCCTGGATCGAGGGCAGATTGTCGTGATTCTGGCCAAATCACTACACAGTGCCCTCGAAAGAGGATCTGAAGCCGCACGGGAGCGGGAGAAGGAGGTGCTGCACGTGGGAGTTAGGGTAGTTCCTGAGGGCCGAAGAGCTTTCGGTGCAGCACCTCGTCGAAAAGCGGGAGGCTCCGAAGCATCTCGATAGAAATACGCTGGACAACCAAACCATAGGAATCGCACGTGAGGTTAGAACGCGTATCGAAATCGCGCTGAGCGCGATTAAGATGATGCTGGCCGTCATACTGCAAACCCACATGCCTGGACGAACGTAACAGCTCTCCTACCTGCGCTAATTCCAACGAATATTTCTCTCCCACATACGCCCATAAAGCACTTCCCACCTCCACAATCAACAGATCCATGACTGTCACGCGCACACCGCCGCACAGAATCTCCACTTGGGGAAAGATCTCGAACTTAGATCCACATCGACTGCGAGATAAAAGTCGTAGAGCAGTCTCCGGAGGTGAATCCGCTAACGAGGAAGAAAGAGTCCACACTTTCTTAAATACCTTTTGATTGACCACCCCTAAAGCCTCGGCGAACGCAGCCTCCTCAGTGACATGAGGTGACAAAAAGCGCCGCACGGCATCCATCACCTGCACTTGCTGCACCTCTATGTTGGTCAGCCCCGGAACGAGAGGCGTAAACCATGGGGCAACACTCGGCCGATTATGCTCCAACGCATCAATCACAGACGCGCAGGCAGCCATAGGAGTTAACGCATATAAATCAGGAGATGAAGCGTCTGGAGAATGGGTAGATAAACGCCGAGTATTCATGGACCGTCGACGTAAGATGAGTGTATTGGCGGGAATTGTGGCGTCGGATAAAAAATAACGAATTTCGGTAGTTCCAATGGTTAGAAACGACGTTGGTTGTTCATTAACCCACATCGATAAACCCGCTAGTGCTAACGCAGAAAAATGCGTTGCGACGCTGCGCGGATTGATGAAAAAATAGGCTCGCGTGCGCGTGACCTGCGAAAGGCCGTCGGTGGCGGCGTCTTTGGGGACAAGCACCCCACGGCCCACGCGGACGAATTCTTTGTTGGCTCTCCAACGGCTGATTGCTTCCGCGCGCACGGGCATGACGTCCGGCGGCGTTCGTTTCTGCGGCCGATGGTGTTCTGGTTGATCCCTCCACATAAGGCATACCCTGCCAAGAATCGGCAGTAGTGCACAAGGGGGTTGTGGAATTTTGCGAAAATCTGTGGATAACTTCGCGTGGAGGCGCCGTGTGGGCGCAATGGCTGTGGATAACTCGCTGTGCATGGGGGCTTGGAGTGTGGCGGGGTGCTTAGTGGAGCTTGTTGTGGAGTGCGTTGTGGGCCCTGTCGTGGGGGCTCGTTGTGAGGCTTGTTGTGGGCCCTGTCGTGGGGGCTCGTTGTGAGGCTTGTTGTGGGGCGTGGCGGGAGTCAGCTTTAGGGCGCATATGCTTTTTGCCGTGGCCTCTGCACGGCTGTAGATATTCTTTTGAGGGCATTTTGTAGTGATTTGGCTGGAATCACGACAGTTTGCCCTCGATTCAGGACGGCCACCCTCGTGCAACGACAGTTTGCCCTCGATTCGGGAAAGCAGAAACCCCTAGCGCTCGAACTTCTGCAAGTACGCCTCAGGAATGCCCAAAGCAAGAAGATCGTCGCGGGATTTCGTGGACTTCTCCAGCGCGGCGTTGATGACGTGTTCCATCTGCTTTTCTGGCGAAGGGATGCGTCGTTGCTCAGACATGAGGATGGTCAGGATTTCGGGTTGGTCGCGGAAGCAGTGCCACACAACGGCCGTGGCCAGGGACTCCAGGACCAGTCCGCGTGGCTCGCGCGCATGCTTCGGGGCGGCTACGCGGGTGGCGTTTTTGCGTGGTCGGACGTGGAGGTCTTGCTGCCCGATGCCCACCACGGAGCCGTCTTTGTTTTTCACGATGGAGGTGTACGGCACGTTGCAGTAGCCGTCTTCGGCGACGGTGTTGCGTACCCATTCCAGCATGGTGTCGCTGAATTCAACTTCTAGGTATGCGCCGTTGCGTCCGGGGGAGATGTATTGGAATTCGCCGGTGCGTGTCCAGGCTTCGTAGTCTCTGCCCATGCGTCCCATGACCATGGTTCCGAACATGACGTCGGTCATGGCGAAGAGGGATCCGCCGAAGGCTGCGCCGTGCATGTTTTGTGTCCAGGGGCGTAGTTTGAGTTCGATGCGTGCGGTGGACCAGTCGTCGGCTACGTGGGTGATGCGGATGCCGGATCCGAATAGGGGTGCCCAGGCGTTGAGGAATCGTCGGGTGAGCTGTGGGTTTTCGATGCCTTGGGTGGCGATGTTGCTGATGGTTTTGCGTAGGTTCATGACATCACATCCTTCTTATATTTTTATCTACAATACCCAATGGGTCGCGGCGCCTCGGGATCGCCCGCCGCCCGTGGAACGTATGTCCGAATATGCGAGGGGTGTGTAGGAGCCACCCGCTAGAGTGTTTGACATGCGTACCTCTTTCCTTGCCGTGTTTCTTGTTGCGATGGTGGGCTTGTGTGCGGTGGCCTGTTCTGATGTGTCTGAATATCCGACGCCCAGCGCACCGTCCCCCCACCTCACCCACGATGCCGAGTCTGCTGGTGAGGAGGCTCACGAGGCTCAGGATGAGGCGGCGGAAGATATAGATGAGCGCCCTGGGGAGGGCGCTTCCGAGGCTCAGGATGAGGCGGGGGCTGGTGGGGACGAGAGGCGGGCGTCGGGGCAAGTATGGGCGCATGTGGTCGGCATCACGGGAATGAACACGGCGGACGTGTGGGCGCAGTGGGAGACGCTGGCCGTGGCCGGGAGAGCCCCGAAGACGGGGTACGAACGTGGTCAGTTTGGTCAGCGGTGGAAGGACGTGGATCGTAATGGCTGCGATCAGCGCAATGACGTTCTTGCGCGCGATATGACGAACATTGTGGCGCCGAAAGGGTGCAAAGTGCTGAGCGGGCATTTGGTGGATCCGTTTACCGGGGAGGGTATTGAGTTTCAGCGTGGGCCGAAAACCAGTAACGCGGTGCATATTGATCATGTGGTGCCGTTGGCGGATGCGTGGCAGAAGGGGGCACAGGGGTGGACGCCGGAGCGTCGGGAGCAGTTCGCTAATGATCCGATGAATTTGCTGGCGGTTGATGGGCTGCAGAATCAGAAGAAGTCTGCGGGGGACGCGGCGACGTGGCTCCCGCCGAACAGTGCTTTTCGTTGTCAGTACGTGGCGACTCAGATTCGTGTGAAGCATGAGTATGGGTTGTGGGTGACGCAGGCGGAGAAGGACGCGATGGCTCGTGAGCTGGGGCGTTGCGGCGACAGGGTTGCGTAGGGGCGCGCGTGCGCAGCACTTTTCTTCACAGAGTGTTGCCAGGGAATGGTTAAGGGGCTTTTAATCCGAGGTCATGGGACTGCAAGGTCGAGGCATCACTATAGAAATCACTGCGGTTGAGTGCATCGGCCGCACAGAAGATTGGTTAATGGATTGGTTAATCCGTCAATATGGATAATACGTTCGCTAGTGTCGTGGTGAATGTCAGCACAACCCTGGGAAGTCAGAAGCCCAGGGTTTTGTTGTGCGCGGGGTCGGGGCTGGAAGGGATGGTGGACAGTTCCGATGGGGGCGGTCGTGTAGAGCTGTGTGTAGGACAGGCAGGGTAGGCTGCTCCTCAAGGAGTCGGTCGCAACCAACGCACCTTATACACAGCCACCTGAGGAGGCTTACGCCATGCCACCAGCCAGCCGCATTCAACGACGCACCGTTCGAAGGACGGGCGGGAAAACCGCCACGGACGCGCGGGCGGGAGTTGGGCAACACAGTTCCACGGACGCGCGGGCGGATGTCGAGCGCCGTACCGTTACAGACCCGCGCGCGGACTCAACGAACACACGCGCGGAGGCCGAGCACTACAGCTATCGAGTTGCTTGGGACCCCACGCACGAACAGTTCCTCTGCACATCGGTGGAGTTTCCGGATGTGAGAGTGTTGGCGTCGGATTCGGAAGGGGCATTGACCCGCGCACAACAGGACGTCGCCCGCGTTCTGGAGCGCGCAGCCGCAACAGGCGCGGACGTGCCACAGCCGCTGTCCACGCGGACATATTCCGGAAGGCTGCAGGTCAGGCTGGGGGAGGACCTGCATCGCGCGCTCGCATACGAGGCGGCGGAGAATGGCATCAGCCTCAATCAACTCATCCTGAAAAAGCTGGCCGCTGGGTAAGCGCCGCGTGTGCGGGTGCTACAGTTGCAGTACATCAAACGATTACAAACCCAGTCGGACGCGCTGCCGCTGGGTTTTGTTGCTCATTGTTGCACAAGGGCTGGCCGCGCCCAGATAGGAAGAAGGTGTCCGCAACGTCCGCTTCAACGTCTGCCTCGAAGTCCGCGAAAACATCCGCGACAACGTCCGCGAAAACGGAGAAGATCGTCTCCCCAACTTTTGTGCTCGCCTGGCTGGTGAACTTCGCGCAATTCATGGTGTTTTACCTGTTGGTCACCACGATGGCGCTGTATGCGGTGCAGCAATTCCAGGCGTCTGACACTGCGGGTGGTTTCGCCTCCTCGTCCTTCGTGGTGGGCGCGACGTTCGCCCGCATGTTCTCCGGCTACATCGTGGACGCGATGGGCCACAAGCGCACGCTGCTGTTTTCCCTGGTCGCGGTGGCTATTTCCTGTGCGCTGTATTTCCCCGCACAATCACTGCCACTACTGATAGTTGTACGCATTCTGCATGGCGTGAGCTACGCCGTGGCCTCCACGGCCATCATGGCCGTGGCGCAATCCCTGATCCCCAGCAGCCGTCGTGCCGAAGGCACCGGCTACTTCACGTTGGGTGTGACGCTGGCGACCGCGCTGGGACCGGCAACTGGCCTGGCGCTGTCGCAGCACGTGGGCTACAGCGCCATCTTCGTGACGGTGCTGAGCCTGTCCGTGGTGGCGCTGGGACTGGGGTTGCTGTTGAAGCTGCCCGAGCCGGGCGACGCGCAGGCTGGTCACGGCCCCGCTTCTGGCAATGCCGACAACTCCACCCCACGCAAGCGCTTCTCCCTGGCGTCAGTGATCCACCCGAAGGTCGCGCCGATCGGCTCGTTCATGCTGCTGGTGGGTGTGGCGTACGCCGGAGTGATCACGTACCTGAACGCGTACTCCGAGGCCAACGGCCTGATGACCGGCGCCAGCTTGTTCTTCCTCGCGTATGCCGGCGTGTCCTTGGTGATGCGTTTCATTCTGGGCCGCGTGCAGGATGCGCGTGGGGACAACGCGGTGATTTACATGGCGTTGGTGTCCTTCGTGGCCGGCCTGGCGCTGTTGGCGTGCGTATCTGCTGATTGGCAGGTTGTGGTTGCTGGTGCGTTGGTGGGCTTGGGGTATGGTTCGCTGATGCCGGCTGTGCAGGCGATTTCCGTGCGTTTGGTGGATGTGCGGGAGATGGGCGCCGGCATTTCCACGATGTTCTTGCTCATGGACGTGGGCGTGGGCTTCGGCCCGTTGCTGTTGGGTCTTGTAGTCACCCAGCTGGGCTTTTCCCCGATGTATTGGCTGTTGGCGGGCCTGACGGTGGTGGCTGCGGGCGTGTATTTCGCGGTGCATGGCCGCAAGCCGGTGGCGCGGGCTGATTATTTCGCGGAGTCGGAGATTGCGTCGCGGGTGACGGTGGCGCCGCGTGCGGGTGCTGCGGATTCCATTGATCCTTTAGAGACCGACGCCGAACCTCGCACTCCATAAACCTCCCCTTAAAGTGAACAGCTTGGTCTAGTTGCGATACACTGCGTTCATGTACCTGTGCGCAGTGGCGACCGCCAGCGCACAGTGGTTCGCTCCGGCGCATACTAGTGCGCCGGCGCGCTGATAGCCCCGATGTCTCGTTTAAGGAAGGTCTTCCATGAGCGCCCACGATTCCCACGGCTCTGATTCTCACGGATCTCATGAGTTCAGCGGCTTCGACACCGCCGCCATTCACGCTGGTTGGACCCCCGATCAGCATATGGGTTCCATCAACGTTCCTATCTGGGCGTCCACCACGTTCGCCCAGAATGCCCCGAACGACCTTCGCGGTGGGTTTGAGTATGCGCGAGTGGCGAATCCCACGGTGGCGTCGTTGGCACAGACGCTCACGCGTCTTGAGGGCGGACGATACGGCCGAGTGTTTGCGTCGGGTATGGCGGCGACGGATATCCTGCTGCGGGCGCTGCTGCTGCCGGGGGATCACGTCATCATTGGGCACGACGCCTACGGTGGCACCTACCGCCTGCTGAACACGTTCTTCCGCGAGTGGGGCGTGGAGCTGACCGTGGTGGACACCACCGACGTGGACGCTGTGGCCGGTGCGCTGCAGGAGAACACCAAGGTGGTGTGGCTGGAGACTCCTACGAATCCGCTGATGGCGGTGACGGATATTCAGGCCGTGGCGGAGCGCGTGAAGGCGCACAATGTGCGCAATGGTGTGGTCGCTGAGGATGCTGAGGAAGCTGAGGGTATCGCTGGTGTCGGCGCGCCGGGCGAGGGCGCTGTAAACACGGCGAACCCAGCGAATGCCGAGAACCCGGCCGAGGTTGCCGGCTCTGGTGAGAGCGCTGCTGGTGCCACTGCCGGTGCTGGCGAGAACGCGAGCCCCGTGAAGGAAGCCCAGAACCTGGTGCACGCCACGAACTTCGACGCCATCATCCCCGGCGCCCAGCTCATCGTGGACAACACCTTCGCCTCCCCCTACCTGCAGCGCCCCCTGGAACAGGGCGCGGACGTGGTTCTGCATTCCACCACGAAGTACATCGGCGGCCACTCGGATGTGGTCGGTGGAGCGGTGATCTGCAACAACGAGTTGCTGGACCAGAAGCTCGACTTCCTGCTCGGTGGAGTGGGGCCGGTTGCCTCGCCGTTCGACGCCTACCTCGCTGCCCGAGGAGTGAAAACCCTTGGTGTGCGCATGGAGCGTCACAGCTCCAATGCGCTGGCGATTGCGGAGTACTTGAGCGGCCGGCCTGAAGTAAAGGAGGTGCTGTACCCCGGTTTGGAGACGCACCCCGGCCACGAGGTGGCTGCCAAGCAGTCCACGGGCAAGGGCTTTGGTGGCATGATGTCGGTCCGCTTCCACAACCAGGAGGCGGCGCTGAAGTTCTGTATGTCCACCAAGCTGATCTGTCTGGCGGAATCCCTGGGCGGTGTGGAGTCCCTGTTGGAGCACCCGGGCACCATGACGCACCAGTCTGTGAAGGGATCTCAGCTGGAGGTGCCAGATGACCTGGTCCGTATCTCTGTGGGCATTGAAGACATCAACGACCTGCTGGCGGACGTGGAGCAGGCGCTCGCGCAGCTCTAGCGCGGGCGCCGCGAGCGGCGCGACGCGGCGCTGAGCGTTGTCGCGCGGAGCCTACTCGGCGCGCAGCGCTGGGTCGCGGCCAGCGTCAGTGCGCTGCACGGCGCTAGTGCGTCGCTGTGATCGCAGCCCGGACAATATCCAGAGTCTTCGAGCTGCTCACACCCACGCCAGGGGAGAATCCCTGGCGCACCACGATCAGATTCTCCGACGGCACCACCACCATGAACTGGCCATCGTGCCCATCGGCCCAGAACATATCCGCAGGAAGGTCTGCGTAGGTGCGGTCGTCGGTATGCGTCCGGCTGCCTGAGCCCGTGCGGCTGCTCGTGCCGTCGCTGCCGGTGGTGCCCGCGCTCTCGCTTGCGCTGCCGCTCGTGCCGTACGCGTCATCAGCCCCGCTGCCGAAGGCCGCCTCGCCCGTGGTGGCGCTGTTCAACCACCAGCCGGAACCGTAATGACCCGGATCCGAGCCATCCTTGTTCTTCTGCACCTCATCCACCTCATGCTCCGTCAAGGAGGACTTCATCCACCCGGCCGGCAGCAGCTGCCGCCCATTGACCACACCGTTGTTCATGACGAACTGTCCGAACTTCGCCCAGTCACGAGGCGTGGCATAGGCGCTGGAGCCGCACTGGAGTGTGCCGTGGGCGTCGGGGGAAATCATGGCACTGGCCATCCCCACCGGCCTGAACAGCGTTTCCCACGCCAACGCCACGCCAGCGCGCTGCGCCACCGAGGATTTTTCCTGCATCGCGGCGCACGCTAGCGTGGTGGAGCCGGTGGAGTACTCGCGGTACGTGCCGGGCGCGTGCTCGAGGTCCTTGTCCGCGACGAACTTGCCCATGTTCGAGCTGGTGTAGAGCATGCGGGCGACATCACCGGTGGTGTCATAGGTTTCATCCCAGGCCAGGCCGGATTGCATGCGGAGCAGGTCGGAGTAGGTGATGTCTGCCTTGGTGGCCTTCTTTTCTCGCGAGGTGGTGGTACTACCGGCGGTACCGTCCGAATCAGCAGTACCATCAGCAGTGCCATCAGTAATACCACTGTCAGTATCAACCCAATCCAACCCAGTCAGCGCCGAATCCTGCACAGAAAAGTCCGGATCCAGCTGCTCCACACGCCCCATCAGCACATTCGCCACAGACTTCGTCATGGACCACCCCAGCTGCGCGTTATACGCCTTATAATCCTTCGCGTATTCTTCCGAAATCAGATTCCCATCCTTCACGACCACCACACCCCGCGTGCCGTCCACCTCAAACGCCTTCTTCACCGCAGCATCCACCGCACGCTGCGCCTCCCCATCAGCCAATGGCTTCTCCGGATGCCCGATGCCCTTCGCCTCGATCACCTGGCGCACACGCTCATCAATATCCGGCACCTCGTTCTTAAACTCGGGCCGCTCCTCCGCGACGGTGCACCCCACCCCCTCGGTATAAAAAGCCTCAGACGCATACAGCCCAAACACACTGGCCTGCACCTTATCCTCCGGGATGTTGAAGCTGGTGCTGAGCAGCTTCGCGATCGGCTCATCCGGCAGATCCGGCCCCGAGCCAGTCTTGTTAATGAAATGCTGCACGCAGGACGCCTGCGCCGCATAGCCCGTACCCACCCGAGCCTCCGGCGCGGCTTGAGTGCCAACGACCGTGCCCAGGATGACAGCCGTGGCCACCACGCCGCCTCCCACTCCCGCGGCGATTTTCGTGCCAGTGCGCATGCGTCCTCCTGTGAAAAGCGCCGGTGACAGCGCCTGTACAAAGCTCCGTGTATGACAATACCGCCGATCCGCGAGGCGACTCCGCCACGCCACCCACTGGGTTTAAGATTGGCGACATGGGTAACAACATGGATATTAACAACGTCAATCTCCCCGTCGGCGGCCGAATTGCTGTGGTGACGGGGGCGTCGGCGGGAATTGGGGAAGCCACCGCGAAATTGCTTGCGAAGGACGGATGGATCGTTGTCCTGTCTGCCCGACGCCCAGCGCACTTGAATCGGGTCGCCGACGAGATTAAGGCGCTCGGTGGGAAAGCATGGGTGGCCGAGACTGACGTGACGGACCTGGAAAGCGTGCAGGCCCTGGCGAGCACGGTGGAGGAGATCGTCGAGACCGAAGGCGCGCAGGGCGTGGACCTGCTGGTCAACAACGCCGGCGGCGCGCGCGGGCTGGAGCCGATCCTGGACACGGACGCCGCCGATTGGCGCTGGATGTACGAAGCGAACGTGATGGGCACGCTGGAGGTGACGCGGGCTCTGTTCCCCGCCTTGGAGAAGGCGGAGGCACCGCAGGTGATCAACGTGGTGTCCGTGGCGGGGCGCGGCGCGTACCGCAACGGTGCTGGATACAACGCCGCGAAGTTCGGAGAGACGGCGCTGACCGATGTGATGCGCATGGAGTTTGCGGAGCGGAACGTGCGCGTGTGCCAGGTGGATCCGGGGCGCGTGGCGACGGACTTTTCTTTGAACCGGTTCAAGGGCGACCAGGAGCGTGCGGATTCTGTGTACGCGGATGTGCAGAACCTGGTGGCGGAGGATATCGGTGAGACGATCCGGTGGATTGCTGCGCGACCAGCGCATATGGATGTGGAGTCCATTATGATCCGGCCGATAGACCAGGTCTAGCCCCAGCTTCTTACAAATTGTTCGACCAAAACGCCAATTTTCGCCCCAAAATTGGCGTTTTGGTCGAACTTTTTTCGGTTGGCTGCGCCCCACATGCCTGCTGGGCGGGCTGCGCCCGGTGGCCGCACCCGGGGTGGCCGCGCCCGTTATGGAAACATAACTGAAACACGGAGCCCCGCTTTGGACGAGAGTGAAACACACCTGTTACCGAAGTAGACCTAGAGGTGAAATATTGCCCCCATACAGTGCAGGGCATGACTCAATCACTCACACTCAACACAGCAGACACGTCAACTGCCGGACCATCAGGCAAAGCATCAGCGAGACCATCACCCGCAGGCACGCCTGATGCCTCGCAAGCTGCCGAAGCTCGCAAAGCCGCGGCAAAGTCCTCCGAGGACTTCTCCTTAAGGTTCGCGCCGCGCCATTACCGCAGGTGGACCCCAGCTGTGGTGGCAGGATCCGCTCTGGGCGGCATCGCCTACCTGGCCGATTTCTCCATCGGCGCCACGATTGGAATCCAGCACGGCACGGTCAATGCACTCGGCGGAATCCTCATCGCCGCAGTCTTGATCTTCATTTCTTCGTTCCCGCTGGCCTATTATGCGGCCCGCTATAACGTGGACTTGGATCTCATTACCCGCGGCTCAGGTTTCGGGTACATGGGATCTATTCTCACGAACCTGATCTTTGTCTCCTTCACCTTTATTCTGTTCGCCACAGAAGGCGCGATCATGGCCCAAGGCTTGAAACTGGGCTTCGGGCTGCCCCTGTGGGCGGGCTATCTTGTCTCCTCTCTCATGATCATTCCGCTGGTGATCTATGGAATGAAGTTTCTCGCGAAGCTGCAATCCTGGACTAATCCTCTGTGGTTGGTCATGATGATTCTCCCAATGGTCTATTTGCTCGTGAAGGAGCCGGGATCCGTCTCGACATTCATGCAGTACTCAGGGGAAAATGGTTCCGGTGTGTCTCTCGCAGCTATGATGCTGGCGGCGGGAGTGTGCTTGTCTCTGGTAGCTCAGATTGCTGAAAACATCGACTACCTTCGCTTTATGCCAGCCAAGACGCCCCAGAATCGGCGAGCATGGTGGACAGCAGTGATCCTGGGTGGCCCGGGTTGGGTGTTTTTTGGAGCGACGAAGCAGATCATCGGCGCGTTTCTGGGCGTGTACATTATTGCGACTCTGGGTCAATCTACGGACCTGGCTATTGAGCCGGTGAACCAGTTCTTCTCACTCTATTCTGACCTTATGCCCCCGTGGTTGGCTTTGGTGCTTGCTGTGTTCCTGGTGGTTATTTCGCAGATCAAGATCAATGTCACCAACGCGTATTGCGGTTCAGTGGCGTGGACCAACATTTACTCTCGATGCGTTAAGCGCTATCCGGGTCGTGTGACGTTTGTCCTGCTGAACGTGGGTATTTCTTTGGCGTTGATGGAGTTCAACCTGTTCCAGGTTTTGAGTTTCGTGCTGGCTTTTTATTCTAATTTCGCGATTGCCTGGATCTTCACGGTCGCCGCGGACATTGTGTTTAACAAGTATCTGTTGAACTTGTCCCCGCGGCAGCCGGAGTTCCGCCGTGGGATGCTGCACGACTACAACCCGGTCGGCATTGTCTCCGTGCTGCTGGCCGGTGGCGTGTCCGTGGCCGTGTTCTTCGGCGCGTTCGGTGCGCCCCTCGCGGCGTTTGCTCCTTTGGTGTCCGCGCTGCTTGCGGTGGTCGTCACGCCCCTGATGGCTGTGCTCACGCGAGGTAAATATTATCTTCGACGCCGGTCCGATGGCATCGACCTCCCTATGCTCGATGAGCATGGGAATCCGAGCGCGGAGACGCTGACCTGTGCGATCACCGGGGAGGAAGTGGAGCGGCCGGATATGCTCGCGTCACCGCAGCGTGGTCCGGATGGGGAGAGGCTCTATGTGTCTTCCATTGCGCTGACATTGGATAAGGAAGGAGCGCATATCTTGCCGGCGGACGCCGACCGCTGATCCCCACACTTCTCTTTCACAAATTGTTCGACCAAAACGCCAGATTTCGCCCCAAATCTGGCGTTTTGGTCGAACATTTTGTAGAAGCCTTGGATAGGAGAGCTATTCAGGGCGCAGGGTCACCGCAGTGCCGGTAGCAGTGACCAGCATCATGCCGCCCGTGCCCACGGATTCGTAGTCGATCTTCACACCAATCACACCGTTAGCACCCTGTTCGATAGCCCGATCAACCATCTCTGCCAGGGCAGTTTCGCGCGCCTTGCCGATGGAATCCTCGTAGCCTTTGGAGCGCCCGCCGAAGATGTCGCGGAATCCTGCGCCGATGTCTTTGAGCATGTTGATGCCCACGACCGTCTCACCAGAGACGATGCGGATGTAGTCATCGACGACGTGGTTTTGAACAGTCGCAGTTGTGCTGACAATCATGATATTCTCCTTAATCCTTAGTCTTCGATGATTGTTTCCTCGAAGCATGTGTCTTCCTTCCCCATCCTAGAGAAGGGTTTCCTGCGCGTCATGCCCCAGCAACCTGCCCAGACCTCTTCCCAGCAACCGCCCCGCCACATCACAATCCTCCTCTTCGACGGCTTCGAGCTTCTCGACGTCGCCGGCCCGGTGGAGGTCTGGTCCCAGATCGATGGTCTCGAGCTCGAGTACGTGACGCTTGACGGGCAACCAGCCAGAAGCTCCCAAGGTGCGGTCTTCCAGGCTGACCGCGCCTTAGTTGATACAGCCTTAGCCGACACAGCGCTAGCCAGCAACCCCCAGACCAGCACCACACAACCCAACACCACACAACCCAACGCCTCAGGCCACGCCCTCCTGATCCCCGGCGGCATGGGAACGCGCACGCTGATCGAAGATCCAGATTTCCTCCAGGCACTCACGGACACCGCGAAGAACGCCACGCTCCTCACCTCCGTCTGCACGGGCTCGGCCCTGCTCGCCGCGGCGGGCCTCTTGGACGGCTACCGGGCCACCACCAACAAGCGCGCCTACGACTGGGCGACCAGTTTCGGCAGCACCGTGGAGTGGCAGCGCCGTGCCCGCTGGGTCCATGACCGCGACCGCTGGACCTCCTCCGGTGTGGCCGCGGGGATGGACATGGCCTGCGCTTTCGTCGCCCATTACTGGGGCGCCGCCCGCGCCGACGCCATTGCCCACGCCATCGAGTTGCGCGCCCAGACCGACCCCGAGGATGACCCCTTCGCCTGATTTTTATCCGACGCCCGCCTCTCAACCACGCCACCTCACGCCCCACTACGGCCGTCCCATCCCGTCCCCAACACCACACCAACACAACCGCCATCGCCGCCCCATCCCCATCGGATTAGGTGCGTTCCTAAGAAAACCCCTAAACTGTATTTTGTTATGGCTACCCCCACTGGCCGCTCGGGCGCTTATAGAAACGACATAGATGGGCTACGCGGATTCGCAATTTCGCTGGTCGTGATCTTCCACATCTTCGTAGGACGTGTGTCCTCAGGTGTGGATGTCTTCCTGTTCGTCGGGGGTGTTTTCTTCTTCGCCTCTCAGATTCGTAACGCAGTGAACCCACAGGGCCTCACCGTGGTGCAGGCGATCGTGCGCATGCTCCGCCGTCTCTTCCCGGCGCTGGTCACAGTCGTGGGGCTCAGTTTCCTCCTGGCCCTGCTGGTGTATTCACCTGCCAGGTGGGGTCCGGTAGGGCAGGACGCGGTGGCGTCGATGACGTATTGGCAGAATTTCCAGCTGGCGTTGAACAATAACGACTACGCCGCGATCAGCCGGGACGTCAGCCTGTTCCAGCATTTGTGGTCGATGTCGGTGCAGATGCAGATTTACGTCGGCGGCCTGCTGGTGATCGCCCTGATTGCGGCGCTGACCCGGCGTGCGCACTGGTCGGCCACGGCGCTGCGGGCGCTGGTGGTGGTCGCGACGATCGCGAGCTTCATCTACGCGCTGTACCTGCACGGCACGGACCAAGGCTGGAATTACTATTCGCCACTGTCTCGTTTCTGGGAGATTGGCCTGGGCGGCATTTTCGGCATGTGGGTGATTGCGAAGCCGTTGCCGAAGGCGATGGATGCGTTCCGGCTCCCCGCCGCGGTAGTGGGTCTGCTGCTGATTGTGGGGACGGGCGTGTTCCTCAACGGCGCCGAGCAGTTCCCTGGCCCTGCCACGCTGATCCCGCTGGCCGGTGCGGCGCTGGTGATTCTGGCTGGCAATCCTTCTGCGACGGGGGAACATCCGGCGGGCGTGCGCGCGCTGTTGGAGTCCGGTCCGCTGCAGTTCCTGGGTAAAACGTCCTACAGTCTGTATCTGTGGCACTGGCCGCTTCTGGTGCTCGCGACGTTCTATTTCGCCGGCGATGACCGCCGCACCGTGCACAGCGGCATGGGTATCTTCGCCACGATCCCGGGTGGCCTGGGCGCGGCGGTGGGCATCGGGACGATCCTTGTGTCCCTGGGCCTGGCATGGCTGACCTACCGTTTCGTGGAAACTCCGCTGCGGCAGGTCGTGAAGCCGCGCTCGCGGAGCTGGATTCTCTTCGACGCCGCCTACATGAAAACAGCCTTCCACTCCGGCCATCGCCGCCGTCTGGGAGCGGCATATGTGGCCGCCGCCGCTGTCGCGGTGGTGGGTCTGTCCGTTGCCGTGGCCCCGAGGGACGTGGATTCCGAGGCCGTGGTCAGTGCCGAGCCGGAGGTGTATCCCGGCCCCCAGGACCTCCTGTCCGGGCAGAAGGTGTCGAGCGCCACGCCGATCCCGGACGCGAACGCGAACGTGGATTCGATGTACCCGAAGACTCACGTGGACGGCTGCTCGGCATTGTTCGAAGAGGCCGAGCCGGTGCTAACCCACGACCGCAATAGCGGCTCGGACCCCTGCGTGTATGGCGATGTGGATTCCGATCGGACGATCTACCTGTTCGGAAACTCCCATGCTGAGCACATGCTGCCGGCCCTGGACTCCATGGGCAAGGAGCGCGGCATCAAGGTCAAGGTGCTGGTGAAGATGAGCTGCTACCCTGGCGGCGGTGCCGTCCGCTCCGATGGCGGAGACTACCCGGAGTGCGGCGAATGGCAGGAATCCACCACGCGCTACATCCTGGACAACCCGCCCACGGAGGGCGTGTACCTGATTTCCACGCATCCTGAGCCGGGGACGAAGGGGCCGGAGGAATTCGCGCCGGGCGTGCGGGATCTTGTGACCCGTTTCAACGACGCCGGGATTCACGTGTGGGCGCAACGCGATACCCCGTGGCCTCACGACGACATCGGCGATATTGATGTTCGTTTGTGTGTGGCCGATGGCCTGTACGACCCGGAGGATGTGGACGCGAACTGCGGCATGTCCCGCCAGGCTGCCTTCCAGGATGTGAACCCTGCGTTGGAGGGCTTGGCCGGGTTGGATGTGACGCATGTGGATCTGACCGACGGGTTGTGTGACGAGCATGTGTGCCCTGGTGTGATTGGCAATGTGCTGGTCTACCGCGATTCTTCGCACCTGACGAACGTGTTCTCCCGGATGTTGGCCGGGGAAGTGGAAGCGCAGATGTTCCCGCACGCTGCCTGAGAGTTCTCAGGCCCGTGGGCTAGACTCTGGGGTGATGAAAGACAGCGCGCACTCCAGACTTGGTACTCTGATTGACTCTTTGACTCGCCCGTCCTACCTGGGCGATGCTCAGCACGGTGGCCCGAGCAGGTCTTTGGCTGCGAAGTTTCTGTTTGTGGTGGCGGGAGCCGCCGTGCTGCTGGCCGTTGTTCTTCAGCCCTTAGGCTCCTCCGGTCCGGATTTCGACCCCATCTGGAACGCCGTCACCAAGTACCTCTCCGGTCAGCCGGTGTACGACGAGGACTATTCAACTCAAGACCCCCACTATCTGTACTCGCCCGGAGGAACCCTGCTCATCAGCCCTCTTGGCTGGCTACCGGGCCGTGATCTGGCGCGCTGGGTGATGCT
This sequence comes from Corynebacterium zhongnanshanii, assembly GCF_014490575.1. Lineage (NCBI taxonomy): Bacteria > Bacillati > Actinomycetota > Actinomycetes > Mycobacteriales > Corynebacteriaceae > Corynebacterium > Corynebacterium zhongnanshanii. The sequence goes on from NZ_CP061033.1 coordinate 108,643, forward strand.
GCTTGCCGGGGCCGGCTGCATCCTGTTGGCGATGTATCTGCTGGCCAGGGCGGTGGCGGGACCGGGGCGCCGCGCGCTGGTGGTCTGCGCTGGCTTCGTGACTGTCACGTTCTTCTTCGCCGAGCCCGTGCGATCGACCTTGAAGTACACCAACATCAATGGCTTCTTGCTGTTGCTTCAGGTCATCTTCATCCTGGCGACGGTGTCCCTCCTGCGAGCCCGGCGGGCCAGTGATGAGCCGCTCTTTCCGTGGATGGTGAGCAGTCTCAAGCGCCCCGATACTCTGGTTGCCGCGGTAGTGCTGTCCGTGGCGTTGAGCATTAAGCCCCAGTTCGTGGCGCTGGCGGTGCTGTCTGTTCTCACATTCCAGTGGGCGGTGCTGCTGGTGGCTGGTCTGTTGTTCTGCCTGTACTTCGCGTTGGGTTATGCCACCATGGCCCGCCCAGGGGACTATTTCGAGCGCCTGCTGCCGTACATCGGCGAGCCTCGGGACTACAACAATGGCTCGCTGGACGGCATGGGTCTGCAGCTGGGGTGGAACCCCGAGCTAGTGCTGGGGCTGAAGGTTGTCTTGATGCTGGTCACTCTCGGCGCCGTGTGGGCACTGTTCGCCTGGCGGCATCACGACCCATTCTTCTGGGCTGCTACCAGTGCGAGCGTCCTGTTCTGCGGTCTGCTCATGTGCAGCGGGCTGGTGCAGGGCTACTACTGCATCTGGCTGTTCCCGCTGCTCATCACGGTGCTGCGGCCGTCCTCTCCCATGCATTCCGTGTGGATGTGGTTAGCCTACTTCTGCCTGGTGTTTGCCTTCGAAGTGCCGGAGGACTGGGGAGTTATCCATAGCGTGCTTCGCTGGCAGGCCTCCATCGCCTGGATGTTTATCCCTACGTTTGTCCTGGGCTGGGCGCTGAAGAACCGGCCTTCGCAGGCTCGGGTGGCGCACAACCAGGCGGCGCACAGCCAGGCGCAGCTGGGCTAGCCGGCGCTGAGCCGCGGTGCGCAGCGCGCCGGTCGACGCGCGCCGGCCTTTAGTCGACAGTCACGCTGCCGAACATCTGGCGCTCAATTTCCTGCGCCAGGGTGCGCGCGAACACGTTCGTGTAGTGGTGGCTGTCTCGGTACACCACCACGTTGCCGATGATGCCCGGGCACCAATTATCGCGGCACAGCACTGGCGTGAGGTCAAGGTTGGTCACGCTCAGGCCCTTGTAGGCGCCGTTGTTGGGAAGAGCCTTGGTGCCCGAGTCGCGCTCTGGTTCGGCAGAATCGCTGCTTGTGCTCGATTCAGTACTCGTGGCTGTCTCGCTGGAACTGCTCGAGGTGCTGGTGGCACTGGAGGATCTCGACGTGCTGGAGCTGCTCGCGCCCTTGTCCTTCTTCGACGACGAGTCGCCCTTCTTCGACGGCGCGCTGGACACCAACATGGAGTTTCCATACGCATCCTGCTGGTACAACGCACCCGCAGGGGTGGTGTAGAACACCGCGCCAGCGCTGTTCACGTAGAAGCGATTGCCCGACGGATCCACATAGCCCGTGGGAACCAGTCCCGCCATCGGCGCTGCACCGCCAGTGCCGCTCGTACCGGTCGTGCCGTTCGTTCCCTGCGCCAGCGTGCTCTCGTGGGCACGCAAGGACACCTCCGGGGAGGAGTCCTTACCCCAGGCAGACGCAGCCGTCTTCGAGCCCGTCGCCGGATTAATTTCCTCCAAACGGCTGCGAACAGTATTGCCGCACACGGAATTAATCTCGGAAATCTCCTCGGAGGTCACCGACATTTCATTGTGGACCCCAGGGTAACCACTGCCGGCGTCGTTTTCTCCCCGCTTTCCCTCCATCATGTCGGCAACGCACAGGCGCATGTCCATCAATCCCTGAGAATCATCGGAATTATTCATGAACCACACATTGTCGCGAACAAGGTAGGAATGAATGCCCCACGAATCGAACTGCTGAACAGTTTTCAAAAACTCATCGGGAACCACCTCAGGCCCCTGGCCCAATAGGCCGGTGGGTCGGGTGCCCGTCATGAAAATGCCCTCCGTGGGCGGATTATCGTGGATGTACTGCATCACGGCTTCCGACCACACTGGGCAGGTCGGGTTCGGGGAACCATCGGCCAGCGGCAGGGAAGAATTAATCGGGCAGGCCATTTTCATCAGCGGCACCAGCTTGATTCCGCGGGATTTCATCACCACGTCCAGCGCCGGCAGGAAATGCTCCGAGTGAGACGCACCCACAAGATACAGCGTGCGGTCACTATGCACATCTCCATAGGCGCACGGCACAGGGGAGCGGTTGTAATCCTGAGTCAGAACCAAGAATGATTCCGTGAATCCTTGCGAGCAGCCATCAAAAGCTGTCTGCGGCGTGAGCGCATCAAAATCCTCCAGCGGTGGCACCAGCGGAAGATTCGCCCGCACATCCTCATTGTTCACGTTGGCGCGCGCACCCGGATACATGTCCGCATTGGAAGCATATTGCCACAACAAGTCGCCCTTATCGCGCGCACGGGAATCCACCACGGTCGGCGCGTACAGAACCGCCGCCACAATGCCCGCCAACGCCACGGCCGCCGCCACCTTGAACGGCTTCACGCCGCTAAACAGTTTCACCCACGAGCGCTCCTGCTTGGACTGCTGCCGCAGCGGCTTCTCCACCACGCGCATCGTGATCCACGCCAGCGCGATGGACCCCGCGATCACCAGCAGACCCAGGAGTGCCGGCACTTGCGTACGGCCGGACAGGTTCAGCGCAAGCACCAGCAGCGGCCAATGCCACAGGTACAGCCCATAGGAAATGCGGCCGAAGAACTGAAAAGGCGCGCTTTCCAGCAGACGGTTCACCGCGATCGCCTTACCATCAGTGCCCGCGGTCTCGTACTCCGTGCCGGTGCCCGCCAGCACAATCAGCACCGTGCCCAGCAGAGGAATCAGCGTCCACGGGCCAGGGAACTGGTGCGCACCATCCAGGAACAGGCCCGTGAAGATGATGCCGGCGATGCCGACCACACCCATCACCCAGCGAGTCCACCGCGGCGCCCGAGCCATCAGCAACGCAGGGCTGCCGTCGGTGCGAGTGCGGCTGCGTCGGCTGGTAATGACAATGCCCAGCAGGCCGCCCAGCCCGATCTCCCAGAAACGTGAGAACGTGGAGTAGTAGTTCAACGTTTGATCGTCGACGTGGAGCCATGTGGCATAGATAAACGACGCCAGCGTTGCGACCACCAAGGTAACCGTAAAAATGGGGCGTGAATACTTCCGCACCACCAGGGCAAACAGCCAAATGAACAGCAGGCTGCCCACGTAGATCTGGAACTGCACCGCCATCGACCACAGGTGCTGATACGGGCTGACCTGTTGCTGGATGGCAGCGTACTCACGCCCTGTGTTCGCAAGCGACCAGTTCTGGAAGTAGCCCAGGGACGCCACGGCGTCGTGAGCAAGGTTGGAATGCTGCAGCGTGGACAGCGCAATCAGGCCGCCACCAAGCGTCGCCGCGACCACCACCACAAGATGCGGATACAGGCGGCGGATAATGCGCACCAGGGACTGCAGCAGCGTTTGCCCCTTCGGATTCAGCGCATTATTCAACTGGCCTGAGAAGAAGAACACGCCACCGAGAAGAAGGAATACGTCCACACCAGAGGACACTCGTCCCACAAAAACGTGGAAAACAACAACCAGTGCGATGGCGAATCCACGGAGGCCTTCGATATCGGTGCGGAAACGCCGTGTAGGCGTGCTGTTCCCTGATGTGCTGCTAGACATAACCCTTCAAGAGTATCGGTGGACTAGGCCCTATTCAAAGAAGACATCCTCTAAACGCAGCACTTCTGCCTTCGATCCCGTCGCACGAGCCTGCGCCTTCGCGGTGTTCACGTATTTCGCAGCATGGGTGATGAAATACTCGGATTCTTCCGTGCTGAGCTCCCGGCGCACCTTCGCCGGAACGCCTGCGGCCAGAGACTTAGCCGGGATCTCCTGGCCCTCCAGCACCACGGCTCCCGCGGCGATGAGGGTGCCCGGGCCCACGTGGGACCGAGACAGCAGAGCCGCCTTCATGCCCACCAGGGTTCCCTTCTCCACGTGCGTGCCGTGGAGCAGAGCCATGTGGCCCACGGTCACGTCCTCCTCCAGGATGCAGGGGGCAGAGGACTCCTCGTGGATCACGGAGTTGTCTTGGATGTTCGTCCGGGCGCCGATTCTGATGGAGCCGACATCAGCACGGAGGACGCATCCATAGAACACCGAGGCGTCGGGTCCAATTTCCACATCGCCGATGATCGTCGCATTCGGGGCGATATACGCCGAGCGGTGGATACGTGGGACTTTGCCGTTAAACGGCAGGATGAGTGGTTGAGCGTGTGGGGGCGTGTTCATGCTTTTTAAGGATAATGGGAACATGACCTCTACGCGCACGATTCTTGTAATCCATCACAGCCCCACGCCCACAGCTCGCGATGTCGCAGACACAGTGCTGACCGCGGTACGGGACGCCGCAGAGACGATCAACACCAGTAGCGACTTCGATGTCCACGTGGACGTGGTGGAACGCACCCCGCTGGAGGGCATGCCAGAGAAGGAACTCGCCGAGGAACTGGTGGCCGCGGACGCCGTGATTTTCGGAACCACCGCGAACTTCGGCTACATCTCCGGCGCGCTGAAACACTACTTCGACGTGGTGTTCGTGCAGGCGCACGAGCGCACCGAAGGAAAGCCCGCCAGCTGGTGGATCCGCGGCGGCTACGACACCACGGGCGCCGCCAAGGCCATGCGCACCCTCACGACGGGCTTCAGCGTGGACGTGGCCGCTGAGCCCGTGGAGTTCTGCGGTGAGGTGGATCCACACCGCGAAGCGCTGACGGAGATGGCGCAGACCATCGTCGGCGCGGCGTTGGGGTGAGCCGCCGACGGGGTGAACCGGCGGCGTCGGTGTTATTGGGAATCAGACAACGCGTAAGCCAGCCCCGCCACCGTACCGGTCACGGTGAGCACAGCAGGCCACGCCCCGATCTTCTTAGCCAGCGGGTGGGACGCACCGAAGGCACCCACGTACGCGGCGGTCAAGCCCGCAGCGACAGGAGCCCCGGCCTTCGCCGCCCAAGAGCGAGCCGCGTAGCCGCCAGCAGCGGCCAGGATCACGCCACCAAGAGGACGAATGCCGGTCTCGCGGGCCGTGAGCCACCCACCAATCAGGCCGGTAGACACCACAGCAGCGGTGTTGACGTCGCGGGCGGACTTCAGGGAAAACTGGTTGTTCTTAGCCATAATTGTCATAGTACTGCGTGGCCCCTACACACGCGGTCAAGTAGGACTGTTCGCCACCCCTTAAACCGGGGCTCTCGCCACCCCTTGCACGCGCTCCACGTGGTTGCTAGTCTGTGCCACGCACTTCAGTGCCGAACGCCACGTGACAGTAGGCACGCATCGTTATAACGTCTAAACTAATAGGTATGAGCTCTTTCACTACTCGACTGACTAAATTGTGGGGTATCGACAAGCCCATCGTCTCCGCCCCTATGGCCGGACGCGCCGGAGGCGAGCTGGCTCGAGCAGTCAGCCTCGCCGGCGGCCTCGGAACCTTTGGCGTCTCCGCCTCGGCATCGCCCGAATGGATCACCGAGCAGGCAGCCATCGCCCGCCAGGGCGGCGTGTACGGCATCGGCCTTATGCTCTGGGCGATGGAGAAGAACCCAGAGCTGGGTGAGCAACAGTGGAAGGCTGTCTTGGACGCGCGCCCAAGCGTCGTATCTCTAGGATTCGGCGACTCCACCCGCTACGTGGAAGAGGCGCACGACCACGGCATCAGCGTGGTCCAGCCCGTCAACACCATCGCGCAACTCCGCACGGCCCTGGCGGCCGAGGCTGACGCCATCACGGTGCAAGGCACAGACGCCGGCGGTCACACCGGACGCCTGGGCACCACCCCATGGATGCAGATCGCCCTGGACTACATGGAAATCCACGCGCCGGCGATCCCCGTGGCCGTGGCGGGTGGCATCGGCTCGGGCCGCGGCGTGGCGTCCGTCCTCGCCGCCGGCGCCGACGCAGCCTGGGTGGGCACCGCCTTCCTCGCCAGCCCCGAATGCCTCGGCGGCGAAGAACTGCAGAAAGCGTCCGTTAACGCCCGATCCACCGACGCCGTGCTCACCGATATCTACGACATTGCGGAACAGCAGGCATGGGACACCGAAACCTGGCCCACCCGAACCATCCGTAATTCCTTCGTGGACGCGTACGCTGAGCTGCGGGAACGTGGCGAAGTGAGCGACGACGAACTCATTGCCGCCCGCGCGCCGGGTGGTGACTACGCCGATGAGCTGAAGCTTCACGCGGGTCAGGGTGTGAGCCTGCTGCGCTCGCGCATGCCGGCGGGCAAGGTGGTGGACATGCTCCACGACGACGCCATGCATTTCCTGGAGCGCATGCGGACCCGGCTGGGGTAGTGGTGCGGGCCCGGCTGGGTTGAGGAAGCAGGCCTGGCGGGGTTGAGGATGCGAGCGCGGCTGGGATCGTTATAGCGTGGAGTCTATGGGCATGTCAGTGGATCGTGTGTACAACGTCCGAGATGAGCAAGACTCCGCGAAGGTGTACTTCCTTGTTGATCGGCTGTGGCCGCGCGGGGTGAAGAAAGAGTCCCTGTATCTCGGCTTCGACGGCGATGATGCGGGGTGGTTGAAAGAGCTCACGCCGTCATCAGAGTTGCGGAAGCGTTTTCATGCGGAGTCCGGCGGAATCGACTTTGAGGAGTTCACCGGCCTGTACCTCCAGGAGCTGGAGGACGCGCAGAGCACAGGGGAGCTGGACAGTGCTGTGGAGCTGGTGCGGAGGGCTGTTCGGGGTGGTGGCCAAGGTGGTCAGGGAGACGTTGTCTTGCTGACGGCCAACAAGGACGAGAGTGAGAATCACGCCGACGTGTTGCGGACGTGGTTGGAGGAGCAGCTGTAGGCAGAGTCCTCATCGTTTTGTCTTAATCGTTTCAGCGCCCCCGACCTGTGCCGCGGGATCCTGGTACCCTGGTTCGCATGGAAAATATTATTCTCGCAGCAAGTGCAACTCCTGCCCTCGGATTCTTCGGCTGGATCATCATCGGTGGTCTGGCTGGCTGGATCGGATCCAAGATCATGGGCACTGATGAGCAGATGGGCATCTTCGCCAACATCGGTGTCGGTATCGTCGGTGGTTTCCTCGGCGGCTGGGTCTTCTCCCTGTTCGGCATCGAATCCGGCGGAAAGTGGTTCTCCTTCCTGACCTGCCTGATCGGTGCATGCCTGTTCCTCTACATCCTGAAGCTGGTCACCGGCAAGAAGTAAAACCCCTCAACATCTCACAACGCATGGCCGACCGATCACCGGCTGTGCACGAGAAAACCTGGCTGGCAGATGAGCGTCATCTGCCAGCCAGGTTTTCTTTATAGGAAGCTTCCGTCATCGCGGGAAGCTCCTTTCATCGTAGGAAGTCTGTCATCGGCGCTGTCCAGTTCGGCGAAGGGGCAACGGGGGAAGCTGATGGTGAGCGGTGTGGCACAACCGTAGGATTATGGTGAGTTGGCGGAAACATCTTTCCCTCGGAGGAGGAATAGTGAAGAACAATGAACGTATGACCACTCTCATGATTGCTGCTGTGACCTCTGCACGCGCAAGCGTTCCGGCTGGAGCCGCGGAAAGTGCACGTGCAGCCCACGTTTTCGAACTCCGATGATGTCCTCAGATAACGCATCAGCGCGAGCCATCTTTTGGCTGAATCTAGCTGTTTCGACCTCCGGTTGTCTTCTTCTCGGGATCGCGGTGGGAAGTCATACGTCAGTTGCCGACTCATATCTGGGTGACTACTGGGGAATCGTCGCGATTGGGATTGTGCTGGCAATTTTGTACAGGTACCTTGACGGCCGTCGCCTGTCTCGTGCACCTCATGGCACTCAGAAACACACGGGCGAATCCTTAGTGGTCTTCGTCATCACGATCATGGCAAACCTTGGGCTTTGTCCTACTCTTATTTTCGCTTCGGTTCCCCGTCTGCTGTGCCTTGCTGCCTGTGTATTCCTCGCTGCTCTACCGTTGGCCCAGGTCCGAGTGCGTACTTAGGCCTCGTTTCTTTGCTGCACCGTCAACGTCTTCTAGAAGAGTAGGCCCTGACAGGGGTTGTGTGGCCTCGAGATACAGGAAGCTTTCTTAGATCTGCGACAGGAGAAGCCCCACCAGGACAGCCGCCAGAACCGCGAGCACGCACACGCTGATGCCCGCCACGATCGAAGGGTACTTCCGCACGAAGGATGTGATGAATCCTGAAGTGGAATCCTCCTCAGAGTCGTCCGGTGAGTTGTCATCCACATCAAATGTGTTCTCATCGGCGGAGGTGCGGGAGCTTTTCCCTGTGTGATTGTTGTCGCAGAGCGGGTTCGCGTTCAGCACATGATGGCTCTTGTAGACCTCCTGTGAGGAGGACGGGGGAGCAAGCTGAGTCACAGGAACGCCCGAGGACGTCAGAAAACCGCCACGCTGCAACGGCGCGGCAATGAATGTACCGCGATCGCCATTGTGCTGCTCCTGGACACCATGGGGCATAGCTTCCTCCGTAACTTTTTCCCTTAGCTTATCCATGCAGGTGAGTGGATGAAAATATGCAGGCGGAGGACTATGGGCACCGCCGACGTCACCGTGGAGGATCAAGGGTGTTCGATTATGGGAACAGTCTATGTAGGACGGTGCCGTTAGGCTAGGGGTAACGATCTAGGGGTATCGATAAGGAGGAGATCGCATGACTACACCCGAACCGCTTGCCATCACGTCAGGTGGCCAATTCATTGGACCGGACGGAACGGCGCGCCCAGAGTGGGCCTACCGCAGTGACCTGGACCAGGATTACTTTGACAATGAATGGGGACGGCCCGTCATCACCGAGCATGGATTGCTGGAAAGGATCACTCTCGAAGGTTTCCAGTCCGGCTTGAGTTGGGCGACTATTTTGCGCAAGCGTCCCGACTTTCGGCGTGTGTTCCACATGTTTGACCCGGAGCGGATCTGCGCCATGACGGAGTCTGACAGGCAAGAAGCTCTGGCGGACACGCGCTTGATCCGTAACGAACGCAAGCATGCGGCGCTTTATGCCAATGCTCAGGCCGCCCTGGAGTTGCGAGAAGACCCGCGCTGGCAGACTCTCCCAGAGGACGCTCCAGCTCGAGACATTCTGCAGGGCGCGGCAGGGCGCCTGGCTCCCGGATTGCCGGTGCTGGTGTGGTCGTTCGTTCCACGGGAGCATCGGCGACCAACACGCGTGGCAGAGGTTCCGAGCCATAGTGCCGAATCAAAGGAGCTGGCGAAGACCTTGAAATCCTACGGTTTCGCTTTCGTGGGACCCACCACCGCCTACGCCCTGATGCAGGCGATAGGCATGGTGGACGACCGAGTGGATGAGGCGCCAGGGGGTGGGGCCTAGATCTTCGCCGCTGTTTCCACCGCTTGGCGGATGGCGCGCTTGGCGTCCAACTCCGCTGCCACATCAGCGCCACCGATGATGTGAACGCGAGGATCGTGGGTATTGGAGGCTGGCTCCGGCGCGGCGTTGGAGGAGGCATTGGAGGATGCGTCCTCGGAAGCCCATTCGGCCGCCAGGTCATCGGACTTCTCCGGTGCCGTAGGCTCCCAGCCCTCGGGGCGCACGGACTCCTGGCCGGTGCACAGCACCACCGTGTCCACCGGCAGCGTGATGGCGATGCGGTCCTGGCCTTCGGCTGCGGCTGCTTCTGCAGCCTTCGCCGCGGCCTGCTCGCCAGCATCGCCACCGCCGAACAGGTACTTCAGCGCGCGGGAATCAGAAGGCACCGTGATGTGGAGGCCGTCCTTGGCTACCTTCTCGTAGCTCACGCCCGGCACCTGCAGAGCACCGCCCATCAGCACGGCAGCGCGGTGAACCCAGCCGGTGGTCTTACCCAATCCCTTACCCAGAGAGGAGGTTTTACGTTGAAGCATCACAATCTGACGCGGTGCCTTGTGTGGCTGCGGGCGGCCCAAGTTGCCGATCACGTCGGTGCTATCCACCACGCCCCACTGCGTGCGCCACTCGTCAATGGACTGTGGATGAGGAACATAGTCCTGCTCATCAGAGTGCTCAGTGGAGTGTTTCGAGGAGGAATCTGCGGCCGGCGAGGCAGATTCCCCAGGCTGTGCCACGGGAGCCTCCAGCAGGAACTCCGCGACGTCGAAGCCAATACCGCCGGCGCCGATGACGGCCACAGATTGACCTGCCTGCTTCTTGCCACTGATGAGGTCCGCGTACGTCACCACCTGAACACCCTGACCATCCGCGTCCAGCAGGCGGCCAGCAAGACCATCTTCCACACCCTCAAACTGCGGGATACGAGGGGACACGCCAGTGGCCACGATGACCTCGTCGAAGCCCTGCTCCAGCAACTCTTCGGGGGTCTTGCGCTGGCCGTACTCGATGTATACGTCGGCGCGCTTGAGGCGTTCCTGCACCGCGGTCAAGGTGGACACGAACTCCTCCTTGCCGGGGATGCGCATCGCCAGCTGGAACTGTCCACCCGCCCGGTTCGCCGCCTCAAACACGGTGACCTTGTGGCCTCGCTCCGCCAGCGCTTCGGCGGCGAACAGGCCGGCCACGCCAGCGCCGATCACACCGACGTTCTTCGTGGTGCGCGTAGGCCCCAGCACCAGCTCCGTTTCGTAGCAGGCGCGCGGATTCACCAGGCAGGTAGAACGCTTATTGCTGAACGTGTGGTCCAAGCAAGCCTGGTTGCAGGCGATGCAGTGGTTAATGAGCTGCGCATCACCGGCGGCCACGCGGTTGACGAACTGGGCATCCGCCAGCAGCGGACGCGCCATGGACACGAAGTCCGCATGGCCGTCGGCCAGGACTTTCTCGGCCACATCCGCGGTGTTGATGCGGTTCGAGGCAACCACGGGCACGGAGACGTGCTCGCGCAGCGCCTTCGTTGCCCACGTGAACGCGGCCCGTGGAACAGACGTGACGATGGTGGGGATCTTCGCTTCGTGCCAGCCGATGCCGGAGCTGAACATGTCCACTCCAGCCTCCTCCAGGCGGCTGGCGAGTGCGAACACCTCCTCCTGAGTCTGGCCATCCTCCACAAGCTCCAGGACAGAGATGCGGTAGTCCACGATGAAGTCATCCGGGACCGCAGCGCGGACCGCCTTCACAATCTCCACGGGGAAGTTTTGGCGCTTCTCAACGCTTCCGCCCCAGTTGTCCTCACGAGAGTTCGTGCGCGCGGCCAAGAACTGGTTGATGAGGTAGCCCTCGGAGCCCATGATCTGCACGCCGTCGTAACCAGCGCGCGCCGCGTAGGAGGCCGCGGTGGCGTAGGCGTTGATCGTGTCCCAGATCTCCTCCTCCGTCAAGGCGGCGGCAGGGAAAGGACTGATGGGGGACTGGGTATCCGACGCAGACTTCGCCATCGGGTGGTACCCGTACCGTCCAGAGTGCAACAGTTGCAAGATAGCGAGCGCTCCGCCGTCATGGACGGCGGAGGTCACAGCGCGGTGGGCGTCGGATATTTCCTCGTTATCAAAGGGCAAACCATACGGGGTGAGGTTGCCGGCGAGGGTGGGGGCGTAACCGCCGGTGACGATGGCGGCCACACCACCCTCGGCACGTTCTTTGAAGTAGGCCGCGAGCTTCGGGATGTCGTCGAGGCTGTCCTCGAGGCCGGTGTGCATGGAGCCCATGATCACGCGGTTGCGGAACTCGCGACCGCGGACGGTGAGCGGAGAGAGAAGTTGTGGAGTCGTCATGAGAGTCATTGTGGCGGAGATTACGGAAAAAGTCAGGGAAAGACATGGAATTGCTGCGTTGGGGCGCGAATTGGGGTGTGCAAGACGGTGTGTTGGGCGGCGTATCGCGGGGACGTGGATGCGCGTGTAGATGCAGGTATGGATGCGCATGGGGAGGCGCGCGTGGATGCGTGCGCGCATGCGCCCCCACGGATGCAGATGTACCCCAACGCACACACTTGCACATATGCGCATAAATGTGAAGCCCGCCATAGTTCTCAGTAGTGCAAAACTTAATTGAGGCTGGCCTAATTTTACATGGTTGCGGAATTGAGTGAGTCTATAAACCCATTCTTATGAAAAGAAGAGTTAATGAGAGTTAGGCCGTTACTCATGAATAATTATCCTGCACGCCAGGGTCTCTACGACCCGCAGTTCGAGCATGACGCATGTGGTGTTGCTTTCGTTGCAGACATGCACGGTCGTAAATCCCGCGACATCGTGGAAAAAGGAATCCAGGCACTTGTCAACCTGGACCACCGTGGAGCAGCCGGTGCTGAAACCAACACCGGTGACGGTGCCGGAATCCTAATCCAGATCCCAGACCGCTTCTACCGCGAAGAAATGGCAGACCAAGGCGTAGAGCTCCCACCCGCCGGCCAATACGCCGCCGGTATTGCCTTCCTTCCCAACTCCCGCATGGCCGCACTGGACGCCCAGCGCGACATCGAGCACATCATCTCCGAAGAAGGCCTCACCTTCCTCGGTTGGCGCGAGATCAAAACTGACGACTCCTCCCTCGGCGCCATCGCCCGCGACGCCGAACCGATCTTCACCCAGCTCTTCCTCTCCGGAACTGACGCCAACGGCGAACCCCTCGAAGGCCTCGAACTGGACCGCCGGGCATGGTTCGTCCGCAAGCGCGCAGAGCGCGAACTCGGACTGAAGGGCCCAGGAGTAGGAACCGGCGCGGACACCGTCTACTTCCCCTCCCTGTCCTCCCGCACCGTGGTGTACAAGGGCATGCTCACCACGCCACAGCTGCGCGACTTCTACCTGGATCTCCAGGACGAGCGCGTGGAGTCCGCACTCGCCATCGTGCACTCCCGCTTCTCCACCAACACCTTCCCCTCCTGGCCACTGGCACACCCCTACCGCATGCTGGCCCACAACGGTGAAATCAACACCGTCCGCGGAAACGAAAACTGGATGCGCGCACGCGAATCCCAGATCCACTCCGAGATCCTGGGCGACATCAACCGCGTCCTGCCCATCTGTGACCCAGAGGGCTCGGACACCGGCCGCTTCGACGAAGCCCTGGAGCTGCTGCACCTCGGCGGTCGCAGTCTGCCACACGCCGTGCTGATGATGGTGCCGCAGGCTTGGGAGCGCGCAGAAAACCTCGACCCGGAGCTGCGTGCCTTCTACGAGTACCACTCCACCTTCATGGAAGCCTGGGACGGCCCAGCCGCCCTGGCCTTCACCGACGGCACCATCATCGGTTCCGTCCTGGACCGCAACGGCCTGCGCCCCGGACGCATCTGGATCACCAAAGACGGCCTGGTCGTCATGGCCTCCGAAGCCGGCGTGCTCAACATCAAGGACGAAGATGTTGTCAAGCGCACCCGCGTGGAACCCGGCAAGATGTTCCTGGTGGACACCTCCCGCGGCTGCATCGTGGACGATCAAGAAATCAAGAAGGAACTCGCCTCCCAGCCATACAAGGAATGGGTAGACACCCAACTGGTCCAGGCAGACAACCTCCCCGCCGGTGATGTCGAGCAGATGAACCACGAACGCGTGGTCCTGCGCCAGCGCGTCTTCGGCTACACCGAAGAAGACCTCGAAATCCTCATCCGCCCCATGGCCGCCACCGGCGCCGAGGGCATCGGATCCATGGGAACGGACACCCCCATCGCGGCCCTGTCCGACCGCCCACGCCTGCTCTTCGACTTCTTCGCACAGCGCTTCGCGCAGGTCACCAACCCACCACTGGACTCCATCCGCGAGAAGATGGTGACCTCCCTGTTCACACACCTGGGTGCGCAAGCAGACATTCTCAACCCAGGCCCAGAAGCCGCCCACCGCATCCACCTGGATACGCCGGTCCTTCTGAACGAGCAGTTGGCGTCGTTGAAAAAAATCGGTGAGACGGCCGAAGATTCCGCATTCCGCTCAATCACCATCCGCGGTCTCTACCCCGTTGCACACGGCGGACCCGGCCTGCGCCAAGCGATTGAACGCATCCGCCGCGAAGTCTCCGAGGCGATCAACAAGGGCATTTCCCTCATCATCCTGTCCGACCGCGAATCCGACGAGCGTTACGCACCGATCCCATCGCTGCTGCTGACCTCCGCGATCCACCAGCACCTGGTGAAGGAAAAGACCCGCACCCGCGCCTCCCTGATCATCGAAGCCGGCGACGCCCGCGAGGTCCACCACCTCGCCATGCTCACCACCTTCGGCGCCGACGCCCTGAACCCATACATGGCGCTGGAGACCGCAAAGGAACTCGCTGAGCAGGGACGACTGAACACCGGCGACGCCACCGTGGACGCCGCGACCGCCCAGAAGAACCTGGTGCACGCACTGTCCTACGGGCTTCAGAAGGTTATGTCCAAGATGGGTATCGCGACCGTGGCGTCCTACCGCGGCGCTCAGCTTGCCGACGTCACCGGCCTGCACCAGTGGCTGCTGGACGAGTACTTCACCGGCGCCTTCAGCCCGATCTCCGGCATCGGCCTGGATGCCATCGCCGAGGACGTGTCCACCCGCCACCGCGCGGCATTCCTGCCACGCCCCGAGGAGCAGGCGCACCGCGAGCTGCACATCGGCGGTGAATACAAGTGGCGCCGCGAAGGCGAATACCACCTGTTCAACCCAGAGACCGTCTTCAAGCTGCAGCACGCTACCCGCACGGGGCAGTACCGCATCTTCAAGGAGTACACCTCCAAGATCAACGACCAGTCCAAGCGCCTGGCTACGCTGCGCGGCCTGTTCGAGTTCACCTCCGACCGGCCATCGATCCCGATCGAGGAAGTAGAGCCCGTCGAATCCATCGTCAAGCGGTTCTCCACCGGCGCGATGTCCTACGGATCCATCTCCGCCGAGGCGCACGAAACGCTGGCCATCGCCATGAACCGCCTGAAGGGCATGTCCAACTCCGGTGAAGGTGGCGAAGACCCTGCGCGCTTCACCCCAGAAGCCAACGGCGACTGGAAGCGCTCCGCGATCAAGCAGGTGGCGTCCGGCCGCTTCGGTGTGACCAGCCACTACCTGAACAACTGCACCGACATCCAGATCAAGATGGCCCAGGGTGCTAAGCCCGGTGAGGGTGGCCAGCTGCCGCCGTCCAAGGTCTACCCATGGATCGCTGAAGTGCGTGTGACCACCCCAGGTGTGGGACTGATCTCACCACCACCGCACCACGACATCTACTCCATCGAGGACCTGGCGCAGCTGATCCACGACCTGAAGAACGCCAACCCAGACGCACGTATTCACGTGAAGCTGGTGGCAGAGCAGGGCGTGGGCACCGTCGCAGCAGGTGTGTCCAAGGCTCACGCAGACGTTGTGCTGATCTCCGGCCACGACGGCGGAACCGGTGCCTCGCCACTGACCTCCCTGAAGCACGCCGGTGGGCCATGGGAGCTGGGCCTGGCTGAGACTCAGCAGACCCTGCTGATGAACGGCCTGCGCGACCGCATCACCGTCCAGTGTGACGGCCAGCTGAAGACCGGCCGCGACGTAGTGGTTGCCGCGCTGCTCGGCGCTGAAGAGTTTGGATTCGCCACCGCACCGCTGGTGGTATCCGGCTGCATCATGATGCGCGTGTGCCACCTGGACACCTGCCCAGTAGGTGTGGCAACCCAGAACCCAGAGTTGCGCAAGCGCTACACAGGTCAGGCGGATCACGTGGTGAACTTCTTCACCTTCATCGCCGAAGAAGTCCGCGAATACCTTGCCGAGCTGGGCTTCCGCTCCATCGAAGAGGCCGTGGGCCACTCCGAGTGCCTCACTGGCGGAAGCATGGACGTGGAGCACAAGACCGCTGGCAAGCTGGACCTGCGCCCCATCTTCGCCCGCCCAGAATCCCCATTCATGTACCAGGATCTGCACCAATCCAAGAAGCAGAACCACAACCTGGAAGCGGCCCTGGACAACCAGATCCGCGCCGAGGCCAAGGAAACCATCGAACGCGCCGCCCGCGGCGAGAACGTTCAGATTTCCCTGGACTACCCGATCACCAACGTCAACCGCTCCGTGGGAACCATGACCGGCTCCATGATCTCCCGCGTGGCCGGCCGCGACGGACTACCGCTGAACACCGTGAACCTGAACTTCAACGGCTCGGCTGGTAACTCCTTCGGCGCCTTCACCACCGCGGGCATGACCCTCACCCTGAACGGTGACGCCAACGACTACGTCGGCAAGGGGCTGTCCGGCGGACGCATCGTGATCCGCCCAACGGATCGCGGAGAAGCCGCCCTGGAGGACACCCAGCACGACGTCATCGCAGGTAACGTGCTCGGATTCGGTGGCGTGACCGGTGAGATGTTCATCCGCGGCACCGTCGGCGAGCGCTTCTGTGTGCGCAACTCGGGCGTCACCGCCGTGGTCGAGGGAATCGGCAACCACGGATGTGAGTACATGACCGGTGGCCGCGTGATCGTACTCGGCTCCATCGGCAACAACTTCGCCGCAGGTATGTCCGGTGGCATTGCCTATCTGCTGGACGACGGCACCGACGTTGCCTCCCGCATCAACCCTGAGCTGGTGGAGATCGAAAAAATTACCGACGCCGACGAGCTCGCATGGCTCACCGAGACCATCGAAACTCACCGTAAGCTCACCGGCTCCACTGTTGAGGTAGAGCCACAGAACATGATCAAGGTCATGCCACGTGACTACGACCGTGTTCTGAAAACCATCGCCCGTGCCGAGGCCGCCGGCCTGGACAAGGACGGCATTGCAGCCGCAATCATGGAGGAAGTGAAGTAATGGCTGATCCAAAAGGCTTTCTAAAGCACACCCGCGAAGAAGCAGAACACCGCCCCGTGCCGCTGCGCCTGCTGGACTGGAACGAGATCTACGAAGATTTCTCGGACTCGAAGGTCCAAACCCAGGCAACCCGCTGTATGGACTGCGGCATCCCCTTCTGCCACGACGGCTGCCCACTCGGAAACATCATCCCGGAGTGGAACGACCTGGTGCGCAAGGGCGAGTGGAAGCAGGCCTACGACCGCCTGCACGCCACGAACAACTTCCCGGAGTTCACTGGCCGTCTGTGCCCCGCACCGTGTGAAGGCGCATGTGTACTGGGTATTGCCGACGATCCAGTGTCCATTAAGTCCGTGGAGCTGACCATTGTGGAGCACGCCTACGCCAACGGGTGGGTTCAGCCGGTCAAGCCCACCTTCAAGACCGGCCAGTCCGTCGCCGTGGTGGGCTCCGGACCTGCAGGAATGGCGGCAGCTCAGCAGCTGACCCGTGCAGGCCACGACGTGACCGTCTTCGAGCGCGCCGACCGCATCGGTGGCCTGATGCGCTACGGCGTGCCAGAGTTCAAGATGGAAAAGAAGTGGATCGACCGCCGCATCGAGCAGATGGAGGCCGAGGGCACGAAGTTCGTGGTAAACACCTCCCCAACCGGTGAGGATCTGAAGGACTTCGACGCGATCGTCATGGCCATCGGCTCCACCGTGGGTCGCGATCTTCCCGTCCCGGGCCGTGACCTGGAGGGCGTGTACCAGGCTATGGAGTACCTGCCACCCGCAAACCGCGTGGGCTACGGCGACATGGAGACTTCCACCATCGATGCCAAGGGCAAGCACGTGGTCATCATCGGCGGTGGAGACACCGGTACCGACTGCTTTGGTACCGCGCTGCGCCAGGGTGCCAAGTCCGTGCACCAGTTCGACATCATGCCGAAGCCACCAAAGTCCCGCGCGGCCTCCACTCCATGGCCGACCTACCCGCTGAAGATGCGCCTGGCAAGCGCGCACGAGGAAGGCGAGTACACCGTCACTGGTGACGAATCCGCCGACCTGGCAGAGAAGCTGGCCTTGGCTGAGCGTAAGCCAGGTGAGGCTTTGGGTGAGCGCCGCTGGCAGATGAACACCGTGGAGCTCATCGGCGAGGACGGCAAGGTTACCGGCTTGAAGGGTGCTCAGTGCCAGTTCGGCCCGAACGGCCTGGAGAACGTGGAGGGCACCGACTTCGAAATGGACGCGGACCTGGTGCTGCTGGCCATGGGCTTCGTGTCCGTGGAACGCAGCGCTGCCGTGGCTGACCTGGACCTTGAGGTGGATCAGCGCGGTCGCCTGGTGCGTGACGAGAACTTCCGGGCAACGCCGCAGGCCCCGGAGTTTGCGAAGAAGAAGGTGTTCGTGGCCGGCGATGCGGGTCGCGGACAGTCCCTGATCGTGTGGGGCATTTCCGAGGGACGTGCCACGGCGGCTGCTGTGGACCGGGCTTTGATGGGTGAGACGGCTCTGCCTCGTCCGATCAAGCCGACGGATGTCGCGATGCGCGCATAGCACCACCTTCTAAGCCTTACCTTCTAGGCTCTACCTTCTACCTGAGCCCGGGGACTCCTTACCCCCGGGCTTTTGTTTACCCAGGCTCCCACAAAATGTTCGCCCAAAACGCCAGATTTGACCCCAAATCTGGCGTTTTGAGCGAACATTTTGTCTAGACCGGTGCTGAGGCGCCCGCCGGCTCAGCGCCACACACCCTCCGGGTAGACTGGCCTGCATGCATATCCCCGAGATCTCCATCCGAGACCAAGAGATCAAACTCGGCCAGTTCGTGAAGCTCGCCAACCTGGTAGAGACCGGAGGCGTAGCCAAAGAAGTCATCGCCTCCGGAGCCGTGAACGTCAACGGCCAGACGGAAACCCGCCGAGGAAAAACACTCAGAGCTGGCGATGAAGTGACCCTCGTCGACCTCACCACCGGCGAAGTGTTGGTCGGGGCGCGGGTCGCGACGAACGAGAACCTCGGCGTCGATGATGATGACGACCTCGGCGAGTATTTCGACGAAGCCACTGCAGACGACGATTTCGACCCCGAAAAGTGGAGGAACATGTAATGCCAGCACTCATCGCGCAGCCCGGAATGCCCATCTGGGTGGACCTCGCCACCACGGACCTCGACGCCGCGAAAGCCTTCTACGCCGGCGTGCTGGGATGGGAGTTTCAGCAGGTCAGCCCCATGTACGCCCTGGCGAAGAAAGACGGCATGTCCGTCGCCGGCGTGGCCCAGGTGCCGAAGGACAACGTCTCCCTGTGGGGCATGATGCTCTACACCCCCAACGTCGCAGATGCCCACGCGAAAGCCCTCGAGGCCGGCGCCACCAGCGTGCTCGAGCCGCAGGACATCAAGGACGGCTCCTCCATGGCAATGATCGTCGACCCGTGCGGAGCGACCGTCGGGTTGAAGCGCCCAGCCGATGAGATCGCCCTGTTCGCCGCCGGCGAGCCGTCCACCCCTGTGTGGCACGAGCTGTTGGTCGGCGCCGAGTGGGACAAGACCCTGGAGTTCTACCACACCCTCGCGGGCTGGGATATTCGCGCGATGGGTGGCGGCAGCAACGGCGATGCAGGCGCTAGCGATAGCGATGCCGATGCCAGCTCTCGCTACGCCGTGGGCGAATACGACGGCGCCGCGCTCGTCGGGATGTGGGATACCTCCCGCATGCTGACCCCGGACACCCTCAATACCGACGCCACCAGCGCCGCGGGCGTCCCCGAGGCCACGGATGCTTCTACTGTGTCCATGTGGACGTTGTACATGGGCGTGGGAAACCTGAGTGAGGCGATCGGCAAAGCCCTGGAGCTCGGCGGCACGCTGGTGCGCGAACCATGGCTGTCCGAATTCGGACGGATGGCCACGATCCAGGACGCCCAAGGCGCGCTCCTCAACCTCTGCGAAGTGGAGGAGTACGTGCCGAGCGAGGACGAGGTGCACGAGCCAGACTTGTTCGCGCCGGAGGACTTCCGAGCGAACTAGCGCCGGCGCCGCGGTGCCGCGGCGCACTACCAGATCGTCACGCGCTGATCCTCATCCAGCCACATGCCGTCGCCAGGGGCCACATCGAAGGCCTCATAGAACTCGGCCACGTTCGAGCTGATCACATTGCACCGGAACTCCGCCGGGGAGTGCGGATCAATGGACGCGTATTGCGCGGCCATCTGCGGACGGATCGCGGTCTGCCAGATCCGCGCCCAGCGCAGGAACACCCGCTGCAGGGCAGTGAACTCCCCATCCATGCCCTCCACGGGGGCGCTGGGCGCTGTGTCGAAATCAAGCCCCTGGTCCGCCAGGTAGTGCCGCAGCGCCACGATCGCGATGCCCAGTCCTCCCAGGTCACCGATGTTTTCACCCAGTGTGAAGCGCCCATTGACCGTGTGGTCCTCAATGCCACGCTGACGCAGACCCGTCGGCACCAGCCCGTCGAACTGCTCCACCAACTTGTCCGTCAGCGCGCTGAACGCAGCGCGGTCCTCCTCCGTCCACCAGGAGTTCAGGTTGCCGTCGCCGTCAAACTTGGAACCCTGGTCATCGAAGCCATGCCCAATCTCGTGGCCAATGACAGCTCCAATGGCTCCAAAGTTCGCTGCTGCATCCGCGCCGGCGTCGAAAAATGGGGGACGGAGGATCGCGGCGGGGAAGGTAATGTCGTTTTTGACGGGATTATAGAAGGCGTTGACGGTCTGCGGGGTGCAGAACCACTCGTCGCGGCGGGCGGGCTTGCCGAGCTTCGCGACCTCGTAATCGTGGTTGAACGCGGTGGCCGCGCGCACGTTGGCCAGCACATCCGCGCCGGTGGGGGAGAAGGACAGACTGTCGAAGCTGCGCCACGAAT
Organism: Corynebacterium zhongnanshanii; assembly: GCF_014490575.1. Taxonomy (NCBI): domain Bacteria; kingdom Bacillati; phylum Actinomycetota; class Actinomycetes; order Mycobacteriales; family Corynebacteriaceae; genus Corynebacterium; species Corynebacterium zhongnanshanii. Next base: position 129,257 of record NZ_CP061033.1, read on the forward strand.
CCGGATAGCCGATGTTCGCGGTGAACTTCTCCAACTTCGCCAGGGCCTTGTCCTTGGTGGCGTCCGTCATCCACGGCAGTTGCTCGATGCGCTCGCGGTACGCGGCGATAAGGTAATCCACCAGCTCCAGCATCTTTTCCTTATTCTCCGGTGGGAAGTGCTCGGCCACGAAGTGCGTGCCGACCTCTTCGCCGATCTGGCTTTCGACCAGGCCTACGCCGCGCTTCCAGCGGGCGCGCTGCTCGGTAGCTCCGGAGAGGGTTTTGCTGTAGAACTCCCAGTTGCGGTCCACGATGGGCTTCGGGAGCAGGCCGGCGCGGGAGGTGAGGACGCGCCAGGCGGCCCAGAGCTTCCATTCGCTGAGATCGCGGCTGGCGAGCGTGGCGACGTGCTCCAGGTAGCTGGGCTGGTTCACGATGATGGTGCCGTGGCTGGCGGGCACGCCGGTGGCTTCGAGCCAGGTGGCGAAGGGGAAGCCGGTGGGCAGGTCGGCGATGGCGGTGGGGTTGTAGGTTTTGTCGGCGTCGCGGCTGGTGACGTTGTCCCAGTGGCCTTCGGCGAGGGCGGTTTCGAAGCCGATGAGGGTGTCCGCGAGTTCGGCGGGGTCGCCGGCGAACTCGGGGAGTTCCTGGGCGAGCGCGATCATGTCCGTGACGAAGGCCTTGTAGGCTTGCCGGGTTTGTTCGTGTTGCTGCTCGCGGTAGTAGGCCTCGTCGGGGAGGCCGAGGCCGGTTTGCACCAGGTAGAGCTGCGTGAGGCCGCTGGCGCCGAGGCTGTCGCCGGAGTCCTTTTCGATGTAGTAGCCCACCACGCCGCCGATTCCCGCGCGGTCGAGGTGGCCCAGCGCTTCTGCTAATTCTTTAATATTCGACGCCGAGCGCACGCCTTTCAGGTCCTCTTCCAGAACTGTGAGGCCTGCGTTGTCGATGCCTTGGGCGTCCATGAAGGAGGAGTAAAGGGCTCCGATGCGGCCGTGGGGGTTGTCGGCTGCTTGCTGTTCGATGATGTTTTTTACGTCTTTTTCGGATTGGTCGCGCAGGGTGTGGAAGGTGCCGTCGACGGGGCGGTCGGCGGGGATGGTGTGGGTGGCGAGCCAGTGGCCGTTGACGTGGCGGTAGAGGTCTTGGGTGGGGGCTATGGGGTGGCTGGGGCCTTCGGTGATGTTGTCGGTGAGGGAGTTGGTTGGTTCTTGTGGAGTGTCTTGGGTTGGTTCTGGGGAGTTGGTTGCTTCTTGGGTTTCGTTAGACATGCTTGCCAGCCTATAGAAAACCTCTAGACAAGGTGTGCAGGACAGTGTCCGGACACTGTCCTACAAATTGTTCGCCCAAAACGCCAGATTTGGGCCCAAATCTGGCGTTTTCGTCGAACAATTTGCAGAGAGCACTGGGAGAAAAGTGCAAAAAGTTTACTCACGTTGCGCGTGTTTCACGTGTTAAAACTGTGACGGATGTGTAGTGTGTGGCTCATGTTCTCTATCTCTAAGCGCCGCACCAAGCGCACAACCCCAGCACGCATCACCGCAACCGCACTCGCGGGAACTGGCCTGACCGTCGCCGCCCTCGTCGCCACCGAAGTGGTAGCAGTCCCATCCTGGGCAGACCTCGACGGCGTGGACGTCGCCAGCCACCAGCACCCAGGTGGCGCCGCCATCGACTGGCAGCAGCTCGCCGCCCAAGGCCAGAAGTTCGCCTTCGTGAAGGCCACCGAAGGCACCGGCTACACCAACCCGTTCTTCACCACGGATAGCCAAAAGGCCCAGGAAGCCGGCATCATGCCTGGCAGCTACCACTACGCAAAGCCGGGCAACCGCGACCCTCGCGGCGAAGCCCGCTTCTACGCCACCACTCTGGCCACCGGCCCTCAGCCATCCCTGCCGCCAGCCCTGGACTTGGAGGAGACCGGCGGACTGAGCACCCCAGAGCTCCAGAGCTGGGTGCGCGAATGGGTCGATGAGATCAAGAAGCAGACCGGCCGCAAGCCGATCATCTACACCTACTACGCCTTCTGGAAGGGCCAGATGGGCAACACCACTGAGTTCAGTGAATACCCACTGTGGTTGGCCTACTACAACGACACCCCTCCAGGCGACATCCCCGGCGGATGGGATGAGATGACCTTCTGGCAGTACACCGGTCAGGGACGTCTGCCGGGCGTCGTGACTGATGTGGACCTCAACACCTACTACGGCGACGACGCATCCCTGAAGGCCCTGGCCTCTGACATGCCAGCCAACACCACCGCGGGCGCTATCTCCCAGGCCCTGAAGCCGATCAAGAAGGCGACGGGTAAGGAGGCGCAGGTGGCTAACACCATCGAGCACGTTACCGGTGTGGATGTGCCTCTGACCACGGACTTCATGATGCTGGTCTTGGGCGTGGTGGGCGGCCGCCTGCCAGCCGAGACCCTCCTGACCCAGGGCGCCGTGCAGACTCAGACCCAGGGCAAGAGCGGCACCAATGCGTCCGGTTCCTCTAACGGCGACACCATCACGATCCCCACCGCCGAAGGCGCACGCGGCTCCGTGGTGTCCAGCCAGCAGATTCTGAAGGCTGTCCAGGCCCTGGCTCATGCGCTGAATGAGACCAATGCGAACGGCAAGCAGATCCCTGTGGATCAGCTCCTGGCCCTGGCCAAGCAGGCCGGCATCAACCCGGGCGCTGGCAACAAGGTCAGCGACGTCAACATGGGCCAGCTGCTGAAGCTGCTGCAGCAGTACGGCGAGACGCAGGACTGGGCTGGCAAGCTGGCCTCGGACGAGGTGGACGCCGATCCGTTGGCCTACGTGAATCTGGCGAAGGCGCTGCTGGGCGCCACCCCGACGGAGGCTGGTCGCCAGGCCGCGGCGGGTCTGGATCTGCCGGCGCTGCTGCGTCCTATCGTGGCGGCCGCTGCGGAAAATGGCGATCTGCCGCCGGAGTTCGCTCAGCTGATGAACGCGGGTAGTGCCGTGTTCGGCGGTTCTAGCAGCGAGGCTCCGGACGCGAACGCCGAAGAAACCCCCGAAGCCCCTGCTGCTCCAGAGGCTGCGGAGGCCCCGGCTGCTCCGGAGAACGCCGATGCTTCGCAGGGTGCCGACGCCGCAGCGGAGTAGCCCCGCGGCGTAGCTACGCGAACTCACCCAGCCGCGTAGCGCCGCGAGGTGGCCTCGGAGGTAACGGCAGTTGGGCCCACAGAAAATGCCTTGAGGGAATCGCCAGATATGGCAGAGAACAGGTTCCCTCAAGGCATTTTTCTGTGCGCCCCGTCCCGCCGGACCGGCCTCAGCCACTCCGGCCGGCCGCGCCGGCCTACTTCTGCTTATACTTCATCGGCCCCGGGCTCCACAGTCCGGAGTGCGTGGTCTCGCCCAGTTTCAGCTCGGCCTGCTTCGCTGCCTCGCCGGTACTCCGCGAGTGCGTGGTCAGCTCGTCTAGAACTCCCCAGTCGCGCTGCCAGTCGTTGTTCAGGTACGTAGGCATCTCGTTGGCGGTGGCCGTCATCTGGGTCAATCCCACGGAGCCGCCTCCGTAGTAGTCCATCACGGGCGTGTGAATCTCGCGGGATTCGTGGCTTGGGGACACCCGGTAGTGGGGAACTTCCGCCACGCCAGCGTGGTGATCGTACGGCTTCAGGCATGGGAATTGGAAGGCCACGGACCAGTCCAGCAGGGTTGGTACATCGGAGCCGATGTGCTTCTGTATGCTCTCCAGCTCCGGCGCGCGCGGTGGCGTGAAGGCCACCCATTGGTCTTCGGTCAGGTTGGTGTCCACGGCGCGGATGCGGATCACTGTGGCGTCTTCGGGGATCTGGTCCATGGGGACGCGCATGTTGCGCCATTCGGGCTCGGTGCCGATGTCGAGCGGCTCCAGCTCGCCCATGGATAGGAAGCGATCTTGGGATTCGGACCGTCCGGGTTCGTCGCGTTGATCCTTGGATTTTTCGTCGCGGGCTTTCGTCTCGGCGAGCTCGGCGTCGGTTTTTTCACGTCCATATTCCACAACGACTTCCTGGCCGTATTGCTCGACCCCATTCATGTCGTGGTGGTAGATCGCACCGGCGGCGCTGAAGACAACCAGTGGGTGTTGCTCGTCGCGGGCGGGCAGGGTGAACCATTTTGTGGTGGCGTAGGACGGCTCTTGGATGCCGTCGGTGAAGGAGCCGATCACGGGTACTTTCTGCTCGTCGAGGCCGAAGGGCAGCTTGGCGTAGGAGCCGTTGATGCCCTTGTCGCTGGTCACGCCGCCTGTGGTGCCGGTGTCTTCCTTTTTTGTTGCATTCGACGCCGAGCTTGCGTCATCCCCGGACTTCGCCGAATCCTGGTGTGTTTGTCCGGAGGCATTGGCGGAGCTGGATGCGTTGCCGTTGGAATTATCGGACTGGCTGGTGTGGTTGGAGTTGCCCGCCTGGCTGTTTTTGTAGAGCTCTTGGGCGGAGACGGAGGTTTGGTCGGAGGAGTCGCTGGAGCCGGTGCCCGGGTCGATCTTGGTGGGGATGTTGTTCGGGTCGAATCCGGCGGACTTGCCTGCGATGAGGGAGTCCTTCAGCTCGGAGCCGTCGGCGACGGGCAGGAAGGATTCGTTGGTGTTCTTTTCGACCATGACGTCGTTGGCCATGAGGCAGGTGTTTCCGCTGAGGGCTTTGATGTTGCCCTTTCCGATGGAGTAGGCGGGCCATTGGGCCACGAAGCCCTTGCCGAGAGAGGCCAGGCTGAACAGGACAACCAGGGCAGTGAGGGCCGCGATCGGGGCGGTGGCCACGGTGCGGAAGCGCTGCAGTTTGCTGGATTCCTTGCGGTCGAGTTCCTCGATGTCGCGGGAGTCCGTGAGGCGAGCGTGCTTGGCGTCCGAGAGGAAGCCGACAACTACGCCCCAGACCAGAACGATGAGGGAGATGCCCAGCATGACGGTGGACGCTTCGATGTGGTTGACCTGGATGGACTTGTCCCACCAGGGTACTCCGAAGGAGCCGACGTACCACCAGCCGTTGCTGCCGGAGAGGCAGAGGGCGAACAGCATCAGGGCGGCTCCGAAGAATACGATGCGGTTGCGTTGGGAGCTGACGGTGATGCGGGAGGCCGCCACGGCGGCGAGTGCGGTGACTGCGGCGCCCAGTCCGGCGTACACACCGAAGTGGTGGGTCCACTTGGTGGGGGTGAACACCATGAAGAACATGGTGCCGAGGAAGATGAACGCCAGTCGGTTGGTGGGGCCTACGGCGGCGCCGGGTACGCGGCGGTAGCGCAGGAGGGATGCGATCACCACGCCGAAGCTGAAGAACAGCATGAGCACAGCGAAGCGGCGGGTGAAGGAGCCGTCGACGGTGCTGTCCAGGAGGCTGGTGTAGCGGATGTATTCCTCGTACCAGGGCAGGGATGGGCCGATGGCGCTACGGACGCGGGTTGCTTCCATGACGGAGGCGAAGGTCTGGTCTGCGAACATCCCGGCCAGGATGGCGGTGCCTGCGGCCAGGAAGGGGGCGATTTGGGCCATGATGGCGACGATCAGTTTTCCTCGTGGGGCGCCGGCGGGCGCGCCGAGCGCGGGGAGGCGCTTGATGAGGATACGGATCATTGCGCTGAGGGAGACCAGCAGCGCGGCCACGGCCATGAGGCCGGTGGGGCCGGCGCTGAGCGCCAGGGTGGCGAACATCGTTCCGATGGCGGCGGGGAACAGGCGGTGGCTGGCGATGGCTCGTTCGAAGCTGACCCATGCGAGCAGGGAGAACATGGCGATCACGGGCTCTGGGCGCGTGCCGTTGTTGTATACCATCCACAGGAGGAGGAAGGTGGAGGCCATGGTGATGTGGGCTACCTTGCGCTGGTTAATGCGGGTGCCCAGGCGCGGCAGGATTTCACGGGAGAGCACCAGCCAGACCACGATTCCTGCGATGAGGGATGGCAGGCGCATCACGATGGAGGTCTCGGAGAAGCGGGTGATCACACCCAGAAGGTCGTAGAAGGGGAATCCGAAGGGGGATTCAGACACACCGAACCAACGGTAGTAGTTGGCCATGTAGCCCGAGTGTTTGGAGGCTTGGGCCATGGTGCGCAGGTAGCCGTCGTCGGCGGTATTCGCGCCGATGAAGTACCAGATGAGGAGCACGCCACCCACCACTGCGTCGAGTGGGCGTGGCTTGAAGAAGCCTGGGGGCAGCAGGGCTGCGCGGCGGGAGGAGCGGATGCGGCCATCGAGGGTGTCGATGGAGTGGAGGGACCACAGGGCCACGATTAGGGAGACCAGTCCTGCCACGATGGCGAGAATCTTCACAGTCGTGGGGCTGGAGGTAAAGCGGGAGTCTACGGTGACGGTGGCTCGGAGGTCGCCGCTGGCGGAGGCCTGGTGGGTGGCGTCGGTATCTCGAATCTCGGAGTAGATACCTGTCAGCATGGGGCGGATATCGTCGTTGATGGTGGAGTCGAAGGGAGTGCCGTCGGATCGTTGTTCGTTGGGGATCCATACGTGCGTTGACTCGTGGTCGGAGGTGATGCGCAGGTTCGCAGCCTTCGGGAGCGCCGCGAGTTCTTCGTCGGTGATGGAGAGAGGCACCACGTTGCGCACGATGACGTCCACGCCGTTGTCGGTGGAGCGGACGAACATGCCTCGGAGGGATGCTTCCTCTGAGGTTTCAGGGACGGTGGACACAATGGTCGTCTGGCCGTCGTTGAGGTTGGTCAGCTGCTCCACCGGGATGGAGATGTCGATGTCCTGGGGCATGTAGGACATCAAGGGGGCGGTCAGGTTGGTGGGGTTGCCCTGTTCAGGCCAGGTGAAGCTGGCTTCGGTTTGTTTGACAGGGAGAAAAGGCACCAACAGGAAGAGTAGGAATCCCAGCAGGCCGCTGACGATGCTGACGGTGGTCAGCTTCTTGCGGTGCGCGTGGGAGGTTGGTGCTGTCCTGTCTGTGGGTGGGACAGGGGACTTCTCTCTATCTTTTACCTGTGACACGATTAGTTATCCTACGGCACTTCACGTCTTAAGAAAACTGAGAAAATCATTAACCGGCGTGTCATGAGTGAACTCCTGTGAAAATTGTGTTTAGGTTTTCGCCGCCTGACGGACCGCCAGTACGAACGGACCAACCTGCGTGAGGTCCCAGCCCTCAGTGAACGCCTGCGGCTTAAAGGTCACCGTCCGGAAGCGCACGTTCGGGTTGTTCGGGTAGATGTCATCGGCAATCTTGTAGCTGAAGCCGTCCTTGCCCACTCCCGTGGTGGTGGGGAATTGCCCCTCCTCTGGTTTGAGCTCCGCCAGCTGCTTCGCGCTCTCCTTGAGTTCCAGCTGGCCCCGCAGCACTAAGGCATCCGGTTGCTTGAAGCCGTGCTCCCTCTCGGCCGTGGCCATCGCGTCCTGCAGCTCCTGAGGATCGCTGATCGTGGTCCACTCCTCAATGTCCTGGGCGCGCTTGGAGTACTGTCCCAGCGGGTTCGCGTAGTGGGCCGTGAAGGCCTGGAAGCTGTTGTAGGGGTAGTAGGCCAAGAAGTTGGACTCATCCGTCAGAACTACCGAGCCCGCACGCTGGCCAAGCGCGTCGTGGAGCACGCGGTCAATGTACTGGTAGTAGGTGGTTGCGTCGGCAGGGAACTTGTCCCCGCGGTTGCCGTTGCCATCCGAGTCCGTGTACGCCAGATCAATCTTCTCCTCATTTTTCTCAGGAATGAGGGAGGTGTAGCTCACGCAGGCCAGCGCCAAGACGATCACCATCAGACGGGTAGCCAGCGTCGATTCACGCAGATTCCCCAACTCTGGATAGAACTTCTTCAGCCCGTTCAGCCGGAACTGTGCCACACCCAGAACGCCCGCTACGGTCAGCAACACCGCGATGGGGCCGCCCACGCGGAAGCCTAGAAGCGTGGATCCCGCCAGTGGCATCAGCATGGACATGACCACCCACAGGAAGCATGTGGCCAAGCCGATGGTGATGGCGCGCGTATCCTCGTCGCGGTAACGCCAGACCAGCCAGAACAGACCGATCAGGCTGGCGATAGCGATCGTGGGATCGTCGAAGAAGGGGGTGGGCAGTTCTGTGCCCGCTTCGGGGAGGTAGTGCTGTGCGGTGCCCGCGGGGTCGTGCGGGTCGCTCAGCAGGCGCAGGATGTACGGTCCCCATCCCACGGCTGCGATGGCCAGGGAGCTCACACCGATGATCACCAGCCGAACAATCGGGGCGAACGCCTTGCGGCTCCAGGCAGCGCCCAGGGCAATGATCACCACAGCCAGCGCAGAAATGGCGGTGAACAGCGTGTAGAGGTTTGCTGATAGGCCCAGGTAGGCAATCGTTGCAATGAGTGCCGCATTCCCGCCCGTGACCGCGCGCCGGGCGAGGATCAGCCCCGGCGCCATGCCCAGTGCCACCACGGCGGCGTACGGCTCCTCAGGCGCGACCACCAGCACCACGGCCGTGCTGGCCAGGGCGGTAGCGACGGCCACCACGAAGGATCCCAGAATCCGGTGCCACACCACGGCAACCATGGAGCCTGCCATGGCGATGGTGGCCAGTGCCCACGGTTGGAATACTGCCCAGCCGGACATGCCCACCAGATGCGCCAGGGCTCCGCCGCCGAAGAACCACAGCCCTGGGTAGAAGCTCGGGATGTCCACGTAGGCCATGTCCGCGTGGCTCAAGCTATCGGCCATGCGGGTCAGGTATTGCGTGCGGAACTCGTTGTCCACGCTGATGCCGTCTAGGTAGAGATGCGTGGCCGCCAGGGGAATGGCCGTGGATGTGATGACTAGCCCGGCGGGCGCGAGGTAGCCCAAGTACTGGAGGATGAAGGCCAGAGCCCGCGAGCGTTGGGCCTTCGCCGTTCCCTGCCCGTCCGTCGCTTCCGCTTGGGCATCTCCCGACCGACGCCGAGCCCCCGTCTGAATCCAGCGATAACAAATCCAAGCCGTCGCAACCGTGACGATCATGGACCCCGCGGTGGCCAGGGCGCGCAGCACCCAGCTGCTGTTGTAGGCCGGCCAGGAAATGGAGCGCAGCACGGCCCAGGCCATGAGAGTCACCACAGCTGCGGTGATGCCCACAGCGATGAGGCGCAGGAAGGTCTGCTTCAGGCTCAGGGGGTCCACGGCGTAGTCCGCGTGAGCATGAGTTTCTTCAGGCACGTCGCAGGAAGCAGTGCGGTCACGCACATCCACATCAGTCATGCCACATATTGTGACACACTGCCCCTACATCGCCATTGTTCTCACAGCCTCGCCGCAGTCCTGCCGCCGGCTTTCGGCAGCCTTCCCGCGGTTAGTCCAGTGGATTCTTAATCAAAATATTGCGGATGCCGGAGTGGAAACCATCGCGCAGCCCCACGCGCTGGTTCTCCGACAGCGTGTATTCGTGCAGCGTTTCGCACGCGAATTGCAACAGTGGGCGATCGATTTCAGGAGGTAGTCCGCCTCCGGTGAGCAGGTGGGCGTCGTCGATTTGGTGTTCCTCGGCGCCATGTTCCCACCACCAGACGGCATATTGTTCGCCGATGTCGAACGCGTTTTGGCTGCCCGCCGCGGCCCAGACTTCGCTGGGCAGGGGTACGTAGCGGCTGCGGAGCTTGCGGTGTCGCGCCATCATGCCAGGGTTCGGCCGGGTGCTGCCGGAGCTCTTTCCACTTGGCTCCACCTTCTTCGACGCCATGTCTGCCGGGCTCGGCGACGTCCCAGTGCTCCCCGAATTATTATCCGACGCCGGCCTCTCGTCCCTCGCGGCTTCCTCCCGACCTGGGGATTCCTGCTGGGTGGCCTGCTGCGCTGCGTTATTCTGCTCCGCAGTGCTCTCCTGCTCCGCAGTGCTGCTCGGCTCCGCTGCGCTCTCTTGCGTTGCAGCCTGCTGCTCCGTTGCACTCTCCTGCGTCGAACCCTGCTGCGCTGAAGCCTGCGAGGCCGCATCGGCACGCACCGGTGCCGTGCGGCTGGTATCCGCACCGTAATGCGTGGGCATAGGGATCGGGCTTGGTCCCGGCTCCTCCGGCTTCTCCGCGTCGCCCAACGGCTTTTCGATCACAGGGGGAGGAGTCTGCCCGTCGAACAGGCTGTCGTCGGGATTCTCGGTGGTAGCGGTGCGCGGTGCCGAGAAGGCAGTAGAGGAAGGCGACGACGAAGTTGAAGACTCAGCGGTGCTGTCGTCGCCATCAGTCGTGTCTTGATCGGCGAAGTTGTCCGCGATCAGCGCTTCGGCCTCGTCGGCTCCCTCCGGAATGACCGGCTCGTCGATAATCTCCAGGCGCATCGTGTCCCGGAAGTCCTCGCGAGGATCAAGGATGGTGACGGAGTCACAGGCGAATCGCAGCGCGCTGGACATGGAGTCCCAGCCGAATCCGTAGAGGTGCACGCGCACGCCATTGTTCGTGGCTTCCTCCACACCGGGAAGCATGTCGGCGTCGCCAGACAACAGGATCATGTCGCTGGTGGTGCCGCGCATCGAGTGCATCACCATGTCGGCAACCAGGCGGGTGTCCACTGCCTTTTGGGTGCGGCGATCTCCCCACTCGATCAGCTGGCCTGGTCGAAACTGAACGCCGGATTCGGCGCGCAGCGAGCGTTGATAACGATGGGGCCCGGCCTCGGGGACGCCGTCGTACCATAGCTGTCGGTGGACGGGCTGTTTGAGGTGCTCAGTGGCCATTCTCTTGAGGGTGCAGACTACCTCCGGTAAGTCGATCTCTAACTGGGAGCGGGCCCCTATATTCCAGGAGTTATAAAAGCTCGCAAGGAGATAGGAGGTATCGACGTAAATCTGAGTGCGTTCCAACATTGCTAGTCCTTTTGTCGTTCGGGTTAGTTCTTAAAAAATTCTTCCCTGTCCTCCCAGTGTGCCTTAAATCGTGGCCGGGTGGTATCGAGAGGCGCAGAACGAGGCTGACTAGGGAGCAGCCGGGCCCCTCGCGCGGCCCAGTGACTGCTCCGCCTTGTGTCAACCCACGTGAGATGCCTGTGTCGACTAATGCCTGCGCCGTCTGTTGGTTGCTCCGTTGGTTGTGTTTTTAGTGCTGTTTTTGGGGTGTTTGTGTGTTGTGTTTTTGGGGCTGTGAGCTGGGGATTTGTGTTGTGTGTGGGTTGTGTGTAGATTAGTTCAAGTCAGAGCGACCGACACCGGCTCCCAGACAGGCCACACAGAGTGATTGTGTGGGGTTGTTGTTAGGGGAGGGGCAGGAAAACGGCCCTGATGATCTGTACCGGAACGTGTTTGTTTCTGGTTTTGCTTCATGATTTGCATTCAATGTTGTTGGGTGTGGTTGTGTGTGCGCAGGTTGTTTGAGAACTCAATAGTGTGATGAACCAAGTTTAATTTGTTTCCACAGTACTGATGCACCGTGTGGTGTGTTGGTGTGAGGACATGGTTGGTGAATGCCCCTTTTTGCATGTTGTGGTGGCCTGGCGTCGTGTTGCTGGGTGGGTGTTCATTCTCATGATGATGCTTTTGTGTTGTTGTGGGGCTGTTTGTGTGCCAGTGTGCGGTAGCGCGCATGTGACACGGGAATAGTAATCGATGATGGCGCATGCAGGTTTGTGTGTGTTGTTGTTGTCTGACTGTGGCTTGTTGTTGTTGGAGGTCCCTTCTTCCCGTCGGGGCTGGTGATGGCAGTGACAGGTTTTTGAATGATTTTTTGATTCTTTTGTCAGTAGTTTTATTTTTTTGTAGCTAGTTTTTGGCTCTCTTGTAGTGCTGATTTGCTTTTATGGAGAGTTTGATCCTGGCTCAGGACGAACGCTGGCGGCGTGCTTAACACATGCAAGTCGAACGGAAAGGCCTCTTGCTTGCAAGGGGTACTCGAGTGGCGAACGGGTGAGTAACACGTGGGTGATCTGCCCTGCACTCTGGGATAAGCCTGGGAAACTGGGTCTAATACCGGATAGGACCATCGTTTAGTGTCGGTGGTGGAAAGTTTTTTCGGTGCAGGATGAGCTCGCGGCCTATCAGCTTGTTGGTGGGGTAATGGCCTACCAAGGCGACGACGGGTAGCCGGCCTGAGAGGGTGTACGGCCACATTGGGACTGAGACACGGCCCAGACTCCTACGGGAGGCAGCAGTGGGGAATATTGCACAATGGGCGCAAGCCTGATGCAGCGACGCCGCGTGAGGGATGACGGCCTTCGGGTTGTAAACCTCTTTCGCTAGGGAAGAAGCCTTTTGGGTGACGGTACCTGGATAAGAAGCACCGGCTAACTACGTGCCAGCAGCCGCGGTAATACGTAGGGTGCGAGCGTTGTCCGGAATTACTGGGCGTAAAGAGCTCGTAGGTGGTTTGTCGCGTCGTCTGTGAAAGCCCGGGGCTTAACTCCGGGTCTGCAGGTGATACGGGCATAACTAGAGTGCTGTAGGGGAGACTGGAATTCCTGGTGTAGCGGTGAAATGCGCAGATATCAGGAGGAACACCGATGGCGAAGGCAGGTCTCTGGGCAGTAACTGACGCTGAGGAGCGAAAGCATGGGTAGCGAACAGGATTAGATACCCTGGTAGTCCATGCCGTAAACGGTGGGCGCTAGGTGTGGGGATCTTTCTACGATTTCCGTGCCGTAGCTAACGCATTAAGCGCCCCGCCTGGGGAGTACGGCCGCAAGGCTAAAACTCAAAGGAATTGACGGGGGCCCGCACAAGCGGCGGAGCATGTGGATTAATTCGATGCAACGCGAAGAACCTTACCTGGGCTTGACATATGCAGGATCGGCACAGAGATGTGTTTTCCCTTTGTGGCTTGTATACAGGTGGTGCATGGTTGTCGTCAGCTCGTGTCGTGAGATGTTGGGTTAAGTCCCGCAACGAGCGCAACCCTTGTCTTGTGTTGCCAGCACGTTATGGTGGGGACTCGCGAGAGACTGCCGGGGTTAACTCGGAGGAAGGTGGGGATGACGTCAAATCATCATGCCCCTTATGTCCAGGGCTTCACACGTGCTACAATGGTCGGTACAGTGGGTTGCGATACCGTGAGGTGGAGCTAATCCCTTAAAGCCGGTCTCAGTTCGGATTGGGGTCTGCAACTCGACCCCATGAAGTCGGAGTCGCTAGTAATCGCAGATCAGCAATGCTGCGGTGAATACGTTCCCGGGCCTTGTACACACCGCCCGTCACGTCATGAAAGTTGGTAACACCCGAAGCCAGTGGCCTAAACTCGTTAGGGAGCTGTCGAAGGTGGGATCGGCGATTGGGACGAAGTCGTAACAAGGTAGCCGTACCGGAAGGTGCGGCTGGATCACCTCCTTTCTAAGGAGTTATTTATTTTTGTTTGTTTGAATCTGGGTAGATCGCATGGATGGTGATCATGTCTGACTCGCACCGAAGAGGGTGTGGGTGTGGAAGTGGATTGGTGCTTGGTTTGTTGCTACTGTTGGGTGTCTGGAATGACGTGTGTTATTCCTGTACATGGGGAGCATGTGGACGGTGACCACTGTAGGTGGTTGGTGTTTGTGTGTTTCGTGTTGTTTGAGAACTGTATAGTGGACGCGAGTATCTTCTTTTTTGCAATTGACGTGAGTACTCACCGCGTGCCCGGTTTTTCGGGTTCGTGTGTGTGGTTTGCGTGGTTGTTTTAGTGTTTTTTGTAAGCATTCTGTGTTGTGTTTTTGTTAAGGGCACACGGTGGATGCCTTGGCACGATAAGCCGATGAAGGACGTGTAAGGCCACGATAGGCCTCGGGGAGTTGCCAATAGAGCGTTGATCCGAGGGTGTCCGAATGGGGAAACCCGGCCGTAGTTGTGTGCGGTCACCTGCCGATGAATTCATAGTTGGTATGGAGGGAACGCGGGGAAGTGAAACATCTCAGTACCCGTAGGAAGAGAAAATAAATTAATGATTCTGCTAGTAGTGGCGAACGAACGTGGATGTTGGCTAAACCATATGCGTGTGATACCTGGCAGGGGTTGCGTGTGTGGGGTTGTGGGGCCTTGTTGTGCGGTGCTGCCATGCCGTGCATGATGCGTGTGTGTTAGCGGAAGTGGTTTGGAATGGCCTGCCGTAGACGGTGAGAGTCCGGTACGTGAAAGCATGTGTGTGTTGTGTTGATGAGTGTCCCCGAGTAGCAGCGGGCTCGTGGAATCTGCTGTGAATCTGCCGGGACCACCCGGTAAGCCTGAATACTTGTATCGTGACCGATAGCGGAGTAGTACCGTGAGGGAATGGTGAAAAGTACCCCGGGAGGGGAGTGAAATAGTACCTGAAACCGTGTGCTTACAATCCGTCAGAGCCTCCTTGTGGGGTGATGGCGTGCCTTTTGAAGAATGAGCCTGCGAGTCAGCGGCATGTCGCGAGGTTAACCCGGACTGTGGGGTAGTCGTAGCGAAAGCGAATACTAACGAGTGTGTTTAGTGGCATGTCCTGGACCCGAAGCGGGGTGATCTACCCATGGCCAGTGTGAAGCAGCGGTAAGACGCTGTGGAGGCGCGAACCCACTTAGGTTGAAAACTGAGGGGATGAGTTGTGGGTAGGGGTGAAAGGCCAATCAAACTCCGTGATAGCTGGTTCTCCCCGAAATGCATTTAGGTGCAGCGTCGTGTGTTTCTTGCCGGAGGTAGAGCTACTGGATGGTTTAGCGGGACCAACATCTTAGCGACATCAGCCAAACTCCGAATGCCGGTAAGTCAGAGCGCGGCAGTGAGACTGCGGGGGATAAGCTTCGTAGTCGAGAGGGAAACAGCCCAGATCGCCGGCTAAGGCCCCTAAGAGTGTACTAAGTGGAAAAGGATGTGGGATCGCGAAGACAGCCAGGAGGTTGGCTTAGAAGCAGCCATCCTTGAAAGAGTGCGTAATAGCTCACTGGTCGAGTGGTTCTGCGCCGACAATGTAGTGGGGCTCAAGTACACCGCCGAAGCCGCGGAACTCCAATTGTTTGTTGGGGTTGGTAGGGGAGCGTCGTGTGGCCGTTGAAGGTGCGGGGTGACCCAGTGCTGGAGGCTATGCGAGTGAGAATGCAGGCATGAGTAGCGAATGATGAGTGGAAAACTCATCCGCCGAATGACTAAGGGTTCCTGGGTCAAGCTAATCTTCCCAGGGTGAGTCGGGACCTAAGGCGAGGCCGACAGGCGTAGTCGATGGATAACGGGTTGATATTCCCGTACCCGTGTGTGCGCGCCCAGTGGTGAATCATTGATACTAACCGCCCTGAACCCACACGAGCATCTTTTGGGTGTTTGTGTGTGGGGATGCGTGGGACCTGATGTGGTAGTAGCCAAGTGATGGGGTGACGCAGGAAGGTAGCCAAGCCACTTATTGGATTGTGGTGTAAGCGTGTGGCCCGTGTGTTTGGTAAATCCGGCGCACATTTGAAGGGTGAGGCGTGATGCGTACCCGTTGTGGGGATGTTGGTGATCCTATGCTGCCGAGAAAAGCCTCTAGCGAGTGCATGGACGGCCCGTACCCATAACCGACACAGGTGGTCAGGTAGAGAATACTAAGGCGATCGGGTGAACTGTGGTTAAGGAACTCGGCAAAATGCCCCCGTAACTTCGGGAGAAGGGGGGCCACTGCTGGTGACAGACTGGTTGAGCTGGTGGTGGTCGCAGAGAATAGAGGGAAGCGACTGTTTACTAAAAACACAGGTCCGTGCGAAGACGGTAAGTCGATGTATACGGACTGACGCCTGCCCGGTGCTGGAAGGTTAAGAGGACCTGTTAGATCACCTTGTGTGGTCGAAGCGGAGAATTTAAGCCCCAGTAAACGGCGGTGGTAACTATAACCATCCTAAGGTAGCGAAATTCCTTGTCGGGTAAGTTCCGACCTGCACGAATGGCGTAACGACTTCTCTGCTGTCTCAACCACAGGCCCGGCGAAATTGCAGTACGAGTAAAGATGCTCGTTACGCGCGGCAGGACGAAAAGACCCCGGGACCTTCACTATAGCTTGGTATTGGTGTTTGGTTCGGTTTGTGTAGGATAGGTGGGAGACTGTGAAGCTATCACGCCAGTGGTGGTGGAGTCGTTGTTGAAATACCACTCTGATCGTATTGAGCATCTCAACCTCGGCCCATGATCTGGGTTAGGGACAGTGCCTGGTGGGTAGTTTAACTGGGGCGGTTGCCTCCCAAAGAGTAACGGAGGCGCCCAAAGGTTCCCTCAGCCTGGTTGGCAATCAGGTGTTGAGTGTAAGTGCACAAGGGAGCTTGACTGTGAGACTGACAGGTCGAGCAGGTACGAAAGTAGGGACTAGTGATCCGGCACCGGCTTGTGGAAGCGGTGTCGCTCAACGGATAAAAGGTACCCCGGGGATAACAGGCTGATCTTCCCCAAGAGTCCATATCGACGGGATGGTTTGGCACCTCGATGTCGGCTCGTCGCATCCTGGGGCTGGAGTAGGTCCCAAGGGTTGGGCTGTTCGCCCATTAAAGCGGCACGCGAGCTGGGTTTAGAACGTCGTGAGACAGTTCGGTCTCTATCCGCCGTGCGCGTTGAAACTTGAGAAAGGCTGTCCCTAGTACGAGAGGACCGGGACGGACATACCTCTGGTGGGCCAGTTGTCACGCCCGTGGCATGGCTGGTTGGCTACGTATGGAAGGGATAACCGCTGAAAGCATCTAAGCGGGAAGCCTGTTTCGAGATGAGGTTTCTTTTGAGGTTCCCTATAGATTATGGGGTTGATAGGCCGGATCTGGAAGCGCTGTGAGGTGTGGAGGTGACCGGTACTAATACACCGAAAAAAACACAACCTGTTTTGCAGGGTGTTTACAAAAATGTTTGAGTTGCTGCTCGCGTCTGTTATGCAGTGTCTGGGATGACACGGCACACCCCCTGGTGGGTGGTGTGTGTTTTCCTTTGTTTGGTTTGTCGGTGGTTTTAGCGATGGGGTCACGCCCGGTCCCTTTCCGAACCCGGAAGCTAAGCCCGTCAGCGCCGATGGTACTGCACCTGGGAGGGTGTGGGAGAGTAGGTCACCGCCGGCTACAAAAATTACATAGAGGGAGGGTGGACGACAACAGTCACAGGAATGTGATTGTTGTCGTCCACCCTCCTTTTCGCTATGCCCACTACCTCTTTTTTGCTATGCCCACTACCCCGAGCGAAGGAGCACGGTCCCCTCGTTACCAACGAGATAATCTGTGTTTGCTCTCAGCGCGTTGTGTGGGTCCCTGGCACAACCATAGGATTAATTCGCTCTTTCGAGATTTTGTCCTCGGGAAATGCTCAAGAACTGCAACAAAGTCCTATGGTTGTGCCGCCTTTTTCTTTTGTAAGTTCGCCGCTAGATGGGTGTCTACGAACTCTTACCTCTGATCGCGAGTGTTAAGATGCCCTTTCAGTTAATTGCTCAAGGGCATTAGCCATAATTTCGTGTTCGTCATTGAGACTTCTCTGGGCTGAAGGCTTCCTCACCTCAGTGATGTGAACCTTCTCGGCTCGCCGGTGAGAGGGTCGTCGAACTCCAAGACCTTTGCGACCAGTCCTAGGGGATGGTTGAAGTCTTCATCCTCGGCAAAGACCGGTCGCGGGAGTTCGCCGGCGGGCGTAGTGAGGGCCTTATCCGTTACCTCTGAATACAGCGGGTCATTAATTAGCGGCAAGCCCAAGGAGCGCAGCGCGACACGCAACTGGTGAGTTTTGCCCGTCAACGGCTTCAATGTCCACACCAGGACCTTGCGACACAACGGCGAACCGTCCGGTTGCCGCCCCACAACGCGCTCCTCCTCTCCCAACGCCGTCACCAACGTGACGGCGTTGGGAGGTCCATCCGTCACGAACGTGGACAGACGCCCCTGTATCTTGATCATGCAGTGCTCTAGACGCCACGGGTTGTCCTCGGAAGGAGGCTCCCACTGCGTCCAGTCGGCAAACCCCGGTAACGGCTCGTACGGCGCCTCACCCACGAGTGGCGTGAGCGCCTCATACGTCTTCTGGGGGATCCTGCGATCAAACATCGTCTGATACGCACCACGCACAGCTCTCGACGCCGTGAACATCAACACCCCGCTCGTGAGCCTGTCCAATCGATGCGACGGAGATAACTCCGGATTATTCAGCGCCACGCGCGCCTTCGTCACCGCGGTCTCTGTGATGTGCTGGCCGCGCGGCAGCGTCGCCAGAAACGGCGGCTTATCCACGACCACAATGTTGCTGTCCTGATGAAGGACCGTCAGGTCGCCGGGGACTGGTCGTTCGGGAGCTGGGCGTCGGTAAAAATTAATCCACGTGCCCGGCTGCAACAGGTCATCGGCGCCCAGCGGCACTCCCTTGTCCGTGACTACGGCGCCGTGGGCAAAGCGCTCAGCCACGGCGGCCTCGTCATCCTCGGGGTGGCGATGGCGCTGGGAGGAGACCAGGTGCCACACAAAGTCCGCCGCACGCACCGAATCAGTCCAGGTCACAGGCACTTGCGCCCGAGTTGGGTTTAGACCCCTAATAATTGGTAAAGCCTGCGGCACTGTGCTACATTCCTCCCATGGATATCAACGCACTTATCGAGTCTATCTCCCACTTCTTCACCACCGACATCGGAGCCATCATCTGGCAGCTGCTGCGCGGAGTCTACGAATTCCTCTTCCCAGCCAACGCTGAAGCTGCCCACGACATCCCGCTGCCGATCCCTACCCCTCCAGCTGAGTAGGCAGCGGCCTCACTGCGCAGAGTAGGCTCGCGCCTTAAAACGCCTCATTGTGAGGTAGTCCCGCGCCCGGCGGGTGGCATTGGGTAGCACTTCGCGCGATAATGGAAGTGCCCAATGGTTCAGCAACGAAAGGGAGCATCATGGCAGACGTAAAAGACATCGTCGTCGCAGTAGACGGTTCGGAGGCTAGCACGTCCGCCGTCGCGTGGGCTGCAAATTGTGCGTGGAAGCGCGGCGAGCCACTGAAGTTGGTGTCCGCCTACACCATGCCGCAATTCATGTACGCAGACGGCATGGTTCCGCCGCCAGAGCTCTACACAGAGCTGGAGAACGAAGCCAACGCCAAACTGGACGACGCGATCGAGGTTGTGAAGTCCGTCTCCACCGACATTCAGTACTCCACCGAAGTGCGAGAAGCGGCCCCCATCGACTTCTTGCTGAATCTCTCCGAGACCGCTGAGATGATCGTCATGGGATCCCGCGGCCTGGGTGGACTGTCCGGCCTGGTCATGGGATCCGTGTCCGCCGCGGTGGTCTCTCACGCATCCTGCCCCGTCGTGGTGGTCCGCAAGGACAACGAACTCACCGAGGCCAACAAGTACGGGCCTGTCGTGGTGGGCGTGGATGGATCCGACGTGTCCCGCCAGGCGCTGGCGATTGCCTTCAAGGAGGCCGACGCCCGAAAGACCACGTTGAGGGCGATCCACTCCTGGCAAGAGACCCAGGTGCACACCAGCTATGTGGGTGTGGTTGAGTCTCAGAGCAAGCTGGATAGCGTGATCAAGCAGCATCAGGACATGCTGTCCGAGGAGCTGGAAGGCCTGCTGAAGCAGTACCCGAATGTGGAAGTGGAAGAGATCGTGGAGCGCGAGCGCCCGATCCACGCCCTGAAGGAAGCTGCGACGGATGCGCAGCTGCTGATCACTGGCTCCCACGGTCGCGGAGGCTTCCGCGGCATGCTGTTGGGATCCACGTCCCGTGCGCTGCTGCAGTACTCTCCATGCCCCATGATGGTGGTGCGTCCGCAGAAGTAGCGTGCTCTACGTCACCCAGCCTTTGCTTGTGAAAGTGGAGGCTGGGTATTTTTGAGCTGTTACAATGGCCTGTGGAGAAATAGACGCACCGGTCGGTCTAGTTCACTCGCCGAGGAGCCGGAGGTTCCTCGACCACCTTAGTTTTCGTAGATAGGCAGTGCGAAGGAGGCAACTACCCTATGTCAGCACAGGACGATGCGACAGCACGCTCCTCCGAGGGTGCTCGTGCCTCCGCTACGGGCTCCGCGAAGGGCGCCGCCGAGGGCTCCGCGAAAGGTACTGCCGAGGCGGCCGGAAAGTCTCAGGCGAAGACCGCGAAAACTGCGAAGGCACCTGCCAAGACGTCTACGAAGGCGCCTGCTAAGAAGTCTTCCCGCCGGAATCGTCCTGCCCCTCGCGAACGCCTCCTGGCTAGCGCCACCAATCTGTTCACCACGGAGGGCATCCGCGTGATTGGTATCGACCGCATCCTTCGTGACGCGGATGTGGCCAAGGCTAGCCTGTATTCGCTCTTCGGCTCGAAAGATAATCTGACGGTGGCGTACCTCCAGCGTCTGGATGAACAATGGCGTGCTGATTGGCATGAATTGGCTGACGAGCGCGATAAACCTGAGTCTAAAATTATAGCTTTTTTCGACCTGTGCATCCGCAACGAGCCGCATAATAGCTTCCGTGGATCACACTTTCAGAACGCAGCCAGTGAATATCCCCGCCCCGAGACCGATAGCGAGATCAATATTCGCCAGGCGGCTATGGAACATCGACGCTGGTGTCGCGATACCATGGCGGAATTATTAACAGAGCGTTTTGGTTATGCCTCCCGCTCCCTGGCCGATCAACTGATGGTTTTCTTGGATGGCGGCTTGGCCGGCGCGAAAATGTCCCGCACGGTTGCTCCCCTGGAAACGGCGCGTGATCTGGCGCGCCAGATGCTGCTCACCGTGCCGATGAGTAGTTACTCCATTTAAGGCTTTTCTTATCTTCTCATCCTCAGCGAAGAGTCTTCATGCCGTACACATTGAAGGGCCCTTATGTTTACCCAAGCAGGACGCTTGGGTAAACATAAGGGCCCTTGTACTCGCTAGCGCATCACTGCCTAGCGCGCCGGACGGCGCCGGGGAGTGTATTTAGGAGTGTGCGGCGTCGTAACGCGCAACGATGTCAGCGGACAGGCGACCGCGGGCAGGAACCTGGATGCCGTTAGCGACGGCCCATGCGCGGATTTCGCGGTTACGCTGTGGCTTGTTGCGGTTGGTGGCGCGACCACGGGTTGCAGGCTTCTTGCGTGCAACCTGGATGTATGGCTGCAGGGCGTTTGCGAAGGTCTCTGCGTTTTCTTCGGAGAGGTCGATGATGTAGTCGTTTCCGCGGAAGGAGAATTCTACGACCTTTACTTCGCTCTCGCTGAGAGGGGAGTTGTCGAGGTCATCGAAGAACTGGGTGATTTCGCGGCGTGCCATAAAACTGCCTTCTTTCAGTTGAGGATTAGCTTAAGGGTGCATTGTACCAAATGACAAGTTAATGAAGTTGTGATTCATCAGGTACCGCTATTGGTATAGCTGCTAAGTACAGTTGAAAGTGTACCATCTGCATTATATTTTAGTGCAAATGTAAAAAATATTTCAAACTGGCTGCGGCAGGGGGGCTTAACCGCGGGGACGTAGAGGCTTACGCGCGGGGACTTATAGGCGCGTCATGAGGGACCACTCCGCCGCTCCGATACCGGCGCATGGACTTGCCAATAAACATCTCTGCCTGGGGATTTAACTTCCCATCAGCCTGCACGAAGATCCAGTCAGCGTGAATGAATTGATCCGTAACCTGCAGGACACAGTAGCCGTGGCGATCGAAGTCGAGATAGCGCACATGCCGGTTCACCGCCGTGAGCGCATTCTCGGCGGTGGCAGACAGAGGGTTCGCCTCCGGGAGCTTGAGAATGTCGTCGATATTGGAGGACGTGATGGATGGGCAGACGATCTCCACGGCGGGGGAACCAGAGCCGGGGTAGGTCGCGGCCTGGGTGGGAACGTCGCACGCCCACGACGAGTGAATGTCGCCCGTGAGCCACACCGTGTTCGTGATTCCCTTGTCATTGAGCAGGCCGATCATGCGTCGGCGCTCTGCGGCGAAGCCATCCCACTGGTCGAAGTTGTACGGCATTCCCTCTTCAGGAAGCCCCAGAAGCTGAGTGATGGCATAGGTGAGCTTGGGGTCCAATGGCGGAATCAACACGGGGCTGAACATCACCGAGTTGCCGATCAGGTTCCACGTGGCCCGGGACTCGGTGAGCCTGTCAGCGAGCCAGCCGAACTGCTCAGAGCCCATCATGGTTCGATCCTGTGCGTCCGTGGTCTTGGCGCTGAGGAACTTCGGAGGTTCATTGCGGTAGGTGCGCAGATCCAACATGTTTAGGTCTACGAGCGTGCCGAAATGCAGGTTGCGGTAGATGTGGCCGCCGTCGCTGAAGGGGATCGCACGAATGGGCAGCCATTCCAAGTAGGCCTGGATGGCTGCATCCCGACGGGCTTGGAAGCTGCCTTCGTTGGGCTGGTGGTTCTCCGCGCCGCCGGCCCACTGGTCATTGGCTACCTCGTGGTCGTCCCAGGTTACAATCCACGGCAGTGCGGCGTGCGCGGCCTGGAGGTCCGGATCCGTGTGGTACTGGGCGTAGCGCTCACGGTAATCCTGAAGGGAGACAATCTCATGAGCGGGAAGGTGCGGGCGGACGGTGCCAGTCTTCCCGGTGTATTCCCCGACGGGGTACTCGTAGATGTAGTCACCGACGTGCAGGGCGTAGTCCACATCCGTGCGCCCAGCCAGGTCCCGGTAGACGTGGAAGTAGCCGGCCTCCCAGTTGGCGCAGCTCATCAACGCAAAGCGCAAATCCTTCAGCTGCTGGTCGTGCGCAGGGGCCGTGCGGGTGGTACCGACGGGGGAGACCTGCCCGGACAGGGGGCCATCGGTGATGACGAAACGATAAAAGTATTGGGTATAGGGGTCTAAGTTTCCGGCCTCGGGCTTGACGGTCATGTCCCGCTGGGGGACAGCCGTCGTGGTGCCGGAGGACACGATGTCTGTAAAAGCGCGATCCTTGGCTACCTCCCAGCGCACAGGGGTGTCCACCCCGCTGTTGCGCCCGGCGTAGTCCTCCGGGTGAGAGGTGATGCGGGTCCACAGCAGCACGCTGGTGGGGAGGGGATCCCCAGAGGCCACGCCGTGTTGGAATGCTGAGTGTTGGGTGGCGTCGAACCCGTGAGCGCCTGTGCCCGTACCCGCGCCAACCCCCGCGCCGGGCGCCGTGCCAGCGGCCGCGGCGGTAAGCCCTGTAGGAAGGGCGGCGCTGGCGGCAAAAGCTGCGGTTGCTATCGCGCCGGATTCCAGCATCCGGCGGCGGGTAATGGCGCGGCCACTGGTGTGTGCGCCGGCCCGGCCAGCCTCGCGCCTACGAGCGTGCGTGTCCTTGTGTTCATTCTCAGCCATAACACTCATACCATCAGAAATGCAGCCGTTTCGCAGCTTCTGGAGAGTGAACTTTCGGTGAACGCCGGCCAGCCTTAAGCCTGCGCGATCTCCGCTTCCACCAAATCCAGCTCACGGGACACCGAGGCCAGAACGGCCCGAGCCTGCTGGTCGCTCATATTCCGCGCGTTCTTCAACGCATCCTCCAGTGTGTCCAAACGCTCGCTGACATCCTTCGCGAAGCCGGAAGGCACGCCCTGCTTGATGGAAGACCGCGCCTGCTCGATACGCGCCTGGTGGGAGGCGGTGGAACCGCTAAAGCGGCTGACCGTGTCCGAGGACTGCGCCGCGCTGCTGACCGATCCGCCCAGTCCGCCGTTCTGTAACTGGGTCAGAAGCCGGTAGCCCAGCGGAACCAGCACGGGCGCCAGGGTGCGTCCTGCCACTGCGTAGCGCACCACGGTCTTGGAGTTAAAACGCCCGGCCTTCGCACGTTCCAGCGCGGCGCGTGCCATGTTCTCCTCGTGCTCGCGGCGCTCCTTGAGCTGCTTCGCGTCCAGCTTGCGCACCTGCTTGGCGGTCTTGCGTAAGTACTTTTCCTTGCGCTTTTCCATCTTCGCGTTGGCCTTTGCTTCTGCTAGCGCTTTCGCCTTGGCGGCACGATAGACAGCCTTCTTCTCCTGCCGGCGCTTGCGCAGTGTGCTCAACAGTCCCATGGTTCTCCGATAGTTGCGATAGTTGATCTACAGTGTCTTAACCCCAACAATGCTACCCCAAACATGTGAGGGTACGTGCGCTGTTGGCTACGTCTGCTCTTCGCTGCGCCTGTGCTATGACTACACTGTTATCTATTGTGAGTGCTCCACACGACCCCGCGCAGCCCATCACTCCCCATGATGTGGTGGGCTGCCGTCACCGTACCGTGCTGACTCACGCGGCCGCGGCGGGGATCGTTGCCCCTGATCGCCGCACGGATTACTCGATCCACGTGGAGCGCTACACGCATCGTTTGTCTGTTTTACGACGCCAAGCGCAAATCTTTTCACTCCTCCCCTCAAAGCCACGGCGTGGTGATGTGGTGCGTCGCCTGACGCGGGTGGACATCAGCAACCAGGATTATGCCGAGGGGGTGTCTGTGGAGCGCACGCTGGAAGCCATGGCGGAGGGTACCCGTCTCATTACCAATGCGCACCTGGCCGAAGGTCCCCTGGACGTGCGTGTGGATCTGTTAGTGAGGGAAGACCAGGGCAGCGGGGTGGATGAGCACATGCGCTACATGCCCGTGATCTTTTCTGGACATGCGGTGGCGAAGAAGGTCGCCAAGCGCTCACAGGCCAACTGCCGCGTGGTAGATGTTTCGGCCCTCGGTCTCGGCACTCCTCTGCCGGCGCCATGGCGGAGGAAGAATAACTCCGGGGACACCCAAACCGTCGCGATGGCGCACACCATCCTGTCGGCCTGGGGATTCGCCAGCACGGAGGTAGGCTTCGTCTCCGCGGCCGGAGACGCAGCCTACCGCTGCTTCACTACCAGTGCGCAGCCCATGCTCGCCGGCCTCTACGCCGCCCTGAAAGAACCCCTGCCGATCCGGCCTACCCGCATCAAAGAATGCGCTACCTGCGACTTCCACAATCATTGCCGGATCCAACTACTCCAGCGCAACGACATCTCGCTGCTGCTGCCCGGAGCAAAATCCACACCGCTGCGTGAGCGGGGGATCGAGACGTTAGAGAAGTTGGCGTCGGAAAAAATGGGGGAAGTATCCCACCTTTCCGAAGCATGGATGCGCGGCGAGGCAGCCCTGCGGCGCCCCCTCAAGCGGTGGGTGACCGACCCGCAGCTGTGGGGCGGGCGCGCGTTCACGGTGGACACGCTCACACCCACCTTCAGCGGGGAGCTGGACTGGGTGGACGAAGTGGACGTGGACATGGAGGCACACCCGGAACGCGGCACCTTCCTGTGGGGGACGTTCGACGGCAGCCGCTACATCGCCTTTTCCGACTTCAGCGCCGGCGATGACGGGCAACACGTAGCTGAGTTCTGGCGGTGGCTGATGGGGCGCAAGACGGCGTCGGAGGAGCGCGGGCGGCACTTTCAGGCGTGGGTCTACGCAGCTCAGGGGGAGAATTACTGGCTGCGCTACTACGCGGATCACTATGGCGGGCGGAGCTATCCGACTGCGCAGGGGGACGTGGTGATGCCCACCCGCGCGGAGGTGGATGAGTTCCTAGCCTCCGAGAGCTGGTGCGACGTGTTCGAGATCGTGAAGCGTGCGCTGGCGGGGACCGGGTCGCTAGGGCTGAAGACCGTGTCACCGCTGGCAGGCTTCCACTTCAGCCAAGAAGGGGTGAACGGCAGGGCTGCTGTGACGCTGTTTGAACAGGCCGTGGGCTCCGCCGCGGGCGTGGCAGCGACGGCGCGGCGTACGCTGGAGCGCTATAACGCGGACGACTGCGTGGCCACCCGCCAGGTTCGGTACTGGCTGCGGCGGGGCGCGCCGGGAATGAGGTCGATGTGACGCGGCGTTGGAAGGACTGTGAGATGCAGTGGCAGGCGTAGTGTCTGGATGTCTGGCACACTGCCGCGCACGTTATTCAGCGCAACACTGTAAGGGACGAGAAGGAGTCACCACATGGCTAGCTTGATGGACAGATTCGCAGCGCTTAACTCGAAGGGGCCGTGGAGGGCGCCGCGCATGGGGAAGGAGAAAGCCCTGAAAGGGGGACGGCATCCGGTGTTGGATGTGACGGCGGGCTCGGGTTCCGCGGCGGGCTCCGGTTCGCCGGTGGCGCATGCGGTGCTGGGGACGCCCCTTGGCGGCGCGGAACAGTTCCGCGAGAGCTGCCCCGACGCGCAGGAGTTGATCCTCGGGGCCGGGTGCTTCTGGGGTGTGGAGCGCCTCTACTGGAGCATCGACGGCGTGCTGGGGACATCCGTGGGCTACGCCGGCGGGTGGACCGCCAACCCCACGTATCGCGAGGTCTGCACCGGCCGCACGGACCACGCCGAGGTAGTGCGCGTGGTGTTCAACCCCGCCACAGTGAGCGTGGAGGAACTGCTGCAGGTCATGTTCGAAAACCACGACCCCACCCTGGGAGACCGTCAAGGTAACGACGTGGGCTCGCAGTATCGCTCCTGTGTGTTCGCATCCGACGACGCCCAGCTCGCACGCGTCGAAGCTGCCGTCCAGGCGTGGGCGCCACGGTTTGTAAAAGCTGGGCTGGGCGAGGTGACGACGGAAACTTCTCTGATGAGTACTGCGGGCGACGGGCACTACTACCTGGCGGAGATAGAGCACCAGCAGTATCTGCACAAGAACCCCGGTGGCTACTGCAACCATGGGCCGAACGGGGTGAGCTGTCCGACGGGGGTTCTCTAAGCTCGCGCTACTCTAACATTTTTAGAGTAGTTTAGAGCTGTTTTAGAGTAGCTCTTCACGGGCGGCTTGATTGTGCGCTTGACCTGGTCTTATGTGAGTTTAGAGTAAGGTGCGAGAGCTTTAGAGCTGCTTTAGAGTAGGTTTAGAGCTGTTTTAGAGTACGTGAGAGCTGTGTGAGAGTCGCTTTAAAGTAGCTCCCACGTAGCACGTGGGTCGCGGACGGACGTGCCTTCCCACTTCACCAATCCAGCCTCACGGAGATCGTTGAGACTCCGGATGACAGTCGGGCGCGCCAACCCGACAAGTTCCACAATGGGTCCGGTTCCCAGAGGCTTCTGAACCTTCCGCAACGCATCCAATATCTTCCGCGCCGCCGGAGTGAGAGAATCAGTTATCTCCTGAGGGACAGCGTGTTGCGCCAACAGTGTGAGTCTAATGGCTTCCGATGTTTGCTGATAGATGGGCTCCTGCAGGCCCGTGTGGCGCATTTCTGCATAAATACGCTTGATGCCCTCTCCTAATTCACGAGTGATACCAAGATCAGCACATACTCGGGCGATACGAGGATTGCGTGCATAACGGCTGATAGATTCCGGGTCGGTGGGGTCCGCTAACCCAGGGAATCGGCCGGGGCTCGTTATCTCGATCCGGTTAGGAAAAATCTCGACCCTTATGTGGTCGCCGCTCATGCTATACGAGCGATGAACTACCGCGTTGACTACACCCTCCAGCCAGGCATCCCGTGGAATGATCGGCATGCCTTCGAACTTTCCGGAACGAGCTAATGCATTTCTGCGTGGCAGAAGTTCCTCGATCGTGGTGGCTGCGGTGGAAATCTGCTGAGGGATTGGGCCCTCGCAGCGGATGTCGCATCCCTCAATTAAGTTGAGATGGGCTCCAACTCCTCGCTCGTTTTCTGAATACTTCATGATGCGTACGTGCGCCTGAGGAAAGAACGCTTGAGGTCGTGAAGAAAAAAGTAAGTAACCTGCCACATTCACCGCACCGGTAGAGGTGAGAAGGTCGCGGGCTTGGAGGACTAGCTGTGACGAGCTAGATCCAAGCAACTGTTGGAATTGTTCCACGGCGCCGAGGTCCAGATGCTGCGGCATGGTGTCCGGAACGGGGCGCCCATCAAAGGAGGCGGCCCCGCGGTCCCATTCGAGTTCTTGGCGTTGCGTGAACCCAAGGCGTATGGATTCGTCGCCAATGCGTTGGTAGCACTCGCCGCGTGAGTTTTCATGAACATAATCACTCGGTGGAACCGTGAACACTAAGACGCGCCCGTTGCTTGTTGTGAGCTCCTCGATACGGCATCGCACCTGCGGAGAGGTGAAGTCAGCGGCGACTTGGCGCAGTGCGTTATCCGCCTTATCTGAGACGGGGCTGACGTGTCCATTAGAAATGCCGGCCACAACTACTCCGCCTTCAGCATTGGCCATGGCAATCAACGGTGTTGCAAAGTCGCGCGGTTTGATTGAGCCTGATTTGCGCTCAAACCATTGGTTTTCAGGCAGGGAGGCTAACACCTTTACTGCCTCATCGGCCGGCTGGGACAGGGCCTGTTCCACTGTAGGGATGCGCATGACAACTACTCTAACATTTTTAGAGTAGTTTAGAGCTGTTGTAGAGTAGCTCTTCACGGGCGGCTCGATTGTGTGCTTGACCTGCGCTGATGTGAGTTTAGAGTGCGGTGTGAGAGCTTTAGAGTAGGTTTAGAGCTGCTTTAGAGTACGTGAGAGCTGTGTGAGAGCTGCTTCAGGATTCCGCCAACGCCGCATCCAATGCCGGCCCCAGCGCCTCCAGCAGCTGATCCGTTTCCTCCTCAGTAGTGCAGGACACGCGCACCCCATCGCCCGCAAAGCAACGGGCCACCACGTGACGGCGCTTCAACTCCTCATCTAGCCGCTGCGCTTTACCCCCCACGGCCAACCACACGAAATTAGCCTGTGATGGCACTGCTTCGACATCGTCACGGGACCCCAGAAACTCCAACACTCGAGCTCGTTGCTGCACGGTCTCCTCGACGCGCTCCAACAATTCCTTCTGGGCAGTGGGGTCAATAGCTGCCAAACCAGCAGCCTGAGCCAAAGCATTCACTCCAAAAGGAATGCCCACTTTATTTACCGCCTCCACGAACTCTTTATGGCCCAACAAATACCCCAAACGAAGGCCTGCCAGGCCATATGCCTTAGACATAGTTCTGACAATTGCTACATTGGGGTATCGGGAAAGAAGGCCGGCGGCGTCGAATGTAATATCAGACGGCGAGCGATCATATTCCGTATACGCCTCATCCAGCACGACCTGCACAGACGCCGGAATGCGTTGCATAAACTCCTCAAACTCCTGGGCGGTCACCGTCGTGCCCGTCGGGTTATTCGGATTGCACACCAGAATCAACTTCGTACGCTCGTTCACCGCATCCGCCATTGCCCCTAAATCATGCCTTAAATCCGACGCCAACGGCACCGCAACCGGCTCCGCCCCCGCCACGCGAACCAAAATCGGATACGCCTCAAAACTCCGCCAAGCAAAAATTACTTCATCGCCCGCGGAACACGTGGCCTGGATGGTCTGCAAACACAGGGCAGACGAGCCATTGCCCACCGCAACATTGTCCACAGTCGCAGGGGTCTCGAGGTTATGAGCCGTGCTAAACCACTCCGCAATCGCAGAACGAATCTGCACAGAACTCATATCCGGATACCTATTCACGCCCTGAGCGGCCTCAGCAATCGCCCGAGAAATCGACGGCAATGGAGGCAACGACGACTCATTCGACGCAAGTTTCAACGCCCCCGGAAGAGAAGTCCCAGGAACATAAGCGGGTAAAAGCGAAAGGTCAGGGCGAATCATGCACACAATCCTAACCCCCACAAGAAGTGATTTGGGATAGAGGGCAGGCCGCGTGTAGGCTAAACCTGATTGTTCGCAGGCATGCGGTGACCCGCTGTGTGCGCATGGGCAATCAAGGAGATGTGCCAGAGTGGCCGAATGGGGCTCCCTGCTAAGGAGTTGTCTCGCAAGGGACCGCAGGTTCAAATCCTGTCATCTCCGCAACTTCGATGGGTCGTGGCAACCCAGAGCTGCCTAAGCTGCCCGAATACTTGTGGTGAAGTTCGGGACACACAGCTGCGGACAGTGTTGTGGGGCGTGTGGTGCGCCTGTGGTGGTCCGCCAGGAATGTGCTCGGGACGGCCAGGACCCATCGGAGTTAACTAAATAAGCGCCCGTAGCTCAACGGATAGAGCATCTGACTACGGATCAGAAGGTTGGGGGTTCGAATCCCTCCGGGCGCACGAATGGAAAATCCCGAGCTGCCGACTATCGGCGGCTCGGGATTTGTCGTTGTGTGAGGGTTGAGGTGCTGTGTGGCGGGGTGGGGGATGCTGTGTGGTGCTGAAGTGCGCGGGCACATGGAAGGCGTGGTGCGGGGTGGTGGACAAAAACACCATTTTATGAGGCGATTTTGATCAAACGGGTGTTGTTGTGTAGAGTTATTCCTCGTTGCAGAACAGCATCTCAGCTGGAAAGCGATGATGCGCCCGTAGCTCAACGGATAGAGCATCTGACTACGGATCAGAAGGTTGGGGGTTCGAATCCCTCCGGGCGCACCATAGAAAATCTCGGGTCACCATGAAAGTGGTGGCCCGAGATTTTTGTTGTGTGGGGCACCCCGTTGATCTGGGTAGATCTGAGGTGGAGGCCTGGGCAGCACACTGTCCCAAATTGTTCGACCAAAACGCCAGATTTGGGGCGAAATCTGGCGTTTTGGTCGAACAATTTGTGAGGGGTTGGGGGAAGTGTTTGGAGAACTCCCTAAGGCTCTGCTAGAGTGTTCGCTTGTTGCATAAGCAATCCGATTAGTGCGATCACAGCAGTGGAAACGCCGATGTGAAACACTATGAAGGGACGTGGCTCAATTGGTAGAGCAGCGGTCTCCAAAACCGCAGGTTGCAGGTTCGAGTCCTGTCGTCCCTGCACGAACCATTAACTGTCGAAGGGAAGCCCTACAGTGAGTGAAACCCCCAACACTCCCATCGCTGACGGCGGAAACCTTCGTCCTACGGGTAAGCGTCAGCGTGCTGGAGAAGCCACCACCGCCCGCGCAACCTCCGCACAAAAGGCACCGGAAGTTGTTGAAACTCGCCGGAACCCTTTCTCTGCCATCGTAGATTTTCTCCGCGGCGTGGTCTCCGAAATGGGCAAGGTCATCTGGCCTACCGGGCGCGAAATGGTGAACTACACCATCATCGTTCTTCTGTTCCTGGTCTTCACCACCGCTCTGGTGGGAGGCGTAGACTGGGTGTCTAACTTTGCTCTCCAGAAGATCTTCCACTAAACTGAGCTCCAGAAACTTTAAGCGAACCGCCTCCGTCCATGCGACGAGGGCGGATTTTTAATAGCTAATTGCCCTAGAAAGGTGCAGTGTTATGAGTGAAGAGCAGAACGTAGAAGTTACCGCTGAGTCCCTGGCGAATGAGGCTCAGGAGAAGATCCAGGAAGTGGTTGCTGCTGAGCAAGCAGCAGCTGCCGCACAGTCTGCAGCTGAGAGCGGGGAAGCTGAGGCTGATGCAACTGAGGGGGCCGACGCTGAAGGCACTGTGGTCGAGGGGGCTGCAGAAGAAGCCGCTGACGCAGCTTCTGAAGATGCTGACGCCGCTGCAGAGGGCAATGCGGAAGGTGCCGCAGCGGAGAACACTGCTGACGCTCCAGCAGAAGGCGAAGCTACCGACTCCGCCGAGAACACCCCAGAGCCCACGGATGCCGCGATGGAGGCCTACAAGACCCGCCTCCGTGAGTTCATGCGCGCCCTCAAGAAGCTCCCGGGCCAGTGGTACATCATTCAGTGCTACTCCGGCTACGAAAACAAGGTGAAGACCAACCTGGAGATGCGCGCCCAGACCCTGGGCGTTGACGACCAGATCCACGAGGTGGTCGTCCCCATCGAGGAGATCACCGAGCTGAAGGACGGTAAGCGTAAGCAGGTTAAGCGCAAGCTCCTCCCTGGCTACGTGCTGGTTCGCATGGACCTGGAGGATGCTTCCTGGTCCGTGGTCCGCGATACCCCCGGCGTGACCTCCTTCGTGGGTAACGAGGGCAAGCCCACCCCTGTGAAGATCCGTGAGGTGGCGAAGTTCCTGCTGCCACCGGAGACTGCAACGCCTCAGGCCCCAGAGGGCGAGGAGCAGGTGGCTACCGGCGTGGATGTTTCCACGACGGGTGTGGCGACGGCGCCAAAGCCGGCGTCTGCTGCTGTGGAGGTGGACTACGAGGTGGGCGAATCCGTCACCATCCTGTCCGGTCCGTTTGCATCCGTATCCGCCACGATCTCCGAGATCGATACGGAGAACAACCGCCTGCGCGCGATGGTGTCCATCTTCGGTCGTGAAACCCCCGTTGATCTGGAATTTGATCAGGTCGAGAAGCTGAACTAAAGTTAGTGAGGTTGTCCACCGTTGATTACTGTGGTGGGCTCCGCACGACAATCATCATCCGGTGGCTGGTGAAATTCCGGCATCCGGTCGGGCGCACTCTCGCGGCCCGGTAACAGAAAGAGAACTACTTATGGCTAAGAAGAAAAAGGTCACTGGCCTCATCAAGCTGCAGATCCAGGCAGGTCAGGCAACTCCTGCTCCTCCAGTGGGTCCAGCTCTGGGTGCTCACGGCGTGAACATCGTTGAGTTCACCAAGGCATACAACGCTGCAACTGAGTCCCAGCGCGGCAACATCGTTCCTGTTGAGATCACCGTCTACGAAGACCGTTCCTTCGACTTCAAGCTGAAGACCCCACCTGCTGCTAAGCTGCTGCTGAAGGCTGCTGGCCTGCAGAAGGGCTCCGGTGTTCCTCACACCCAGAAGGTCGGTTCCGTGACCTGGGATCAGTGCAAGGAGATCGCTGAGACCAAGAAGGAAGACCTCAACGCCAACGACATCGAAAACGGTGCACGCATCATCGCCGGTACCGCCCGCTCCATGGGTATTACCGTCGAGGGTGCTCCTGAGGCCTAGTAGGTAACCTCCATCATTCCGCGCCGCAACGTGGAATGAGATGACCGACGCCGAGCGCGCTGGGCGTCGGGGGATATATGTGGAAGGGGCGGCTCGTCCCACGCGACCACGACTTCCGTAACAACTGATTTGGGAGAATCACATGAGCAAGAATTCTAAGGCATACAAGGCAGCAGCCGAGAAGATCGACGCTGGCCGCATCTACCGCCCACTCGAGGCTGCGAAGCTGGTGAAGGAGACCTCCTCCAAGAACTTCGACGCCACCGTGGACGTTGCAATCCGCCTGGGCGTTGACCCACGCAAGGCTGACCAGCTGGTGCGCGGCACCGTATCCCTGCCACACGGCACGGGTAAGGAAGTCCGCGTGGTTGTGTTCGCCGAGGGACCAAACGCTACCGCCGCTGAGGAAGCAGGCGCTGACGTTGTGGGCACCGAGGAACTGATCGAGCGCATCACCGGCGGCTGGACCGATTTCGACGCCGCCATCGCCACCCCAGACCAGATGGCCAAGGTGGGCCGTGTGGCTCGCGTGCTGGGTCCTCGTGGCCTGATGCCAAACCCTAAGACCGGCACCGTGACCACCGATGTGGCTAAGGCAGTGTCCGAGATCAAGGGCGGTAAGATTTCCTTCCGCGTGGACAAGGCCTCCAACCTGCATGCTGTGATTGGTAAGGCTTCCTTCGACGCAGAGAAGCTGGCCGAGAACTACGGCGCGCTGATCGAAGAGCTGCTGCGTCTGAAGCCATCCTCCGCGAAGGGTAAGTACCTGAAGAAGATCACCCTGGCTTCCACCTCCGGCCCTGGTATCCCAGTGGACACCAGCGTTCTGAAGAACTACGCCGAAGAGGCTTAAGGCTTGAGGGGTTCGACCAGCTGGTGCAATCTGCTGGTTGAGCCCCGCATTATCCCGCAACCCATGCTGGCGCTGGGCGCCGGCGTTGTCACAGCGCTGAAGCGCTGGGGTTGCGGGTTTTTACGTTTGGGCTAGGCGGAGTGCGCGCTCCGGACAGCGCGAGCCTGGACGGCTGCCAGTACTGTGGCGCTGAGCAACAGAGCGCACAGCCAGGCAATGAGGACCGCCCAGCCGCGCTCGAAGAACCACCCCGAGACCCAGCCCATGAGGGAACTGCCGAGGTAGTACATCAACACATAGGAGCTGGACGCTTCGGAACGGTGCTCCTGGGCTGCGGCCGCCACCCACGTGGAGCACGCAGAATGTGCCACGAAGAACATCGCGGTGAACAGCAGCGCGCCGCTTAAGGCGCTGGCGAGATTCGGCGCGAGCATGATGAGTGCTCCCAGCAGCATGAGCGCCACCGAGCCCACGAG
The DNA here is from genome assembly GCF_014490575.1 of Corynebacterium zhongnanshanii. NCBI lineage: Bacteria > Bacillati > Actinomycetota > Actinomycetes > Mycobacteriales > Corynebacteriaceae > Corynebacterium > Corynebacterium zhongnanshanii. Next base: position 162,966 of record NZ_CP061033.1, read on the forward strand.
TACCCGGCCGCGCCCGAAACGCGTCATAAATGCTCCCGTGCGGGCGGACGACCACGTTCCCGAGAGGTAGAGCACGAACGTGGCTGCAGCCAAGGACGCGGGGAGACCAAAGCTGCCCATGAGCCTGAAGCCTAAGTAGTTATACAGGGAGACGAAGGACCCCATGGTGAGAAAGGGGATGAGGAACAGGCGCACCATCATGGGGTTCGTCCAGTGGCTCAGCATGGCTGTGAGCTCGCCGGAAAAGCTCAGCGGCTTGGCGGTGAAATAGCGTTGCCGTGGAAGCAGGAGCGCCATGAGCACTGCCATACTGAAGGCGAAGAACGCACTGGCAGCTAGGGACCACTGCCAGGTGGTGAAGTCCACGGCGATACCGGGGATCAGGCGGCCGACCAGGCCACCCAGCGTGGTGCCGGAGATATACAGACCCATCACCTTGGGAAGGTACTGCCGGTGGATCTCCTCGGCCAGGTAGGCCATGATGATTGCCGGCACACCGGCCACGGCAATGCCTTGGAGGAAGCGTAGCAGGATCAGCCCGTGGATGGAGGGGGAGAAGGGGAGCAGGAAGCTCACCAGCGTGGCAGCCAGCGCGGAGATGCACAACACTTTCCGCCGGCCGAAGCGTTCCGAGAGAGCACCGAGCGGCACGATAGCCAGCGCTAGTGCGCCCGTGGTCGCAGAGACCGTGAGGGCCGTGGTGGTGGGCGAGGCATGGAAATAGTCGCCGAGTGCTGGCAGCACTGCCTGGGTGGCGTAGAGAGCGTTGAAGCTGGCAAGGCCCGCGCACAGCGCGGCGATGAGGGCGCGCCGGTAGGCCGGGTCCTGGGGTGTGAGGCCTGAGTGAGATTCTGATGCCATCGGCAATGGGCAGGATCCTTTCCGGATAGTTCTACTTGGGAGGGTGAGGAAGAAACTCGACGGGCTGGCTTCCCGTGAAGAGGATCAAGGTAGCTTGGGCAGGCTCCTGTGCCCTGAGAGAATGGACTTGTCCCGCGGCAACGTGGATCGCCGAACCCTGCGACAGGGTCACGGTGTGCGAGCTGTCTGGGTCCTGCTGTGACGAGTTCGGAGCCTCGGTGCTGGACGCTCCGACGGTGAACTCGATGGAACCCTCCTGGCCAAGAACCACGATCGGGGCGGGAGCCTGGTGGTCTGCCATCACATCACCCGCGCGGAAGGTGAGTCGGATAATACGTGCTCCGTCGAGGTCGGCCACCTTCTTCACCGTGGGAACGGCGCGCCCTTCGCCCTCGGAGTGGGAGTGCTCTCCACGAAGATCGGTGATGTAGGTGAAGTTGTCCTGAATGCTCATACCTTTCATTGTAGGTCTGAGCGCTCTTGCCGCTGATTAGCTGGAGACCCCGCCGATCACACCGAAGTCCTTCCTCCACGCCACCACCGTGGACGGGCGCGGAGTGGAGTCTCCACCATCGGGCCAGTGAGAGACCGGCTGTTCCACGGTGGCGTTATCGTCCTCACCAGGGTGCTGCACGTTCACCACCACGCGTTTGTCGGACACCAGCGGCCCGCACGTTTCCGCCCCTGCAGGAACCGTGAGGAACTGCTTGGTCAAGCCACGGGCCTCGCCCTCTAGTGCCACGGCGAACAAGCCGTCGTTGGAACCCAGAGCATTACCGTCCGTTGAAATCCACAGGTTGCCAAAGGAATCGAACGTGAGGTTATCCGGGCAGGAGATAGGGGACACCCGCGATTTATCGAACCCACCGAAATACGTCTCCGCCTCCTGGGGATCGCCACACACCAACAACAGGTTCCACCTGAAGGTCTCACCGGCGTGGTCATCATCAATCTCCAGCACCAGGCCGTTCTTGTTTTCCTTGATGGGGGCGTACTCCCGCACGCCCTCAAACGGAACACCCGACGCGGTCTTGTCCGCGCCACCTGCAACGCCGCGGTACTTATTGTTCGTCAGTGCCGCATACACCTTTCCGGTGGTGGGGTGCGGCTCCACGTCCTCTGGCCGGTCCATCTTCGTGGCTCCCACGATGTCTCCGGCCTCGCGGGTGAACACCGCCACTTCCTCGGCGCTCATCCCCGGCACATGCGAGGTAGCGGTGCCATCGGCCTGAACGGTCAGCAGTGGGATCCAGCGCCCCGTGCCATCGAACGCCCCGTCGTCGGGGAGGGTGCCCTCAGCGAAATCGGGAGAATTGCCCTGAAAGTCAGCCACGTACAGGGTGCCTTCGTCCAGGATCTTCATATTCTCGGCGCGGTCCTGGTTCGAGCGGCCGGAGCGCATTGTCCGCGAGGAGACGAACTTATACAGGTACTCAAAGCGGGAATCATCGCCGGAGTACGCCACCACAGTCCCATCGTGAGTGACGTGAATGTTCGCGCCCTCATGCTTAAACCGACCCAACGCCGTGTGCTTCACCGGAGTGGACGTGGGATCCCACGGATCGACCTCCACAACGTAGTTAAAGCGGTGCGGCTCGTGGGGTTCCTTGCGCACATCCCATCGCGGATCGAAGCGCTCCCACTTCCGCTGCGTCTGCGGATCCTCAATACCGTAGCGCTTAAAGCGCTTCCGGGCGCGGGAATCCTTCACCTCGGCACCACCGGCGAAATACTGATCGATATTCTCCTCGCCGGACAGCACCGTTCCCCACGGGGTGAGGCCTCCGGAGCAATTATTCAGCGTCCCCAACACGTGTGTGCCCGTAGGGTCGGCTGTCGTCTTCGCCAGCTCAGAGCCAGCCACAGGACCGCGCAGTGCAAACTCGGTTGTGGTGGTAATGCGCCGGTTGTAAGGGCCCATCACTGGCTTCAGGGAACCATCCTTGGCATTTCCCTCCACCTCCACGATGGTCATTCCGTGGCTGGCGAGCTCAATTCTGTACTGCTCTTCCGTGGGATGATCTTCCTGATATCCGGGGAACATCTGGTGAGGCGTGGTGTATTCGTGATTGGACACCAACAGAAAGCGATTCTTCTTCCCCCTAATGGGAAGCAGCGCGGCATAATCGCAGTTAAATCCGAATTGCTTTTCGGCCGCCTCCGGGGACTGCCGATCCACAGCCCACCCCTCGCCGCCGGGAAGGACGGCATCGCCCCAGCGGATCACCACGGCAGACTCGTACCCACTGGGCACCACCACCGCGTCCTCGGTGTTAGGTGCCACCATCTCGAAGTTCAGACCAGGAATCGGGGACTCTCCACCGGCCGCATCGCCCGCCCCCGCAGCGGACCCGTCGGGAGTCTGCGCCCCAGACTGCGCCGAATCGGAACACGCCGCCAGCATGGACGCCCCACCCACCGTCACCAACGCAGCGCTTCCGGCGCGCAGCGCAGCACGGCGGGAAAAATTCGCCTGAAGAATATCGCCGAAATACGCGTTGTTGGACGTATTCGCCACCTCTTTAGAACACGCATCCCCGCACTTATACAGGCACGTCCGGTGGGAACGGCTGGAGGTGAAATCTAACGCGGACAGGAGGTTACGGCCGATCAATGCCATGGATAATGCCTTCGTCTCTTCTTGTGTAGTCAGTTGTGCTCGTCGTGCACACTAGAGGCTAAGAGACAAAGGTAGAGAGGCCCTTAATACGCGTTAAAATTTTGTTGAATGAGGGTGAACAGTAATTAACGCGCGCAGGCGCTCCGTACATTAACGCGCGCGCCGCGCAACCATCCCAGCGATTGCCCGCCACCCCAGAAGCAGCAGCGCACTCATCACCGTGGCCACCACAATGAAGGACCAATGCGGAAACGCGCTGTGGCGAACACCCCACAGGGTCAAGCCCGTGGCCACGCTGAACACCCAGACGATGGCCCCGGGGAGGAGACGCTGGGCGTCGGGGGAACGACGGATCAGCACCAACACGCCCCAGCCCAGCAGCGTGCCGCACAGAAATGGCCAGGAGGTCTCCAGCCACCCTAGGACGCTCAGCGGCATCTCCGGCGTGTTGTGGGCGATCCGTGCCAGCAGCGCAAACAGGAGGATGGCCAGGATGTCGAATATCGCCGCGCGGACGTTGAGCATGAATCCTTCTTTCGTTATGTCAATCGACGCCCAGCCTCACTATCGACCGGCGCGGTCGTGGGATCATCACCCATCTTATTGAACTGGCCTGCGAAGTACACGATCCATCCCACAAGCGCCAGACCGATGAAGCTGAGCATGCGGAACACAATCGCGGTAGCGAACGCCTGGTGGATGGTCAGAGTTCCCATCGCCACCAGTGAGGACGTGAGCGCCAGGTCCACCGTGCCCAGGCCACCGGGCGTGACCTGAACCTGGCCCACCAGCTTGGCCGCGAGGAAGCTCAGCACCACGCCCGCGACGGGCGCCTCCGCGCCCACGGCGACCACGCAGAACAGTAGGGCGATGATCTCCAGTACCCAGTTCATCAGGCTGGCGGTGATGGCCATCGCCAGGCGCGGCAGGGGCAGCTCCACGGCGGCGATCTGCTCGGACATGCCGGCCAGGTGCTCGGTGAAACGGTCCTCCGGCTTCTTCATCAGCCGGTTGAAAGCCCGTGCGCGGTTAATCAGGAACGCCTCCACGCTGCGGGGATGCAGGGCAATCCAGTTCGTTGCCAGCGCAATGGCCACGAGCGCACCCACGGCGACGGCGATGGTGACCCAACTGACCTTCAACCCCAGGAAGAACACCGCGCCCACGGCGAGGATCGCCATGCCGGCGCCGGATAGTGCCCCGGAAAGGATCATGTACCAACTGGCGATGACGGGGGTGGCACCCCATTTCAGCTGCTCGCGGAAGATCATCGCCGCGGAGATCGCGGGGCCGCCGGGGAACGTGGCGGACCAGGCGTTGGCTGCCAGGCCCAGCATGTTGCTTCGCCAGCGCCCGGCGGGCACGTCCGCCGACCGGAGAAGAACCACCATCACTTCGGCCTGGGCCACCATGGACAATGCGATGGCCACGGCGGCGAGCGCGATCCAGGTGTTGTTGCCCTGGGACAGTTCATTCCAGCCCTCGGAGATGAAGGAGAGGTGTTCTCGGCCAAAGAATGCGATGGCACCCAGAACTACCAGCATCGCTATGGCCCGGAAGCCAGGCGTGCGGTAGAACGTCGACATGTTATTCGTGACCCAACTTCTCGGAGGCTTTCTTGACAGCTGCGGGGGCCCACCAGTTATCCGCGCCCAGCAGATGCATGATGGCGGGCACAAGCAGCATTCGGATGATGGTGGCATCGAGGATCAATGCGATCACCATTCCAAAGGCAATGTATTTCATCATGACAATGGTGGAGAAACCAAATGCGCCACACACAACAATCATGATGAGCGCAGCCGCTGTGATGATACCGCCGGTGGTGGCGGTGCCGAAACGGATTGCCGTGTCCGTGGTGGCGCCGCGTTTGCGTGCCTCCACCATACGGGAGACCAGGAACACCTCATAATCTGTGGAGAGTCCAAAGATGATGGCCACGATCAGCACCAGCACGGGGCTCATCAGCGGCCCGGCGGTGAAGTTGAACAGGTCGGAGCCCACGCCGTCGACAAATAGAAGAGTCAGCAGGCCCAGGGTGGCGCCGGTGCCCAGGATGTTCATGATCACGGCCTTGGCTGGGATGATCAACGAACCGAAGATCAGGGCCATGAGCAGGAAGCTCACCACCACGATGTAGAGCAGCATCCACGGCAGCTTCTGGAACAGCGCTCCGATGGATTCCTGCTCCAGCGCAGGCGTGCCGGCGACCAGCACCTCGGCGCCGTCGGCCTCGATGGCTTCCAGCTCGCGCACCACGCGGCCGTAGTCATCGCGGTTGGCGATGCCCGCAGACAGCACGGTCACGTTGTCCTTGGTGGGTTGGGAGACCTTGAAGGGGCTGCTGAGCCCCTTCACCTGGTTCGCTTGCTGATACACCGGGGAGATCGCGGATGGGTCGCCGCTGATGACCAGCTTGATGGGATCCGTCCGGAAATCGGGGAAGGCCTGGTTGAAGTCCTGCTGCGCCACGCGCGTGCTGTTATCCGGTGGCAGGAATGTTTCGTTGATGCCGCCGAGTTTGATCCCGGCGATGGGGGCCGCCAGCGCGATCAGGCCCACGACCACCACGAACACAACTTTCTTGGAGTGCTTCATGGCGAACTGAGGGATCTTGCCCCAGGTGCTGAAGAACAGTTCACTGCGGCGCTTGTGGTTCTTGCGAATCGCCCACTTATCGATGTTGTGGCCCAGCATCGCGAAAATACTAGGGAGCACGGCCACGGAGAACAGCGCCGCCAGCCCCACCGCGCTCATGGCACCGAAGGCCACGGACTTCAGGAAGGCCTGGGGGAAGATGAGCAGCCCGGACAGCGCCACTGCCACCATCAACGCGGAGAATACCACCGTCTTTCCCGCCGACGCCGTGGTGTTGCGCACCGCTGTCTGTACGTCTGCGCCCTCGGCCAATTCTTCGCGGAAGCGGGAGACCATGAATAGCCCGTAGTCAATGGCGAGGCCCAGCCCCAGCAGAGTCACCACGGACTGGGCGAAGACGTTGATCTGTGTGAGGGAGGCCAGGATGGACAGCACGCCCATGGCGCCCAGGATGGACAGCACGCCCACCAACAGCGGCATGAGGGCTGCGATTACGCCTCCGAAGACGAGGAGAAGCAGCACCCCGACTGCGGGGAGGGCGTAGACTTCCGCGCGGGAAATATCGCCGGCCATGCCGCTGTCTAGCGCGCCGGAGACGGCGGTGGCGCCGGCGATCTGGACCGTGGGGGTGTCCTGGGGCGCGCCGGGAGCGGCACCGTCCAGGCTGATGGCGTGCAAATCATCCTCGATCACCCGATAGTTTTTCAGCACATCATCTTCCACGCCCTTCAAGGACACCGCCGCGAACGCCGCCGTGCCATCCGCGTTGGCCATCTGCGCCGGGCCTCTATGGAAGAAAGAACGAATGCTGGCAATCTGATCCGGGTACTTGGCTTTCAGCGCCTCCAGCTGTTCTGTCATGGAGGCCTTGACCTCCTCGGTAACCGCGCCACCGGGGGTCGTGGAAGTCACTAGGACGATCACGTCGCCGTCGTCGTCACGGCCGAAGGTGTTCTGCTCGATCACGGCGGCGCGGGTGGACTCGGAGTTCGGGTCGTCCCAGCCCTCCTGGCTCATCCTGCTACCCAGCTGCGTGCCGAAGATGCCGTACAGGATGAGAATGCCGGTGATGATCACCAGCGGAATCAGCCGACGGAAGCGGTAGGCAATATCGCCCCAGGTAGTAAACATGCGCTAGAAGACTCTTTTCGACAGATAAATGAGAGGGTCGGGGAGGGGAAGAGAGGCGAACGCCAGTGGCGTTCGTGATCACGTTATTGATCAAGCAAAGCAGATAGAGGACGGAACGGCTGCAGCCACGCGCCCTCTGCAGGCAGATTCTCCAGGCTGATGCGTGGCAGCGGCTCGCGGAACACCCCAGGGATGTCCTCCAGGTCCACAAACTCAATCGACTCATGGGAGGTTGCCCACGCGGCATGCTCCTCGAAGCCGATGACCGTCACCGGCATCTCCTCGGCCAGCTCCTCCAGGAGCGACTGGAAGTTCCGGCCGTCGGCGCTGGCGACCACCACAGCATCCAGCGCGCCCTGCTCGCGGCGCAGCTCGATGTGCTCCAGCATGTCCGGGTCTACATCGGTGTACTCGTTCAGCTTGGGTTTGGCGAACACCGCAAAACCCATGTTCCGGAGGGCATCCACCCATGGGCGGACAAGGTCTGCGGTGCCGGTGGCGATGTTGGTGAAGACGGCCGCCTCTGGCTCAATCTCCCCATCGAAGTCCTCGGACAGTTCTTCGGCGCGGTGGACAAGCCAGCGGCCGATGGCGTCGAATCGGGGACGGTGCGCGGGGCTGGGGCGACCACCCAGGATGGAGCCTAAGCCCATGTCGATGTTGGGGGCATCCCAGATCAGGAGGACGCGCCGGGAGTCTCCTGGGGCCAGTGGGCCTCCTACTGTGGTGGTTACTTCTTCCGCCATAGGTACTCCCTAATTGTGTGTTCTTTGTCGAGGCCTTTTGCTTCGAATTTGGTGGTGATTTGCCGGTCGGTGAGGATCGGGATGTCCGATTGGTCCTCGGGCCAGCCCAGATATTCTAGTTCCGGTTCCACGGTCACCAGTTCGTCAATCCACTCTGCGTAGTCTGCGTGGTCGGTGGCGACGTGGAGGATGCCGCCTGGCTTCAGGCGCTGGGCGATGAGGTGCAGCGTGCCGGACTGGATGATGCGGCGCTTGTTGTGGCGCGCTTTGGGCCAGGGGTCGGGGAAGAAGATGCGCACGCCCTGCAGCGAGTTGGGCTGGAACATGCGCTGGAGTACCTCCACGCCATCCCCCCGCACCATGCGGATGTTGGTGAGCTCGTCGCGCACGACTGCCCCGAGGAGCTTCGCCAATCCCGGGCGGTACAGCTCCACGGCGATGATATTTGTATCAGCTTCTAGGGGTGCCATCGCGGCGGTGGAGGTGCCGGTGCCGGAGCCAATTTCCACGATGGTCTCCGCATCGCGGCCGAACCATTCGGGGAGGTCAATCACCTCATCTGCCAGCACTTTTCCGTAGTGGGGCCAGTGCTCTTCCCAGCGTGCTTCCTGGTTGTCGGTCAGGGTGCCGCGGCGGAAAGAGAAGGAACCTAGTCGCGGATAATCGCGTCCGTCGTTAAAATCAGTTTGAAGCGGCCGCCCATGGGGGAGGGAACCGCGTGTATTTTCGGTATTATTCATCGCTAACATTGTTGCAGATGAAGGGGACAGGGGGAATACAAGATGCAGACTTCAGTTTCTGTGATTGGTCCGGTGCAAGAGCGCCTGGATGAGGTGGCCGACGAGCTTCGGCAGATACAGCCGCAGTGGCAGGTGCTGGTGGGCGCGGGCCCGGATGCTCGCCCGACCGCCGTGGTGGCTGTGGTGGAGCGGTGGGATGCGGCGTCCTGCCACGTGGTGGGGGCGGTGGCGTCCGGCCAGGGCTGTGTGATTGTCCTGACCCGTGATGATCCTGAATTATCCGACGCCGAACCTCCCGACCTTCCCGGTATCTCGTTTTTATCCACGGTGGAGGAGATCCCGGCTGCTGTGCGTGCCGTGGCGGTGAGCGTGCGGGAATGGTCCTCGGATGCGTACCGGGCGGATGCGGAGCGCGTGGACCGGGTGAAGATTGCGATTCGGCTGGGGGCGAATAGGTCTATCCAGGGGCTGTGCGACCAGGGGATTGGTTCTTCGCAGGAGTGGGATCGCGCCTATTGGTCTTTCGTGGAGGATCTTCAGGCGGAGACACTGCGGCAGGGTGTGGCTTTTCCGTCGATGGAGTTGGCTCCACCGGAGTGCCCGCGCATTCCGGTGGAGGCGTCCTGGGGGCGGATCGCACTCGCGTTGGCGACCACCTGTGGTGCGTTCGCGGCACCCTTCGGGCTAGGCAGGGCACTGGGGCAGCCGATGCTAGGGCTGCTGGTGGGGCTGGTACTGGCTGTGATCGTGGCGGGGATCCGCCTGTGGATGATGCACGCTCAGTACGCGAAAGCTGCGAGGCAGCAGCGCGCGGTGCAGCTCAAGCAGGATCTGACGGCGCTGACGGCGGCGATGACCTCGCGCGTGCAGATCGCGCGGGTGGCGCCGGCGCTCACGTGAGGCACGCGAGCAGTGCCTGGGCTGGCGTGAGAGACACCAACACACATACACCTTTTTATCTAGCACCTTGTATCTAGCCATCTTTTATCGAGGGGATCATTATGGACTACAACCCGGACTACACCGACGGCCTCTACGGCCTACCATCACACACCACGCCTGGCGCCGACTGGGCTCTGGAATACGCACCGCTGCCCATCGCATCCACACCGGAGGACTCGCCGTTGGCGGCCATCATCCCCCTGCTGGACGATCCCCAGGCGTTGGTGGGGCCCAGTGGGGACGAGATCTTGTTAATGGAATACAACGGAGTGGACTATCAGATCCCCGCGGATATGGACACAGAATCCGCCACCCTGACGGACGGCCAAGGAATGAACATTCTGGCGGACACCGACGGGGACGGACGTATCGACTACGTCTCCTCCATCGACTACAACGGGAACTGGTCTGCCTGGCGATGGAGTACTGATGTGGGGGGTGCGCTGGGCGTCGGGGAAAATTCGGATCAGTATGGCCACGGGGAGGATGGCGCCACGGCCGGGGACGGCACCTCGCCTCATAGTTGGGCATCTACCCCCGATATGGGCAAGGGGAAGTGGGAAGTGGGCGCGTGGAAGTGTGTTGAACGGGGGGAATGGGGTTAGGCTGGAGCCCTAGAACCCGAAAACTTTCGCAACTGAGGGAGAAACTCCATGACCATTCAGGGACTCATCGGAGAAGTTCCAACTGACAACCAAGACCTGATCAACTGGGTTAAAGACAGCGTGGAGCTTTTCCAGCCGGAGAACGTTGTTTTCTGTGATGGCTCCGACGAGGAATGGAACACGCTGGCAGAGCAGCTCGTCGACGGAGGAACCCTCCTGAAGCTGGCTGATGACTTCCAGCCCAACAGCTTCCTCGCCCGCTCCAACCCAGACGACGTGGCCCGCGTAGAGTCCCGCACCTTCATCTGCTCCAAGACTGAAGAAGAAGCCGGCCCCACCAACAACTGGGTAGACCCCGAGGCCATGCGTGCCGAAATGCGCGAGCACTTCTCTGGCTCCATGCGTGGCCGCACCATGTACATCGTTCCTTTCTGCATGGGCCCCATCACGGACGCAGACCCGAAGCTGGGGGTGGAGATCACGGACTCTCCTTATGTTGTGATGTCCATGCGCATCATGACCCGCATGGGTAAGGAAGCCCTGGACAAGATCGGCACGGACGGCGAGTTCGTGAAGGGCTGGCACTCCGTGGGCGCGCCACTGGAACCAGGCGAGAAGGACGTTCCATGGCCATGCAATGACACGAAGTACATCACCCACTTCCCTGAGGACCGCGAGATCTGGTCCTACGGCTCCGGCTACGGCGGAAACGCCATCCTGGCAAAGAAGTGCTACGCGCTGCGTATCGCCTCCGCCATGGCACGCGACGAGGGTTGGATGGCAGAGCACATGCTGATCCTGAAGCTGATCAGCCCAGAGGATAAGGCCTACTACATCTGTGCAGCCTTCCCTTCCGCATGTGGTAAGACCAACCTGGCCATGATCCAGCCCACCATCCCAGGCTGGCGTGCCGAGGTTGTGGGTGATGACATCGCCTGGCTGCGCTTCGGCGAGGACGGCCGCCTGTACGCCGTGAACCCAGAAAACGGCTTCTTCGGTGTGGCCCCCGGCACCAACTACAGCTCCAACCCCGTGGCCATGCGCACGATGGAGCCAGGAAACGCCCTCTACACCAACGTGGCGCTGACCGACGAAGGCGGCGTGTGGTGGGAAGACATCGACGGCGATGCTCCCGCGCACCTCATCGACTGGCTCGGCAACGAGTGGACCCCAGACTCCGGCAGCAAGGCCGCACACCCGAACTCCCGCTACTGCGTGCCGATCGAGCAGTGCCCAGCAGCAGCACCTGAGTTCAATGATCCTCAGGGTGTTCCCGTGTCCGCCATCCTGTTCGGTGGACGCCGCCCAGACACCGTGCCGCTGGTGACCCAGGCTCGCGACTGGAACCACGCTACCTTCATCGGCGCTACCCTGGCCTCCGGCCAGACCGCCGCGGCCGCCGAGGCTGCCGTGGGATCCCTGCGCCACGACCCTATGGCCATGCTGCCGTTCATCGGCTACAACGCCGGTGACTACCTGCAGCACTGGATCAACATGGGCCAGAAGGGCGGCGACAAGATGCCAGAGGTCTTCCTGGTCAACTGGTTCCGCCGTGGCGAGGACGGCCGCTTCCTGTGGCCAGGATTCGGCGAGAACTCCCGCGTGCTGAAGTGGATCATCGACCGCATCGAAGGCCGAGTGGAGGCCGAGGAGACCGTGGTGGGCTACACCGCTCGCTACGAGGACCTGGACGTGTCTGGTCTGAAGGAAACCGAAGAGGACATCCGCGAAGCACTCGTGGTGAAGCCAGAGGAGTGGGAGCGCGACCTGGCTGACAACGAAGAGTGGCTGAAGTTCCTGGGCCCGAAGGTTCCTTCCGAGGTATGGGACGAGTTCAACTCCCTCAAGGAGCGCATCGCTGCGGCGAAGTAGCGCGCACGCGTAAGGCCCGGCCATCCCCTCGCGGGGACGGCCGGGCCTTGTTCGTGTCCAGGCTGCGCGCTGGCTGCTCGCGCCTGCAACGACAGTTGTTAGCGCTTGCCTCCCGTCACGGAGAACTCCCATGCGGACAGACCAGCGGTCGCGCCCGAGCCCTCGGCCACGATGATCTGCTTGAACGGAACATCCGTGCAGTCACCGGCGCCGAACACGCCCGGCACGTTGGTGGCGCCGCGGCGATCGGTGACGATCTCGCCTGGGGTGTTCAGCTCCACGCCGGAGTCAGCCAGCCACTTCGTGTTCGGCACCAGGCCGATCTGGATGAACACGCCGGCCACGTCCACGCTCTTGGACTCGTCGGTGGTGCGGTCCGTGTAGGTCAGGCCGGTGACGTTCTTGCCATCGCCCACGATCTCGGTGGTGGCAGCGGAGGTGATGACACTGATGTTGGAGGTGGCCTCCACCTTGTCCATCAGCACGTCGTCGGCACGGCAGGAATCGCCGAACTCCAGCACGGTGACGTCCTTCACCACACCGGCTAGATCCAGGGCCGCCTCGATACCGGAGTTACCGCCGCCGATCACGGCAACGGACTTGCCCTTGAACAGTGGGCCGTCGCAGTGAGGGCAGAAGGTGACGCCCTTGTTGCGGTACTCGTCCTCACCGGGCACTCCCAGGGTGCGCCACTGGGCGCCGGTCGCCACGATGACTTCGCGGGCCTTTAAGGCACCGTCGCCGAAGTGCACGGTGTGGAGCGCGTCCTCACCGGCATCCACGCCGCCGCCCGGCTGGGCTGCGGCGGTGAAGCTGGTGGCGGACTGTGCCTTGATGATGTCGATGTCGTACTGACGCGCGTGATCCTCCAGCGCGGCACCCAGCTGTGGTCCTTCGGTGTACGGCACGGACACGAAGTTCTCGATGGCGTTCGTGTCCAGCACCTGGCCACCGAAGCGCTCGCCGACCAGGCCTACGCGCAGTCCCTTGCGCGCCACGTAGATCGCGGCGGCGGCACCTGCGGGTCCCTGGCCCACCACCAGAACCTCGTAGGGCTCCTTCTCGTTCAACTTCTCAGCCTCGCGGGCACCGGCTCCCTCGTCCAGGCGGCGCACGAAGTCCTCGATGGTGGTGCGGCCCTGCCCGAACTCTTCCCCGTTGAGGTAGATCGTAGGAACGGCCAGGACGTTGCGATCCTTCACCTCGTCCTGGAACAGGGATCCTTCCACGGCGGTGTGCTTGATGCGTGGGTTCAGCACGGCCATGGTGTTCAGTGCCTGCACCACGGTGGGGCAGTTTTGGCAGGTCAGGGACATGTAGGTGACGAATTCGTAGTCACCATCCAGGTTCTTCACCTGGTCGATCAGATCCTGCTCTTCCTTGATGGGGTTGCCGCCGACCTGCAGCAGGGCGAGGACCAGCGAGCTGAATTCGTGGCCCATCGGGATGCCGGCGAAGGTTACGCCGATGTCGCTGCCCACGCGGTTGATGGAGAAGGATGGCTGGCGTGGGTGGGCATCGTCGTCGCGGCGCGCGGTGATCTTCTCGGAAAGGCTGGCGATGTCCGTGAGCAGCTGCTCCAGGTCCTCGGACTGCGGGCGCTCGTCCAGGCTGTAGACCAGTTCCACGTCTTCAGTGATGCGGGGGACCAGGCTGCCCAGCTGCTTTTTCAGGTTGTCGTCTAGCAATTGCTTGGCCATGGTGTGGCTTCCTTTTCTTTTTCTTTTTTACGACGCCGTGGCGTGCGTGCGCTGGGGCGTCGGATAAAAAAATAAAAATGGCGGGACGGGTAGGTTCCCCGGCCCGCCATGTGTTGGCACTGCGAACGAGTGTTAGATCTTGCCCACGAGGTCGATGCCTGGGGTCAGGGTGTCTTCGCCCTCTTCCCACTTGGCTGGGCATACCTCGCCTGGGTGTGCAGCGACGTACTGAGCGGCCTTGACCTTACGCAGCAGCTCTTCGGCGGAGCGGCCGATGCCTTCGGCGGTCTGCTCGATGTACTGGATTACGCCTTCTGGGTCGATCAGGAAGGTGGCGCGGTCGGCCTGGCCGGCACCTGGGCGCATGTTCTGGAAGTTGTTGGTGATCTCTCCGTTGGAGTCGCCCAGCATGTAGTAGTTCACCTTGGAGACGTGCTCGGACTCGCCGTGCCATGCCTTGTGAACGAAGTGGGAGTCCGTGGACACGGAGTAGACCTCTACGCCCAGTTCCTGCAGCTGTGGGTAGTAATCAGCCAGGTCGCCCAGCTCGGTGGGGCAGACGAAGGTGAAGTCGCCTGGGTAGAAGAAGAAGATGGCCCACTTGCCGAGGACGTCCTTCTCGGTGACCTCAACGAACTCGCCGTTGTGGAATGCCTGTGCCTTGAAGGGGAGGATTTCAGTGTTGATCAAAGACATGGTGTTGAACTCCTTCATGTTTGGTTCGTGTATGGCCGACTATAGCTGTTTTTTCGGCACTGCGCTTGTCTTATAAGACTATTCAACTTATAAGGGGGGTATAAATTAATTCTTCCTAATAATAGTGATTAGGTGGACCCTATGCGGCCGCCGCGGACACTGCGGCAACGCCGATCGGGCGAGGCTGGCGCCGAGCTCCCTGCGGAGGTGGCTGTGCGGAGGTGGCAGAATGGGCACCATGAGCCAGGACAATATCTATCGCCACACCATCTTCCAGAACTCGCTGATGACAGCCCTGCTGGACGGGATCTACGACGGCGAAATGACCGTCGGGGAGCTCCTGGGCAAAGGCAACTTCGGCCTGGGAACCTTCGATGCGCTCGACGGGGAAATGGTCATTGTGGACGGCATCTGCTACCAGCTGCGACACGACGGCACGGCCACGCTGGCCGACCTCCAAGCCGGGTCGCCGTACGCCGTGTGCACCAACTTCGTGCCCCGCATTCGCCGCCGCGCCCCGAAGAACATCACGCGCGCGGACCTCTCCGGCTTCATCGACGAGATGACCCCCAGCGAAAACTACATGTACGCCGTGCGCATCACCGGGCGCTTCAGTCGCGTGACCACCCGCACCGTGGTGAAGCAGCAGCAACCTTACCGGCCCATGACGGAAGCCACGGACGATGACGCCGAGCAGATCTTCGACAACGTCAGCGGCGTGATCGCCGGATTCCGCACGCCCATTTACGAAAAGGGAATCTCCGTGCCGGGTTGTCACGTGCACTTCATCGACGATGACCGGACCGTCGGCGGCCACGTGCTGGATTTCACCCTGGAGGAGGGAAAGATCGAACTCTGCCCCGGAACCGACCTGGAATTGCGCTTGCCGCTGACCCGTGAGTTTTCCGCAGCAAACCTTGCCCCTGAGGATATCGACGCCCAGCTTCACAAAACCGAAGTGAAACGATAGACGATCACCGTGGTGTGTGGACGGGCAGGCGCTACCCGCACCTGCCCGTCGGAGCGTGACCTTATAATTATCCCTATGAATATCGACTGGATCAGCGAGATGCTGATGGCTCCCGAGGCGGATGCCAGCAGGCCGGAGAGGACGCGGCTGCTGCTGTTGAAAGCGGGCTTAAGTTTTCTGGCGCAGGGGGAGACGGATGTGTCGATTCTGCGGATTTGCCACAGTGCAGGGGTGAGCAATGGCAGCTTCTATAATTTCTTCAACACTAAGCAGGAGTTTTTTGAGCAGTCTGCGTATGAGGCGGTGAATAGGCTGTCCGATCTGCTGGTTGAGGATACGCTTCGTGAGGATGCTGCTGATGAGGTCGTGGCGAGGAACTTCCGTGTTGTGGGGCGCGTGCATCGCGTTGCGCCGTTGATTTCTGAGGTGCTGATCCGCTTGGGGGCGGACTACTACGCCCAGGGGACTGGATTTGTAGAGAAGATGCGCGGGAGTATTGACCGTGGGGTCGCCGATGGAGTGTTTCACCTGGAGGATCCCGAAGGGGTTGTGGGTGCCACGGTGGGCGCCATGCTGATGCTGGGGCGCAGGTTGCATGACCATCCGGAGTTGTCTGCTGATCAGGCGACCGATGCGTTGTGCGAGAACATTCTGCGGATGATGGGGGTGGATCCTGTTCGTGCGCATGAGCTGGCGTGGGGAGAGCTGGAGCTGTCTGCCGTGGCCGCGGAGCTTATTGGCCAGTAGGGGAGCGCACGCGGGATAGGGCGCGTGCGCCCGGGAGCGTTCGTGGGGGGGGGGTCGTTAACGTCCAACGAGTATGTAGAGCGCCAGTTCGGCTGCAATGACACTGGAGACGGACAGGATGATGCATATCGTCCGGGAGAACTTGTCGCCAAGGAGCCAGAATATGAGGCCAGGAATGAGCCCTATGAGTGCTACTGCATGCCATTCGTAATCGGGCTTCATATCCAGTTTTCCCGAGCTTATAAACTCTGCGACCAGGGCGAAGATGATGAGGCCGGCTCCGCCCGCTGCCCAGCCTCGTGGTTCCCAGAATTCATCAAAGAACTCTTTGGTAGTGAACTTCGGGCGGTCTTTCCGGTTGTCATTCATGGATTCCAGTCCTTGGCTTTCATCTTAGTTGGCATGCCAGCTTCTGTAGTGGTGGTGAAGATTCGTTTCGTTCACGATAGCATAAGTTAGGTTAGGTAAGGCAAAGGTGGGGATGGATGAGGGGAGCTCGGGAAGGGGTAGCGCTTAGTGTGTTGAGTCAATTTGTAATTAATTGTGAATTAAACAAGCATTCTTCGAATTTTGAAAAATATCCACACAATTTCAATTATTACCTATTGGTGATCCACCCCCATTGTGGGGAAATTTAAGAGAAACCTAGCGAGGTGAGTAACAGCTTGTGTACGGTGAACTACATACATTGCAAGCGTCGAGCAGCGATTAAAGGGCTTGGCTCAGATTGCTTTGCGTGCTTGAAGGTATGTTCAAAACATTAAATTCTATGACTAGTAGGGAGAAAGTGTGATTACGAAAACCTTTGAACTGGGCCCAGAATCCGCTCTGAATGATGTTCGCACTAAACTTTCCTCCTTGCCTGGATATAAGGTTAAGGACAGTGGGAAGAGTCATCTGACGGTGCATGTTGGCCACCCACTCAAGTATCGGATGATGGGGGTGTATGTGACGGACAACTACCTCGCTCCGATTGAGGTGCAAGCTGAAAAGGCTGATGATGGCGCTATTAGTGTCACGCTGAAACAGTCGATAAAAGCTCTGTTTAATCTCGGTGGAAAGAATGTAGAGTTTTACCAACGTGGATACTCTCGCGTTGAGGAAGCGTTGTCTGCCAAAAGATGAATCACACGAGGGCGCCCAGCTAGGGGGACACGAGAGCGTCCAGCTACGAAAAAGAGGTCGGACTGATGATTCAGTCCGACCTCAAGCCGGTGAAGGAACTAGCCTTCTCGGTGCAATCTTCCCTGGCACCAGCGCCGTGAACGCTTAGGCCTTCAGGGACTCCGGAACCTCGAAGCGCTCGCCGTACTTCTCAGTCAGCTCAGCGGCACGAGCCACGAAACCAGCCACGCCGGTGGTTGGGTAGTCGCCGCCATCAACGTCGGCAACCTTGCCCTCAGGCAAAGTTGCGGCAGCAGGGCGAGCGTAGTTCTTGATGTACTGGCGAGTACCACCAGTCCACGCTGGGAAACCAATGCCCAGGATGGAACCGATGTTGGCATCCGCATCGCTCATCAGAACGCCCTCGTCCAGGCACTTCTGGGTCTCCAGAGCCTCGGCGAACAGCATGCGCTCCACCAAGTCGATGAACTTCGGAGCGCCGTCCTGAGCTTCCGCGGTATCCAGACCGCGCCCGGAGGTAGAGGACTCGGCGTCGGACACAACAACACGTCCGGCGCCCAGCTCGTCCCACAGGCCACGCCACAGACCCGCGCGGCGTCCCTCCTCGTTGTACTCGTAGAAGCCACGGCCCTCCAGCTTGCCTGGGCGGTCGAACTTGTCCAGCATCGCATCCACGATCTCGGTCACGCCACCGTCGTCCACGCTGATGCCTGCGGCCTCCTGAGCAGCCTTCGTCTCAGCGCCGATCTTGCGAGCCAGCTTCAGGTTCAGCTCATCCTGCAGCTGCAGTGGTGGGGCAGGGTAGCCAGCCTGGCGGCCGGCAGCCTCGATCACGGCAGGGTCGATGCCCTCAGCCAGCATGCGCATAGCCTCGTTCAGGAAGAAGCCAATCACGCGAGAGGTGTAGAAACCGCGGGAGTCGTTGACCACGATCGGGGTCTTGCGGATCTGGGAGGTGAAGTCCAGGGCTGCTGCCAGGGTCTCATCGTCGGTCTTTTCACCACGGATGATCTCCACCAGAGGCATCTTGTCCACAGGGGAGAAGAAGTGGATACCGATGAACGCCTCTGGGCGCTTCACGCCGGTAGCCAGCTCGGTGATTGGCAGGGTGGAGGTGTTGGATCCCAGAACACAGTCGGAAGGAACAACAGCCTCGATCTCAGCCCAGACCTTGTGCTTGAGCTCGGTGTTCTCGAACACGGCCTCGATGACGATGTCACAGTCGGACAGATCGGAGTAGTCCACGGATGGGGTGATGCGGTTCAGCAGAGCCTCGGACTTCTCCTTGGTGGTCTTGCCGCGCTCCAGAGCCTTAGCCTCCAGCTTCTCGGAGTAGTTCTTGCCCTTCTCCGCAGCCTCGATGGCGATGTCCTTCAGGACAACCTCCATGCCGGCCTTCGCGGCAACGTAGGCGATAGCGGCACCCATCATGCCGGCGCCAACCATGCCCAGCTTCTTGAACTGCTTCTTCTCCACACCCTCTGGGCGCTGTCCGCCACCGTTGCAGTACTGCAGGTCGAAGAAGAAAGCCTGCATCATGTTCTTGGAGGTAGGTCCGGTGACGAGCTCCACGAAGTAGCGGGTCTCAACGGCGGTAGCCTCTTCGATGTTGCGCAGCTGAGCGCCTTCCACAGCGGCCTTCAGGATGGCCTTAGGTGCTGGCATAGGAGCACCCTTGATCTGCTTAGTGACGTTCGCTGGGAAGGATGGCAGGAACTGTGCCAGGGCTGGGGTGGATGGGGTTCCGCCCGGGATCTTGAAGCCCTTCTGGTCCCATGGCTGGGTGGCCTCTGGGTTGGCCTTGATCCACTCCTTGGCCTTGTCCAGCAGCTGGTCGGCTGGCACAACCTCGTCCATCAGGCCGGCCTTTACAGCGTCTTCAGCGCGGAACTGACGACCAGTGGTCAGGACCTTCATCAGTGCGTCCTGGATGCCCAGCATGCGCACCACGCGGGTCACACCGCCGCCACCCGGTAGCAGGCCCAGGGTGACCTCTGGCAGGCCGAACTTCGCGCCCTTAGCATCCGTGGCGATGCGGTGGTGGGTAGCCAAAGCGATTTCCAGGCCACCGCCCAGGGCCGTGCCGTTCATCGCGGCAACCACGGGTACGCCCAGGGTTTCGATGGCGCGCAGGCCGGCCTTCATGCCGTCGATTTCCTTGGTGAGGGCCTCTGCGTCCGCTGGGGTGGCCTTGATCATGGACTTGATGTCGCCACCGGCGAAGAAGGTCTTCTTCGCGGAGGTGATGATCACACCGGAGATCTCCTGGGCCTCTACGCCGGACTTCAGCTTCTCGACCAGCTCAGGAAGTGCGTCCTGGAAGGTGGAGTTCATGGTGTTGACCGGCTGGTTTGGGTCGTCCATGGTGATGGTGACGATCTTGTCTGCGTCCGTCTCCCACTTAAACATGCTCATTGTTGTCTCCTTGTTGGAAGTGTTGTTGGGTTGTTGGTTGTTGGGAGGCGGCTAGACGCGCTCGATGATGGTGGCAACACCCATACCTGCTGCAACACAGAGGGTGATGAGGGCGTAGCGGCCGCCGGTGCGGTGCAGTTCGTCTACTGCGGTTCCGGTGATGATGGCGCCGGTGGCACCCAGTGGGTGGCCCATGGCGATGGCTCCACCGGATACGTTGAGCTTCTCGTCTGGGATGTTGAGCTCGCGCTGTGCACGCAGAACCACGGAGGAGAAGGCCTCGTTGATCTCCCAGATGTCAATGTCCTCTGGCTTCAGGCCAGCCTTGGCCAGGGCTGCGCGGGATGCTGGGGCTGGAGCGGTCAGCATGATGGTGGGCTCCACACCGGAGGTAGCGACGGAGACCACGCGGGCGCGTGGAGTGAGGTCGTACTTCTTGCCGGCCTCTTCGGAACCGATGGCGACCAGTGCGGCGCCGTCGACGATTCCGGAGGAGTTACCAGCGTGGTGGACGTGGTTGATCTTCTCGATCTGTGGGTACTTGGTCTGTGCCACTGCGTCGAATCCGCCCTGCTGGCCGATCATGGCGAAGGCTGGGCGCAGGCCGGACAGGGACTCTGGGGTGGTGCCCTGGCGGATGGTTTCGTCGCGGTCCAGCAGGGTGATGCCGTTCTGGTCCTTCACAGGGATTACGGCGCGGTCGAAGCGGCCTTCTTCCCAGGCCTTGGATGCGCGCTCGTGGGAGCGTGCAGCGTAGGCGTCCAGCTCTTCGCGGGACACGCCGTCCAGGGTGGCGATAATGTCTGCGGAGATGCCCTGTGGGATGAAGTCGTTGTAGAAGTTGGATTCTGGGTCCAGGGCCAGCGCGCCGCCGTCGGATCCCATGGGG
Source organism: Corynebacterium zhongnanshanii (assembly GCF_014490575.1). Taxonomy (NCBI): domain Bacteria; kingdom Bacillati; phylum Actinomycetota; class Actinomycetes; order Mycobacteriales; family Corynebacteriaceae; genus Corynebacterium; species Corynebacterium zhongnanshanii. The sequence goes on from NZ_CP061033.1 coordinate 183,623, forward strand.
ACGCGGGACATGGATTCCACACCGCCGGCGAAGACGAGCTCGTCCCAGCCGGAGCGGATCTTCTGTGCTGCGAGGTTCACGGCGGTGAGGCCGGAGGCGCAGTAGCGGTTTACCTGCAGGCCGGTTGCGGTGTAGGGCAGGCCGGCGTTGAGTGCTGCGGTGCGTGCGATGTCCATGCCCTGGTCGCCGACGGGGGTCACACAGCCTGCGATGATGTCGCTGATGGCGGCTGGGTCGATGCCGGGGTTGCGCTCCATGATGGCTTCGATCAGGCCGGAGAGCAGGTTGACGGGCTTGACGGTGTGCAGGGATCCGCCTGGCTTGCCCTTGCCGCGTGGGGTTCGGACTGCGTCGTAGATGTAAGCCTCTGGGGCACCATTACTAGTCATGGCAGGTTGGTTTCCTCACTTGCGTTGTAGACTTCATTTGTCTGTGTGGATGTGCTGGTTGCACACTATGTGTCGAGCGCCACATTACCAACCTGGGCAGACAAGTGCCCATCCGAACACTTATAAAAACACACCTTTACCCCCGCTAAGGGTGTTCTAGCTGGACTTTCGGAACACCAGCACCAGATTCGATACCAGAAACTCGCGCAGCACTGGCACCCGCACCATCCACCATGCCCACCAGGGGTGATACCGGGGGAACGTGGCCACCAATTCCGCGTTGCCGTTGCGTTGCCCGATATTATTCGACGCCTGCAACCCGTCCCCACAGCTCACATCAAAAAGGGACACACCCCACCTGTTTTTCGGCTCCGTGCCGTGCATGCGACGGTAACGACGGGCGGCGAATTCGCCGCCCACATAGTGCGGCCACAAGCCGGTCTCGTGCCCGCCGAACGGTCCCAGCCAGCACGTGTAGCTGTAAATCACCACGCCGCCGGGGGCCGTCACACGCAGCATCTCGTCCAACATGCGCCAGGGATCCGGGACGTGCTCGGCCACGTTGGAGGAGTACGTGATGTCGAACGCCTCATCGCGAAACGGCAGGTCCAGGCCCGAGCCGCGCACGGAGCTGGCCAGGCGAATGCCAGCGGCGGCCATCTCGCCCACATCCGGCTCGCAGGTGTAGTACTGCGCATCCTCCTTCGCGAAGGCCACCCCGAAATAGCCGGGGCCACCGCCCACATCCAGGATCCGAGTGTGGGCCAGCGCGGACCCCGTCGCACCTGCGTAAAGGGCCTTGATGAGGCCCACCGTGTCCTCCGCCAGGTGCCCGTAGAAAATGTCAGGGTTCGTTTGCTCGTACTTGAAGTCGCTCAACAACCCCCAGGCACGTCTCAACGTGGCGCGCTTTTTCCACTGCGTCAGTGCCGGGTTTACGATCGAACTAGCCGCCGCAGTGGAGGCCATCGTGAGCGGGCCGACGAGGCGCCGCAGCCGAGCGAAAAGAGTCATGTACTCATACTTTCAGACAAATGCGCCTGAAGAAGCGCTTCGGACGCTAAGGTTATTTCTATCATGAAGATAGTCCTGTTGTGCTGGAGAGATACCAACCACCCCGAAGGTGGCGGTAGTGAGCGCTACCTCGAACGGGTGGGAAGCTACCTCGCCGCTCAAGGACATGAGGTTATCTTCCGCACCGCGGCGTATAAGGGCGCGCCGAGGGCGTCGTGGAATATCAACGGGGTCGACGTGGGACCAGGAGACGACCATCCCGCCGCCAGCAGCGCATTCAGGGTGATTCGCGGCGGCGGGAACCTGACCGTCTACCCCCGCGCCCTGGCCTGGTTGCTGTGGCAGCGCCTGCGCGGACGTACCCCCGACGCCGTGGTGGACACCCAAAACGGCGTCCCTTTTTTCGCCAGCGTGATCTCCGGTGCCCCCACGGTGGTGCTGACCCACCATTGCCACAAGGAACAATGGTCGGTGGCGGGGCCGTTTCTGTCCCGGCTGGGTTGGCTCATTGAGTCCACGATCAGCCCGTGGGTGCATCGTGCCAACAAGTGGGTGACGGTCTCCCAGCCGTCGGCGGACGAGTTCATCGGACTGGGGGTGCCCGCCCACAACATGACCATCATTCGCAACGGAGTGGACCCGGCGCCCCAGCCGGAGGATCAGGTCTCCCCCGAGGACGTGGACACCGTGCACATCGTCACGCTGTCCCGGCTGGTGCCACACAAGCAGATTGAGCACGCCCTGCTGGCGCTGGCTGGGATTGTGCGGGATTATCCCCAGGTCAGGCTGGATGTTGTGGGCGACGGCTGGTGGATGGACAAGCTGCGGGACTACGCCGAGGAGCTGAACATCGAACAGTACGTGGTGTTCCACGGGCACGTGTCCGAAGACCAGAAGCACCGCATTTTGAACCGTGCGTCCTTGCACGTCATGCCGTCCAGGAAGGAAGGCTGGGGGCTTGCGGTCATTGAGGCGGGTCAGCACGGCGTGCCGACCGTGGGATACAAGGCGTCTGCCGGGCTGAAGGATTCCGTGATCGATGGCGAGACCGGCGTGCTGGTCGAGAACGAAGGCGACTTCATCACCACGATCGAAAAGCTGATCGAGAACCCGGACTGGCGCCGCAGGCTGGGCGACGCCGCCCGACGGCGCGCGGAGTCCTTCAGCTGGGACGCGACCGGGCGGGCGTGGGAGCGGCTGCTGCGGTCGCTCAAGGGTTAAGACTGACGGCGCGAGTGTGCTGTCAGCTGTGGGCACGCCGTCAGCTGTGGGTACACCGTCGAGTGCGGAGCTGGTCGGGAGAGCTGAGCACCGTACTCGAACCATTCCTGCATGTGATCGGCGGTGACCTCCGGCGGGCCAATCGGTGCCGGGTGAAAGTCAATGATGCCGTGCGCGAGGATGTCACGGTCGTGTTGGGAGGTACCCTGGCACAACCATAGGATTATTTCGCTCTTTCGAGATTCTGTCCTGGGGAAATGTTCAAGAACTGCGACAAAGTCCTATGGTTGTGCCAGCGTGCTTACTGCCAGCAGGGCTGGCAATGTCCCGGCCGGTGCAGCGGGGATTGTCTCAGCCGCTGCATGCCACTTAGGGCCCGGAAATTACCGTTTTCCGGACAGGCATTTTGTCGTTTAACCCTCGGTTTGTTCATTGCCACGATAGTTGCGGTGGTGGCGAGCATATACTTCCCTACGCTCGCCCTGGTTCTCCTCGCGGTGGCCTTCCTTATCAGCAGGTTGAGTAATGCACTGGAGAAAAAGCAGCAAAAGCACAGCTAGAGCAGCCTATTTCCTGCGCACCCACCGCAATGCGAAATGCTGAATGCGCAGCCCCAATCCCAGCACCGTCGCACTCCAAAACATGATGAGACCCACCGGGGCTGGCAGCGTACTAGGATGAGGACGCTCGCTCTCAGGCACATCGCCCGCATGAGACGCGGCCGCATGGGCAGCGCCCGACGCACCCGAAGCTCCCGACGCAACTGAGCCACTCGAACCGGCAGGCCCAGCCGAACCGGCCGAACCAGCCGAACCACTCGACGCAGCCGGCCCCATGCCCGCCGCCCCTGCATGGGACACTCTAAACAACAGGTATCCATCCGCGGCCAGAATGAGCGGATACCCCGCCTCAAACATCGTCTCCTTCGCTGCAGCCACCGCCTCCCGGCCCGCCGCGGACGCCGTATCAATCAGCACCCAGGACACATCCGCATCCGCCAGACGCGTGTGCACGTCACCTCCGCCGTCAATGACGGCCTTCAGCAACCCCATCACCTCCGGCTGCCCGTCCACCAGGCGGCCGTCCACGATCAGGAACCCAGGGTCCAGCGGCTCGCCGCTCAGCAGCTTCATCGCCGGGCTGATCGACGGATATTCCCCGCGTTGATGATAATTCCCCGGCGGGAACATCAGAATCTTCCCCGGAGGCGCCGCATCCACCGCCGTCATAATCCTGTCCCACGCTGGCGTGATGGGCTGGGTGCTCAGCGGGGCGATGTCGCGTGGGAAGCCGGGCACGCTGATCACCGTTGCCATCATGATTATTAATGACGACGCCCAAGCGCGTGCCACCGACGCCTCCCCGAACTTACCCACGAACACGCCGATCAGCAGCACGTAGCCGGGAATAGCCAGGCACACGAACTTCTGGGTATCCCGCAGGAGGCCCGCCCCCGGCACCGTGGAGACCAGCCACCCCATGAACTCCAGCCCCCAGGGGGTTGCGAACGCCGCGGGGAGGAGGATAGCGGCCACCGTCGTCACGGCCACTGGCCGGTATACCCGCCAGAGCTCCCTCATGCCCAGCAGCAGAACCAGCACCAACACGAGGCTCACAATGGTGGGGAGAAGCGTGCGGGAGGGAGCCTCGGCGTCGGCATTCCAGATTCCACCCAGGGACAGTAAGGCACCCAACGTGCCAATACCCTCCTCCGCGCGGGCGGCAAAAAGTTCCGCGGACCGGGGGCTGGACAGGCTACCGGAGGCGCCATGCGGGTTGAGCAGAATCGCCAGGATCCACGGCGAAGACATGAACGCACCCGTGATGAGCGTGATTCCGCGGTCGCGGATGCCGCGGGCGAAAGTGAGGGAGGTGATGACGGCGAGCAGCGCGCCAGTGGGCACCAGTGCCGACCCGGCGAAGCCCAGCAGCCACGAACCCCAGCGGCGATCCGCGATGGAGTAGGCGAGGACCGGCGTCAAAAATGCTGCCGTGGCGATGGTCCACTGGCCTTGGAGGAAGCGCTCGATCGTGAAGGGGTTCCAGATCACGAACAGGCTGGCGGCCATCTGCGGAGCTAAGCCCCCGCCGGCCATGTCCCGGACCATGAGGGTGGCATGCCAGCAGCCGGTGAACGCGCAGAGCAGAACCAGGAAACTGGCCAGGGCCACGCCCGGAATCTCGGGGGTGATGATGCCGAAGATCGTGTCCTGCGGGAGGTTGCGCGGGGCGCCCATCGCGGTGCCGCGAGCCGAGGAGTTTAGTGCCATGTCTTGCGCGATGAACATGTCCCGCAGCATGAACACGTGATGAGGGTTGGTGGTGTACAGACCCCTCCAGAACGGCCATAGGGTCAGCCCCGTGACAAGAAAGAACCACCCAGCCAGGAGGAATCCGTTCCTCCGCTGGGTGGTTCTACTTGTTTGGGTGCTCACAGAAATAGTGTAACTGGTGAAGGCGGCAAAAGCGTCTCAAGTGAAGCACTTTGTCCTGGAGTTTTACCAAACTGTTAGGCGTGGTGTGTTAGGCCTCGCGCTCATACTCTGCCTGCTTGCGGGAACCGCGAGCCAGCACGAAGCCAACGATCAGCAGGATCAGGCCCACTGGAATCAGGATGAATGGGACGGTCTTGCCCATGGTCTCCATCTTCTTGAAGCCGTCCTCGGCCTTCTTCATCTGGCCCTGCTTGGACTCGTCGTTCCACTTACCTGGGTAGTACATCGCGGTGCGGGTTGGGTTCTCCAACTCCTTCTGGCGGTTCTCCGGCTGAGCGATCTGGTCCGCTTCCTCCTGGTTGCGGGCGTAGTACTGCCAGATCTCCTCGTTACCGTTGACGATCACGCCGGTGCGTGGCTCCACCCAGATTGTGCGGTTGACGGTGTAGAAGCGGGACAGCTCGATCTCTGGGTTGTCCTCCGGCTTGGGGGCCTCCTCGGACTCCTCACCCTCTGGCTTGTTGGCCTCGTCGCTCTCAGGCTTGTCAGCTTCCTGGGCCTTCTTCTCCTCGGCCTTGGCCTCGGCAGCCTTTGCCTTGTCCTCCTCGGTAGGCTGGATGCCCCACACGTCCGCTGCGAACTTCAGACGGTACGGAGCCAGGGTTGCCTCGTCAGCCTTGTCCAGCTCACCATCGGCTTCCAGAGCCTCACGGATGTGAGGGTACAGCTCGGTGGGGTTCACGGTCTGCTCGAAGCGGTACACCTTCACACCGTCCTGCTCCTCTTCGCCCACGAAGTCAATGTCCTTGGTGGTGAAGCTGGTGATGTCGAAGTATGGGTAGGACTTCTTGTCGGTGCCCATTGGCCACTGGTACTGGATACCGTTACGGGCGAACGGTGCGGTGGATGCGGTCTTTTCCTTGCCCTTTCCAGAAGACAGTGGCGGGGTGATGTTCACGGTAGACACAGGATCCGGAACCGGCATCTGGGTCTTGCGATCCAGGGTCACGCGATCCACGGTGGCGGACAGCAGGTTGTCTGGCTCCTGCTTGTCGTTGCGGTACAGGGTCTGGCCCAGTTCCATGGTCACTTGCTTCTTATCGGATGGCTCCTGAGCCACCGTGAAGCGCTGGGACTGCATGTCCAAGCCCTTCCAGATGAAGCAGCTGACCCTCTTGACCTCGCCAGAGCACTCTGGCAGCTTGTCCTTGCCATCCACAGGCTTGCCTGCGGCCAGTGCCTTGGAGTCCAGGAGGTTACCCGGCGTGGGAGCGGTACCCGTGGTGGAGACCAGGTTCAGTGGCAAAACCTTGCCCTTCGGCACGATGTACGTTGGCAGTGCGATGCCGAGGACCAGCAGGGCGGCACCAACAGCCGCTAGAACGGCGGAGAAAATTCTCTTCATAGGAGGGAAGTTCCTGACTCTTGTGTGTAGTTCTTCTTAAGAATGCTTCAAAGGTAAGCGGCGACCGTAGTGAACGGGCTGTGAGAGCATCGCCCGGGGAGAATCACGTGGGAGTCACTCTCCGGCGCTCGTCCGGTGCTCTTACGATCTCAACTCATAGTCTTCACTCGCATTGATCATACTTTAGCCATACAAAGTAAGGCCTTGTGGTGGTTTTCGCAAAATCCGCCAAATTTTTTGAAAATTTTTCGCTACGATAACGCTCATCACTATGAACACAGCACCCTCTCACCCCGAAGCCAACCCGGCGGCATCATCGGTTGCACAATCATCGACGCAATCGGCAGAGCCATCGGCAGCACGCAGCCGCACACCGTTTCTGCCCGCGCTGGAGGGGCTGCGAGCCATTGCCTGCTGCGGCATCATCATCACCCACGTGGCTTTCCAGACCGGTGCCGACCACGGCTCCCTCATTAACCGCATGATGGCCCGCACAGACTTCTTCGTGCCGGTGTTCTTCGCCTTGAGCGGATTCTTGCTGTGGCGCCGCCACCACGCAGATTTTTCCCTCCCCACGAACTCCCGCCACGCGTGGACGTGGGCCGGGTACTACGTCAAGCGCGTGGGGCGCATCATGCCCGCCTGTCTGGCGATGGTGGTGATCGTGCTGTTGCTGTTCCCCGTGGCCGAAAACCCGGGGTGGAAGCAGGTGCTGGCGAACCTCACGCTCACGCAGATCTACGTGTCCGGAGGGTTGGTCGGCGGACTGACGCACTTGTGGAGCCTGTGTGTCGAGATGGCGTTCTACCTGGTACTGCCCGTGGTGGCGCTGCTGTACGGCCGGCGATCCCCGCGCCAGCGCATTGCCATCATCCTGCTGGTGGGACTCATCAGCTTCGGCTGGGCCTTCATCCCTGCGTTCGCTGAGCCCCCAGGGCCGGGGGAGCTGAACCCCCACGTGATGCCCCCGGCGTTCACCGCCTGGTTCGGGGTGGGAATGCTGGGAGCGGAGCTGGAAAAGCTGAAAGCGCACGGGGGTCTGGGTCGGATCACGCCCGCGCTGCCGGTCATCTTCGGACGCTTCAGGGCCGTGTGGTGGCTGGTGGCCCTGGGCGCGCTGGCCGTGGCGGCCAGCGACGGGCCGGAGGGACTCACCCATGCGGGGCCCGGCGAGTTTGCCCGCCGCACGCTCTACGGGCTGGTGTTCGCCGCAGCACTCCTGCTGCCGTACGTGCTGGAACCGCGGTCGCGCTTTTTGGAATCCAGCGTGATGCAGGCGCTGGGCCGCTGGTCCTACTCCATTTTCTTGTGGCACATGAGCCTGCTGTCCCTGGTGTTCCCCCTGTTGGGCATCGGGCTGTTCAGCGGTCACACCGCGCTGGTGCTGGTGGCAACGTTCGTGCTGACGGTTCCCGTGGCCGCACTGAGTTTCTCCCTGGTGGAGGAGCCGGCGCGCCGGGCCATCAATGAGTGGTGGCGTTCGCTCAAGTGACGCGGCCTCACCTGCGTGTGCGCAGCCGCGCACGCAGGTAGGCGGCATAGGGCACCGCCAGCGCCACCAGCAGCGCGCCGGAGACGAACCAGGAATCGCCGGCGTAGCTGGCGGATCCCCACGGGCCGCGCGCCGCACCGATCACGGCAACGGCGGACGCCGCACCGAACACGGCAGGCGCAACCTTGGCCTTCACGTCCGCGGCCGATGCCGAATCGCTGGTCGCCACGGTCTCCGCTGCATGATCATCGTCGTCGACGCCCGCGGCTGCGCCACCGTCGTTCAGCGCGCTCGCACCCGTGCGCCCGCCGGTCCGCGTCCTCCACAGCACCAGCAGCCACACCGCCACCAGCACCACGGCGCCCGCAAAACCGGCCACCAGCCAGGCGTGATAGGTGGACGTGGGCGCGAAGCTCACACTGATCGGGCCGCTCACGCCCGCGGGAATGATCCAGCCCTGCTGCCAGCCGTTGACCACCAGGGGCTTCAGGCGGATCTCCCCACCGGAACCTTCAGAACCGGAGCCGTTACCGTGCGCCACTGCCTCACGACCAGGGTTCGCCTGCGACGGCAACCACAGCACCCGCTCCGTGCCCGCAGCCTCGCCGCCCGGCATGTCGAGCTGAACCGAGCCTGCCTCCCCAGTGCTGAACGTATCCGCCGCGATCGTGGCCGCGGCCGGCGCCTCGCTCACCGCCGCCGCGTACAGCGGCTCCGCGACCGTGAGGGCCACCCACGTGGCCAAGGAGGATAGTGTGTGCGTCCCCGGCGTGAGGGTGAATGTGTCCCCACAGATGTAGGTCTTCGGCGCCGCACCTGAACCGTCGGAACCGTCCGCATCTCCGCTGGTCACTGTCACGCCCGCGACCGTCCGCGCCCGGTCCGCGCTCAGTCGCCCCTCGGCCTGATCCGCGCAGCGATCCGTATGCACCACCACCGGGACCTCCCGATCCACCGTGAACTGTCGCGTCATGACTCCCTCGTTGAGCTCCTGCCCAACGATCCACCGATTCACCGTCCTTGCCGTACTCGACGCCGCCCGCACCGCGACCACACGGCGTGGCGTGATGTCCTCATCGTCGTTGGAACGCACGGAGGCCTCCGCAATGCCGAAGCTGCCGAAGGAACTGAGGATCGTCACGCGGATCCGGTCGGCCTCGGCGGCCGGAACCTCCACATCCACGGGATCCTTCGAGTTCACCAACGTGGTGGTGGATGCGACCACCCGCTCGCCCAGGTACGTGGTGACCTGCAGCTTCGCACCGCGCCCCTGGCCCGTGAGGCTAAGCCCCAAGCGGGAGTAGGGCTTGTTCAGGCTGAACTCCAGCCACTGACCACTGGAGACCCCGGGTGCGGGATACCAGGCGGTGCGGGGCTGGCCATCCACCGCTGCTGACACAGCAGCGGTGGTGTCCGCCCCGCCAAAACTGGAGGGCTCATCGCCCGCAGAGCTGGCGCGCACATGCCCGCCGGTCTCCTGGATCTGGGTGAAGGAATCTTCCGGGAGCGGCCTGTCAGCCTGCTCTTCCTGGAGCCATTCGGGGCTGCGCACAGGGTAGTCCCGCACCGGGTTCAACAGCTTCGTGGCATCGTCGGCAGCCCGGACGGCGGAGTCTGCGTTGTTTACATTTCCATAGTTGTGGTCGCGCAGCGCAGGGGTGTCCGTCACCGTCTCAGGAGAGGCTTCGGGGTTGAAGATACGCGGCCGCGGCGCGGCGTCGGCGCGGCGGCCCAGGGCGGCGTCGGCCTCGGATAGCCTGGTCGCAGCCTCGGGTGCGGCCGCTACGTTCTCCATCTTTTCCCGTGGCGACCAGCGTGGCAGACCAGATTTCGCCACCTGCACAGGCGAGCCCGTGGCGAAGATCCGGATCTGGCGATCATCGCCGAACTCCGCCACCGAACGGAAACCGCCACTGCGCTCCAGCGTGCGCAGGATCTGCGCCGAACCCGGCGTATCCGCAGCCGCTGTGAGATCACCACGCAGCAGCAGATAGCCCACGCCCTGAGACCGCAACGTTGCAGCTAGTGTGGGGATCGAACGCCCAGAGCTTAGGGCCTCGTTGATCCCATCCAGCCCGCGAATCGCCTCCGGCTGCACCAGCGGCACCGAATCTCGCACCGCCCACGGAACATCCAGCAGAGGCTGCGCCGGTTCATCGCGCGTATTTCCCCACGTCTGGCGGCCAAAGCGAGCCTCGGGAAGAATCAACGTCCGCGGAGCCACCGCCGCAGGCTGCGTCACCTCACCGTGCAGGAAATTCGCAGCCTCCTGCCAATAGCCGGGCACCGCCCGGTACGCATCCGCCGCCGCCAAGCGCAAGGACCACGCCGGTGCCGTCACCACAGCCAACAGCAGGCACACCGCCACACCCTGGACCACAGAGCGGTTCTTCTCCGGGTGCTTCACCTTCTGAGCATCCCAGCGGAACACCACCGACCGCAGCGCATACGCCACACCCACCACCACAGGCAGGCGCACCAACGGATCGAACTTATGCAGATTGCGCAGCGCCGCCCCGGAGGCATCCAGGAAACTCTGGAACTCGGACGACCAGGGGCTCAGCGGACTATACGCACTGATCATCACCGCGCAGCCCAGCAGCAACACCACCAAAAGCCGCCCCGTGAATGCTACGCGCGCCCGCGCCATCCCGCGCAGACCCCACAGGCCAATCAAGGCCACCAGGAGAGTGCCGACGATGAACACCGGCTCCGCCACCAGCGCCGAGCCGGCGATGCGCTCGTTACTTAAGAACGGAGTCCAGCTGGTGGTCCCGCGCAGAACCTCCAACGGGTTCAACCACCGCGTGGTCAGCGAGGCCGACTCAATGAAATCGGTAAACGCCGGGGAATAGCGGCCCAGAATCAACAGGGGGCCCACCCACCAGAACACCGCCAACACCCCAGCGGGGATCCAGGTGGCGAGGAAGACGAAGGCTGGGCGTCGGGAAAAATCGGAGGAACGGCGGGAACGGGCGAAGGAACGCGGGCGGGACAGCAACCACGCAGCACAGAACACCACCGCAGGCAGGACCGCAACGGCCGTGGCCACCGCATTGACCGCCCCCATCGCCAACACCGCCACAGCGCTGGACAACGCCATGCGCACACTCGTGGCCCGCGAGTTAGCAATCGTGGCACACACCACCGGAATCAACACCCACGGGGCCAGGGCCATCACCCACGCCTCGGAGGAAATCGCCCCCACCGTGGTCAGGATGCGAGGGGACAGGGCGTACAAAACACCCGCGATGATCCGGGACGTGGTGGACGTGCAGAAACCAGCGCGACCCCACACCTCAAGAAGGCGGACCACCCCGGCAAACGCCACAAACAGAAGAAGCGCCCACCACAGGCGCTGGGCCACCCACCCCGGAACACCCAGGCTGGAGAGCACAGCAAAAAACAGGCCATGCGGGAACAGGTAGCCGTAAGCCTGATTCTGCAGCTGGCCCAGCGGAAACACATCCGTCCACGGGCTCAGCGCCTGATGGAGAAAGCCCCAGGGGTTTGCCGTGAGATCATGCTTCGTATCGGCGCTCGTGAGCCCGGGGGACTGTAAAAAGGCAAGGAGGAGCCACGCGATAGCGCTGATGCACCACGCGCGGCGTGTCACAGTATGCAGTGAAGTGAGGGACTAGTTAGTCCGAGCACCGTACTGAACGGAGCCCAGGAACGCGGAGTCCTGGGACACGGCAATGTCATTCTCGCTAGGAAGGGAGGTGGAATCCGCCTGGGAGCCTGCGACGAGCACCGCAGCGCCTCCCAAAATCACGCCAGCAACAGCGCCTGCGATTGCGGTTCCGGTGGAGCTCTTGGAAGCCATGTATGTAGTCCTGTTCCTTATAGATACACGTGACACGCCTCGGGGCGAGGCGTGCGGCACTCAATGAAGTTGTCTTGTGCAGACTCTAATACAACATTGTGACGGATGTGGCCGTTTTGCGCAAGAAAATTCTTGCGCGTTGCTGACGGGGTGCGTGGCCGCGTGTTCGGCCACGCGCGTGGGCGGCGGTTAGCCGCTCGCTATTCGTCCTCGTCCGCAGGTGGGACGATCAATACCGGGCGGCCCGAGTTCTTCACAATCGCATCCGCCACCGAAGACTGAAGCAAGGACTTCCAGCCAGTCAACGCGCGCGTACCCATCACAATCAGGTCCACATTTAGCTCATCGGCCGAATCCACAATCGCGGACCAAATAGCGCTGCCGGACTCCACCAAGAACGGCTCCACTGCGAAACCGGCCTGGCGAGCCAACGTCACGCCCTCATCGCAGATGCTGGTGGCCTCCTTAAACGCTGGATCCTCCTCCACAGCTTCGGTGGTGGACAGATCCGCCTGCATCAGGCCACCCACGCCCGCCGCGCGTGCGGCCTGGCGATGAATCGGCTCCCACACCGTCAAGATGTAGGCATTCTTCGCAGACAGGAAGCGGCCCGCGTTGCCGATGGCGCGACGGGACTGATCGCTGCCATCAAAGGCGATCAGGACAGTGTCTGCATCCGGATTAAAATGTGTTGGTGTTTCCTGCTTGTTGCTCATGTCTATTACGTTAGTAGTATGCGCCCACGTTTTGCTGTTGTTTTATCGACTGTGTTAGCTAGTTCCGCACTTGTGCTGTCGAGCTGCTCCTCCTCCGATGATGATGCCGCCACATCCCGAGACGGAAACGCCAACGCATCGAACACCGCCGCTGCGACCCCTTTTCCTCCCGCGGACCCCGGCACCATCGAGGATGTCGCCAATCGCGCCGCCGGAAAAATGATCGCCACCCCCATCACGGACTGGGACTCCGCAGTCGCTGCGGTGGACGCCGGTGTGCGCCACCTGTTCGTTGGCACCGGCTCGGACTTCTCCATCCTCAACGGCCAGGGCTCCCCAGAGAAGTCCATCGCCGCGCTGCAGGAACGCGCCGGCGAATCGCTGACCGTCTCCGTGGATGAGGAAGGCGGAATCGTCCAACGCCTGGCCGACATCGTCGGCGAACTTCCCAGCGCACAAGAGATGGCAGAAAAGCACTCCGCCGACGAGGTGCGCAACATGATGCGCACCCACGGCGAAAAGATCAAAAAGCTCGGCATCACCGTGGACTTCGCCCCCGTGGTAGACCTCGCCAGCGGAGCTTCCGCAGAAGAAAACGCCATCGGCTCCCGATCCTTCAGCGCAGACCCCGCCGTGGTGGTAGAGTACGCCCGCGCCTACGCCGAAGGCCTCCAGCAAGCCGGCATCACCCCGGTCATCAAGCACTTCCCAGGCCACGGCCACGCCACCGGCGACTCCCACAAGGGCAGCGTCACCGTTCCACCCCTGCCGCAGCTCGAACAGCAGGACCTCGTCCCCTTCGCCCAACTCGTGAGCATCCCGGGTGTGCAGGTGATGGTCGGCCACATGCTCGTCCCGGAGCTCGGCACCCCAGAAGAACAGCAGCTCCCGGCCTCCATCAACCCGGCGGTCTACCACCTGCTGCGCACCGGCGGCTACTCCGCGGCAGCCGGAAGTCCCGCGCCCCGCTTCGGCGGCCTCATCATCACGGACGACTTGTCCGGTATGGCGGCCGTGGCAGACAGCTACTCCCCCGAAGAATCCACAGTAGCTGCACTGGTTGCTGGAGCCGATCAGGCGCTGGCCGCGTCGGGGGAAGTCAACGTTGCGCAGGTGGTGGACGCGGTGCGCGCGGCGATTATCGACGGTCGGATTAGCCGCGAGCACGCCCAAGCAGCCATCGATCGCTCCGCCGAGCAGGCCGCCAATAACTCCGGCGACAACCCCGCGCGCTAGGCCCACACGCGCCAGTTCGCGGCGAAGGTTCCACCGAAACATGCTGCGGACGGTACACTTTTCTGTGTGAAAAACCAACACCCCGTGAAACCTCGTCATAGGCGCCGTCAGAAGCAACGCCGCATTCCGCTGTGGATTTGGGGCCTGCTGCTGCTCACCGGCCTGGGCGGGGTGGTCTACGGAGTGGACTACGCCATGAGCGAGGGGCAACTGCCCCGCGGCGTGACCGTCGGCGGTGTGGAGATCGGCGGAATGAGCCCTAACCAGGCGGAACAGCGCCTGCGCAACGAGCTCGGCGAGAGCGTGCGCAAGCCCGTCACCATCGAAGCCGGCACGCTCACCAGCGTGATCGAACCCACCCAATCCGGGCTGCAGGTCAACTGGCCCGGCACGGTGGATCAGGCCGGACAGCAGCCGCTGAACCCGATTACGCGCCTGACGAGCTTCTGGAAGAAGCGGGAGGTGGGCATTGTTTCTTCTTTCAACGACGCCAACCTGGACCGAAGCATCTTACGCGTGGAACGTGAACTCGACCGCCCCGCTGAAAATGCTGCGCTGGCGGTGGACGATCGAGGCAAGGCGGACATTAAGAACGACATCCCAGGTCAACACGTGGACCGGGCGGTGTTGCGTGAAGGCATCGAGCGCCAGTGGCTCAACAAGACGCGCACCGTGAAGGTGGACGCGGACGTTATTAATGCGGCCATCCGTGTAGACGCGGCCAAGGCTCTGGCGAAGGATATCGTGGAGCCGGCGACCTCCGGGCCGCTGACGTTCAAGGGACGGGACAACGTCACCGCTGAGATTCGCCCCGAGGACATGGGCAAGATCCTCACGTTCCCCGAGGAGGGCGATACCTTGAGGGTGGACTGGAACATGGACGCGGCGAAGGACATCCTTCAGCCGCAGCTGGCCTCCACCGAGGTGGAGTTCCGCAACGCGAACTTCCGGATTTCCGGCAATGATGTGACGGTGATTCCGCACTCCGATGGAGTGTCCATCAAGTGGGATCAGACTTTGGAGGATTTCCAGGGCAAGGCACTGAACAAGAAAGAGCGCGAGCACGAGGTCTTCTACGAGGACAAGAAGGCAACCTACACCACGGAGCAGGCGAAGAACGCGCGCTTCGACGACGTGATGGGCGAGTTCACCACCGGCGGCTTCAGTAGCGCTAGCGGAGTGAATATTCGACGCGTGGCGGAGATGGTCGACGGAGCCATCGTCCTGCCCGGCGAGACCTTCAGCCTGAACGGGCACACCGGCCCTCGCGGAGAGGCTCAGGGCTTCGTGAAGTCCGGCATCATCCTCAACGGCAAGGCCGACGAGGCCGTGGGCGGCGGCATCTCTCAGTTCGCCACCACCCTGTACAACGCCTCCTACTTTGCCGGCATGGACGACGTGGCCCACAAGCCGCACAGCTACTACATCTCCCGCTACCCCGAGGGACGTGAGGCGACCGTGTACGAAGGCGCGATTGACCTGAAGTTCAAGAACCCGTTCAACACGCCGGCACGCATTGTCGCTACGACCACCAGCAACTCCGTGACCGTGAAGCTGATGGGTGTGAAGCACGTGAACGTGGAGTCCATCACCGGCCCACGGACCAACCCCACCCAGCCGCAGGTCCGCCAGGGGAGTGGTGACAAGTGCATCCCATCCTCCGGCGCCCCAGGGTTTACCGTGACGGATACGCGCGTGGTGAAGGATCTGTCCGGCAAGGAGCTGCGCAGGAATACCACCACCACGAAGTACGACCCGAACCCGATCGTGCGCTGCGGCGGCGGGGGCAGGGGCGACGCTGGCGCTGGTGCCGGAGGGGGTGCCGCCGGTGGAGGTGCTGGTGGTGCTCGGGATGATGCTCCCGCGCCGGGCGGCGCTGGCGGCGGGGCGCTTGCGGTGCCAGATCTGAGGGATTTGGGGCTGTAGGGCTCGTCCCGGGGTTGTGAAGATAAGCGACAGGCCGGACGCTCCTGGGGAGGAGCGCCCGGCCTGTGGGCTTAGTGGGCTGTGAGCTGGTGGCTCACGCGCGCTGCACGCTTAGCGAGGAACAAAAACGTTCAGCACGGAAGCGACGGCAGCGATGAAAGCGCTGGCAGCGCCGAAGCGGAAGAGCTCAGCCCAACGAGGGGTGTGCTCAGGCTCGGAGGAACCGAAGAACTCGTAGCCGGTGATCTCCTGGTCAGCCTCCAGCTGGTGGCCAATCTTGGTGAAGAGGCCTCCGAAGTAGGTTGGGTCGCCTGGGCGGGCGCCACCCTTGGTCTTCTTCTCGGTCTGCTTCTCAGCAGTCTTAGGGGCCTGTGGAGCCTGGTCGTTCTGGTCTGCAGCTGGCTGCTGTGCCTCACCAAGCTGGGATGCAGCTGGCTGGTTGGCGGCTGGCTGGTTGGCGGCTGCCTCGTCGGCAGCAGCGAAGGAGGTACCAGCGCATGCCATGGTGGCAGCGGTGGCTACAGCAACGGTTGCAGTGCGAAGCTTCTTCATAGTGGGGAGCCTTTCAGGGGGAAAGATGCTGGGGAGCGGAGGGGGGTAGGGAGAACCGTGGGGCTTAGCGCCAGACGACGTCTGGAACCTTCACGATCACGTCACGCCACACGATGTCGAAACCGGAAGCGGCTGGGCCCTGAGCCTGTGGCAAGGTTGGGATAGCCAGACCCTCCAGCTTGATCTCCTTGAAGTTCACCTGTGGCAGCTGAACGGAAGGAAGGGTGATGGTCTCAGGGAACTTGATCTCCGGCAGGTTCACCTCAGGCAGGTTGATCTGCTGAGCCTGAACCTGGCTTGCCAGAGTTGCAGCAGACAGAACAACCAGGCTAGCGATAGCGGAGCCGAAGACCAGCTGTGCCCACACTGGAATGTCCTCGCGGTCCTCAGCGTCCTTGCCGGTCAGGTCGAAGCCGAAGCGGTGGTCGCCGGAGCCCCAGTTACCGGTGGAGAATCCGAACAGAGACTGGCCCTTCACTGGCTTATCCAGCTCCAGGGAACCCAGTGGGTCGAAGGAGTCCTTCTTCGGTGCTGGCGTCTTGTCGCCAGGCTTCTGCTCGGAGTCAGCCTTCTCG
Source organism: Corynebacterium zhongnanshanii (assembly GCF_014490575.1). Taxonomy (NCBI): domain Bacteria; kingdom Bacillati; phylum Actinomycetota; class Actinomycetes; order Mycobacteriales; family Corynebacteriaceae; genus Corynebacterium; species Corynebacterium zhongnanshanii. Next base: position 200,410 of record NZ_CP061033.1, read on the forward strand.
TTGTCCTTGTCACCCTTTTCGGGGGTGTTGTTGTCGGAGGTCTTGCCCTCAGACTCCTTGTTGTCAGCCTCCTTCGAGTCTGCCTTCTCCTCGGAATCCTTGTCCTCGGAGGCGTTGTTTTCGGCGTTCTCGTCGGCCTTCTCAGAAGCGTTGTCCTCAGCAGCTGGTGCGGTCTGCTCGGTGGTGGATGGGGTGCTCTCGGTGTCCTGGGTGTCGGCTACGGCGACGGCGGAACCGGCAAAAGCAATGGAAGACGCAGTGGTTACAGCGAGTGCAATCGTGCGGAACGTGCGCATTGTGAATACCTTTCAGTATTTCAGGTCGAAAAGACATGTCAGAAGATTGGAGAGGCGAGGGAACCACCCACCCGAAGCTATCTTTAGCCTAACGAATGGTAAGTATGCCCTAACGCCAAGTGAGTGTACACTAAGTTGTGAAAGTATTTCTACTTAGGTTTCTCGGTTAACGGAGGCGGTACAGATCAATTTGTTTCCCTACGCTATCAAGTAACAGATGTGGAAACGATTTGTCCCACAACACTATTAATAGTGTCCGTGTATGACCGGTGGGTTTTGCGGAGATTAATTCTAAGTTAACGGGCAAGCAGGGGGTTGTAATCTGCAACGGGTTTCATGTAAACATACATCTAAGCTACTGATTGAACGGAGAATGTTGACTTAGGAAACGATAATTAATACCGTGCGAAAACGCAGCTCGTGCAACTTAGTACTAAGTAAAGCGATGTGCGAACGGCATAATTATCCTCCTAAGCAAAAATATCCTACGAAACGCAATCGTTGTGTCGCTGAACTGAAGAAAATCCACGAGGCTTGAGGAGAAATAATGTCACGGCCGAAGGTGATGACGGTGTACGGAACTCGTCCTGAGGCAATCAAAGTCGCTCCGCTCATTAAGGAGCTGGAGCGGGACGAGAGGTTCGAGTCCATTGCTGTTTCCACTGGTCAGCACAAGGAAATGCTCGAACAGGTCAACACCATGTTTGGCATTACGCCCACGGTGGACCTGCAACTCATGAAGCAGGGGCAGGGCCTCAATGAACTGGTGTCCCGCGCTATTGCCGGGCTTGATTCGGTCATTGATGAATACAATCCAGACGTTATCGTTTCTCAAGGCGATACTTCCACTGCCGCCGCTGCCGCTATCGCTGGTTTCCACCGCGACGTGAAAATTGTTCACCTGGAAGCGGGCCTGCGCACCGGCGATATTCTGTCCCCATTCCCTGAAGAAGCCAACCGTAAAATTATCGGTCAGGTAGCATCCCTGCACCTCGCCCCAACTGCCGGCGCGAAAGAGAACCTGTGCATTGAAAACATCGATTCCCGTGGCATAGTGGTCACCGGAAATACGGTCATCGACGCACTTTTGGAAGCAGCAAGCTGGAACACTCGTTTTGAGGATCCGGCATTGGCGGAGGCGGCGTCGGGGAATCGGCGAATGGTCGTGGTGACCACGCACCGGCGTGAAAACCTGGACGCAATGAAGGAAATCGGCGGCGCGGTACAGGACCTGGCGATCATTTACCCCGACGTTCAATTCGTCCTGCCGCTGCACCTGAACCCGCTGGTGCGCTCCGCGGTGCTGCCGGAGGTGGAGTCCCTCGGCAACGTGCTCATCACCGATCCGCTGCCGTATGACCAGTTCACGAAGCTGCTGAACCGCGCCGACGTGATCCTGACGGACTCCGGCGGGGTACAGGAGGAGGCGCCGTCCCTGGGCAAGCCCGTGCTGGTGATGCGCAACAACACCGAGCGCCCCGAAGCCGTGGACGCCGGCACGGTCAAGCTGGTGGGCACGGACCGCAAGCTGATCGTCGCCGAATCCCGCCTGCTGCTGGATGACGATGATGCCTACGACGCCATGGCCAATGCGGTGAATCCGTATGGTGATGGGTTCGGCGCCCCACGTGCTGTCGCGGCGATCGCGGAGCTTCTGGGCGTGGGCGAGCGGCTGGCGGACTTCAGCGTGAAGAACGAGTCCCGGGTGCTGCTCTAACACCCCCCGGGGCGCGGTCGGGTGCTCGTTTCACGCGATCGGAATACATAACAAGATAGAACAGTCTTAAAAATACCGTTTTACCTGCACAAAAGGAATAACAATGCAACAATTTGAGTCAGTATGTGTGGTTGGGCTCGGATACATCGGCCTTCCCACTGCAGCGTTCATCGCCTCGAAAAACATCAAAGTGACGGGCGTGGACGTCAACCCCACCTTCGTGGAATCCATTAATCGGGGCGAGGTTCCTTTCGTGGAGCCGGGCTTTGATGAGCTGCTGGAGAAGGTCGTGTCCGAGGGCTATTTGGTGGCCCAGTCCGAGCAGATTGAGGCGGACGCCTACATTGTCTGCGTGCCTACGCCTTTTAAGGACAATCACGAGGTTGATCCGAAGTACATCAATTCCGCGGCGGAAGCTATGGCGCCCCACCTGAAGCCGGGTGCGCTGGTGGTGCTGGAATCCACCTCCCCTCCAGGAACCACCCGTGCCATGGCGGACACTCTGCTGAATTTGCGCCCCGATCTGTCCCTGGATGAGGGCGCGGACAATGCCATTTTCGTGGCGCACTGCCCGGAGCGCGTTCTACCTGGACAAATCATGGAGGAGATGGAGAATAACGACCGCGTTATTGGCGGCCTCACTCCTCGCGCAACGCAGATGGCCTGCGACCTCTACGGCACTTTCTGCACCGCTGAATTGCTGCAGACGGACGCAACCACCGCAGAAATGGCGAAGCTGACGGAAAACTCCTTCCGGGACATCAACATTGCGTTCGCCAATGAGTTGTCCCTGATTAGCGATCGCCTGGGAATTGATGTGTGGGAGCTGATCGAGTTGGCGAACCACCACCCTCGCGTGAACATTTTGCAACCAGGGCCGGGCGTCGGAGGACATTGCATTGCGGTGGACCCATGGTTCATTGTGTCGTCGGTGCCGGAGGAGGCAAAGCTCATTCGCTTGGCCCGTGAAGTCAATGATGCCAAGCCGGAGTGGGTATTGGGCAAGGTCAATAAGGCGCTGGAATCCCTGGAAAAGCCAGTCGTTGCGGCGCTGGGAATTGCGTTTAAGAACGATATTGATGACCTTCGCGAGTCGCCGTCCTTGGATATTGTGCGCACGCTCGCCGAGGACAATCCGGGTTACGACCTGCGCGTGGTTGAGCCAAATATCGACGCCCTGCCTCACTCCTTGGCAGCATTCGACAATGTTCAACTGCAATCCGTGGAGGACGCAGTTGCAGCCGCGGATGTGGTGTTGTTGCTGGTGAACCACAAGGAGTTTATTGAGCTGGGCCGCTCCACCTTGGACGGCAAGACGGTGATCGACACGAAGGGAATCTGGCGTAAATAGCGCGCTTGTGCCCCTTGTTCGCGGTGCGCTGTGCCGCCTTGGTGAGGAGAAGAAGCCCTGAAGATCTTAGTGCTCTCGCAGTTGTGGTACCCAGAAAATGGTGTGCCACAACGGCGTTGGTCATGGCTCAGTAAGATTCTTACGGACGCCGGCGGGCACGAGGTGGTGGTGATTACGCCACCGCCGATGCAGGAACAAGCCTCCTCCTTTAAGGATTATGCGCGGCAACTCCGCAGTGCGAGCCACCACAATTCACCGAAGGGTGAACGCGGCATTGGTGGAGAGCTGATTATCCGTAGTGGCTATTTCCCCAATGGCGATTCCCTCACCGCGAAAATTGCGCACCAGGCGGCCGGGGCATTGTCCACCGTGTGGACCGTGTTTCGGTATCGGCAGTGCCTGCGGGATGTTGATCTGATTATCGGCACGGTTCCCGCACTACCCACCGCAGCGCTGGCCGCGGTTATTGCGCGATACATGAAGGTGCCCTTTGTAATTGACCTGAGGGATGCCTGGCCAGACCTGTTGGCGTATGCCGATAAATGGAACAAATCTTTGGGAAAGACGTCCCTGCGCGAGCGCGTGTTGAGGAAAGGGCCATTGCCCGCGGTGGTGAACATGACCCGGCAGGTGCTATCCACGGTGCTGGATAAGGCCGATGGGATTATCGTGACCTCGGAGAACTTTCGTGAGCGTTTGCTGTACACATTGGACGACAAGTCCACACCCCGCAATGTGCTGACGATCCGGAATGTCTTTCCCCCGGAATCACACGACACGGGAGCCATTGCGCCAGCTGAAAAACAGCGCGGTTTACATGTGCTCTACGCTGGTACGCTGGGGCGGGCACAGAACCTAGAAAACGCGCTGAAGGCTGCGGCACTGGTTCGTAACGCTGGGTATGACATCCATCTGACTTTTGTGGGCGCCGGGGCTGCGAAAAAACGCCTCCATGAAATTGCCCGGCAAGAAGGAATTGAGGCCGAGTTTCTGCGCCGCCGCCCGGCAGATTCCCTCAATGATTTGTATAGCTGGGCCGATACCGCGCTGGTTCACCTGACGGACTGGGAACCACTGGAATGGACCGTGCCGTCCAAGACCTACGAGCTCATGGAAGTGGGAGTACACATTTCCGGTGTGGTCAGCGGCGAAGGTGGACACCTCATTGAGCAGCTGGGTGCGGGACATGTGGTGGAACCCGAAAACCCCGAGGCGTTGGCGGCTTTATGGATCAAGCTCATCAATAACCCGAGCTTGCTGACCCCTTCGGACAAGGGACAGCGCTGGGTGAAGCGGTTGAGGGAAGAATCCGTGCCCGATGACGTGCTTAGCTTCCTTAATCGGGTGGTGGCGTAAATGAACACCCTGGGAATTACGCTGCAGCGAGCCGCATGCGTGTGTAGTTTTTCGCTGCATCATCTGCTGACCGAGCCGCGCAGTTTTGTGCAGAAGATTGCGCAGCGCTTCGACCGTACTGCACCCTGGATGCAGCGCCTGGCTGCTCCCGGACAGTCTGTGTATATTGACGGCCAGCTCTACGTGAATAACGCGGGAACCTGGGAGCGGAGAGCATCAATGATGCACGAAGGAATTGGCCGGGTTGTTACGCGCCTTGTTAATGGGGGTGAGGCGGCTGAGCGAGAGGCGGCGTCGATTATAGAAAGCCCCACAGCGCACCAGAATGCGGGGCGCGGCGCCACCGTGGCGTATGTTCTCACCAATTCACTGCCGTTTACCCAGTCGGGGTATTCGCTGCGGTCCCGGGCGATCATGGACATGTACGAACGCATGGGAATGCGCGTGCGGGGAATTACTCGGCTGGGATATCCGCTGGTTATCGGGCATCTCCGTTTTCCCATTGACGATGCGCGTCATAATATGACCCGATTGGTGGGGTGGCGCTATCCCTGGACCGAGCGGAAACGGGCCGACTATGCCGCGGAATTGCTGGTGGAAAAAGCGCGGGACATGCAAGCCACCGTGCTTCACACCACAACGCCATATGCCAATGCGCAGGTGGTGTCCCGTGCCGCGCGGCAGCTAGGGATCCCGTGGATCTATGAAATGCGGGGGCTTGCACAGGACACGTGGTTGTCACGGATGCCGGCAGAGCTGGCTGAGGTGGCTGCAGGCTCGGAGCAGTATGCCCACGCCTGGGAACAGGAAGTGGACGCCGCCCGCAAGGCCGCGGCCGTGGTGTGCATCAGCCAGGTAATCAAGAACATGCTGGTCGCGGCGGGTGTGGACGAGGAGAAGATCTTCGTGCTCCCCAACGGAGTGGAGGAGCAGTGGCTGCAGCGGAGCTATGATGTGGCGGCGCTGCGGCTGGAGCTGGGGTGGGAGCCCGAGCGCGAGGACGCGGTCTACATCGGCGTGATCAGCGCGCTGGTGGGCTACGAGGGCATTGATCTGTTGATCGAAGCAATGCAGCAGGTGCGTAAAAATATTCGCCTGGTCATCGTGGGCGATGGGGAAGAATATCACCGCCTTGTGGACCAGGTGGAGGCCTTGAAACTGCAGGACCGCATTCGTTTTTATGGGCGTGTGCCTCATGAGGAGGTGTGGAAATATTATGCGGCACTTGATGCCTTGATCATCCCACGCAGAGATGAAAGAGTCACACGGGCAGTGCCACCCATGAAGCCGTTGATGGCCATGGCGTGTGATAAAGCAATCATTGCCAGCGATCTTCCGGCGCTCAAGGAGATCACAGGTGGTCGAGCGGTATATGTGGAACCGGGGAATACCGCGGCATTGGCTCAGGCAATTGATGACGTACAATGCTTCCGGCATAATGCGGGGTCGCGCCATTCCGTGAGGCCACGCGATTCCACGGGGTCTCGCGATTCCACCGGGTTACATTCCGTGGCCGCGGACAATACGTGGCAGCGGCACGAAAAACTTCTCAGTACAGTATATGAATTTTTAGGACAAGAATAGTGTTACAGCCACAAAAGGAAAGCGCGCAGAGCGCGATGATTAAAGACTTATGGGACCAGGGCGATTTTGAGTCCATCGTGGCCTTGGATCACGAGGAACTGAACGATCCGAAAGATCGCACCCTGTATAAGGAAGCTCAGGCGGCCGTGGAGCTGATTACCCTGTCTCAGCGGTACTCTTCGGAGGAGATTACGGATAAGGGTGGTATTCGCCTCCAGAGCCGCACCAAGGTTGTCACCATTTTGCACTCGTCCCTGCCGAACCACATTGGTGGCTACACCGGGCGCGCCCAGGGACTGCTGAAGGGCCTGCAGGGAAACGGCCTGACCGTTATTGGTTACACGCGACCAGGCTTTATTCAGGAGCGGGTGGATAAGCGCGCCCGTCCGCCATACGAGGACGACGTGGTCGATGGCGTGCGCTACCGTCACCTGTCCACGGACTTTCCCCGCAAGAGGGGCGAGTTCCGCTACATGCTGGACTGCGTCTCTAAGTACTTAGAGGTCTTTGAGCGCGAGCAGCCGAATGTGGTGCACGTGCGGTCCACGTATCTGATTGCGCTGCCGGCGTTGATTGCAGCACATCAGCTGGGGTTGCCGGTGCTGTATGAAATCTCTGGCCTGTGGGAGCTGGTATTCCAGGGCCGCGGGGCATATGGAAAGGCCAACCGGATTGCGCGCATGGAGGATGCCACGGTGGCGTCTGCCGATTGCGTGGTCTCCATGAACCACTCCATGGCCAACCTGCTGAAGGAACGCAACGAGAAGTCCGTGGAGATCGGCCTTGTCCCCAATGCCGTGGATGCCACCCGCTTTAGCCTGGTTCCTCCGCTGGATGAGGTGGAGACCTTCAATTACGACATCGGCTATGTGGGCTCCCTGGTGGATTACGAGGGCCTGGACGTGTTGCTGCACGCCATTCACGAGCTGAAGAAGAAGGGCAAGACCGTCACCGCGAAAATCGTAGGTGGTGGCAAGGAGGAAAAGTTCCTGCGCAAGCTGGCCCATGATCTGGGGATCGACGACCAGGTCAATCTCGCAGGAAAGGTTCCCGCCAGCCAGGCCGTGTACCAATTTAACGACGTCAAAATGGTGTGCCTGCCCCGAAAGTCCACCCCGGCCACTGAGTGCGTCACGCCACTGAAACCGTTCGAGGCGATGGCCGCCGGCCGCCCGCTGCTGGTCTCCAGCGTCTCGGCGCTTAGCGAACTGGCGCAGGGCGGAAGGATCGCGCGTGTGTTCCAGGAGCAGGATCCGGAGTCCCTCGCCCGGGAGATTGAATATCTCCTCGACGACGCCGACGTGCAGCGCACCATGGTCAAGAATGCTCAGCAGACCATTGCGGAGGAATACAGCTGGAGTCTTGTGTCCGAGAGGATGAAAAACTCCCTGCTCAGCATCGCGGCACCGGCGAAGAAGCTGCCGCTGCTGCGTAGGCAGGACGCTGGAAACCTCATTTCCCTCTAAGACCCCATCAGTTCCCTTGTAAGAACAACATTCAGGCGAAGGATAATGGCACAAGATCACGACAAGAAACCACGGACAGGTAGGCGCTGGAAGCTGAGCCTGCTGCTCATTCTTATTGCGGTGGGATACGGTGTGGCCGTGGCCCTTATTTTCCACCACTACACGGTGCTGATCCTGGCACTCACGGCACTGCCGCTCATCATGATTTACAACGAGGCCTCCATTCAGGCCGTGAGTCGATTGACGCGGGATATTCGCAAAACCGAGAAGCGCGTGGAGCGGACCAAAGCGCAGCTCACCCGGTTCGAGCGTCAATTCAATCAGGAACTGGGCCGCTCCGAGGATCAGATTCCGGCGTTGGTCTCCAGCGGTGCGGGAAGTGTGAACTCGGAGGATAAGCCCTCCTTGGATGTGGTGCACGTGGCCGAGTTCCTGCGAGGCGGCGCGCTGCATCACGGCGAGGATAGCGCCCAAATTCTGAAAGACAAGACTCTGTCACATCTGATTGATTTCCTCTCGCCGGATGCGATTTACGCCCGTCAGTCGTTGCTGGATACTCCGAGCAATTTCGATGCGTCGGAGTTTGATTCCGTGAAGGAGCTGAACTCTACGCTGAAGAATAGCTCCGGAACGGGCCTGGTCATTGACCGCGAGTCCAACTTCAATTCGGATTATTACGACCTCCGGGAGCTGGCGTTGGATGGCCGTATTGTGGTGGCGCTGGTGCAGGATGGCGCCTCGGAAGAGCTGGAGGAAGACGAAGGCATTTCCCATTTCGTGGGCCTGGTGGATATGCCAGTGTTGCCGCTGCAGGTGGGCGTGCGGACGCTGTATCCGAGCGCTCGGCTTGAGGCGGAGCCTGAGGATTAATTCGCACGTGACCACAACAGGTGAGCACAGGTGAGCACGTCTACTATTTGCGGCATTCATGTGGGGAGCGAGGCTTTCCTGCGCAGTATTCATGCCGACCAGTGCTTGTCTCTGTGCCCTGACGACTTTTCCCTCGAGAATCTCCGAGCCGCTGGTAACGCGCACACTGATTCCGCCCACTATGTGCTGCTGGAACTTCACCCGCGGACTATTTCTCCCGACGTGCGGTCGTCCACGCGCGAAATGTTCCAGTGGTTCCGCGCGAATAACCCCAGAATCCGGATTATCCTGTGGCAGACTAGCGACAGCCTCGCCGTCGAAGAATGCGCCGACCTGCTCGAACTCGCGGGCATTCTGGTGACGGAACAAGATACTGCGAATTGCGCTCTCCCCGCCGACACTGCGCACACTCTGCGCGTAGAAACCGTCCAGTGCTTGCCTGAGGAATCCGCGCGCCCGTGGTTTATCTCCGATACCGGTGAGCTCTCAACACAGATCACCGGCCCAATTCCCGCTGTGGATAGGACTGCTGCGGCGCCTACGCTGACTGTGGCGGAGCGTTTCCTGGCCGATGCTGACTATATTCGGCGTGGTTTCCTGGTCCGTGACATATACGACGCCCAGCTGTTCAATTCATTACCCTCCCTCCTCTTTTCCGCTGATCTGTGTGACGGCCTGAATACTCCCGATACGCTGACTGATACTCAACGGGAGCTCCTGGGCATAGTGCTGCTGAATGCCTCCCTGCAGTGCATGAAGAATTATTCACGCCGGGGCCAACTCCGGCGTATTCTGTTCAGCGTTTTCCCGGAGGGGAACGTCGTGTGCACTGAGCCGTTTGAGTGCATTCAGCACGTGATTCAGGAGAGTTCAGCGCAGAACAACGCAGCCCAGCAGCGCGTGGTGTTTTCTCGTGAGCGCGCCGGCACCGTGGTGGATCGGGAGGTGTTCCACCTCTCCTCGCCCCAGCACGTGGAGCTCACCCCGAAACGCATCCAGGACCTGGTGCTACTCCTGCGTGCCAGTGGCCTTGATTCGATCACCCTCGACTGGGACAGCCTGGCGCGCCGCTTCCTCCTGCCGACCGAGTCCACCTCCACCGAGCTGAACCCCACCGAGCCGGAGCCGACCGAACCCGTGCCCGCCGCGCACACCCCCGCGCTCACACTCATCACACCGGTGTGTAACAACGCGGACTTCTACCTCGGCCGATGCCTCCTCAGCCTCCTGTGCCACAGCACCTGGGAGCGCTGGCAGATACTGATCGTCAACGATGGCAGCACCCCCAGCGATTCCCTTTCCGCCCTGGAGCGCCTGGCCCGCCTGGTGCCACAGATGGCCGTGCTCCGCGCGGGGGCAACGCCCAGCGGGTCCGCCTCCCGACCCAGAAATAGGGGAATCGACGCCGCGCGCGGCGACTTCGTCGCATTCCTAGATCCCGATAATGAGATCTCCTTCCGGGGATATGACCGCCTCCTGGAACGCGCGGGCGCGCTGCATCGAGAGTCGCGGCGCAGACAGCCAGACTTTCTGGTGGGCTACCAGCGGAAAATCGCCACCAACACCGTGGGCACGGACGGCTATTACGAAGGCCTGAAAGGCCGGTGCTTTGCTCTCTCCGCGCGGGCATTCCTGTGGCTTTTCACATTCCCCGTTATTCCCACGCAGTCCAGCCTGATATCACGCGCGCTGCTTCACCAGTCGGGATTCCGTTTTGTAGAAGGCGGCGTCGGTCAAGATAGTTTATTCGGGTGGCAGATCGCAGTGGCTGCGCGTCAGCGTGGGTGCGTCACGGATGCGTGGGTGAATTATTATGCGGAACGGGAAGGGTCGGTCACCAATGTGATCACGGCCGACTATTTCCGCAAGAGTCTGCTCCGGGAGAGACAGACTGTGCGGTGGCTTCGCGAGAAACGACTGTTCAGGCGGTATCGGGCAACGAAATACCGCCGATTTATGGGGGAGTGGTACGTCCCAAAACTGGCTCAGGTGCCCCACCAGGAGCGGCGGCACACGCTGGAATATATTCGCGAGATTGCGGATTTATACAACCACGGGTGATCCGTGCGGATCGCTGGGTAAGTGGACGGCCGGAGGACGGGGCGCGGTGGCACGCCGCCCTCATAAGCAGGGTCTAGTGGCGTTCACCCCCAGCTCCTGGTCCGCCTTCGTGGGGTAGGTGTCCCAGGCCAGCAGCTGTGTGCGGCTGACTCCGGTCCAGGCCGAGCCATTCTTTTTCGTGGAACGCACGCCCACGTCCACCTGCGCCCCGGGGGCCAGTCCGGTGAGCGTGAGCGTAAGCGGCTCGGGGTGTGTTCCAATGGGGTAGATTGCTAAATCCGTGCCGTCGACGCGCACAAAGTGGACGATATTGCTCACCGTTCGGCCCGGGTCATAGGGGTTGTGAATAGTGATGCATAGAGCCTCGTGATCGCTGCTGTGGTCGCTGCCCTGAATCCCACGGAAGAAAACCTCGCCGCCTTCGAATAATTCGTCCTCGCTGAGCTGGACAATATCCGGCAGGGTTTGGTGGATAGGCGCAGAATCACTGGCTTTATCCTTCCTGCGGTGCAGCGTGACATTCCCCGGTGTGCGAATCTCCTCTACATGGAATGGCTTGCCATTGACCGGGAAGCCAGCCAGTGCCGGGTAGGTGGATTCCACAATGCGCTTGGAAAACAGGTTCTTCTTCCGGTTGTAGAAGGAATGCGCCTGCGCCTTTTCAAAAACCTTGCGAATGGCCAGGGGATTGATCGGCAGGAATGCGCTGGTTTGGCTATTGATAGCCTCGGACTGGAAGCGTCCCGCGCGCAGCTCCATGTACAGCATGTTGGACACGGGGTAGCCGGAATCTAATACCGTGTCGTAGTCGTAGCGCTCCCACAGCTCGTGGGCCTGCTCGTCGGAGAGTGTGTAGCCGCGCCGGGATTCGGAAAAACCGGCCACAGCGCCCGTGATTTTCTTGAACACGGCGCTGCTTGGGATGGGGCGATTCGCGCTGACGTAGTAGTCACGGAAGCCCTCAAAGCCGGACCCCACGAAGCACAGGGAGGGCTGGCGGCCCAACGTGTTTTCATACAGGCCGCGGAAGAATGCCGCGTGCTGGCCATGGAAACTGCGGGAGAGGATGCTTTTCTCTTCCTCGGACAAGCCGAACTCGCCGGCATCCTCGATGGGCAGCGTGATGTGAGGGACGGAGAAAGCCTCGGCGATCTGCTGCGAAAAGCGTACGTCAATCTTGTAGGACCGGGCGGTGCTCCCGTCCTCCGGCGATGGGGGAGAGACACTGCCGTAGGTGACGAACGTGAGGTCCTTGGAGACGGACAGGGCTACCGCTGCGCACAGGCGCGTGTCGATGCCCGCGGTCAGCGCGCAGTGGGTTTTTAAAGGCTGCTGCAGCCAGTGCTTGACCGAGCGCTGGGCCAGCTGAATTGCGGAGTCCAGGGACTCCTGTGTGACGGCATCATCGATGCTCGTGCCCGCGTGAGGGTAGTAGCGCGTGAGGCGTCGCTGCTGGAGGTCGTAGACGAAGTTCGGTGGGAGCGCGGCGGCGCGTGCGTCCTCGGTTTCGTCCCATAGGCGATGCTGGCCCAGGCGCGTGATGGTGCCCTGCGTGCCCTCCCGCGTATCAATCTCCTCGGTGAGCAGCGGCAGGTGGGAGGAGAGGAGGAAGGACTCCCGGTGGATGTACACCGGCTGGGAGGCGAGCATGTCGTTGTACACATAGCCGCGCCCCTCAAGGAATACGACGCAGGCCCATCGTCCCACGGAGTAGTCCAGAAGCTGCTCGAAGCTGTCCTTGCTCTCCTGCAGCGCCTGGTAGGCATCCTCCGCGATGTCGCCGGAGGAATGATCGGCAGTATTGGCGCCGTGGCCTAGCCAGATAAGCCCGCAGTCAAAGTCACCTTTAATAGTGCACGGTTCGTCTTTTTGTTTATAAAGAAAAATCTCATCCCATACGTGTTCCGTGCTAAATCCCCTTAGTTCTAGATCAGAAATAGCTGCGGGGCGATCTGTGAGCAGGAAACCGTAAGGATAAAGACGAACTGCCATGCGTTCATCCTACGTTAAGAGCCTTAGAGGCGCTAAAGATTTTTAGTGCCATCGCCTATCTCAATCTTTGGCCGCCGATACACGCTTTTGACGTGCTCAATCAAGTCATCGGCAGCCTCAGTGTTCCCGCGGGCAGTGCGCGCTGTCCATTTGTTGTACAGCAGTGCAATGCTGTCCACATCCCCATCCGCGATGATTTCACCATCGTGCAGCCATATAGCGCGGGTGCACATGGAACGAATAGAGGACATCGCGTGGGAGACAAGGAAAATCGTGCCCGCGTCCTGCAAAAACGCGGACATTCTGCGCTGCGCCTTTTCCGTGAAACTGGCATCACCCGTGCCTAAGGCCTCGTCAATGAGCAGTAAATCCCTTTGCAGTGCGGTGGAAATAGCGAATTTCAGGCGCGCACCCATGCCGGAGGAATAGGTCTTCATCGGGCGATCCACGGCTTTCCCAATGTCCGCGAAGTCCACGATCTCCTCCGTGAGGCGGGGGATATCCTCATCGGCAGCGCCCTGGGCCAGCAGGCCTAAGCGGATGTTCTTGTATCCGCTCAGCCGCGGCTGCAACGCCGCGGAGACATTCAGGAGGGTAGGGGTGGCGTTCACCCAAATATCGCCATGATCCGGTGCCTCGTTGCCGGCGATCAGCCTCATCAACGTGGACTTTCCCGAGCCGTTCCGGCCGATCACCCCAATGCATTCGCCCGTGCTGGCGTACATGCTGACGTTGTTGAGGGCGCGCACGTACTTCTTCTCATTGGTCATGCTGGCCAACGGGCGGTTGAAGATGCTGCTCTTGTTATCCGCGCGGTAGACGCGGGAGACATTGCGGACAACAACAGAGGGCTTATCTAACGCGTGCATACTGTGATTCACCTCGCCAGAAGTACAAGAATCCGATGATGAGCACCGCAAGAGTCCACAGGACCATTGTGGACCACCGCTCCAGGCTGGGCGCGTTGCCGTACATAATCGCGTGCCGCAGAGAGTCCAGGAATATATACGCCGGGTTGTGCTCCATGATGTTTCGAACACGAGGGATGGCGTCGAATCGCTCGATGGAGAAAAAGATACCGGATACGTAGAACCACGCGCGATTCACATAAAAGATCAGTTTTTTCGCATCAGGAATGAACGCGGTGAGGCGCGCGGTGGCGAAGGACAGGCCTAGCGCGAACAGGTTCATCAGTAGAAAGATCGGAATCACGAGCACGATCGTCCAGTGCAGCGGCTCCTCATGCTGAAACGCTAGCGCGGCGGCCACGGCCAACGCAGCGGGGATCAGGCTCATGAGCAGGTAGCGCAGGGATTCGCCGAGCACCAGGGACGCCCGGGGGAAGTTGAACGTGCGCAGCAACGCACGCGATCGCTGGATCAGCCCCGACCCGTTCGTCAGCCCCTTGGACAGCGTGGAGAAGAAGATGATTCCGATGATGAGGAACCCCACGAAGTTCTCAATCCCGCGGGAGGTGTTCAACACCACGCCGAACAGCACGCCGTACATCGCGATGCGCAGCAGGGGCTCCAGGATGGTCCAGAGGCGGCCCAGGAACATGTCGTCGTTATCGGCGATGGCCCGGTAACGCGCGTTGAGGTAGGTGAACTTCCGGTAGCGCCACATCTGGCGGAGGTAACTGCGTAAGGTGACGTGCGTGTGGTGCTTGGTGAGCCTCCGAGCATCCGCGCGCACAGCCCGTGGCGCATTCGGATGCTCCGCGTCCGGGTGCTCGCTGCGCAGGCGCGCGACGGCGGCTAGTTCCTGGTCATCTCTCATGGCCTACAGCCCCTGTGCCAGCCGGTCCAGGTGCGTGTTGATCGCCTTGAGCGTCTGGTTTTTCCCTAGCGGGTTGTGCCCCAGGTTCTTGTCACTGTACGGGGACACGGTAACTGTAGGGGTTTTGTTCTCCACGTCGATCTCCCGCAGCTCGTTCAAAAACGGGATGAAGTGGTTGTTGAAGTCGCCGTCGCTGGCGATGTTGGTGAGCATCTCCATCGGCGGGATGTAGTTCTCCTTGGCGAACAGGGAGACGATGTTGATGCGCCAGTCGAATTCTTCCTTGGCTTGCTCCGCGGTGCGCCCCTCGAACACGTCGCGCAGCAGCGCGTTGACGTACGCGGGTGCGTAGCGGGACCAGTCCAGCTGGGGGTTGTTGACCAGGGCGTAGCTGCCTTTATCCAGGGTGGCGGTGGCGGCTGCTTGGAATCCGCCGGCGGAGCTGCCGTAGTGCAGCGTGTGGGCGGGGTCGGCCAGCTCAAAGGCCTCGCGGACGTGGTTGAGGATGGTGACGTAGTCCGGGATGGCCCAGCGTTCCAGGCTGCCTTGTCCCCATCCGATGGTCAGGCGGGTGTTCTGGACCAGCGTGGGGTCTGCGATGTGGATGCTGTCTGCGTTGATGTCGTCCAGCCAGGTGGAGCGTTGGAAGACGATGCCGTCCGGGGCTTTGGCGCGGACCAGGGCACCGTTGTAGAACGCGGCCAGGACGTTGCGGCTGGTGTGCCTTTTCCGCACGAGGACTGGGATTTTTTGCTCGTCGATCTGGACCAGGGCGCGGTATTCTGTGAATCCTTCGCCTTCCAGGGTGGGCTCTAGTGATGGAGTGAGCTCAGTGAGCTGGATAGGGTCCATGGTTGCCTTTCCGTGGGAGGTGGGATGTGCTGTGAAAAGTTACTCAATGAAAGCTAATTGGCTGTCATTTTCAGCTTGATATAGGTAGTCTACCTAATGGGGTCCTTATATGGGCTGAATGGTGGCCGCCGTGGGGGTTGGGCAATGCTGCAGAGGCGGGGGTTGCTGGCGTGAATCATTTATGAATTCGACGCCGCCGCGCATTCTCACAGCGCGCCAATGAGCATGAATTGGCGTGTGATATGCGTCACCTCCCCCCCCCCGATGGGAAGGTATTTTTTTGAAAAGTGTTAGATATTTGACGTGTTCAAAAGTATTAATATTCAGGCGTTTTATTTTCTTGCGATTCTCATACAAAATGGTTTTATTTTGTAGCATAATGTACAGTGGGGGTAGCCTAAGCTAGTTTCTACATAATGCTGGGTTGTAGCTGTGCGTGTTATGAAATTCGCATGAGAATGTTTAAGCGAGGTGCCACGCTCTTTGGCACAATGGCCCTGACTGCAGCGATGGTGACATCGCCTTTGGCTCACGCGGAAGTCCCTTCGGATAATATTCACGGTTCTTTCGGTGGAGTGAATGTGGATACCGGTAAGGCTGAAGTGGACAATATCGGTGATACCACCGAGGTGAAGTGGCAGGTTCAGCTGTCGAAACTGCTGTCTTCTTCGGATCACAAACACACATCCAGTCATACGCAGATTCTGATTCCGAATACTGTGGATGTGACGTCTATTCGCTTGACGCATCGCCCGATGACAACGACTGATGATGAGAACTTTAACGCTGGAAAGTACGAGAGTTCGGTTCCGGCTAAGGAAGTGAGCTACGAAGTGCCGATCATCCCGGTGACTCCAGGATCTGACGTTGAGGAGGACTTCACTCCGGACCAAGAGGCGCGGGAAGAATATGGAGTCTCGCCATTCTTCAAGAGTCCAATTGGGACTAATAATCCAAATGATGCTGATAATGAGGAGACATTTGGTTATCTACAATACGGCGTGACCCCATCGCCGTATCCTGATCAGCCGGGATGGAACGCCTATCAAGTAGTGCTGGATAACGTTGGCATCTACACCTTTGAGGTGACGGGTACCACGAAGTCGGTGGGGAAGGATACGTACATCCCTATCCGTGCCGATAATGCTCTGTGGCGCTGCTTCTCGGAAGGTCAAACCCCTGTTCGTCCAAGTTCAGCTTATGACGATGGCTGCCAGTCCTTGAAGGATTACGCGTGGGCTCGTACCGATGAGTTGCCACCCGTGACCACCGCGGAGCAGGACGAGGAGACCCGCGCAAAGATCGTTCGCCTCTACGAGGATCAGGGAACACGCCATGGCCTGACGGGTGTGGGTACGTGTGCCGTGACCCGGAACACCGATCGTTTTGACACCATCTCTACTGATATTGAGCAGGCGGGCGCAGACAAGATCGGCCAATTTACGCGTCAGTTCAACCTTCATGCCAACATTGCCGTGACCTACATCGGTTCGTTGACCGGCCCCGAGGATAACTGCGACCAGGGCTTCTATCACATTCAGGTGAAGGATAAGCCTGAAGATGAGCCAACCGAGGACGTGACCGAGGAGACCACGGAGGAAACCACCGAGGCGGCTCCTGACGAGTCCACCTCCGAGCCATCGGACGAGCCGACCACGAAGCCTTCCGAAGAAACCTCTGAGGAGATGACGGACGACTCTACCGAAGAATCCACTTCGGAAGAGTCCACCACGGAACCGAGCACGGAGGAGTCCACCGAAGAAACCACGGAGGACACCACCGAGGAATCTACCGAGAAGCCTTCGGGCAAGCCGTCCGAGGAAACCTCTGAGGAGTCCACCACGGAGCCATCGGAGGAGGCAACCACGAAGCCTGCCGAGAAGCCTTCGGACGAGTCTTCCGAGAAGACGACCGACAAGCCTTCCGACAAGGAAGAGTATGAGGGCGGCAAAAAGCAGAGCCCAACCGAGCGCGAGACTCCGGTCAAGCCAGTGACTCCTCCGAAGGACGTCACCCCGAACGACATGCAGCAGGAGACCATCCTGCAGAAGGAGACCAAGAAGCACTCCAAGTCGTCCAAGACCTCCAGCTCCAACGACTCTTCTCAGGAGCCAAAGTCTAAGTCCACGCAGGGTCCACGCGTTGCTACCGGCGGAAGCGTCGTGGCAGCCTAAGGCGCGTGCCGTTAAGGAATGATCGTGAGCCGTTAAGGAATGACCGTGAAAAAACTAGTTGGTGCAGTGGGAGTAGCTTTGCTGCTCACCATGACCACTGCCTGCAGTGACGACAAGCATGATGAGGCTGCGGCCGAGGTCACCTACGATAACGCCCCCGAGGGTGAGGTGTACCGTGACCTCAAGGGCAACCCGGTGGATCGCTCGAACGCGGACAATGCTGGTGTGAGCCCTGCAGAGATGAACCAGGTCACCGAAACCGGCGAGCGCTTTGCGATCCCATCGCTCAAGCTGAGCGTGAAGTTGGGGTCGGTCACCTCCTTCAATGGGGTGATTGAGCCGCTGAACTACACGGATGCCTTTGTTGTGTCTGACTATTCGGATGGCTATAGCAACCCCGAGGATGGGTCGGTTACTGTGGTGGCTCACGCTCTGGATCGTGGAGGTTATGCTCCTGGCAATTATGTGTTTGACACTGCCACGCATAAGTCCTTGGTGGAGGACGGCCAGATCATCGCCGCGGGCCCAGGGATCTTCAAGATCACGGAGCAGCGGACGGTGAAGAAGGCTGATATGCCGGGGCAGGCGTCCATTTGGAATAACCAGCCCCGCACCCTTCACTTCATCACCTGCGTGCCGAACAGCGATGAAAACTTCGTCATCACTGCAGAACGCGTCTAAGTTCTAGCGTTTCGCCCCAGAAGTTGTCGCCTTGGTGGAGGTGATGAGCTTCTGGGGTTTCTGCATGCGATAGTGCAGTATTGTTGCTACTTTCGCGGGGGTTTAGCGCGGGGGCTATTTGAGGAACTCTGTGTGCAGAGTCTTGTTGGTTTGATTGTGATTATGATCACGGGCGCCCCCGGCTGGAGAGTTGTTGCGGAGACAAGTCTAACTAAAAGTATAGGTATCCAGGCTTTTAATATTTACTCAGCGATCGGAAACTATGTCGCTTGAGACTCCAGTCAAAAGCGGGGGTAGCTGGAAGTGCTTGCGGGGGATAGGTGACTACAGCTGAGTGTGTTATTAATTTGGCATGAGAATGTTTAAGCGAGGTGCCACGCTCTTCGGCACGATGGCCCTGACTGCAGCGATGGTGACATCGCCTTTGGCGGGTGCTCAGCACGAGCTCCCTTCGGACAACGTACACGGATCCTGGGGCGGGGCAAACGTGGATACAGGTAAGACTGAGGTGGACAATATTGGTGACACCACTGAGGTGAAGTGGCAGGTTCAGTTGTCGAAACTGCTGTCTTCTTCGGACTACAATCAAGTGTCTAATCGTGCTCAGATTCTCATTCCGGACACGGTGGATGTGACGTCTATTCGCTTGACGCACCGTCCGGTGACGACGACTGATGATGAGAACTTTAACGCTAAAAAGTATGAGAGCTCGCTTCCGGCTAAGGAAGTGAGCTACGAGGTGCCTATCATCCCAGTGAGCCCAGAAACTGGCCTTGCCGAGGACTTCACTCCGGACCAGGAGGCGCGGGAAGAATATGGAGTCTCGCCATTCTTCAAGAGTCCTATTGGAGACAAGGATTACAATGATGGTGAGACATTTGCGAATATACAATACGGTGTAACCCCATCGCCGTATCCTGATCAGCCGGGGTGGAACGCCTATCAGGTGGCGCTGGATCACGCCGGCGTCTACACCTTCGAGGTCACGGGTACCACGAAGTCGGTGGGGAAGGATACCTACATTCCTATCCGTGCTGACAGTGCCATGTGGCGTTGCTACCAGGAAGGTGGAAACCCGGTTGGTCCTAATTCCAGTTATGATGACGGCTGCCTGTCCTTGAAGGATTACTCGTGGGCTCGTACCGATGAGTTGCCGCCCGTGACCACCGCCGAGCAGGACGAGGAGACTCGCGCGAAGATCGTTCGCCTGTACGAGGATCAGGGTACGCGCCATGGCCTGACGGGTGTGGGCAAGTGTGCGGTGACCCGGAATACGGAACGTTTTGACACCATCTCTACTGATATTGAGCAGGCGGGCGCAGACAAGATCGGCCAATATACGCGTCAGTTCAACCTTCACGCCAACATCGCCGTGACCTACACCGGCTCGTTGACCGGCCCCGAGGACAACTGCGACCAGGGCTTCTACCACATCACGCTGAGGTCGAAGCCTGCGGAGACTCCGGATGAAACCACCGAGGAAACCACGGAAGTAACTCCAGAAGAGACCACCGCGGAGACCACCGAAGAGCCCACCACGGACAGCGCCACCGAGGAGACCACCACCGAGCCCACCTCGGAAGAGTCCACCACGGAGGACAGCACCGACGAAAGCACGGAGGATCCTGCCGAGGGGTCTACTGAAGGATCCACCGAGGAGGCCACCACCGAGCCCACGGAGGCAACCACCACGGAGCCTACGGAGGAGCCGACCACCGCTCCCACCGAGAAGTCTTCGGAAGAACCAACGTCTAAGCCTTCCGGCAAACCATCGGGCAAGCCGGCCGATAAGGAAGGTTCTGACGACGGTGAGAAGGAAAGCCCTGCCGATCGGGAAACCCCGATTAAGCCGGTTAAGCCTCCTAAGAAGGTGAACCCGAACGAAAAGCAGCCGGAGACCATCTTGCAGAAGGAGACCAAGAAGCACTCCAAGTCTTCTAAGGGATCCTCTCAGGAGTCGAAGTCCTCGAAGGGCCCACGCGTCTCCACCGGCGGAAGGATCGTTGCAGCCTAAGGCGTGCGCGCGTTAAGGAATCACTGTGAAAAAACTACTTGGTGCAGTAGGGGTCACCCTACTACTGACCATGACCGCCGCCTGCAGCGACGATAAGCACGACGAGACTGCGGCCGAAGTCACCTACGATAACGCTCCTGACGACGGCGTGTATCGCGACCTCAAGGGCAACCCGGTGGACCGTTCGAACGCGGACAATGCTGGTGTGAGCCCTGCAGAGATGAACCAGGTCACCGAAACCGGAGAGCGTTTTGCGATCCCGTCGCTCAAGCTGAATGTGAAGTTGGGGTCGGTCACATCCTTCAATGGAGTGATTGAGCCACTGAACTACACGGATGCTTTTGTTGTGTCGGATTACTCGGACGGCTACAGCAACCCCGAGGACGGGTCCGTCACCGTGGTGGCCCACGCCCTGGACCGCGGCGGCTACGCTCCAGGAAACTATGTGTTCAATACCGAGACGCATAAATCCTTAGTGGAGGACGGCCAGATCGTTGCTGCGGGCCCGGGGATTTTCAAGATCACGGAGCAGCGGACGGTGAAGAAGGCTGATATGCCGGGGCAGGCGTCCATTTGGAATAACCAACCCCGCACACTGCACTTCATTACGTGCGTGCCGAACAGTGATGAGAACTTCGTCATCACCGCAGAACGTGTGTAAACCACAACCGGTTTAACCCGCACTGCGTTTAACCGGCCGGGTAGTGCATGGACACGCCCGGCCCCAGCGGAATACCCAGCAGGTACCACACCACGAAGAACACGAACCAGCCCGCCAGCATCGTCAGAGAATACGGCAGCGCCAGGGACATCAAGGTTCCCACACCTGCGCGCTTGTAGTAGCGCTGCAAGAACGTTAACGCCAGCGCAAAATACGGAGACATCGGCGTGATGATGTTCGTTGGCGAATCACCAATACGGAACAACATCTGCGCCACCTCCGGGCTGATATTCACGTACATCAGCATGGGCACAACCACCGGAGCCATCAGGGCCCACTGGGCAGAACCGGACGTAATAAACAGGTTCAGCAGCGCAACCATCAGCACCAAACCGGCGAACATCACCAGCGGCGGCAAGTTCCAGGCCTGCAGCAATTCAGAGCCCTTAATGGCCGTCCACACGCCCAAATTGGACCAATCGAACCACGCCAAAAACTGCGCCACCATAAAGAACAGCACAATCATTGGCAGCAGCGACTGCAACCCCTTGGCCATAAAGTCTGGCACATCACCGGCGGATGTAATGGTGCCCACCTTCAGGCCGTACACAGCACCCACCACGAAGAATCCCAGCGCAATCGGTACCGCAATAGCCTGAATCAGGGGAGACTCCATAAACTCCCCATCGGGACCTGCGAATGGAGAACCCGGTACGAAAATCAGCGCGAAGAACACCGCCAAAAAGACCAGCAGCGCCACGCCAGCCCACGCCAAACCGCGAGCCTCAATGGGCTTGAGGGACAGCTCCTCCTCGTCCTCAGAGAAGTCGTAATCCTCATCTGCATTGCCGTCAGCGTCCTCATCCGAAAAGGACAACGAAGACGTATCTAGATCGTCGTGATCCACCAGCTCACGCGCCTTGCGTACAATAAACAGCTCCGTCACCGCCGTGATAATCAGCGACAGCACAATTGCCGACGGCACCACGAAGAAAATATTCGCCAGCGCATTCACCGTGTAGTCCGGATCCACAATGTGCGCCGCCTTCGTGGAAATACCCGCCAGCAGCAAATCCGTGATATTCAGAATCAGCGACGCATTAAACCCAGCCGAACTCGCCGCGAACGCCACCATCGCTCCCACAATCGGGGAACGCCCCACCGCATGAAACGCCATCGCGCCCAGCGGAATCAAAATGACATAAATCGCATCCGACGCCACACTTCCCGTCACACCGGCCAATGCCAGAACAAACGTCAGCATCTTTGGGGACACGCGTGCGACCATGGCGCGGACCAGCGCAGAGAGCAGCCCTGTCTGCTCCGCGACTGCCACGCCCAGCATCACGGCCAGGATCACGCCCAAGGGTGGGAAGCTGATGAAGTTATTCACCGCTTCCGTGACCATCTTGGATAGGCCCTCGCTGGTGAGGAGGTTCGTCACCTCAATGGGATCCCCGGACTCGGGATCCGTGGCGGACATGCCCACCGATGAGCCGATCCACGAGGCGACGGCAACAATGCCGGCAAGAAAGACGAACAGCCAAAAAGGATTAGGCAGCTTATTGCCGATCTTTTCAATGGTGCCCAGGAAGCCGCCTGGAGCCTCAGGCGGCTTCTTCTGGTCGTGATCCTTGGCGTCGGTTTTCTCAGCGTTAGATTTTTTGGAAGCGGTGGATGAAGACATGGTTGCTTGCTCGCTCACTCTCAACGTCACAATGTGATGGCAACCACCCTACCTGCTGAGAGCTACATGCGTGAGAAAACGTCCACCGTCTTCCGGATCCCGTCAGCCAACTTCACCTTCGGCGACCAGCCCAAAACGCGGCGGGCCTTTGAGTTATCCAACACAGAACGGGGCACGTCACCCAAACGCGCCGGCGCATACACCGGGGAATCCTCCGCGCCGGCGGCAGCGGCCACCAGCGAGTGCAGCGTCCGGTCGGACGTCTCCACGCCCGTGCCGATGTTGAAGCGCTGGCCATTGGACTCCTGGCGCAGCTCCGCCAGCTCCGCGCCCGTGACGGCGCACGCCAGCCCCGGCAGGTCCTTCGCGTCAAAGGCCGCGGCGGCCAAAAAAGCCTCCACCACATCGCCCACATACACGTAATCGCGCGTGTTATTCCCCGCGCCAAACACCGTGGTGGGCGTGCCCGCCAGCAGATTCTGGGCAAAAATAGCCACCACGCCGGCCTCGCCATGAGGATCCTGGCGCGGGCCATACACATTCGCCGGCGCGATAAACGCACACTCCAAGCCGTAGAGCTTGCGGAACGTATTCAAATAAATCTCACCCGCATACTTGGAGGCTGCATACGGGGAATCCGGCTGAGGAACAGTCTCTTCCGAAACAGGCAGCGCCGCCTCCCGGCCATAAATAGCCCCACCGGAGGACGTATGCACCACTCTGCGCACGCCGGTCTGGCGCGCCGCATCCGCGAGGCGAATGGTTGAGAGAATGTTGAGCTCGGCGTCGAATATAGGATCGGCCACGGAACGGCGGACATCGATCTGCGCGGCCAAATGAAACACAACATCCGGCTTTACTTCCGCAAAAAGATCCGTGAAATCAATATCGGCAATGTCTGCTTCCACCAAACGGGCAGCAGAGTTCACATTCGCCGGGCGGCCATGGCACAAATTATCCACCACAGTCACGCAGGCGCCGGCCTCCACTAAGGCATCCACCAAATGGGAACCAATAAAGCCCGCCCCACCGGTCACAACAACGTTTACAGACATCGCCACACCTTCACGCTATTGCTTGTAACTCGACAAGAAATTGCCCAGACGCTCAATGGCATCGGACAAATCACGAGCCCACGGCAACGTCACAATGCGGAAATGATCCGGCTCCGGCCAGTTGAAACCAGTGCCCTGAACCATATGAATCTTCTCCGCGCGCAAAAGATCAAACATGAACTTCTCATCATCATGAATCTCATGCACATTCGGATCCAGCTTCGGGAACGCATACAGCGCACCCATCGGCTTGACGCAGCTCACGCCCGGAATCTCATTCAACTTCTCGTACGCCACATTGCGCTGCTCCAGCAGGCGGCCACCCGGAAGCACCAAATCATTGATGGACTGGCGGCCCGAAATTGCCACCTGAATGGCATGCTGGGCCGGAACATTCGGGCACAAACGCGTGCCAGCCAGCACAGACAAGCCCTCAATAAAGCCCTTCGCGTGGGACTTCGGGCCGGTCAGCACCATCCATCCTGCGCGATAACCGGCCACGCGGTATGCCTTCGACAAACCGTTATACGTAATGCACAGCAAATCAGGGCACAAGGACGCGATGGAAATGTGCTGGGCATCGTCGTACAAAATCTTGTCGTAAATCTCATCGGCAAGAATCAGTAGGGAATGCTTGCGTGCAACATCCACAATCTTCTGCAGAATCTCCCGGGAATACACGGCACCCGTCGGGTTATTCGGATTGATCACCACAATGGCCTTAGTGCGCGGGGTGATCTTCGCTTCAATGTCCTCGATGGACGGGGTCCAGCCGTTGTCCTCATCACACAGATAATGCACCGGAGTTCCGCCTGACAGGGACGTCGCAGCTGTCCACAGCGGGTAATCCGGCGACGGGATCAACACCTCATCGCCATCATTGACCAACGCCTGCATCGTCATGGTAATCAGCTCGGACACGCCATTGCCCAAGAACACATCCTCCACGTCAAAGCGCGGAAAATCAGGGATGACCTCGTAGCGAGCAAAAATGGCGCGGCGGGCGCTGATGATTCCCTTGGAGGTGGAGTAGCCCTGCGCATAGGGTAGCGCCGCAATCATGTCACGCATGATCACATCAGGAGCCTCGAAACCGAACACGGCAGGGTTACCCGTGTTGAGCTTCAGGATGCGGTGACCATCTGCCTCCATCCGCTCGGCCTCGGCGTTCACCGGGCCGCGGATTTCGTACAAGACGTTTTGCAGTTTGGTGGACTGATCCAGCGCCCGAAGGTCGCTGGGGCGAATTGGCTTACTCATTCTGTACATTCTGCCACGTTTAGCCCCACATACGGGAGAGGTGGCGAAGTATTTTTTCGCAGAGCTTATTAATTAGCAGCCCCAGGGTTCGCAGGCTGCCCTGCGCCTCCCGCGTTCCCCGAGTTTCCGGTGGCTCCGCCCAGGTTCGAGTTGCCCGCGCCGGCGCCTCCGCCGTTGCCAGCACTTGTACCGCCGCCATTACCCGCGCCGTTGCTAGCACCGTTGCCTGCGCCTGCACCGCCGCCAGGGCTCACATTCCCGGAGTTACCCGCGCCACCTGCGCCACCGTTTCCGGCAGCGCCACCCGTGCCGGCGCCGCCGTTACCTTGGCCGCCACCATTCGGGGCAGGGCGATTGCCCTGCTGAGAAGGCCTGGGAGCCGACGGATTATCATTCGCCGCCGCGCCGTCCGAGTTCTGCGATGGCGACGGCTCTTGATTATCCTGCCCAGAGCCGGTCCCACCCCAGCCGGACGTCCCAGAGCCAGAGCCGTAACCGGATCCACCGCCGTAGCCATAGCCGGAGCCGTACCCCGAGCCACTGCTCTTCTTGGAGCTCTTCGACGTCTTGGACGCATCCGGCGTGGCCGAGTGGTACTTATTCACGGTGGTCGCGGGCGGGTGCGTGACCGAGAGCTGCTGATTCACACCACCCACAGAGTCCGTGTTGTTGGTGTTGCGCATCATCAGATAGCCGCCAAAGCCTGCCAGGAAAATGCAGACCAAACCGGCTGCCAGGATGATGATCCAGGCAGCTGGGCGCTTCTTTTTCGTATCTTCCCCCTGTGGGACCGCGTCAGTTGAAGTCTCGGAGGAAACGGGTTGGTCGGCAGTCATAATAGCTTAAAGTGTACTCGCTTTGAGGCGTGGGAACGAAGAATGTGACGGGGTTCGGTGGAAACACTTGGTTGGCCGCGCTGGCGGCCGTCGTGCGTCCTCGTCGCGCCCTACACCGGCGATTGCCACAGCGGGTGCAACGCCACCATCTTCACCGCATCCAGCGTGGCGTGAGGGTGCGCGGGGTGCGCCTTTAAGATGCGTTCGCTGGCGTTGCGATTCAGCCACTGCGCCAGCCGCCGTGTGCGTTCCGGGTCTGCGGAAAACGTCTCCCCGGCCAGCACCACCTCGTCCGGATCGGTGACCTGAGCTGCGATATCAATGAGTTTGCCCAGCAGGTCCGTGCGCTCATCCAGCAGCTCCGCCGCTTTCGCGTTCGTCCGCGCCGCGCGCACCAGTTCCTCCAGCGACGCCGCCGGGTGCCCCATCTCCGCCGCCACATCCAGCAGCCGCCCCACGCTCAGCGGGTCCTGCCGGCCGCTCGTGCTGGTCTGCTCTCCCTGATTTTTATCCGACGCCGAAGCGTCACTCACCGCCAGCCTCGATTGAGCCAACAGCGCGGAGATGAGCGCGGATTGGTGGCCCACGCGAGGCCTGTGGATTCCGCCGTGAATGATCCACGAGTAGCTCAGCACTTCGCGGGAGTACACGTAAAGGATGGAGGAGGATTGCGTGGGGGAGACAGTGGGGTCCCGGAAGGCTAGTTCCATCCCGGCCAGCGCGCTCACACCGGTGCCGAGGCTGATCGGCAGGGTGTGGTCTAAAGGTAGGGCGGAGGGGAGGTCGTGGAGGGCGCGCTGCACCTCGGTGGGCAGGTGGATGCCATCCCAGGCCGGGATGGGGGACTCCAGTACGCCGTTGGCGAGGACGTCCGTGGAGAAGGCAAGCCCGATGCTGCGCAGCTGTGCAGGCCGTGCTGGTCCTGCCGCTGTTCGCTCTGCCGTGCCTGTCCCCGATGCAGCCTGCGCCTCCGCTGCCGCCGGTGCTGCCTGCCCGAGATGCCCCTTCACCAGGTGCGATAAACGCCCAAGGACGAAGGGAAGCGCTTCGTGGGGAGGCGTGGCGTCGAGAAAAAGGGGAAAAGAATCGTGAGCCAGCGTGCGTCCGGCGATGTCCGTGAGTACCAGCTGCGTCCGGCGCAGGCCGATGTGCGCGCCGGTGGCGAGGTGCGCGCGGCCGTCGACGGTGAGGGAGGAGCTGGGGCGGCCGGTGGCGTTCGTGGCGGTGGTGGTGGCGCTGAGGATGCCTTCGTCCGTGAGGCGCGTGACCAGGCGGTGGATCGTGGGTTGGGATAGGTGTAGCGAGCGTTGCAGTTCGGTGCGGGTGATCCCGGGGTGCGCCCGTACTTGTTGCAGGCACAGTCCGGCGGCGTCTGTGGGCAGGGCAAAGTGGACGGTGTTGATGCTGGGGGCCGGGCGTGAGCTCATGCGTGCCACTCTACCAAGTGTCTAGACCGCTCTGTCTAGAAACTGGGTGATTGTAGCGCACTGCCACCCCATCTGGGTCCCATGTCTGGAAAATAATTGCGCACGAATTAAACCATTGCCGGTTTTCTAGACAGAATGGTCTACTCTGTGTCATGACTTTGATTGATTCCTACGCCCCAGCACGAAACACCACCCGCGGCCTCGAGCGAATCTCCGCACACACCTGGGACTTCACCCCGGCGCCACGCACCGGCACCCAGCCGGTCGACACCACGGACACCAAAGCCCTCCGCCGAGCCTTTGCAAACGTCCCCACGCCGCTGGCCACCGCCGCAGCCCTCGTCGACGGCCGTCCCGTCGGCATGGTCCTGGGCTCCTTCGTGGTGCACAGCCTGGAGCCAGCCCTCGTCAGCGTAAGTATCCAAACCACCTCCGGCACCTGGCCGCAGCTGCGCAACGCCGGCCGCATCGGGCTCAGCATCCTGTCCGAAAATAACCGCCACGTCATCAACAACTTCTACCGCCCCGCCCACGAGCGCTTCGACTCCCTTGATTACATCACCCACGGCGAGGCCATCCTCTTCCCCGACGCCGCCCTGCACATCACCGCCGACGTCGCCGAAGAAGTGACGGTGGGCGACCACGTCATGGCGGTGTTGCGCGTCCACGACATCCACCACGCCTCCGAGGAACAGCTCGACAAGCCACGGCCTCTGGTGTTCCACCAGTCGGAAGTGACCACGGCTCGTTAAGGCTCTCGCTGCGTCGGCGCAAGAACCCACGAATACATACAGAAAATCTACATAGAGAAAAAGGATTAACACCATGTCTACCTCCCGTACCGCAGACCACCTGAACTTCGCCTACTGGGTCCCCAACGTCTCCGGAGGTCTCGTCACCTCCACCGTGGACCAGCGCACCGACTGGGGCATTGATTACAACCGCACCCTGGCCCAGCACGCTGAGCAAGCCGGCTTTGAATACGCCCTCACGCAGGTCCGTTACCTCGGCAGTTATTCTGCCGAATACCAGCACGAATCCGTGAGCTTCTCCCTCGCCCTGCTGGAAGCTACCGAGAAGCTGAACGTCATCGCCGCCGTGCACCCAGGGCTCTGGCAGCCAGGAGTTCTGGCGAACCTGGGCTCCACCGCAAGCGAACTCTACAACGGACGCCTGGCCTTCAACATTGTCTCCGGCTGGCTGCGCGACGAGTTCCACGCCCTCGGTGAGCCATGGCTGGACCACGACGAACGCTACCGCCGCTCCGCAGAGTTCCTGCAGGTCCTGCGCAACATCTGGACCACCAGCCCCACCGAGTTCGCCGGTGACTTCTACCGCATCCGCAACTACACCCTGAAGCCTCAGCCCAAGAAGGTCCCACAGCTCTTCCAGGGAGGCTCTTCCACCGCAGCCCGCTTCAACGGCGGCAACTACGCCGACTGGTACTTCACCAACGGCGGCAGCATCGAAGACCTCGAAGAGCAGATCGCCGAGGTGCGCCAGCACGCCGACGCCGCAGGCCGCGAAGTGAAGATCGGCGTGAACGCCTTCGTGATCCTGGACGACAGCCAAGAAAAGGCCGAAGAGCGCCTGCGCGAGATCGTCATTAACGCAGACAGCAAGGCCGTCAAGGACTTCAAGAAGGCCGTCCACCACGCCGGCGCCGTCACCAACGACCAGAAGGGAATGTGGACCAACTCCAGCCTGGAAGACCTCGTTCAATACAACGACGGCTTCAAGACTGGACTGATCGGAACCCGCGACCACATCAACGCCCAGATCGAAAAGCTGCGCTCCATCGGCGTGGACCTGGTGCTCTGCGGATTCCTGCACGTGGACGAAGAAGTCCAAGAGTTCGGAGAGAAGATCATCACTCCGCTGCGCGAGCAGGAGGCGAACGACACTGCTGCGGACAGTGCTGCCGACAGCGCCGCTGAAGGTGCCAGCGCCGACAGCAGTGCCGAGGCCACCCCGACGCTCAGCCATGTCTAACTCAACCATGTCTAACGTCGCAGAGCCTCAACCCATCGACCGCATCCTGGCCGCCGTGGACGACGTCCTCGACAATGCACGCGAAGACTTCCACACCATCAACCGGCTGGGAGAAGGCAATGAGGGACGAGAGGTGGGCGTCGTAGAAAAAACGTTGCAACAGCTCCGCAGCACCCACGCATTCGGCCTCACCGCAACGGCCGAAGCGCACGGCGAGCACCCCGCGGCCGGGCTTCGCGCGGCCATCGAGACCACGCGACGCCTCGCGCGGATCGACGGATCGCTGGCGCAAATCCCGCAATCGCACTACGTCTTCAGCCGCTATGTTGGCGCCGCGCACCGCGCCGGCGAGGCCGCGGACGGGTATGCCCGGGAGGTGCTGGACGGCACGGTGCTTGTCGCCAACGCGCAAGTGGACCGCGACCCCGTGCGCGCGGAGACTGGTGTGGACGGGCGGACGCGGCTCAACGGGCACAAGATTTTCTGCACAGGATCGCCCTACGCAGACATCCTGGCCATCGTCATTGGCGGCAAGGACGTTGTGTTTGTGCCCGCCGACGCGGCAGGCATCAGCATCGACGACGACTGGCACGCGACCGGACAGGAGTTTACCGGCAGCGGGAGCGTGCGGCTTGAGGACGTGGACGTGACGGGGCTGGCGGTGCAGGCGCTGAGTGTTGGTGGTGCTGGCGAAGCTAGCGGTGGCGGTGCTGGCGGTGCTGGCGTGCCGGATGCCGGTGTCCTTCATCACGGCGCATTCGCGCAGGCGCTTCATGCTGGCATTGACCTGGGACTTTTTGAAGGCGCCGTCGAGATAGCGCATGGACTCGCGCGACTGCCGCGCCACGCCGATCAGCTGCCGGAGAGCCAGGCGACATTGCTGGGCGAGATCGACGTGAGCCTGTTTACAGCCCAAGCTGCGTACGGCGCGCTGCTCGACAGTCTGGGGCGGCCCGCGGAAGATAGCCAGGAGGTGGCGCTGAGCGTCACGCGTGCGAAGCTGGCGATTCAGGACGCGGCGCTGGCGAGTGTGTCCAAGCTGTTCGAAGTGGCGGGGTCGGCTGGGTACACCGCCACGCGCGCCCTCGACCGGCACTGGCGAGACCTTCGCGTGCACACGCTTCACGACAAGCGGCAGAATAAGCTGCGGCTGCTCGGGGAGCATGTGGGTGCCGAGGTGGCGTTGCCGCTGGATGGGAAGCTCGGCGGGTAAAGCGTGTTGATTGGCTCGGCGGGTGAAGCTCGGCGAGTGGTGGCTGCTGGCAGTGCGGATGAGAAGCTGCGTTGCTGCTGCCGGTTCGCCGGATGAGTGGCTGGTGGTGGGGTGTTTACACTGGACCGTGTGAATTCTTCAGAACCAGCACCTGCCGGCGAGCCTATTGATTTCAGTGCGCCTGCTGATCGTGTAGCGCCACTCCTGCTTGGAGGTATCCTGCGCTACGGCGGCGTGGGCTTGAGAATCACTGAAGTCGAGGCTTACCTGGGGGAAAGCGACGCGGCCTCGCACGCCTACAAGGGGCCGACTCCACGATGCGCCACGATGTTCGGTCCGCCGGCGCGGCTGTACGTGTACGCGAGCTATGGGATCCACCGTGCCGGGAACTTAGTGTGCCAGCCGGATGGCGTGGCTGGGGGAGTGTTGCTCCGAGGTGGGGAAGTGATGGAAGGGCACGACGTGGTGCGTGAGAGGCGTGGGCCTCAGGTTTCTGAGGTTGCGCTGGCACGCGGACCGGGGAATCTTGGTAAAGCGATGGGCTTCGATCTGGAGATGAATGGCGCTGAGGTGCGTCAGGGAGTTCCGCGCGAAGTGGGGGAGTCTGCTATGAGGGACTCAGATGTGGAGCCGTCAGTGGTAGGGGATTCGGTCCTGTACTTTCAGCGAGCTGCTGAGCCTGTGGATTATGTTGTGGGGCCCAGGATCGGTATCACGAAGAACGCGGATGCCGCGTTGAGGTTTTGGATTCCGGGGGATCAGACGGTCAGCAGCCCCAGAGGTAGGCGTAGATCCGGCCTTCAGGGATAGGCAGATGCCTAGAATCTTGCTCGAATCTCATCTAATAAGCGGAGGGGGTGTCTTAGAACGTCGACTCGATGTGTGGCGAAAAACTAAAGCCGCAGGTAGAAAAAGTTGCAGAATTTTTGCGATGAATCGAGTCGACGTTCTAAGACACTCTCCGAGATAGACGTTGGCGATAGAGAAGTAGAAGGCCCTCGCTCCGATGCGGAGCGAGGGCCTTCAGCGTGGTGCGGGCTTACTCAGCGGGAGTTGCTGGGGTGCCCGGTGCGCCTGGGATCAGGCGAGTCAGCTTGGAGATGTCTCCGGTAGGTGCTGCTGCCTGGGTTGGCTCAGCGTCAGCTGGTGCAGTGTTGGATTCTGCGGACTCTTCCGCAGGGGCTTCTGCAGGCTGCTCCTCAGCTGGCTGCTGATCCTGGGACTCTTCCTTCTCAGAGGAGCCCGCAGCGGTAGCAGCGGCGGCGCCGGCTGCTGCGGCACCGGCAGCTGGAGCAGCCGGTGCGCCTGGTGCACCCGGAGCACTTGGAGCTGCAGGAGCGCCCGCGGCCGGTGCTGCAGGAGCTGCTGGTGCCGAAGCTTCAGACTGTGCTTCAGAAGAAGCGGTGTCCTCAGCGTCTGCGGCCTGAGGCTCTGCTTCTGCGGGAGCTTCAGCAGCCGGAGCTGGGGCAGCGGCTGGAGCCGAAGGTGCAGCCGGTGCGCCTGGAGCGCCAGGTGCAGTAGCGGTCAACTTGATTGGTCCGCCGTCTGCAGGAGCGGATGCCTCTGGCTGTGCTGGTGCAGACTGTGCTGGCTCAGCAGGGGCTGCTGGCTTCTGCTCATCTGCGACCTGCTTGGCAGCAGGAGCTGCTGGGGCTGCAGGCGCAGCCGGAGCGCCAGGGGCGGCTGGTGCACCTGGGGCTGCTGGAGCTCCCGGAGCAGCAGGGGATGCTGGAGCACCAGCGGATGGAGCTGCTGGCTTCTGCTCGTCGGTGTCCTGCTTAGCTGCTGGAGCCGCAGGTGCAGCTGGGGCACCTGGAGCAGCTGGTGCTCCCGGAGCGGCCGGTGCGCCAGCGGATGGAGCTGCTGGCTTCTGCTCGTCAGCGTCCTGCTTAGCTGCGGGGGCTGCAGGCGCAGCTGGGGCGCCAGGGGCGGCCGGGGCACCTGGTGCAGCCGGAGCTCCCGGAGCCGATGGAGCGGCTGGCGCGCCAGCACTTGGTGCGGATGGAGCTGCTGGAGCACCTGGAGCCGACGGAGCACCTGGGGCTGCTGGAGCAGCAGGAGCGCCGGCAGAAGGTGCGGACGGGGCAGCAGGGGCGCCTGGTGCAGATGGTGCTGCAGGAGCGCCTGCGCTTGGTGCGGACGGAGCTGCTGGAGCACCACCGGCAGGCGCTGCAGGAGCGCCCGCGCTTGGTGCAGAAGGAGCACTTGGAGCAGCAGGTGCGCCGCCGGCAGGTGCGGAAGGAGCAGCCGGTGCAGATGGTGCACCTGCAGCAGGAGCGCCCGGAGCAGCGGCAGCGCCAGCAGCACCTGCTGCAGCACCAGCGCCACCAGCGGCAGCAGCCTTCTTCTTCGCAGCCTCTTCAGCCTTGCGCTTCTTCTCTTCCTCAGCGCGGCGCTTGGCTTCTTCCTCAGCCTTGCGCTCAGCTTCCTCACGGGCAAGCTTCTCTTCGTCTACCCAACCACGCTCAGGAGCAACCAGGAACTCGCGCTCCTTTGGCTCTGGCAATTCGCCATCCACCAGGATGGACTCGCGGAACATCTGGGCAATGTCCAGAACCTGGGTGCGGTCCTTCTTGTCCTCGATGTCAGCCTGACGGTTGTTCACACCGTCGGTCATCATGGTCTTACAGAATGGGCAGCCCACGGCGATGGCTTCGGCACCAGTGCCCAAAGCCTCGTCGGTACGGTTCAGGTTGATGCGCTCACCGAGGTGCTCTTCCATCCACATGCGGGCACCACCAGCACCACAGCAGAAGCCTGTGTTGCGGTTGCGGTCCATCTCCACCAGGTTTGCGCCGGATGCGCCGATCAGCTCACGTGGAGCTTCGAAGACCTTGTTGTGGCGACCCAGGAAGCAAGGATCGTGGTAGGTGACGGAGCGGCCAGCGGATGGCTCGTTGACTGGGGTCAGACGGCCTTCGCGGATCAGCTTGTTCAGCAGCTGAGTGTGGTGAACGACGTCGTAGTGTCCGCCCATCTCTGGGTACTCGTTGCGCAGGGTGTTGAAGCAGTGCGCACAGGTCACAACGATCTTGCGCTGCTTCGGTGGGACACCTTCAAACGCGTTATCCAGGATCTCAATGTTCTGCTCGGCGAGCATCTGGAACAGGAATTCGTTACCGGCACGACGTGCGGAGTCACCGGTACAACCTTCGCCCTCACCCAGGACGGCGAACTTCACACCTGCGGTGTATAGCAGGTCAGCGACAGCGCGGGTGGTCTTGGCAGCGTTGTCGTCGTACACGCCGGCACAACCAACCCAGAACAGGTACTCGGTGTCATCGAAGTCTTCGATGTCAACGCCAACGACAGGGATGTCGATACCGTCGGCCTTGGCCTTCTCAATCCACTCGGAACGCTTGTTGTTGTTCTGGCCCCAAGGGTTGCCCTTGGTCTCCATGTTCTTGAACAAGCCACCCAGCTCGGTTGGGAAGTCAGACTCCACCAGAACCTGGTAGCGACGCATATCCACGATGTGGTCGATGTGCTCGATGTCCACAGGGCACTGCTCCACGCAGGCACCACAGTTGGTGCAGGACCACAGGATGTCTGGGTCGATCACACCCATTTCACCTTCGCCCACCAGCTGCAGCAGTGGCAGGTCAGCGTGTGCCTCGACGGATGGGTCGTTCAAGTCGACCTCGCCGGTAGCGCCAGCGGCCTGCAGGTAAGGAGCGGACTCGATGGCGTTATCACGCAGTGCGGTGATCAGCAGCTTCGGGGACAGTGGCTTGGCAGTGTTCCACGCAGGGCACTGCTCCTGGCAACGTCCACACTCCGTACAGGAGGTGAAGTCCATCCAGCCCTTCCAGGTGAAGTCGTCGATGCGGCCAACGCCGATCTTGTCCTCATCTGGGTCAGCGTTTTCCATGGTGAGGATGCGTCCGCCGGAGGTCATTGGCTTCGCAGCGCCAAGGGCGTTCTTGCCGTCGGAGTTACGCTTCAGGAAGATGTTGAAGAACGCCATGAAGCGGTGCCATGCCACACCCCACTTGATGTTCTGACCGACGATGAACAGCCAGATCATTCCGGACAGCAGCTTGATCAGCGCGAAGATGGACACCAGCAGAGCAGACTCTGGTAGCAGCTTCGCAACCTGCATGGTGAAGAAGTCGGTAGCGAGGTGGCCGCCGTGGTAGCTCTCGAAGGTAGCGATCTTGGAGGCCTTCACCAGGATCATGCCCAGACCCTCGATCAGCACAACAGCTTCCACGAAGTAGGCAGCGGCAGCGTTGGAGCCGTAGAAGCGAGCCTTCTTGTCCTTGTTGCCAATGGACTGGCGAACGATGATCAGAGCCACGATACCGAGGACGGTACCGATACCCAGCAGCTCGTCCACGAAGTGGTAGATGGCCCAGTCGCCGAAGATAGGCCAGCCGCCTTCAGGGTTGAAGATCTGAATGTAGGCCTCGAACCACACCATGGATCCGAGGAGGAAGCCCACCATGACGAACCAGTGGGCGAACGCCACGCCTGGCTTCTTGGCCATTTTGGTGTGACCAAGGACTTCCTTGATCAGGTTCATCAATCGTCCAGCTGGGTTGTCGAGACGGCTGAGTGCCGGTTGACCCAGGCGGATCGTCTTGTAGATCTGTGCTGCGCCACGGATGAAGAAGATCCAGGCGGGGAGGGAAAGCAGCGCACCGATGATGCCCAGTGGGACGGTGATGCCCCACGGGATGTCATTGCTAGTGAGCTGGCCTGCTGCGTGCAGGTACATAGGGTTGCTCCTCGCTAGTCCAGTTTTAAATTCATATATATATGAACAAATTACTTTACGACCGCACTTTAGCAGGGGTGACGACCCTTTTTGTAGTTATGGAAAAGTTCACTGACCTGCACTAACCCCCTTTAATACACAACAAAAGTGTTGCGAAAATGACCTCCTGCACGGTGAACTACTACATTTCGCCACCAAAATCCGTGATGAAGATCACAATCTGTCAATAATTTCCACAATTTGGCGCCGTGCTGCCTTGCCTTCTGGAGTGTTTCCAAGGTGGAACATATGGAGTGCTCCGGCGACTTCATGCAGTTCAGTGCTTGTTTTTTGAGCGAGAGCTCGGGCGTCCGGGAGGCTGATGTCGGCGTCACCACACCAGATGTGCACTTCGGTGTCGCTCACAGCTTCTTGCAGAGCAGAGTTACCCACAAAAAGGGGTGACACGGCGGGATGTTCAGAACTGAGATCATAAGCGCCCGACGGGGAAGAGATGCGCGACCAGAGTGCGCCTTGGCGTCGGAGGGTAAGAGGATCGAGCAACGGGTCACGATCCGCAACGTCGGCAATCGCGGGATTGGACAGGGCGATATCCACCCACGGCGCGTTCAGAAGCAGTGAGCGTGGCGACGGAAGTGGCGCGGCGGGCGGCAGGTTCAGCTGCTCGCGCTCATCGGCGGTCCAGTAGGGGCTCGTGAGTGCAGCCAAGGCCAGGCCACCACCGGCAGAATCGCCGATGACATGCACATTCTCCGCGCCGTGATCGCGGATCAGCTGCGTGTAGGACTCAAGGATCAGCGGCACGCCGTGCTGGACCGAATGCTGCGGAATCAGGCCGTAGAGCGGAATGTCCACCCGGTAGCCCGCGTTCGCGAGAGTGGCGATGAAGTCCCAATTGCGCTTCTTGATCGGCTGGGCGAAGCCGCCGGGGAGGACGTAGAGGATGGCTTGGCGGGCGGCATCGGCAGGGGCGAGCTCGTTGAAGGCCTCCGACTCCGCGCCGTGATCGCCGCTGAACTTCATGGGGGCGACGGAGTAGACGTCGAAGTTTGAGCCGGCGACTGTCAGGGTGCGGGTGGAGACCGCGAAATGTTGGCGGAGGGAGTGCGGGGGCTCGTCAGGTTGCGGTGCGACGAGGTTCTCGGCGTGTGCGGCAGGGCTAGCTGACGGTGTAGATGACCGAGAAGATGCCCGCCGACGTGCCTTAAAAGCTTCCCAACGCATAGCAATACTCATGCGTTCACAATAGCGCCTGGGTCCTACATAGCTCACGAATTGCTTGCGCGTGACTCAACCGTTGCTCATGTGCGACTCAAGTTTGTTCACGTGTGATGCAAGCGTGCGTGGCAAGGATTGCGGCAGTGGCCAGTCGAAAAACGGCCTGCTTACCTGCATGTTCGATTTTTTTCGGGCTGGCGGGAATAAGTGTGTGCGGCTCACGGTTATGCTTGATGTCACGAAGTTGAGTCAGAATCACTCAATCCCGCTTGACGTCGCGAGAAAAATGAGCACAATGGAGCGCATGGGTTGAGTGAGTAACACTCAATAATGAACTTCCGCAGGAAACCAAAGGAAAAGGAGAACACATCATGGGACGCGCAGTAGGAATCGATCTCGGAACCACGAACTCCGCAGTTGCAGTGCTGCAGGGTGGCGAGGCTGAAGTTATCGCTAACTCCGAAGGTGCACGCACCACCCCATCCGTCGTTGCTTTCACCAAGGGCGGCGAGGTCCTGGTTGGTCAGTCTGCCAAGAACCAGGCAGTCACCAACGTCGACCGCACGATCCGCTCCGTCAAGCGCCACATCGGCACCGACTGGACCAAGAACGTTGACGACAAGGACTACACCCCACAGGAAATCTCCGCTCGCACGCTGATGAAGCTGAAGCGCGACGCTGAATCCTACCTGGGCGAGGACGTCACGGATGCGGTCATCACCGTTCCTGCATACTTTAACGACGCCCAGCGTCAGGCCACGAAGGACGCAGGCCAAATTGCCGGCCTGAATGTTCTGCGTATCGTGAACGAGCCAACCGCAGCGGCGCTGGCCTACGGCCTGGAGAAGGGTGAGCAGGAGCAGACCATCCTGGTCTTCGACCTCGGTGGTGGTACCTTCGACGTCTCCCTGCTGGAGATCGGCGACGGCGTGGTTGAGGTTCGCGCCACCGCCGGTGACAATGAGCTGGGTGGTGACGACTGGGATCAGCGCATCGTGGACTGGCTGGTGAACAAGTTCAAGTCCGCTCACGGCGTGGATCTGTCCAAGGACAAGATGGCTGTTCAGCGTCTGCGTGAGGCTGCGGAGAAGGCGAAGATTGAGCTGTCTTCCTCCCAGCAGGCCTCCATCAACCTGCCGTACATCACGGTGGATGAGGACAAGAACCCTCTGTTCCTGGACGAGACCCTGACTCGCACCGAGTTCCAGAAGATCACCCAGGATCTGTTGGATCGCACCAAGGCACCGTTCGAGGCTGTGCTGAAGGACGCGGAGATCGGTGTGAAGGACATCGACCACGTGGTTCTGGTGGGTGGTTCCACCCGCATGACCGCTGTGAGCGAGCTGGTGAAGGAGCTGACCGGCGGCAAGGAGCCTAACAAGGGCGTGAACCCAGACGAGGTTGTTGCTGTGGGTGCTGCTCTGCAGGCCGGTGTGCTGCGCGGCGAGGTGAAGGACGTGCTGCTGCTGGACGTGACCCCACTGTCCCTGGGTATTGAGACCAAGGGTGGCGTGATGACCAAGCTGATCGAGCGCAACACCACCATCCCAACGAAGCGTTCCGAGACCTTCACCACGGCTGAGGACAACCAGCCTTCCGTGCAGATCCAGGTCTTCCAGGGTGAGCGTGAGATGGCTGCTCACAACAAGCTGCTGGGCTCCTTCGAGCTGGGTGGCATTGCGCCAGCTCCACGCGGTGTGCCTCAGATCGAGGTGACCTTCGACATCGACGCCAACGGCATCGTGTCTGTCTCCGCGAAGGACAAGGGCACTGGCCAGGAGAACACCATCACCATCCAGGATGGTTCCGGCTTGTCCCAGGAGGAGATCGACCGCATGGTGAAGGACGCCGAGGCTCACGCTGAGGAGGACAAGAAGCGCCGCGAGGAGCAGGAAGTTCGCAACTCCGCTGAGTCCATGGTCTACCAGACCCGTAAGTTCGTTGAGGACAACAAGGACAAGGTGTCCGAGGGCCTGCAGACCAAGGTTGAGGACGCTGCGAAGGCTGTCGAGGAGGCGCTGAAGGGCGACGACATCGAGGTCGTGAAGGATGCGGTGGAGAAGCTGTCCGCTGAGTCCCAGGAGATGGGTAAGTCCCTCTACGAGGCTGAGGCCGCCGCAGGCGAAGGCGCTGCTGCTGGTGCCGAGGGCGCTGAGGCTGATCCAAATGTTGTGGATGCCGAGGTTGTCGACGAGGACGACGCTGACTCCGACAAGAAGTAAGCCACACCCGTAACCAGAGCCACTCGCATGAGGGAGTGGCTCACCCTTAAGTGAGGAGCTGCTAGAACATGGCAGATCAAGTAAACCCAGACGGGCACAGCGACCAGGACGATCCTCAGATTGACCCGCAGCTGGAGTCGGACATCAACGACGCGCTGGATGGCGTGGAGATTGGTGACGTCGATGGCGTGGAGGTTGGCCAGGGCAATCCGCAGGACCCTGCGGATGACCAGGGCTTGACCGACGGCCAGGCTGACGGCCATACCCATGGCCCGACTGACGGCGAGACCGCCGAGGGACTCGAGGGGACCGACGCCGCTGGCGATCAGGCAGACGCGCAACCATCACCTGTGGAAGCGGAGTTGGCCGAGCGCACCGAGGACCTGCAGCGCGTGACAGCGGAGTACACCAACTACCGCCGCCGCGTGGAGCGGGACCGCGTGGCGGTCATTGAGACCGCGAAGGCGGATGTGGCCAGCAAGTTGCTGCCGATCCTTGATGACCTAGAGATGGCCGCCCAGCACGGCGACCTGAATGGGCCGCTCAAGGCGGTATCCGACAAGCTCAACGGCGTGTTTTCCTCCATCAACGTCGAAGCCTTCGGTGCTGAAGGAGAGGCCTTTGACCCGGAGCTTCACGAGGCCGTGCAGGATCTCTCCTCTGGAGATGAGAAGGTCATCGGCACGGTGCTGCGCCGAGGCTACAAGCTCAACGAGCGTGTGCTGCGCAACGCGATGGTCATCATCGCCGACCCGCAGTAACGCGAGCGTTACGCCGCCACGGTCATTGTGCCGCGGCGGCTTTACTCGTCATCATCGTGGCCGTCGTTGCTGTCGCGACCCTCGTCGTCGAAGCCTCCGCCCTGCATCCCTT
Source organism: Corynebacterium zhongnanshanii (assembly GCF_014490575.1). Taxonomy (NCBI): domain Bacteria; kingdom Bacillati; phylum Actinomycetota; class Actinomycetes; order Mycobacteriales; family Corynebacteriaceae; genus Corynebacterium; species Corynebacterium zhongnanshanii. The sequence continues at coordinate 239,767 of NZ_CP061033.1, forward strand.
CCATGATGCGCTTAATTAAGTACTCGGGCGGCTGGATTTCGAAGCGGACGCTGCGTCCGCCGTCGACGTGCTCGGAGCTGACCTGCTTAATCGGCTCCACCTGACCGTCGTGCAGCACATTCACTTCCGTACTGAGCGGCGAGGGGTGCAGCCCGTGGTTCTCCGCGGTGAGGGTGAATACCACGCTCATGGACCCGGCCACGCTCGGGCCGGACCCCACCTCGGAGACCACGGTCATGTTCTTGTGCGGGGTTCCGTAAATCATGCCGGCGGAAATGTCCACGTCAGGCAGCATGCGCTCCATGAACTCGTCTAAGAACAGCGGCAGGGACCCCACGAAGGAGCTGCTTCCCTGAAACACCCAGCAGGACGAGTCCAGCTCGCCGCCAGGAACCATGGACGGATGCGGGGAGCTGAGGCTGGTCAGCGGCTTTCCCTCCAGGTCCTCGCTGCTTCCCACGTGCAGGTCCGAGTCCACGAGCTCCTGCCACAGATTCCGGTAGCCCATGTGCCAGAGTTCCGGCAGGCTATCGCGGTCCTCCAGTAGCTCGGGCGTGAGGTTGTGGATGATGCCGCGGTGCTTCACGCACAGTCGGATGACGGTGGAGGGGCTCCACGGACGGACAGGAAACTCGCGGGATTCCAGATATTCGGGAATCGCTTCGCCTTCGATCCATTCGGTGTCCTCGAGGGCGTCGAGCGCCCAATCGTGACTCAGCAGCTCGTCAATGGGGCTGATCCGCACGCGGATTCCGCGGTAAAAGTCCAGGTCGCTGAGCTTGCGGATGACGGTGCTGGCCCGTTTCCTGGTGAGGAACTCCTCCACGATCGTGGGCATGAACTCGTCGAATTTTTTGTTCGACGCCAAGCGCATAACCAACGGCTCCAGATCCACCGTGTCGCCGTCGATGCTGACAGTGTTCTCGTGGAACTCGGGCGTAGCCTCGAAGCAATTCTGGCTGGTGGTGATGATGTGTTCTTCCATCGCAAGCCCCTGCTCGACCGTCAGTCCCGAGTAGTGGGGGTGGGGTGCGCTGAGTTCGTGGAGGGCGTGGGAGACCGCGAACTCCGTGAGATCGGTCTGCTCATGCGGTGCTTCGGGGTAGGTCTGCGGGCTGTCGCTCTCGCTGTCGTTGCCGCACTCGTTGTCGTTGACGCCCTCGCTCGTGCGACTGACACTGCGCTCGGCTTGGCTGCGCTCAGCTTGCTCGCGCTCGGTCTGCTCGTGCTCTAGCTCTTCGTGTTCAGCCTGCTGCTCGCGCCCAGCCACCTCGCGCTCAACCTGCTCCGAGCTGCCCATGGACTCGCGGGCTCCAGACACCTTGCCGGACAACCACCTGCGAAACCACGACTTCTTACTCATAGTGCAAGCCTACGGAAAAGTGTCCGATTCTTCAGGCGCGCCGAGCCCACGCCACCCACCGCCTCAGCAGCATGTCCTGGGGTGCGATCGCCCGGGCCATCTCCGCAAGATCTTCCGCAGACGCCCCCGTGCTACACAGGTGCGCGCACGCGCGGAAGGCAAGGTCACGGGGAGTCGCCTGGGGATGTGCGGGAGGAAGGGACGCGGCGGCGGCGTCGGGGGAAACGGAATCAGCGCAGGTCAGCAGTGCCTGCGTGGTGAGGGTGATGTGCGACGGTGCCACGCGCGCCACAGCGTCGCGGGCGGCGATCGGCATGTCCTGCACGACCAGCTCGGCCACGGCGACATCGAGGGCCTCGCGGCGCAGGATCCCCGGGGCGTTCTTGGCCCAGGACAGGGTCTCCACCAGAGACGAGATGGTGCCGGTGCAGGGATGATCCAGCAGTGTGGCCAGCGCATCGAGAATATCGACGCTGCCCAACGCCGCCGGGGTGGAGGAGGTGAGTGGGGCGACGGCGAGATCGTCGATGAGGCGTCGGGCGGCGGGGATATCCTCCGCGCGCAGGTACGTCAGAGCCTGCTGCACGCGCACGATCCAGGACACCATCGCGGAGGAGGATTCGTGCGACGGCAGCTCACCGAGCGCGAGGGTGAGCACATCGGCGAAGCTGTCAGTGGACTCGGCGAAGCGGGAGTCGAAACCGTGTCCAACCAGAAGATGTACGTCAATGTTCAGACGATGCGCAAGTGCCTCCACGGTCTCCGCCGTCGGCAGGCCCACTCCATTTTCCCAGCGTGAGATGGCACTTGGCGAGCAAATGCCGGACGCGAGGCCGCTCTGAGACAGGCCTCGGTCCAGGCGAACATGACGGAGACGAGGGCCGAATGCCGCTGCCTCCTGACGTGGATCTGGCATAGAACCAGAGATTAAGGCGCAATCGGGTTTTTCGCAACAGAAACGTTGTTTTTTATGCGGGGTGTTTTAAAAGGACAGTACGCCTGACTAGCAACGCCGCGACCGCTCCCAGCCCGCACGCCGCCGCGATGCACAGACCCAGCCCCAGCGAAGACCACGCAGCACCGGCCCACACCCCGACCGCCGCCGTGCCTAGCGCGCCGCCGCATTGCAGCATGAGCCGGCTGTGCGCTCCCACTGCGGGGGCCTGCGCGTCCGTCACCACCTCATACGCCGCAGACAGCGATAACAGAGTGCACACCCCCAAGCCAAGGCCGCGAACCAGGGACGCCGCGCAGATAGCCACAAGGCTGACCGCGCCCCACGAGCTCACCGCCTGGATTCCCACCGTTCCCACCGCCGCGACCACAAGCCCGGCTCCGATGAGGCTAAACGCGTTGAACTCCGCCCAGCGCCCCTTGACCAGGCGCCGCGCAGCCCACGCGCCGAGTCCTTGAATGCCTAGTGCCACGCCCGCGATCCAGGCGGGTTGCTGCAGCGAAGACTGCACGTGCAAGGACGTGGAGAGCAGCGTGCCATAAAACACCGTGCCCACAATTGTGCTGAGCAGCATGGCTCCCGCAAACGGACCGTGGCGATACAGGGACATGTCCAGCAGTGGCGCGTCCGACCGAATATCAAGCAGCCAAAACGCGCCAATGAATGCGCAGGACACCAGCAGCATCAACGCAAGAACTCCGGGTGGTAGCTGTCCCACCGATGTGATCGTCCACAACAGGCCGACCATGCCGCAGATTGCTGGGATGGCCTGGGTGATGCCTAGCGGGGTCGTGCCGTGCTGCCGAGAAGATACGACGCCCGGCGTGTTCGCTGACGCCCCAGGCGCGAGAGCGAGTGCAACGCAGGCGATGGGCACATTAATAAGGAAGAGAGCGCGCCACCCCACAGCATCCACCAGCACCCCGCCAAGGAGAGGCCCTACAGCAGGTGCGACAACCGCCGGCAAGCCGATGGTGGCCAATGCCGAGCGCATATTGTCTCGCCCAACGATATCCGCGATGAGAGCCTGGACCGCGGGCATGATGAATCCGCAGGCGCCACCTTGGAGAATCCGGGCGATGAAAAACAGGGGGATGGTTGGGGCCACACCCACGAAGGCTGAGGTAGCGGCGAACAACAGAACGGAGTACCACCAGACTCGACGAGAACCCCAGCGTCGGATGCAGGTGGTGGACAGGATGATGCCGACGGTGGCCGCGAGCATATAACCAGATATGCCCAGCTGAAGGTCGCTTTCGGGGGAGTGGAACTCCCGACTGATGGTCGGTAGTAGGACATTGACCAGGCTGGAGTCAATGAGGGGAAGGATGACCGTCAGCAGCATCACTACAGTGGCGCGCCGGGAGAGCGTACGGTGCGTAGGTGTTGGTGAGTGGTCCATGGTGAGTACCTCTTGGTGATGAGCAATTCTGATGACTCACTCCATGGAAATAGCACAGCCGGATGGTCTGCAAGGCCTGAAAAAGCACTGCGTAAGCTCGTGCGACGCTACTGATCAGGGGTGTTTTCTTATCTTTCTTTCAGGAAAGCTGTGCGTTGTGCACCCCCATGGCGAGGAGAAGGATGTCTGAGAGAGCGGCAGCGGGGGAATAAAGACAAGCACCAAACGTTAGCCTAAGTAGATCAAGAAAGTTCAGCGCGGTACACTCAACTTAGGAAAGGAGGCTGGCATGGCTCAGCGCGAGTGGGCAGACAAGGATTACTACCGTGACCTTGGGGTTAACTCCAAGGCCAGCGCGGAGGAGATCAAAAAAGCATACCGGAAAATCGCCCGTGAAGACCACCCCGATAAAAAGCCAGGGGACAAGGCAGCCGAGGAACGCTTCAAGAAAGCGTCTGAAGCCTATAGCGTTGTCGGCGACAAAGACAAGAGAGCCGAATACGACGAGTTCAAACGCATGGTCGCCTCCGGCGGTTTCAACGGCTTCTCCAACTTCACCTCATCCGGCCGTTCCAGCGCAGGCTTCGACCCCTCCGACGTCTTCGGACGCGCAGCATCCACCGGCGGATTCGGAGACATCTTCAGCAACCTCTTCGGCGACGACGGCCGGGCCTCTGCCGCGGCGGGTGCGGGGGCACGCGGCGGGCAGCGTCGGACAGACAACGGGCGCGGTGCCGACGTGGAAACAGAAATCACCCTGGAGTTCCGCGAGGCAACCAAGGGTGTGACCGTCCCCATCCGCCTGACGAAACCCGACCCCTGCGGTACCTGCCACGGAAGCGGCGCGAAAGCCGGCACCACCCCGAAAACCTGCGGCACCTGCCACGGAAGCGGCATGGTCAGCGAAAACCGCGGAGCCTTCGGCTTCAGCCGACCCTGCGCGGACTGCGGCGGAGCCGGCAGCATCATCGACGAACAATGCCCCGACTGCTCCGGAACCGGACGCGTCACCCAGGCCCGCACCATCACCGTGCGCGTGCCCGCGGGAGTGGTGGACGGCCAGAAGGTGCGGCTCGCCGGTCAGGGAAGCGCCGGTGAACGCGGCAAGCCCTCCGGCGACCTGTTCGTCACCGTGCACGTCAAGAAGGACAAGGTCTTCAGCCGAAACGGCGACGACCTGCTGCTCAACGTGCCCGTGAGCTTCCACGAACTGGTGCTCGGCGGGACCGTGACCGTGCCGACGCTGGGCAACAAAGTTCGCCTGCGCATCCCCCAAGGCACCGCCGACGGCACCACGCTCCGCATCCGCGGACACGGAGTGCACAAACGCAACGGCGCCAGCGGCGACCTGCTGGTGACCGTGCACGTGACCGTGCCGAAGGACCTCGACGAAGGCGCGATGAGCGCCCTGCGGAAATACTCCGAAGAGGAAAAGCGGAGCGGCTTTGACCCACGTGCAGGATGGGAGGGCAACTCATGAGTTCCACCGACGAGCACGCTGACAAAGGCCACGATCGGGAGCGACGGAAGCATGGGGCCGGGCAGGAGCGCGGTGGTCACGAGGGTCGCCAGGGTCGCGAGGGTGAGCACGGCCGGAAGCGGCAGAAGAAAGATGCCCGCGAAGTGTTCGTGATCTCTGTGGCCGCAGAGATCACCGGCATGCACGCCCAGACACTGCGCACCTACGACCGCATCGGACTAGTCACCCCGGAACGCACCCGCGGCGGTGGCCGACGGTACTCCCGCGACGACATCGACCAGCTGCGGGAAATCCAACGCCTCTCTCACGAAGAGGGCGTGAATCTGGCCGGCATCAAAACCATCATCGGCCAGCAGAACCGCATCCGGGACCTGGAAGCGGAAAACGAAGCGCTGCAAAGCCGCCTGCTGGAAACCCAAGCGGAACTGAAGCGGCTGCTCGCCGCCCACAACGCATCCAGCTCGAGCGGTCGCAGCGGGCGCTCCCGCGGCGAGATCGTCCACGTTCCCCGCTCCACCGCAGTGGTGATGTGGGAGCCGCGGAGGCGGCGCCGCGATAACTAACCGCGGCGCCGGGGCTGCTTGGGAGGCACGCGACCCGTCAGGTTTACGGGCTCAGCGAGCCCTACAGACTGATCGCGCCCTGCGCGATCAGCACCAGCGCCAACACCGCACACCCCACAATGCCCGCGGCGATGAACCACTCGAAGACATTGAACACGCGCCCCTTCGCCTTGATACGCGTGACCATGTAGATCGCCATGCCCGGCAGGATCAGCAGTGTACCCAGAAGCACGAAGTGCAACTCCGCCGCGTACAACAGCCAGCACGAGTACGCAAAGGCGACCAGACCCAACACCAAATGAAGCGTGTTCGTGGAGGGCTTTACGTCGGGTCCGGAGATATTGAATTTGAGGCCGGCGTCGGGATGATTCAGGCCCTCACCTCGCGTGGCGAGCAACAACAGGTACAACGACGAGAACACGTACGGCACCAGGTACAGCGACGTCGCCAGCTGCACCATCGTGGTGTACGTGGATTCGTTGAGGTAAAAGACCAGGATGAACGCTTGAATCACCACGGCGGACATCAACTGCGCGATATACGGCGCGCCCATCGCGTTCGTGCGGCCCACCACGCTCGGCATCAGACCATCCTGCGCCATGAGGGTAATCGGCTCCGCGCACAGCATCTGCCAGGACACATACGCACCCAGCACAGAGATGCACAGACCCACCGAAATCAGGCCGGCGCCCCACGGTCCCACCACGTGTTCCAGGACGGACGCCATCGAGTTGTCGCCCATCTGCGCCAGCTCTTCGCGGGAGACCACGCCATAGGACAGGAAAGACACGCTGGTCAGAAGCAGGAACACGGTCACATAGCCCAGCAGCGTGGCCAGCGAAATATCGCGACGGTGGCGCGCACGCTTGGAATACGTGGACGCGCCCTCCACGCCGATGAACGCCCACACCGTGAACAGCATCATGGCCTTGACCTGCTGCATCAAGGTGTGAGGCTCATCCGCGCCCGAACCGAACGTGGGATTGTTGCCCCAGAAATCAGCCGTGAAGACTTCCGTGTTGAAGCCCAGGAATGCCGTCAGGATCAGGAACGCCGCGATCGGCAGTACCTTGGCCACCGTCGCCACCACGTTCACAATGGCGGCCTGGCGCACACCACGGGACAGCACCGCAAAGATCGTCCACGTGAGCGCGGACACGGCGAAGGCCTGGAACAGGGCATGGTCGCCATTGAAGATCGGAACGAAAAAGCCCAGCGAGCTGAAGAACAGCGTGGCATAACCCACCTGGGCAATGATCGTGCCCAGCCAATAACCCCACGCCGAGGCGAAGCCCACGAAATCACCCAGGCCGGCCCGCACGTAGGAGTACACGCCTGAATCCAAATGCGGCTTGCGCAGGGCCAGCGCCTGGAACACGTACGCCACGCACAGCATGCCCAGGCCCGTGATGGCCCAGCCGATCATCGCTGCGCCGGGAGAGGCAACCGACGCGATGTTCTGCGGCAGGGCGAAAATGCCCGCTCCGATGCAGGAGCCGACGATGAGGCTGACGAGGGTGCCCATGCGCACGGTACGCGGGTCGTCGACTACGAGTGCCTCCGCGCTGGCGGGCTTGGCTGGGGAGTTCTGAGGATTCTCATTGCTTGAGACAGTCACCTGGACAAAGTACCTCAAAAACCCGACCTTCAAAAGGTACATGGGCCATAGTGCGCCCTCGCAACACCGGACGGCGACGTCACGGCTTCCCATCCCACAGGTAGCTGGAGTGTGCATTGTTCTCCCCACGCATCCATAGGTATCCCGTCATAAGTTTGTCCCACGCGTCCGACGCCGAGCGCGGCACCGGATCCGGCCCATGCCCCAGAAGACCCTTCCATAGCGGTGGAACCAGCGCGCTGGCCCCTTCCGTGGCCCAAATGTTATCCCCTAGCTGCCGCTGCGCGGTGTGCGGAACGCTTGGAGGAATGTGGGTGCCCGGCGAGCCCATGAGGTGGATATCGTCCGCTTGGAAGGACTTGTCCCGCGCTGCCTCGCCCACCACCACGGACCCATAGCTGTGCCCCATGACCTTCAGCTGCGCGTGCGGATTCTTCTGCCGCAGGCCCTTCTGGAACTCCCGCAGCGCTGGGCCGGCCTTCTTCGCCGGCAACTGGCTGAACCCTTCGGGCAGATTCTTCGGCGCCTGGTACCCGTGCCATGCCACCACGGCCAGTTTTTCGCCGCGCCCGGCGGCCTCCCTGACCTGCTGCTCTGCCCAGATGGTCTTCTGCCGCACCATCGATTCTGCGCTGCTGCCCACGCCGGAGACCAGCGTGATGATTCGATCCGCGGACTCCACATTCCCGACCGTCACCACGGGCCCGGTCGGGGTATCAATGCGGGACACGGGGGCGGGGCCGGCGGCGGGCGAGGGAACTTTATTCGCTTCCGGCTCCCGCGCGGAGGCTTGCGCCGACGAGAGTCCCGCCAGCGCTGTGCTCGCCGCAACGTCCGACGCCGCCGTGGCCACCACAATGCCCTTGAGAATCATGCTCAGCACCGCCGCCATCTCCCACATCGCCGCCGCGATTCCCTCGCCTCCAGGGATCGCGCTGGCGGCCGTCGCTGTGGCCAGCTGCCAGGTAGACGGGGTCACATCGCCGTGCGCGCTGACCTCGAAACCCAACCCTCGAGCCAACTCCAGCGTGGTGGCCGCCCCCTCCTGGAACCCTTTCAGTGCCGCGCTGAATATCGAGGTCACGCCCCCTGCCGCGCTGGTTGCCAGACCTAAGGAATCGGTCCTGTTGGCCGTGGACTGCGTGCGGTGGCTTGCGGCGTCCGCGGCGTCCCCCGACCATGCCGCGCCGCCCTGCCACGTGGCGGTGGTGCGCACGTCCTGCGCGCACGCGCGGGTGGTAGACCCGACCTGTTTTAGTGTGTCCGCGCTGCCCGAAAATTCCTGCGTCGGCGCCGTTTCAATGTCGAAGATGGAAATCACGGTGTGCCTCCCTGGCAGAGCGCTTGGGCGTCGTGCTCCTGAACGTCCCGGGCGAACTGCAGGATCGAGTCGGACGTCACGCCCAATCCCTCTGCCTGGCCCGAAAAAATTGTTCCGGATGCTGCCATGAATGTTGATAGCCGACGCCCAGCTTCCCCAAAAACAGCCACCCGCCCTGTGGGTGCGGCGCGTAGTTCCCGGGCAGCCGCGGCGATGCGCCAGGAGTTGTCCTTGATGGTGTGCGCGTGTGTGATCACCATCCCCGGTAGCAGTGTGATCTGCCCTAGTTCGTGCCACGCGGCGACATCTGCCTGCATGAATCCCCCTCGTGTTGTGCTGTGCAGTGAGCTCTGTAGGTTGCACCCTAGCGGGGTGCGGCGGGCTAGGGAAGAAAAGTTTTCGTGCCTGTGGATAACTTCGTCTGGATGAGAAGTTTTCCACAGCCGTTATGGGTTAGGTTTGCCTAATGTTGTTGGGGTGGAGTAAGCAGGACCGGCGTCGCAGGAGGCCGAGTAGGAAGCGAGGCGCCCACACAACGCCCACGGACAACGTAGGCTGGAGGCCATGCGCATCGCAGTGATCCAAATGAACGCAGAGCCGGACGTCGAAGCGAATTTGGCGATTATCCGCAAATACATCGCCTCCGGCGCCGCTAACGGCGCAGACCTCGTGGTGTTTCCCGAGGCCGCAATGTTCCCCTTCGACCACGGCCGGCTCGACACTGTGGCACAGCCACTCGACGGCCCCTTCGCCCAAGCGGTGATTGAGACCGCCCAGGAGCACGGGACCACTGCCGTGGTGGGTATGTTCACTCCAGCCGATACGGTCTTCCGCACTCCGGCCGGCGACATTGTGGAGGAGCTGCCCGAAGGCTCTGGCGAAGCTAATCGCGTGAACCGCGTGCACAACACACTGCTCGTGGCAGGCCCCAACGGTGTGACTCACTACAACAAGATCCACACCTACGATGCCTTCGGTTACCGCGAATCGGATACCGTGAAGCCCGGCGACCGGCGCGTGGTGGTGGACGTGGCAGACACCACCATTGGCCTGGCGACCTGCTACGACATCCGCTTCCCTGGACACTTCGCGGCCCTGGCGTCTGCCGGTGCGAAGGTTATGATCGTGCCCAGTAGCTGGGCAGACGGTCCCGGGAAGCTGGATCAATGGCGCACCCTCACCATGGCGCGGGCGCTGGACTCCGCCAGCTACCTTGTTGCCGCGGGCATGGCGCGCCCCGGCTCGCCGGACCGCTACGGCTACGCGGACGGGCCTACCGGCATCGGACACTCGGTGGCCATCGGCCCGAACGGCGCGCGCCTGGCAGAGACAGGGTATGCCGCGCAGGTGCTGACCGTGGATATTGACCCCAATCGCGTGGATAAGATCCGCGAGACTGTTCCGGTGCTGGCGGGGCACAGAACAGATCTGGAGATCGGCGAAGGCGCGGAGCACTTCGAAGGGGTTTAGAACCCCCGAAGGTTGAGCACAGCGAGGGCGTTTAGCCCTCCAGCGTGCGTGGCTTCGACCGATATTCCACCGGGGTTTTCGAAAAGGTCAGGGGATTGCTCACGCTGGGTGACCCATCGATGGTTGTGATGGGATTCAGCCCTAAGTCTGTGGCGAATTCAAATGCTTGATCAATGGAGTTCACTGGGCCGGCGGGAACTCCGGCGTCGCGTAATAATCTGAACCATTCCTGCGCATCGCGACTAGACAGTGCGTCCGTGATGATGGCAGCCAAGGAATCCCGGTGGGCAACACGGGACGTATTGGTCTGAAAGCGTTCATCCTCGGGAAGGTCGGGCCGCTCAATAACGTGGCAAAAGCGCTGGAAAAGGGAATCGTTTCCCGCGGCTACCGCCAGGTCGCCATCGCGTGTGCGGAATACCTCATAGGGTGCAATAGAGGGATGCTTATTGCCCATCGCTGTACCCACAACTCCGGCTCCCACAAAAGCGGAAGATTGATTGGCTAGGGAGGATAATGCCGCCTGGAGCAGGTTAATTTCAATGCGCTGTCCTTCGCCGGAGGCGTGCCGGTGATGCAGCGCGGCAAGAATGCCCATGCCCAGGTGCAGGCCAGTGAGAACATCCACCAGAGCCACGCCTACTTTCACTGGCTTATCCGGGGATTCGCCCGTGACGGACATGAGCCCGCCGACGGCCTGAACCACCAGGTCATAGCCGCCGATATCGGCGCCGGCATTGCCGCCAAATCCGGATAGTGATGCGTAGATCAGGCCGGGGTTGATGGCGCTGAGCTCCTCATATCCCAGGCCCAGACGCTCCATTGTTCCGGGCCGGAAATTCTCCACTAGAATATCGGCCTTCGCGGCAATCTCCGTGGCTTTCTGCAGGCCCTCCTCGGTGTGCAAATCCAGCTGGACGGTCTTTTTATTGCGATTGACCGCTGCGAAATACGTGGACACGCCGTCGGCATTAAACGGTGGACCCCACGCGCGCGTGTCGTCGCCGGTGCCGGGGCGCTCAATTTTGATGACCTCCGCGCCCATATCCGCGAGCATCATCGTAGCGTAGGGGCCTGCCAACACACGGGAGAAATCCGCAATAACCACTCCGTCTAATGCGCCCATTTAGCGGAATGCCTCCTCACCAGTTAGTGCCTTACCGATGATGAGCTGGTGCATTTCCGCGGTGCCTTCGTAGGTCAGGACGGACTCGAGGTTATTGGCATGACGAAGCGGCGAGTATTCCAGCGTGATGCCGGAGGCACCCAAGAGGGTACGGCATTCCCGAGCGATGGCAATGGCCGTGCGCGTGGAATTAAGTTTGCCCACGGAGACCTGATGCGGCTCCAATTTATGCTGGTCCTTCAAGCGCCCCAACTGAAGAGCGAGCAGCACTCCCTTGTTGAGCTCCACCGACATATCGGCCAGCTTCGCCTGAGACAGCTGGAAGGAGGACAGGGACTTGCCGAAAACCTGGCGGGTATTGGTGTACTCCAACGCGGTGGTGATGCAGTCGCGGGCAGCGCCCAGTGCGCCCCAGATGATGCCGTAGCGCGCCTCATTTAGGCAGGTGAGTGGGCCGCGCAGCGAGGAGACCTTCGGGAGGCGTTGAGAGTCAGGCACGCGGCAGTTGTCCAGCACAATCTCGCCAGTGATGGACGCGCGGAGGGAGAGCTTCTTGTGGATCTCCGGCGCGCTGAACCCAGCGGTTCCCTTCTCCACAATGAAGCCCGCGTAGCCATCCTCCGTGCGTGCCCACACCACGGCCACATCAGCCACCGGGGAGTTAGTGATCCACATCTTCGTGCCGTTGAGGACCCACTCGTCGCCTTCGCGAGTGGCGCGGGTTTTCATGGAGGCGGGGTCGGAGCCGGCGTCGGGCTCCGTGAGTCCGAAGCATCCCAGCGTGGTGCCGGCCGCCATTCCTGGAAGGTACTTTTTCTTCTGCTCCTCGGAGCCCCAGTGATGAATGGCGAACATGGCCAAGGACCCCTGGACGGAGACGAAGGAGCGCAGCCCGGAGTCCACGGCCTCAATCTCCATGCAGGCCAGGCCGTAGCTCACGGCGGAGGCGCCGGGGCAGCCGTAGTCTTCCAAGTGCATTCCCAGTGCACCGAGCTCGCCGAACTTCGGGCCGAGCTCCTTGGCGGGGAGCGTGCCTGCGTCGAACCAGCTCTGGACGTGTGGGGTCAGCTCGGCGTGAGCGAAGTCCGTGACGGCGTCGCGGAGCATACGCTCCTCGTCGTCGAGGAGGCCATCGAAGCTGGAGAGGGTGAGTGGATCTGTTGTGGACACGGTCACTATCCTTACGTATATAAGTAAACTGGTACGGATTTAGGTAAGTACTAGTGTAGGTGAATAATCTCCAGAAGGAAAGTAAAACTTTCACATATCCCGAAACGCTGCAATAATTGCCGTTCAGAAAGCTCGGTCGCACCAGCACACACAGACGACACCACACCAGAAAGGGACGTGAACCGCGGATGTCGCCCCAGGACAACACACAGCGCTTTCCCTTCGTCAGCGAGGGCGGCTCACACCGACCGCGCCACCGAACCGTCGACCGCATCGCCGCCATCCTGGAACACGTCGCCCGAGCCCCCGAACCCCAAGGCCTCAGCGACATCGCCACCGCCATCGGCGCGCCCGTGAGCTCCGCGCAGTCGCTGGTCAACGGCCTTACCGCGGCGGGATACCTCCAGGAACGAGGCCGCGGATTCGCCTTAGGTTTGGCGCCATACTTGCTCAGTACGGTAGCCGGGCGTCGTCCCATTGAGATCGTCACCCACGACATGCTGGAGGACATCGTGAACAGGACGGGGTACATTGCGGTGCTGGCTGTGCTGGTCGGCAACAACGTCTACTACGTGGACTACGCCGCCAGCGACCCCTCCTTCGAATACCTCGCCCAGAACAAGCTGCGCCGACCCCCGCTGGAGACGTCCTCGGGCTGGGCGCTGCTCGCCGGGCTGGACCCCGACACCGCCTGGGACATGCTGCTCGACCACCAGCTCACCGGAGGAACGAACGCCGAGATCAGCGCTGACCTGTTGAATCGTTTCCAGCGCGAATACCCCGTCCTGCGGGAAACAGGGGAGGTCATCGCGCCGGGAATCGCCCAAAATGGCGCCGATGGCGTGGCGGTCGCCGTAAAGGAGCACGGGCGGGTGGTCGCCGCGGTTGCGGTTATCGCCGCGCCCGATCAAATTGCCCGCGACGCCCACACGATCATCGCAGCGCTCCGCGATGCGCGCCGCCGGTGGGAGCAGTAGGCGGGGGTTTAGCCGGAGGCGCTGGAGAGATTCGGCACCCACATCACCAGGTCCGGCCACAACAGCGCCGCCGCGGCGATCAACAACATCACCAGCACATACGGGAATGCGCCCCTAAAGACCACGACAGGGCTTATTTTGACGGCCTTCGAGACTACGAACACGTTAATGCCCATGGGTGGTGTGACCATTCCGGTTTCTGCCAGTAGGACGACGAAAATGCCAAACCAAATGGGGTCGTACCCCAATTCTTCAACGATGGGCAGAGTCATGGGAACCGTCAAGGCGATAATGGCGATCTGATCCATAAAGAATCCCAGCACCATATACACCAGACCAATGAGCGCCATCACCACTAAAGGTGGCCACGCCGCCTCGCTAATGCTGGCCACCAAGCGGGGCGTGACGCGGCTCAGCGTGAGGAAGTCACCCAGCACGTGCGCCGTCATGATGATCGCGAAAATCATGGCGGAGGTTTTCACTGTTTCCAACACGGCCACGCCGAATTGGTCCCGATCCCACTTGCCTTTGGCAACCACCAGGATCAGTGCGGCGATTGTGCCCAGTGTGGCAGCCTCCGTGGGGGTGGCAATTCCGAAGAAAATAGAGCCCACCACCGCGCAGAAAATAACCAACAAGGGAGAGGCTTTCCACACATGCGTGAGCTTCTCCCGGATCGTGGAACTAGACCCCGCCGGTGCGACCGAGCGATCGCGCAGAAAACCCAGGTACATCGTGACAATAAGGCCGCAGGCCACCAAAAGCCCTGGGAAAAATCCCGCAATAAGCACCTGCCCCACGGGAGCCTCCGCGGTAATCGCATAAAACACCAGAATGATCGACGGCGGAATCATGGCCGCCAGAGTGCCTACTACCGCAACAAGCCCCGTGGCTGTGCCGCGCGCGTAGCCTTCCTTCATCATGCGCACCGATGAGGTCTGCGCCAGCGTGGCAGCCGCCGCAGTCGAGGAGCCGGATACCGCGGCAAACGCCGTTCCAGCGCCCACGCTGGCAATGGCCGTTCCGCCGGGGAGGCGTCCGATGAGGGAGCGCGCGGCGTCGAACAAAGAATCCAGCAGCCCGGACATCAGTAACAATTGAGCCATCAGAATAAACAAAGGAATGGCAGATAGGGAATTAGAGCGCACCGCGGCAAAAGGCGAGGTTTCGAGCGTGTGTAACGCGGCGGGGAAGCCTTCCAGAATAGTGAGGCCGAGCAGGCCCGAGGCCAGGATCGCGAAACTGACCGGAACCCGAAAAACGATGAGGGCTACGAGGACGATGAGTATTCCAACGACGAGCATGATTAGTGTCCTTCCTCGCCAGGGTCGTAATCAGTGAAGGGTCTGTGCCAGGGGGTTGTGACCTCGCGGTAGAAATCAATGGCGGCAAGAAAAGCGCACAGAATAGCGGCGCAGGGGACGATGGCGCGGAACGTCCAATCGGGAAGCGGAAGATCCGCCATTCCCGGCAGAGTTTGATGATGAAGAGAAAACGCCATCCACGTTTCATTCCATCCGGCCAGAGCAAGCATCACCATGGAAAAGGCCACCGATGCGTGGATCAGCACCAGAATGATCTTCTGCACGGGCCGGGGGAGCTTGGTGAATATCGTCTCCACAGCGATGTGGGTGGATGTGCGATAGGCAACAATAAGCCCAAAGAAGGCAATGGTGGGAAGAAGGTATTTTTCCGTGAGGCTGATATTCCATCCCAGAGGATGGCTCAATACCTCTCGCATGAACACCTCTGCTGCCGTGATAAGCACCAGAAGGATAATGGCTGCGCCGGCAATCCACGTGCACACTGCAGAAATGGCATTCTGGAGTTTATCCAGCCGGGGATGGTCTGTGGTGCGAAAACCGTAGGGGGTGCGGGTGGCGGTGCCGTCGTGGCCCGGATGTATCACCAGATGTGGCATGGTTTTAACCTCGTTTCGTGGCGCGGTGGGCGTGTTTCTTTAGCGCGGATTCCCACGCGTCCATCACCTCGTGGCCGGCTAGCCCGGTGGATTCGGCGGCGTTGATCCAGGACTGCTTGACTGGCTCATTCAGGGCTTCCCACTGGGCGCGATTCTGGGCGACGTCGTGGAAGCGCACCCCAGCTTTCTTCATGGCCGCGATGGACTTCGCGCGAGAGCCGTTGAGGGTCTCGCACAGGGATTGCTGGGCCTGCTCGCTGGCGTGCGTCAGCGCCTCCTGCTGCTGCATGGTCAGCGAGTCCCACGTGTCCACGTTGATCCCGTAGAAGAAGGTGAAATTGCCCTGCTCGGCACCATCAGTGGCGTCCGTGATGACGTCCTCCAGGCCATACGGGGTAATGCTGATGGGGCTGGCCAGCGTGCCCTCTACCGTGCCGCGCGACAGGGCCTCGTAGAGGTCGCCGATAGGCATAGCGACGCCCGCGGCGTGCATCTGGTCAATCACCCGATCTAAGGCGCCGCCGGTGGAGCGAAGGACTTTTCCGCGGAGATTATCAGGGTTGGATGGGTCGATGCCGGCGGACATGGCCTCGTATCCGGGGATGGATCCCGTCCACAATGGCCTGAACTTCATGGGGGCCATTTCTTTGTCGTAGAGAATCCCGCCGGGCATCACCAGGTCCCGTAGGGCGTAGGCGGTGACGCAGGAATCGGAGCCGAAGCCGGGGAGGTCGCCAATGCCGCTTAAGGGGAAGGTGGAGCTGACATAGCCAGGAGCGATGACTGCGAGGTCAGCGTTTCCGCTGCGCACGATCGACGGAATATCGGCCTGCTTGCCCAGCTGTCCGGACGCAAAGTAGTCGATAGTCATGCCGGTTTCTTGGGCGGAGGCCGTCATGGCGTCGAGGAAAGGTTGGGTCCCGCCCTTGCCGACAGGGTGCTTGAGGGCGTAATTGTCGGCCATGGTTAGGCGGGTGAGGTTTGGGCTGTCCTGGCCGTTGTTCTCCTTGAGGGAGCAGGCAGTGAGGCTGGAGGCGGCGAGGATCGCGGTGCCGAGGGCGGCGATGATGGGCGATCGACGATGTGTGTTCTTCATGAGCCCCTCCAAACAGGGAAGTGTTTACTTATATACGTAAACTATTTCTGATTTACATAAGAGTGAAGCATCCTTCGCAAGGCTTGGCAAGTAGTTTCCGAAAAGAAATGTCAATGGGGGCAATGTTGTGGGGTAGATCACAGTGCGAAAATGAAGTTGAGTGGAATAGACTCAAGGGCATCAAGGTTGAGCCTAGTGAACGCAAGGTTGAATGTTCAGATTCACCGTTACTAAGGAGGACTCACAATGTCGAACTTCACTCCTACCACTAAAACCCGCGAGGCAATGCAGGTCGCGCTGCGCAACGCCGTCGCGCAAGGAAACCCGGACATCCGCCCGGCACACCTCCTCGTGGCCCTTCTGGAACAAGAAGACTCCATCGCACAACCCGTGCTCCAAGCCGCCGGGGTGGACCCCGACGACGTGCTCTCCGCCGCGCGCGGAATCGTCAACGGATTTCCCACCGCCTCCGGCTCCAACATGGCCAACCCCAACTTCAACCGGGACGCCGTCAATGCGTTGAACGCCGGGCAGGAGCTGGCCGACCAGCTGGGGGACTCGTTTGTCTCCACTGAGGTGCTGCTGGCAGGAATCGCCAAGGGTAACGACCCCGCGGCAAAGCTCCTCCAGGACCGCGGCGCCACCACCGAGGCTCTGAAGAGCGCCTTCCAATCCGTGCGCGGTAACCGCAAGGTCACCTCCGAGGAGCCCGAAGGGCAATTCCAAGCCCTGGACAAGTACTCCACGGACCTCACCGCACGAGCGCGCGAAGGCAAGATCGACCCAGTGATCGGCCGCGACCAGGAAATCCGTCGCGTGGTCCAGGTGCTGTCTCGTCGAACCAAGAACAACCCCGTCCTCATCGGTGAGCCCGGCGTGGGTAAAACCGCCATCGTGGAGGGCCTGGCCCGCCGCATCGTGGCCGGCGACGTTCCGGAATCGCTGCGCGGCAAGCGCTTGATCAGCCTGGACCTTGGCTCCATGATCGCCGGCGCCAAGTACCGCGGCGAGTTTGAGGAGCGCCTGAAGGCCGTCCTGGACGAGATCAAGGAAGCCGACGGCGAGATCGTCACCTTCATCGACGAGCTCCACACCATCGTTGGAGCAGGCGCCGGCGGCGACTCTGCCATGGACGCCGGCAACATGATCAAGCCCCTCCTCGCCCGAGGTGAGCTGCGCCTCGTCGGCGCCACCACCCTGGACGAATACCGCAAGTACATCGAAAAGGACCCCGCCCTAGAACGCCGATTCCAGCAGGTCTACGTGGGCGAGCCCACAGTGGAAGACACCATCGGCATCCTGCGCGGCCTGAAGGAACGCTACGAGGTTCACCACGGCGTGCGCATCCAGGATTCCGCCCTGGTCGCCGCAGCCACCCTGTCCGATCGCTACATCACCTCCCGTTTCCTGCCAGACAAGGCCATTGACCTGGTCGACGAGGCGGCGTCGAGATTACGCATGGAAATTGACTCCCGTCCGGAGGAAATCGACGACGTGGAGCGTGTGGTGCGTCGCCTCGAGATTGAGGAGATGGCGCTGTCCAAGGAGACGGACGTTGCCTCTCGCGATCGGCTGGAACTGCTGCAGGCGGAGCTGGCCGACGAGCGGGAAAAGCTGGCTGGCTTGACCGCCCGCTGGGAAGTCGAAAAGGGAAGCATCGATAACCTCCGCGAGCTGAAGGAGGAGCTGGACAACCTCAATCGCGAATCCGAAATTGCTGAGCGTGAAGGAAACTTCGCCAAGGTCGCCGAGCTGCGCTACGGCCGCATTCCCGACGTGGAAAAGAAGCTGAAGGAAGCCGAAGACGTGGTCGCCACGCAGGAGGACATGATGCTGACCGAGGAGGTGTCCCCGGACACGGTCGCCGAAGTGGTGTCCGCCTGGACGGGAGTTCCGGCCGGCAAGATGCTGCAAGGAGAGACCGAAAAGCTCCTGCAGATGGAGAACATCCTGGCTGGTCGCGTGGTCGGGCAGGAGGATGCGGTGAATGCCGTATCCGACGCCGTCCGCCGCGCCCGCGCCGGCGTGGCCGACCCCAACCGGCCCACCGGATCCTTCCTGTTCCTTGGCCCGACGGGCGTGGGCAAGACCGAACTCGCCAAGGGCCTGGCCGAGTTCCTCTTCGACGACGAAACCGCCATGATCCGCATCGACATGTCCGAATACGGCGAGAAGCACAGCGTGGCGCGCCTGGTGGGTGCCCCTCCGGGATATGTGGGATACGACGCCGGCGGTCAGCTGACCGAGGCCGTACGACGACGCCCCTACAGCGTGGTGTTGTTCGACGAGGTGGAAAAGGCGCACCAGGATGTGTTCGACATTCTCCTGCAGGTGCTGGACGAAGGTCGCCTCACCGACGGCCAGGGACGGACAGTGGATTTCCGCAACACCATCCTGATCCTCACATCCAACCTGGGTGCCGGTGGCACACAGGAGCAGGTCATGGATGCCGTGAAGCGCCACTTCAAGCCAGAGTTCATCAACCGTCTGGACGACGTGCTGATCTTCGACGCGCTCAACGAATCCCAGCTGGAGGCCATCGTGGACATTCAGCTGAAGGGATTGGCGCAGCGGCTGGCTGGCCGGCGTCTTGACCTGGACGTATCCCCGGAGGCCAAGACGTGGCTTGCCGAGCGCGGATACGATCCGGCCTATGGTGCGCGCCCTTTGCGTCGTCTGATTCAAAAGGCAATCGGCGATCGTTTGGCGAAGCTGCTGCTGGCCGGTGAGATTCGCGACGGCGACACGGTCCGTGTGGACGCTACGGCGGTCAGCGGCGGTGCCGATGACGGAGCAACCCAGCTGGACATCTACGGGGTCACGCCCGAGGATGCCGAGGCCTAGGGGCCCGAGGAGCGGCCTAGAGAAATTGCGTGAGCCGGTGGTTGAATGGATCCACCGGCTGCTTCGCTTTCGGCAGCTTGTCCACAACGCACAAGTAAGAATCAGTAATCAGATCCTTCACTAACTCCGGACTGATGCCGGGGCCGGCCACCACGCTATTCCAATGCGTCTTGTTCATGTGGTACCCAGGGGTGATCTCTTCATGCTGCTGCCGGAGGCTCACGCCTTCGTCCGGGATCGCTTTCAGAATGATCATCTGCGTACGCGCCGGATTAAAGTGTGGGTGGGCGCGGATCATGAAAATCTTGCCGCGAACCCGATAGGCATCCCAACCCTCGCCGAAAGGCTGATCACGAGAAGTTGCCGGCAACTCCAGCGCGTGCTGGTGAGAAACGCTGACGAGTTCTTCGGGAGTCATGGCCCAAGTGTAAAAGAATCGGTGGAGGATGTGTCCTTGGGTGGCGCTTTATCTGGTGTCTTAGCCGGTGTCTCAGCTGGGTGCGAAAGGAGAGTAGAAGGGATACGGAAGGAGATGGGAAGAGGACGAGGAAGGGTAGGGGAGATACCCCCGTTGATGTACGGGGTGGACTGCCGTATCCAGCACTATTGGGTTCAAATAAGTTCTGTGAAAATACTTAGCCGGGCGTCGAACGGGTGAAGCAGCACATCGACATGATGACGCACCTCACAATTGTCTGTAATTTGTGGGGTGTGCCATATAACTGCTGAAGTGGGCGGCTGATAAGTACCATCGCACACACGCGAGCGTGGTGCAGCGCGCAACTCCACGCAGGTCAACACGTGGCGCTGAACCATCACAGAAAGGCTTGATCGCAGATGACTGTTTACGCAGACCCAGGAACCAACGGCTCGCTTATTACCTTCAAGGAGCGCTACGAAAACTTCATCGGAGGCCAGTGGGTGCCTCCCGTTGACGGCGAATACATGGACAACGTATCCCCCATCAACGGACAGAAGTTCTGCGAAGTACCGCGCTCCAAGGCAGCGGACATCGAACTAGCCATCGACGCCGCCGAAAAGGCAGCGCCAGGCTGGGGCAAAACCAGCGTCCAAGACCGCTCCAACGTCCTGCTGAAGATCGCTGACATCCTGGAACAGAACCTCGAGATGCTCGCCGTGGCAGAGACCTGGGACAACGGCAAGGCAGTCCGTGAAACCCTGGCAGCAGACCTCCCACTGGCCGTGGACCACTTCCGCTACTACGCAGGTGCCCTGCGCGCGCAGGAAGACCGCACCTCCCAGATCAACGAAGACCTGGTCGCCTACCACTTCCACGAGCCACTGGGAGTGGTCGGCCAGATCATCCCATGGAACTTCCCCATCCTCATGGCCGCATGGAAGATCGCCCCAGCGCTGGCCGCCGGAAACGCCATTGTCCTGAAGCCCGCCGAGCAGACCCCAGCATCCATCCTGGTGCTCGTGGAGCTCATCCAGGAGGTGCTGCCAGAAGGTGTGCTGAACATCGTCAACGGCCTCGGAACCGAAGCCGGTGCAGCACTGACGGCCACCGACCGCATCGCAAAGATCGCCTTCACCGGATCCACCGAAGTCGGAAAGATCATCAACAAAGCCGTGGCTGAGAAGCTGATCCCCGTCACCCTGGAGCTGGGCGGCAAGTCCCCATCCGTGTTCTTCGCAGACATCATGGACAAGGACGATGACTTCCGCGAAAAGTGCGTGGAGGGCCTGGCCATGTTCGCCCTGAACCAGGGCGAAATCTGCACCTGCCCATCCCGCGCACTGGTCCACGAGGACATCGCCGAGGAGTTCCTGGCTCTGGCCATCGAGCGCGTGAAGAACATCAAGGTGGGCAACCCACTGGACACCGACGTGATGATGGGCGCACAGGCATCCCAGGAGCAGATGGACAAGATCACCGGCTACCTGAAGTCCGGCCCAGAAGAAGGCGCAGAGGTCCTGACCGGCGGAAACGTCAACCAGATCGACGGCCGCGATGGAGGTTTCTACATCGAGCCAACGATCTTCAAGGGCCACAACAAGATGCGCCTGTTCCAGGAGGAAATCTTCGGCCCCGTGCTCGCCGTGACCACCTTCAAGACCTTCGAAGAAGCCATGGAGATCGCCAACGACACCGAGTACGGCCTCGGCGCCGGCGTATGGTCCCGTGACGGACGCACCGCCTACAAGGCAGGCCGCGAAATTCAGTCCGGTCGCGTGTGGGTCAACAACTACCACCAGTACCCAGCTCACGCAGCCTTCGGAGGCTACAAGAAGTCCGGCCTGGGCCGCGAGACCCACCTAATGATGCTGGACCATTACCAGCAGACCAAGAACCTGTTGTGGTCCTACGACGAGAAGCCCATGGGCTTCTACTGATCCAGATAGGGGTTGGCACGCGAGCGGCTCTCGGGAGCTGCTCGCGTGCAGGCCGCGCCTGCGGTGTGGCGTGCGTGAGCAGCCGTGCAGGCGGAGATCCGGATGCGGGGAGAGGGGCGTGGGGGAGTGAGGTTGGGCGTCGGATAAAAATCGAACAACGCACAGCGAAGATGATGAATGTAGGGGCGGGACAGTAGTATCGGGGTCGGCAACGAACCAGGCGGCGCGGGCGCACGACACACAGACGTGCTGGCGCTACAGAGCAGAAAGCGACAAGACCATCATGGGTGACTCTGAATACACCGCATTTACCCTCATGACGGACATTGGATTGATCTCCATCCTCATGATCATCGGTACCTTCATGAGGCGCCACTTCACATGGTTCCGCAACCTACTCATTCCGTCACCCATCATCGCGGGACTGCTCGGGCTGCTGCTGGGGCCAGAGGTGCTGGGTATCATGCCTTTCTCCAACGCGCTCGGCGATTACTCCACCCTGCTGATCGCCATCGTGTTCGCCTCCATGCCGTACTCCATGAGCTTCCAATCCGGTGACATGAAGAAGGCCCGCAACATGTGGGCCTACTCCACCTCCATGTTCCTGGGGCAATGGGCCATCTTCATCCTGCTCGGAATCTTCCTGTTCAAGCCACTGTTCGGCACGGAAGACTGGTTCGGCATGATGCTGCCCGTCGGATTCGTGGGAGGCTTCGGCACCGCAGCGGCCGTGGGAGGCGCGCTCGACGGAGTGGGTGCGGACGCCGCCATGTCCCTTGGCTTCATGTCCGCCACGGTCGGAACGCTCGCTGCGATTGTGGGCGGAATCATCTTCGCCAACTGGGGCATCAAATCCGGCCGCGCCAACACGCTGCCGAAAGAACTGCCCTGGGAGCTGCTCTCCGGAGCCATCGAAGACCCGAAGAAGCAACCCTCCATCGGCAAGGCAACCACCAACCCTTCCTCCATTGAGCCACTGGCCCTGCACCTCGGGTTCATCATGATGACCGTGATGTTTGCCTACTTCATCCAGCAGGCCATCCAACACCAATTCCCCAACGTATCCATCCCGCTGTTCGCACTGGCCTTCGTGGTCGGAATCCTTGGAGTGCTAGGGCTCAAGGTCATCAAGCGGCCCGAGTACCTGAACCCACAGACCGTGAAATCCATCTCCGGTGGATCCACCGACTACCTGATCGCCTTCGGTGTGGCCTCCATCGTCCCCTCGGCTATTGCCTCCTACTGGCTGCCGCTGCTGGTGCTGTTCCTCCTGGGACTGGCGTACTGCTTCGTGTTCTTCCGCTACATCTCCCCACTCTTCTTCGGAGAAAAGTGGCTGGAACGCGGCGTGTTCGGCTGGGGCTGGGCCACCGCCGCGGTTGCCACGGGTATCGCCCTGCTGAAGATCGTGGATCCCGACCTGAAATCCGGTACCCTCAACGACTATGGCGTGGCCTATGTGGGATTCGCCCCCTTCGAAATCGGTATGACGATCCTGGCGCCCATCGCGGTGGTGTCCGGATTCACGTTCGGCCTGGGAGGAGCGGCGCTCGTGGCCGGGGTGGGAATCTTCCTGTTCCCGATCCTCTCGGGATGGCTGCCGAAGCAAGGCGGGAAACAGGGCGGTCAATCGTCCGGACAACAGGCCGGAGCTGGACAACAGTCGAGAAAACAGGCTGGAGAGCAGCCGAGATAACTGCCGAGAAAACAGGCTACGAAGCCATGAGTTGATGGCAGCAGTACCGCGGCGAGGTGATGAGGACCGCGCCGCGACCACACTGCGATCAGACTGCGATCACACTGCAATGACCGCGCACGGATAAGCCAACAAGGATAAGCTAAGCCACTATGAGCACCAGCACCACCAACCCCTCCACCCCATTCATCACCGGCACCGAGCTATACCACCACTTCCAGCATGGCCAGCGCATGACGATCATCGACTCCCACTGGGCCAAAACCGAAAACAGTGCCTGGGAAGCCTACGTCACCCAACACATCCCCGGTGCAATGTTCTGCAACCCCCTGCGACACCTCGCCGGAATCCCCTCACGACAACACGGCCGCAACCCCATCCCCGACGTCAACGACCTGCAACGCTACCTCGACGACTGGGGAGTGATGACAGACCGACCCACCTACATCTACGACACAGGTGCCAACCTCTACGCCGCCCGCGCCTGGTGGATCCTACGCTGGGCCGGAGTGAACAACGTGAGCATCCTCAACGGAGGAACCGGAGAATGGCAAGCCGCCGGCGGCGACGTCGCCGGCGGCATTGGCGCCCTGCGCGGACGCGGAGATGTCACCGTCACACCGGGATCCATGCCCACACTCGAGATTGATGAGATCGAAGACTGGCTCGCCCAAGGAAAAATGCTGGTCGACAACCGCGACGAAGCGCGCTTCAAAGGACTCAAAGAAAACGTTGACCACCAAGCAGGGCACATCCCCGGAGCCGTAAACATCCCCACGGACGTTCTGCAAGAATCCAACGGACGCGTGCTTCCAGCGGAGCGGGTGAGGAAGATTTTGGGTGAGCTTGGCGTCGAAGAAAATACGGAGATCGCAGTGTATTCCGGATCGGGCGTGCATTCGTCCCTGTTTATCGCGGCGATGGAGGCTGCGGGGTTGCCGGCGCCGCGGCACTATGTGGGCGGTTGGTCGCAGTGGTCGTCGGATGCGAAGCGGCCGATCGAGCGAGGCTGATCCTCCCCGGTTTGTACAAATTGTTCGACCAAAACGCCAAAATTGGGTCGAAAAATGGAGTTTTAGTCGAACAATTTGTGGTGGGGTGTGAAGAGAGGGAAGGCCTGCATGAACTCGCCGAACGAACGAAGCGCGGGCGCCGTGACCCGGTACTCCCTCATCCCAAAACTGCGCAACACAGAAGAAATATAGTGATCCTTATCGCGCTGCTCACGGGTTAGGTGATGGGAACCGTCGTACTGAAAGGCGAGCACGTGCGCCGCCATGGACTCCCACGCGAACGACGTCAGCTCGATCCCCTCCGCCCGAACGGTCTGCGCCCATCGCTCATCCACCACCAGCACATCAACCGTGGTGACCAGCATGCCGCCACTGAACACGGGAACCTGAGTCAGGCACAGCAGGCCCTTGTCTCGGACAGCGTGGGCAACCATCAGCCGCAGAATCGTCTCCGGCGGCGACTCCGCCCCAGAACAGGACACATCCATCACCTTTCGAAACAGATTCTGATTGCAATGGCCATGAATGGGAGCATTGGTGCCCTCGCCCGGAGGCAAGAGAGTATGTTGTGCCAGATGAATCACCGCATCCGCCAGCTGGACCTGCCTAATAAGAGTGCTGCTCATGTCCGGAATCCGAGGCACAGGCCACCGCAGAATCTCCACCTCCGGGGCGTGCCTTTCCAAACTCGATAAACACCCGGCCAACGCAATAGATAAAGGGACAGCCTTCAACTCCGGAAAAGCTGGATCCGGGTGGACGTGGTGAAGAGGGAGGCTACGAGGGCGTCGACGTCGAAGCCCCAACCATTTCTCAGCCCCATGCCCAACCCGTTGGGAAGACCAAGTAGTGAAGAACATCGTGGGCTGATGATCAACGAAATATTTGAGGCCATGGAGGGCTAGTGAAGAAAAATGACTGGCCGTGGCGCTGGGATTGGAGAGGAAATAAGCCCGAGCTCGGGAGACTGGGTCTAAGTCTGCGCTGCCGAGTGCGTGAGGGGTGGTGGCTGGATGAGGCTGGGTGCTGCGAGAGCAGGGGTTGGAAGAGTGGGGGTTGGAAGAGTGGGCAATCGGAGAATGAGGGTTGGAAGAGTGGGGGAGCACCTCGCGGGGGATCCAAACTCCATGGACAACCTGAAGGAATTGAGGATTACGCTCCGGGTGGTGGATGTTGTGGAGGCGCGCCAAGTCTGCGCTGGTTATAGGCAATATTGTTGGGAGTGGCGCGGTGTGAATGCGGCGGAGGTTGTTCCGCTCGTGTTGGGGTGGTCGGTGCGAAGCTGCATGCGGTCGATAGTGCGGCTTGCCGTGTCGCGGTTGCTGCGGCGGCTGCTGTGGTGATGGTAGCTGCGGACGTGTGTTCATAGGTTGAACAATTGCACGAAGTTTACCTAAGGGGAAGAAGAAGTTTTCGAGCCTGTGGATAACTAGGTGTTTTCTGGGGGAAATTAGCCGCCTTGTGGACGTTGTGGATAACTCTGTGGGTTTTGAGTGCTGTTCTGTGGATAACTCTGTGAGTAACCAGGTTTTGCTGTGGAAAACTTTGGCTTTGTGGTGGGGAGGTTGTGGATAACTCCAGGCTGTCGGGCGTGCAGTTACCAGGGCTGTGCCTGGCGCACCTGGACTGCTGGGGCACCAGGCGCACCAGCTGCATCCGGCGCACTTGCCCAACAAATTGTTCGACCAAAACGCCATTTTTGGGGCAAAAAATGGCGTTTTGGTCGAACAATTTGGATCTCCTGTTCCTCAGGGGCCTGAGGAACAGGAGATGCCTGAGCTAGGAGAGGCCGTGCACCTTGTTGAGCAGCCAGTGCGTGGTCTCCAGAGGAAGCACCCGCGACAGCGGGAAAATCAGACCAGCCTTTGAGCCTGCGGCATAGAGCGGCCGCGGCGCATCATCCAGAACTGCCTTCATGATCTCCTCAGCGACGCGCTCCGAGGAGATACCCGCAGCCTCATTGGCGTCCAACTTGTTCAGCATCGTGCTGAACTCAGCTCCATACGGCCCCTGAAGATCCACATATTTAGTCCGCCTCTGGGAAAGCCCCGTATTGATCGAGCCGGGTTCCACCACGGACACCCCAATTCCAAAAGGCCGCACCTCGCGGCGCAGAGAAAAACCAAACCCCTTGATGGCCGCCTTCGAGGCCACGTAGCTGGAGCGAAATGCAAGCGGAAAACTCCCCAGCATCGAACCGACCATCACCACGCGGCCGCGACCCGCCGCACGCATGGATGGCAAAAGCTTCTGAGTGAGCTCCACCTGCCCCTGCACGTTGATCTGAAACAGCCGCTCCAGCGCATCGCGGGGAAGCTCCTCGAACGGGCCGGACTGAGACTCGCCTGCGTTGTTCACCAGCACCGCAGGGGCGTCACCGTGAGCGTGAATATCTTCGACGCAGGCCTCGATGCTGTCCGGATCACTCAAATCAAGTGCCACGTAGTGCACTCCAGGGTGCCGGTCAGACACGGAGTCTGGGTTTCGGGAGGTGCCGATGACATGGAAGCCGGCGTCGGATAAGGAAGAGGCGGCAGCTTTGCCGATGCCCGATGTTGCCCCGGTGACCACCGCGACGCGGCGGCCGGTGCGGTCGGGGGCGGGCGCGACGGAGGGGAGCGCGGGGCTGCGGAGGATTGGGCTGAGAGTTCGGGAGAATGGAAGTTTTGTCATGGACACTATTGTGGCGCATGGAGGTGGGGCTGGGGCGGAGTTGGGAAAACTTCCAGGCCGCCCCACACACAAAATGTTCGATCAAAACGCCAGTTTTTGGGCGAAAAATGGCGTTTTGATCGAACAATTTGTAGGGAGGTGTGTAGGGAAAAGGGAGGGCAGGGGGGATGGAGCGGAGGTGGTCTTGCGGGAGGTCTACGGAAGTGAGGTCGAACACTATAGAATTGGACGCGGTGACCGCGCAGGACACACCGCGCACCCACACAACTACATACGCCGCTATGAGCTGCGGTGGGAGAGGGCCGGCCCGCGCCGGCCGCCGACGGAGCAACAACCCTTCAGACACTCTCAGGCACCCGTACCGCCACAGTCAGGCACCTCTGGAAAGCGCTTTCGGCAGTCGTAGGTCGAAAAGCCACCGAAGGAGCAAAACTCTCAGGTACCAGCGACAGAGCGAGGGGATGGACCTACCTTGAACAACCCAAGAACAACCCACAACTCTAAGGCGTAATTATGGCAACATCTCACGACGAGTTCACGAACCGACACATTGGCCCGAACCCCGCAGATACCCAGGAGATCCTGAATTTCCTGGGCTACGAATCCTCCCAGGCGCTCGCGGAGGCCGCGCTCCCCGATTCCATTAAGCAGTCCGCTCCGATCGGCTTGCCGGACGCCTTGGATGAGACCGAGACGCTGGCCGCGTTGCGCGCTTTCGCGGATAAGAATGTGCAGAAGAAGCAGCTGATTGGCGCTGGTTACTACGACACCGTCACCCCGGCCGTGATTCGCCGCAACGTGGTGGAGAACCCGGGCTGGTACACCGCGTACACCCCGTATCAGCCGGAGATTTCCCAGGGCCGTCTGGAGGCTCTGCTGAATTTCCAGACCATGATTCAGGATCTGACGGGCCTGCCGATCGCGGGTGCGTCCTTGTTGGATGAGGCGACTGCGGTGGCTGAGGCTGTGCAGTTGATGGCTCGCGGCAACGCGAAGGCGTTTAAGAATGGTGGCGTGGTGCTGCTGGATTCCGCGTTGCATCAGCAGTCCATCACGGTGACGTTGGCGAGGGCTGAGGCTGCGGGAATTGCGGTCGAGGTTGCTGATTTTTCTGATGACGACGCCAACACCTCTCGTTCCTTCGCGGATCACGACAATCTGGTGGGTGTGGTGCTGTCCAACCCTGGTTCGACCGGCCGGGTTCGTGATCTGAAGCCTGTGATTGCGGCGGCGAAGGAGGCCGGCGCGTTGGTGACGGTGGCTGCTGACCTGTTGGCATCGGTTCTGGTGACGTCTCCGGGTGAGGCTGGGGCAGATATTGCTGTGGGTTCTGCGCAGCGCTTTGGTGTGCCACTGTTCTTTGGTGGTCCTCACGCGGGCTTCATTTCGTGTACGGAGGCGTTGCAGCGTAAGTTGCCGGGCCGCATTGTGGGTGTGTCTGTGGATGCGGAGGGTGCTCCTGCGTATCGTCTGGCGCTGCAGACCCGTGAGCAGCACATTCGGCGCGATAAGGCAACGTCCAATATTTGTACGGCTCAGGCGCTGTTGGCTGTGGTCGCTGGTTTTTATGCGGTGTGGCATGGTCCTCGTGGCTTGCGGGAGATCGCCACGGCGGTGCATGGTCGCGCGGTGGCATTGGCTGTGGCATTGTCTGAGGCTGGTCTGACCGTGGCGCACGATACCTTCTTCGATACGGTCACGGTGCGCCATGACAGCGTGGACGAGGTGCTCACCCGAGCCGCGGACGCTGGCTTCAACCTGCGCCGCGTGAATGACGAGTTCGTGGGTGTGTCCGTGGGCGAGTCCACCACGGACCAGGACACCGCAGAGCTCGTGGAGATCCTGTCCGGCACCTCCGCACGCATTAACACCGCGGACTTTACCGCGGACAACGGCCCGCTGGCGGAGGCTGGTGTGCTGCGCGAGGATGAGATCCTCACGCACCCGATCTTTAACAGCATCACCTCCGAAACGCAGATGATGAGGTACCTGCGGAAGCTCGCGGATCGCGATCTGGCCCTGGACCGCACGATGATCCCGCTGGGTTCCTGCACGATGAAGCTCAACGCAGCGGTGTCCATGGAGCCGATCACCTGGCCAGGCTTTGCGGGCATCCACCCTCATGTTCCGGCCGAGCAGGCGCAGGGTTGGCTGGAGTTGATCGCTGACCTGGAGGAACGTCTGGCGAAGATCACCGGTTATGCGAAGGTGTCTGTCCAGCCGAACGCTGGTTCTCAGGGTGAGTTCGCCGGCCTGCTGGCTATTGCCCGCTACCACCAGTCCCGCGGGGATGACGAGCGCAACCTGATTCTGATCCCGGCCTCCGCCCACGGTACGAATGCGGCGAGTGCCGCGTTGGCCGGCCTGAAGGTGGTTGCGGTGAAGAATGCCGAGGACGGCTCCATCGACGTGGACGATCTGGATGCGAAGATCGCCAAGCACGGCGAGAACATCGCCGGCATCATGATCACCTACCCGTCCACGCATGGCGTGTTCGAGGAGCAGGTCCGCGAGGTGTGCTCGAAGGTGCACGCCGCAGGCGGACAGGTGTACATCGACGGCGCGAACCTGAACGCCCTGGTGGGATTGGCCCAGCCAGGCGAGTTCGGCGGAGACGTCTCCCACCTGAATCTGCACAAGACATTCACGATTCCTCACGGTGGCGGAGGCCCAGGCGTCGGCCCTGTATGCGTGGCTGAGCACCTGATTCCGTTCCTGCCCACAGACGCGCGGGAGGATATTCACGACGACGCCCACGGCGCGGCAACGGGACAGCCCGTGTCGGCGTCGGCGTATGGTTCGGCCGGCGTGCTGCCGATCACCTGGTCCTACATCGCATTGATGGGCGACGAGGGATTGACCGAGGCGTCCCGCATGGCACTCGTGAACGCCAACTACGTGTCCCGCAAGCTGGAGGAGTACTACCCAACGCTGTACACGGGCGAGACCGGCCTGGTTGCCCACGAGTGCATCTTGGATCTGCGAGAGCTGACGAAGGCCTCCGGCATCACCGCCGAGGATGTCTCCAAGCGCCTGATGGACTACGGTTTCCACGCTCCCACCTTGGCGTTCCCTGTTCCGGGCACGCTGATGGTGGAGCCAACCGAGTCCGAGGACAAGGCCGAGCTGGATCGCTTTATTGAGGCGATGGTGTCCATCCACGGCGAGATCCAGGAGGTCATTGATGGCGCGGTTGCGGCTGAGGATTCGGTTCTGCGCCACGCGCCGTTTACTGCACACTCGGTGATCCGGGGTGATTTCGACGAGGCTGTGTCTGGCGGAAAGTTCACTCGCGAGCAGGCCGCGTTCCCTGTGCCGTCCTTGCGCGTGGACAAGTACTTCGCGCCGGTGCGCCGCATCGATGGCGCCTATGGTGACCGTAATTTGGTGTGCTCCTGCCCGCCGATTGAGGACATCGCGGAGAACCTGTAGGGGCTGGCGGGCCTTCATAATGGGGGCTTAAGAATAAGGACTAAGAAAACTAGTAACGCTAGGAAGCCTAGGAAGCCTAGGACACTAGGAAGCCTAAGAACACTTAAGGAGCATGATGAGCAAGGACATCAAACACACTGCCCTGCATGGTGTGCACGAAAAGCTGGGCGCACGTTTCACCGACTTCGGCGGCTGGGACATGCCGTTGAAGTACACCTCTGAGCTGGATGAGCATCACGCGGTGCGCAAGAACGTGGGCGTGTTCGACCTATCCCATATGGGAGAGGTGCGCGTGACCGGGCCGGAGGCTGCGGAGTTTTTGGATCACGCGCTGATCTCGCGCTTGTCCGCCGTGCCGGTGGGTAAGGCGAAGTACTCCATGATTTGCGAGAGCGATGGCGGGATCATCGACGACCTGATTACCTACCACCTGGCCGAGAACGAGTTCCTGGTGGTGCCGAACGCCGGGAACGTGGCCCCTGTGGTCCGGGCTCTGAACGAGCGCACGGTCAGCTTCGACGTGACCGTGAACAACGAGTCCGATGACACCACGATGGTGGCCGTCCAAGGCCCGAAGGCCACGGAGGTAATGAAGGAGGTCGTGGACAATGTCACCGATGCTCCCGAGGCATCCGGCGCGGGCACGACCGTGAACGACGCCATCGATGGGCTAGGCTACTACGCCGCCTTCCAGGGAATTGTTGCTGGTCAGCCGGCGATTGTGGCCCGCACGGGCTACACCGGTGAGGACGGCTTTGAGATCATCGTGGCCAACGACGCCGCTGAGGTGGTGTGGGAGACCGTGATGACCGTGGCGGATCGCCTGGGTGGCCTGCCATGCGGCCTGGTTTGCCGCGATACGCTGCGCCTGGAGGCCGGCATGCCGCTGTACGGCAACGAGCTGTCCTTGGATCTCACGCCGGTGGATGCCGGTCTGGGCGTGCTGGCTGCGACGAAGTCGAAGGATAAGTTCGTGGGTCGCGACGCGATCGTGGCTGCCAAGGAAGAGGGCACGAAGCAGACGCTGGTGGGCCTGGTGGGCGAGGGTCGCCGCGCCGCTCGCGGTGGCTACGAGGTCTTCGCCGCGGGCGAGGATGGCAACCCTGGCGAGTTCTCCATCGGCCATGTGACCTCGGGGGCGTTGTCACCGACGCTGGGGCACCCTGTTGCGTTGGCGTATGTGTCGAAGGAGGCTGCTGAGTCCGCCACGGCGTCCGAGGGTGCGACCGTGGAGGTCGACATCCGCGGCAAGCGTTTCCCGTACCGCGTGGTGGCGTTGCCGTTCTACAAGCGGGAGCGCTAAAGCCCACTGCGGCCACACACTCACACCGACGTGAACACCCACGCGCCGCCGCCGGTGCGTGGTGTAATCTGATCAACCGAAAACACCTGCTCAACGTTTCGTTGAGCAGCTTCCACACAAGAGGAGAAGACTATGTCCGCACTGCCACAAGATTTCCTGTACTCCGAAGAGCACGAGTGGGTCAACACCAACGCCGTGGAGGAGGGTGCCACCGTGCGCGTGGGCATCACCCACATCGCTACCGAGGCTCTGGGCGAGATCGTGTTCGTCGAGCTGCCTGAGGTGGGCTCTGAGGTTGAGGCCGGCGAGGCTTTTGGCGAGGTGGAGTCCACCAAGTCCGTGTCCGACATCTACGCTCCCGTGTCCGGCGAGGTCGTGGCCATCAACGAGGCGTTGGAGGATAACGCTGGTCTGGTGAACGAGGATCCTTACGGCGAGGGTTGGCTGTACGAGGTGAAGGTCACCGAGTCCGGCGATCTGATGGACGCGGAGGCCTACGCCGAGGCGAATGAGTAACAGCCTGTTGTGAGTCCGTGTGTTTGCCCCGCGCTGGTGTTGTAGGGGCAGCACGGTATCCTAACACCATGACTTCACCTGTTGTGGCCCTGTTGTTGGGGCTTGTCCTTGTAGCTGCTGCCGTGTGGCTGTTGCTCAGGCAGCGTTCACAAGGTGGAGGCGGTGATTCTTCGTCCTTTATACCGACGCCCACCAGCGAGCGTTCGCACAGCTCGCGGGGGACAGAGCGGGCCTCGGATGATCCGGCTGCGGCTGCCCGCCACGACGGCACGGCGGCTTCCCGCCACAGCGGAAAGCCCAGCGCTGGTTCCGCGGGAGAGTCCGGTTCTGATGCGGCGCCGCAGGAGGAGTACTTGGGGTTGGAGCCCGAGGTAGCTCCCACTGAGGAGATGGAGGGGATTATCGAGAACACCCCTGCTGGGGTGTTGGAGATCGACCGGTCTGCTGAGCGTGAGGCGGCGTCGGCGTCGAAAAATTTTGATGTGCTGTCCGGGGGACGGCGCAAACGCCGCGCGTGGGCGCAGGCGCATGAGTGCGAATACGTCAAGACGGACGCCCACGTGGCCGATGACTGGCCACAGTTGGTGCTGGGCCGGGTGGAGCAGGAGAGTGGAGAGACCCCAGTTCTCCGGGACGTCGTCAGTGGTTTCTTCCGCGGCTACCCCGTCATCATTGGGGATGTGAATCGCTCGACGGTGTTGGCCATGCGCCGCGCGGAGCCGAGCCCCGCGCACGTGGTGTACACGGTGCACGGGGAACTGCCTCACGGGCTGCGCCGCGCAGAGCGGTGCGACCACGACCCCTACTTCGCCTTTACCAATGACATCCGTGCCCTGGACCGGATGCTGGACGATCGAGTTTTGGACGGCCTGGCGGCGTTGTCCCAGGTGGCAGACCATATTGAATGGGAAGGCCGCTGGCTGTATGTGCGCATTTCCCGCAAATTGGACACCAGTGTGTGGGACCAGATTTTGCCTCATCAGTTCCACATGGCGAATGCGGCGATGGTGCTACCGCCGATGTACTCTAACGTGCCTCTCGAGTTTGAGCGGGCGGATCCCACGCGGGCTGTTCCGGGGAGTGAGTGGAGCATTCCCACGGCGCGGGACTCTCGCTTCGAGTTGCCTGATGCTGCGGCAGAGGATGCCGCAGCAGGGGAGGCAGAGGCTGAGACGTGCTCCGAGACCGGCTCCGAGGTAGTGGCCGAGACTGGCGCCGAATCCAGAAGCGACGCGGCAGCGAACACCGCTGACGGTGCGGCTCAGAACCGTCCCGGTTACCTGCGGGCGGTGCCGGACGCTGGAGCGAACAGTGCACACGCTGACCGTTCCGGCGCGTCCGCCGATCGCTCCGGGGCTGTTGATGATGAGGTCGGCGGCGATCAGGCCGGCAGTGGTGAGACCGGTCAGGACGCCGACGAGTCAGACCCGGCGGGCTCGACTGCCTCGACTGACTCGGCCGGCGCAGCTCACACCAGCGTGCCCGACCCCCACAACCCGGACATCACCCGGCCCGCAGCCAAGGTGGTATTCCCCACGCGAGCCCGCTCCCGCACCGAAGGGGACATGGAGGACTACTCCGCCAGCCACCTGACGGAAGAGACCCACACCCTCCCGAAGCTCGGGGAGGACCCCGATCACATCAGCCCGTCGACCGCCCAGCGCCCGCACGTACTCCGTGCGGACGCGGGCACGAAGGCCACCATCTTCGATGACGTGGACGAACCCGACGTCGATTATGTAGAGCCGGAGTTCGATCGCCCGGGTGAGGAAGCGGGCGGCGCGGCGGCGTCGGGACCACGGGATGAGGAACCCCGTGACGAGATGACACAGGCGGATGTGCTGGCGAGTCGGCGTCGGGAGAAAAATACGGGCAAGCACCGCGCACCGGACGCGCGGCATGCCCGCCCGGAGCCGATCGAGCCGGTGGAGATCGAGACGGTCGACGCGGAAATCGTGGACATTAACCACAACAAGAACAACTTCTAAACACAACCCATAAGGACAATCATGACCACCCCACACGTGAATGACGAGAAGAAGACCCGGCTGGCCGAACTGGTGAAGGAGCTTGCCGTGGTGCACGGCCGCGTCACCCTGTCCAGCGGCAAGGAAGCCGACTACTACGTGGACTTGCGCCGCGCGACGCTGCACCGCGAGGCGTCTAAGCTCATCGGCGAGCTGCTGCGCGAACTCACGAGCGACTGGGACTACGCCCACGTGGGCGGCCTCACCCTGGGCGCGGACCCCGTGGCTACCGCCATCATGCACGCAGGTGACGGCGTGGATGCGTTCGTGGTGCGCAAGGAAGCGAAGAAGCACGGGATGCAGCGCCGAATCGAGGGGCCGGATATTGAGGGGAAGAAGGTGCTGATCGTGGAGGACACCACCACGACCGGCAACTCGCCGCTGACGGCAGTGGCCGCGGCGAAGGAGGCCGGAGCCGTGGTGGTGGGAGTGGCTACCGTGGTGGATCGCGCGACCGGCGCGAAGGATGTCATTGAGGCTGAGGGTGTGGAGTATCGCTCGCTGCTGGGGTTGGAGGATCTGGGCCTGGCCTAGGGTTTCATTGTCTGGGCTTCTGAGAACCGGCACTTTTATCGGTTTATCGGTTTATCGGCTCGTGAAGTTTTATCGGTTTATCGGTTTATCGGTTCGTGATTGCGCCGGGTGAGCTAGGCGGCCCGTGGCCCTGACCCGCACAGCCACCCCGACCCGCACAGCCACCCCGCCTTGCCGACTGACTACGCTAAGGGTGGCCGAAAGCACAAGGCATGAGGAGTGGAAGAGATGAGCGATCAGGACAAGCCGGGCCCCACGGAGTGGTTCCCGCATCCGGTGGGCGTGGGCCCGTGGGAGCAGCAGAACCCCGGCCAGCCTCGCCCGACGGACCCGCAGTACGACCCCGACCTGCTGGACAATGGCGATACCCGCAACGTGGTTGACGCGTACCGTTATTGGTCCCGCGATGCGATCGTCGCTGATATTGATACCCGACGCCACCAGCTCCACATCGCGATAGAGAACTTCGAAAATGACTCGAATATTGGGACGGTCGTGCGCACCGCCAACGCTTTCGCGGTGGACACCGTGCATATCGTGGGGCGGCGGCGGTGGAACCGCCGCGGTGCAATGGTGACGGACCGCTACCAGCACCTACAGCACCATGAGACGGTCAATGATGTGCTGGAGTTCGCGGCCCGCGAGGGGTTGACGGTCGTTGCCGTGGACAACATTCCGGGGTCTATTCCCCTGGAAACGGCGGAGCTTCCGGAGCGGTGCCTGCTGCTCTTCGGCCAGGAAGGCCCGGGAGTTACGCCGGAGGCTCAAGCGGCGGCCCGGATGACGGTGTCCATCGCGCAGTTCGGCTCCACGCGTTCCATCAACGCCGGTGTGGCTGCGGGTATCGCCATGCACGCGTGGATACGCGCGCATGCCGACTTGAATAAGGCCTGGTAAACCCCGACCCTCGCGCCGTGACGATGGTGAAGAATCAGGTTTCGTACCGTGGACCCACTTGTAGGCACCTCCGGTGTTCACACAGATCAGATGTTTGCCGCGCTTGTTTGCCGCGCTGGTGGAGGACGCGCCGGACGGTGGCAGAAATCCAGTGACCTCAGGCACAATTGAATATTGTGATGCACAACGCCAAGGAACAATGGGACCACCGGGCCGACCTCTCAGAACAGGCGGTCGTCGACCGTCACCTCTCCTCGCTGTGGAGAATCCCGGGCACCTCCCTTGGCGTGATCGCCTGGCCGCCCACGACCAGGGATAAGCTCTTCGTCCGCTGGCACTACTGGTGGCAGGCACACCTGCTGGACAACATGGTGGATGCGGCGACTCGCCGCCCCACCAAGGCGCGCCTGAACCGCATCCGCCGACAGATCCGCGGCATCAAGGTGCGCAACCTCTCCAAGCTCACGGCCAACCACTACTACGATGACAAGGCCTGGCTGGCCCTGGCTCTCGGGCGTGTGGCGGACATGCAGAAGCTGGGCGATCCGCGCGGCCGCACCGAGCTGATCGACAACATCTACGACGGCGTGGACTCCCTCACCGGAGTGCTGCCGTGGCGCACCAATGAAACCTTCTACAACACCCCCACGAACGGGCCCGCCGCCATCATCGCCGCCCGCAACGGCAACCTGGAGCTGGCCGAAACGCTGGTGGA
Source organism: Corynebacterium zhongnanshanii (assembly GCF_014490575.1). NCBI lineage: Bacteria > Bacillati > Actinomycetota > Actinomycetes > Mycobacteriales > Corynebacteriaceae > Corynebacterium > Corynebacterium zhongnanshanii. Next base: position 276,237 of record NZ_CP061033.1, read on the forward strand.
CTGGACCTTCGACCACCTGATTAACGACGACGGCCTGGTGATGGACGGCATGCGTATGCGCATGCACGGCCCGGAGATCGTCACTGCGATCCACCCCTACTGTCAGGGCGTGATGCTGGGTGCCCTGGTGGAGTTGGCCAACGCGCAACGCCGCGCCGCCGGAGTGCAGCCCGGCGAGGTGTCCGACGTGGGGATGAAGCACATCACCCGTGCCCACGGACTGGTGCAGGCCATCGCCGATACACGCACAACCGACGACGGAGTCTTGCATTTCCAGACGGGTGGCGGCGACGGCGGCCTGTTCAACGGAATCTTGGTGCGGTACTTAACTGTGGTGGCGAACGCTTTGGCGTCGTCGGGTCATCAATCGGATCAGGCACGAGCGCAAGCACGACAGATGGTGCTGCAGACAGCAGAATCGGCGTGGCGGTACCGCCTGGAGATTGATGGGCTGCCGGTATTCGGCGCGGATTGGACGAAGGACGCGGTGATGCCACAGTCCGGCGGACTCGTGGGGTCCACCATCGCCGGTGCGGTCAGCAGTTCCGATATTGCAGAGCGGGATATGTCCGTGCAGCTGTCCGGCTGGATGCTGATGGAGGCCGCGGTCAGGCTGTGGGATTAGGCTGCGTATCGGGCAATCACGCGGCATAGAAAAGCCCCCAAAGGCGGGGGAAAACCCACACGCGGGGATGCCGGCAGCAACATTAAATGGGTAAACAAGGCATAATCGGATAGCGAAAACCTAACTTTTCCCGACCAGACATGACCCGTGGGCGAAACCCGCGGAGCAAGGTGAGGACACACTATGCCTATTGCAACCCCAGACGTCTACCGCGACATGCTGGACAAGGCCAAGGAAGACGGCTTCGCTTACCCAGCCATCAACTGCACCTCCTCCGAAACCATCAACGCAGCGCTGAAGGGCTTCGCTGATGCGGAATCCGATGGAATTATCCAGTTCTCCATCGGTGGTGCGGAGTTCGGCTCCGGACTGAACGTCAAGAACAAGGTTGCAGGAGCCTGCGCACTGGCAGCGTTCGCTCACGAGGCCGCCAAGCACTATGGCGTGAACGTTGCTCTGCACACCGACCACTGCCAGAAGGAAGTGCTGGACGACTTCGTCCGTCCCCTGATCGACATCTCCCAGAAGCGTGTCGACGCCGGCGAGCTGCCACTGTTCCAGTCCCACATGTGGGACGGTTCCGCCGTGCCGATCGACGAGAACCTGGAGATTGCGCAGGAGCTGCTGGAGAAGTCCCGCAAGGCCAACATCATCCTCGAGGTGGAAATCGGCGTGGTCGGCGGTGAAGAAGACGGCGTGGAGGCCAAGGCTGGCGCGAACCTGTACACCACGGAAGAGGACTTCCTGAAGACCATCGACGCCCTCGGCACCGGTGACAAGGGCCGCTACCTGCTGGCCGCCACCTTCGGAAACGTCCACGGCGTATACAAGCCAGGCAACGTGAAGCTGCGCCCAGAGGTCCTGGACATGGGCCAGAAGGCCGCCGCCAAGAAGCTGGGTCTGGCCGAGGGTGCCCAGCCTTTCGACTTCGTGTTCCACGGCGGATCCGGCTCCGAGAAGGAGAAGATCGAGGAGTCCCTGCGCTACGGCGTGATCAAGATGAACGTGGACACCGACACGCAGTACGCGTTCAGCCGCCCTGTGGCTGGCCACATGTTCGATAACTACGACGGCGTGCTGAAGGTCGACGGCGAGGTGGGCAACAAGAAGGCTTATGACCCACGCTCCTACCTGAAGAAGGCAGAAGAGGCCATGTCCGTGCGCGTTGTGGAGGCCTGCCAGGACCTTCACTCTGCTGGTACGTCCCTGAAGTAAAACCCGCACAACCCTGCGTGAAGCGGTTATACTTCCAAGTGTGATGAGACCGCCCCAGCTAGCGCGCAGCCGAACGATCATCGGCGCGATCCTGGCTGTGGGCGGTCTTGTGTGGACCTCCACCGCCTTGTGGCCCAAGGCCACCGAGGTGCTGCCGGGCTTGCCGGCGTTGCAGGCCAGTGCCTTCGTGGGCGGCATCCTGGCCGTCTTTGGCCTTGCGCTGATTGTCCGCGCGCGCCGGGCACTCGCCGTGCTGGCGGTGATGGTGTTGGTGGTGGTGATCGCCCCACGCATCGGCACCCTGAACTGGTTCGGCCCGGACCCGAACGTGCGCGTGATGGCGCTCAATACCGCTCTGGGGAATGCCGACGACGGAGCCATCGTCGATAGACTTCGCGAACTCCAGCCGGATCTTGTGTCCCTCTCGGAGACCACCCCGGATGAGATCCGGCGCGTGACCGCCGCCACGGGCTTCGTGGCGATGAGTAACGCAGAGCCGGGAAGCGGCGGCGCTGACGGTGTGGTGCTTCTGGCCAACCCGGACGGGCGCCTGGCGTCCCTGGTCACGCAGGCAGAGAAGGTGGACCCGGAGAAGAAGCCCGAGGCGAATCACGAGTACGCCGATGTGGCCCGGGATGCCGACGTCACCCGTTTCCAAATGCCCACCGTGTACACGCCCAGCTGGCATTTCCGCGGCAGCCGGGCGGGTGCCGTGGCCGAAGTTCCCGTGACGTTCGCCGGCGTGCACGTGGTGGCCCCCGTGGGTTCAGAGGACCGCAAGGCCTGGGACGAGGAACTGGAAGGGCTGCAGTCCTGGACGGCGCAGCGCAACCGCACCACCGACGTGGTGCTGATGGGAGACTTCAACGCCACCCGCTGGCACCCGCGCATGAGGGACTTCAGCAACACCACGGACTGCACGGGGCATGCGGCGGCGCGCCCCACGTGGCCGGCCTTCGCGCCGGTGATCCGCCTGGATCACATCCTCACCACCGGATCCTGTGGGGAGGCGGGCACATTCCGCGTCAGCGGCACGGACCACCTGGGAGTGTGGGCCGACATCGCGTTCCGGAAGAAGGACTAACTGGGCTGTAGGACCCAGATGGCACAATGTAGAGCATGAGCACGCACAAGCACAGTAGCTGGGACGAATCACGGCGCAACGATCCCGTGGATCCCTCGTCCCGTGCTGCTCGGCTGCGCCGTTTCATCCGCTCCAGCGCGCCGGGCGTGCGCAGTGCCGCGCAAACGCTCACGCGCCAGTGGCCGAAGCGCGGCGCGATGCGCGTGCGGGAGAAGTTCATCTTCGCGCTGCAGGCAGCCATCGCGGCGGCGCTGGCCTTACTGATCGCGGAGAACGTGTTCGGCCACGAGAATGCGTTTTTCGCCCCGATGGCCGCCGTCATCAGCTTGGGCGTGTCCGCCGGGCGGCGAACCCGGCGAACCTTCGAGCTCACGCTGGGCGTGGCCGTGGGCATCGGCATTGGTGACGTGGTCATCGGCCTCATCGGAGGTGGCTATTGGCAGGTCAGCCTGGTGGTGTTCTTAGGCATCATCATCGCCAGCTTCGTGGACAAAGGCGTGATTGTTGCCACCCAGTCGGCGAACACGGGCGTGCTGATCGCCACGCTGATCCCGCCGGGCTCGGAGGACACGTGGGGACGTATGATCGACGCCCTAGTGGGCGGTCTCCTCGGCATCCTGGTCATGGCCCTGATTCCCAATTCACCGCTGCGCCCCGCGCGCCACGTGATGTCTGAGCTGCTCGCCAAGGCGGCCCTGGTGCTGGATGACGTGGCCACCGGGATGAAACGCATGGACTACGGGTTGATCGAGGAAGCCCTGCAGCAGGCCCGCGGCACCCAAGCCGCGGTGAACAACATGCTGAACCAGGCCGGCGGCGGCGCGGAAATGGTGGCGGTCAGTCCGCTGTATTGGAACGCCAAGCGGCACACCCGCACCATGAACCGCACGCTGGGGCCGGTGGATAACACGATGCGTAACACGCGGGTGCTTGCCCGGCGCGCGGTGGTGATGGTGTCCGATGGGGTGGAGCCCACGCCCGCGATGCACTCCATCTTGAGCGAGCTGGCCAATGAAATTGGCCACCTCTCGGCGGTCTTTTCCGAAGGGGGGACCCGCGGCACGCGCCGGGAGTCCGTCGAGATTCCAGAGATCGTCCGGAACTTGCAGCGCCTGGCCGGCCAGTGCACCCTGGACGTGGCCGAGGGCACGGGGCTGTCCGGCACCGTGGTGTTGGCGCAGATCCGGTCCATCATCGTGGACACGCTGGAGGTGTGCGGCTACTCCCACGAATCGGCGATGGCAGCCCTGGCGCCCACGGTGGAGAGCCCCTCCGTGCCGCCGGAAGTGTGGGACTAGCGGTTGAAGGTCACGAACTGTCCATCGCGCAGGTGGCGATAGAACGTCACCGAGGTGAGCGGCCGCGGATGCGGCACCCCATCGCGCGTGACCTGCATATCCAGGCCGCCGGCCTGCAGTGCACGGCCCGAGGTAACCGTGGGTTGCGCACGCTCCGCCCGTGCACGGGCCGACAGGCTGGAGAACAGTCGGGACCAGGACAGCCGAGGAATCAGTGGCTTCCGAGGTGTGGCCACAAGGCCCGGAGCCGTGGCCGTGGGCACCATCGTCACACCATTGTTGAAGCCCCCGAGATCATGGGCAGGACCATACGCAGACGCGCCCTCAGCGTCTTCAGCTCCCTGAGCTCCCAGGTGGTTGTAGATGGTCTTACTGTCCACGATCACTTCACCGATCAGCTCTGCGGCCTCCCCATCCGCATTCATCGGCCCGGTGATCTGGGCCTTCGCCAACGTCACCAGGCCATGATCGTCGCGGATCACTGGATGTGGCGTGGCCGGAGCCGTCACCACAGTAGTCACTAATTGTGCGAGAGCCTCCTCGGATGCGTCCACATCGATGCCCCAGGCGCGAGCCACATCAGAGTCCTGAACAGGGAGGTAGGCAACCTCCACCCACAACGCGTCGATACGCATCAGTTTGGTGACCACAGCGGACAGTGCGGCGTCGGTTCCAGAGACAACGATGCGCACCGGCTCGCTGACAGTATGCGGATCAGGTTGCGGGGCACCCAGGTGGGCAACGTCGGGCTGCGCGGCAATCTCATCCAGCGACGGCGTGGAGCCCACCACAAAACGCTCCGGGATGGAATCCAGGAACTTCAACTCGGAACGCGTGGGGATCTCTGCCGTTTCTCGGACCTCGACATCCGACGGGAAAGACGGGGCGAGGCGAGCATGGCGCTGCTGGGCCGCCGCACCGCAATTGAGCAACAACAACATGACTCCCACAATAGCGCCCGGACGCAAGGGGTCGGCCGCGACAGTGCCGCGGGGCTTAACACCGCTGGACGTGCAAGTCTTGCTAAAATACCAAGACGTACAGGCGGGACACGTGTGCACTCACAGATCATGCGCGCACGTCCGCACAGGCATGCCCAGACATGCCCACATACGACAAAACTTATAAGGATGAGCCCAACATGGCAGCAATCATCGTCGTCGGAGCCCAATGGGGAGACGAAGGTAAAGGCAAAGCAACCGATATCCTCGGCGGACAAGTCGACTACGTCGTCAAGCCCAACGGCGGCAACAACGCAGGTCACACCGTTGTTGTTGGTGGAGAGAAGTACGAACTGAAGCTCCTGCCAGCCGGTGTGCTCTCCGAAAATGCAACGCCCATCATCGGCAACGGCTGCGTGGTGAACCTCGAAGCCCTCTTCGAGGAAATCGACGGTCTGGAAGCACGCGGCGCCAAGGCCTCGCGCGTGCGCGTCTCTGCCAACGCGCAGCTCGTCGCGCCGTACCACGTTGCCATCGACCGCGTGGCGGAGCGTTTCCTGGGCAAGCGAGCCATCGGCACCACCGGCCGTGGCATCGGCCCCACCTACGCTGATAAGGTCTCCCGCGTGGGCATCCGCGCGCAGGACCTGCTGGATGAATCCATCCTGCGACAGAAGATCGAATCCGCCCTGGACCAGAAGAACCAGATCCTGGTGAAGATCTACAACCGCAAGGCCGTGGACGTGGACGACGTGGTGGAGTACTTCATGGGCTACGCCGAGCGCCTGAAGCCCATGCTGATCGACGCTACCTACGAGCTGAACAAGGGCCTCGACGAGGGCAAGCACGTGCTGATGGAGGGCGGCCAGGCGACGATGCTGGACGTGGACCACGGCACTTACCCGTTCGTGACGTCCTCCAACCCCACCACCGGTGGCGCGTGCGTGGGATCCGGCATCGGCCCCACGCGCATCACCGCGTCGCTGGGTATCATCAAGGCCTACACCACCCGCGTGGGTGCCGGCCCATTCCCCACGGAGCTGTTCGACAAGTGGGGCGAGTTCCTGCAGACCACAGGCGGCGAGGTGGGTGTGAACACCGGACGTACCCGACGCTGCGGTTGGTATGACAGCGTGATCGCCCGCTACGCCTCCCGCGTGAACGGCTTCACGGACTACTTCCTGACCAAGCTGGACGTGCTGACGGGCATCGGCGAGATCCCGATTTGTGTGGCCTACGACGTGGACGGCGTGCGTCACGACGAGATGCCGATGACGCAGACGGAGTTCCACCACGCCACCCCGATCTACGAAACCATGCCCGCATGGGACGAGGACATCACCGGGTGCCGGACCTTCGACGAGCTTCCTGAGAAGGCGCAGGCCTACGTCAAGCGCCTGGAGGAGCTGTCCGGCTGCCGCATCTCCTACATCGGTGTGGGCCCAGGCCGCGACCAGACGATCGTCATCAACGACGTGCTGGAGAGCTAGCGCGCCTTAAAGTCCACCACGATCCGCGGCGGCCCGTCGAGGTATGTCACGGAGTAGGGGACCTTGCGCGTGAGCCCGATGACGAACTGCGACCGGGCCTCGAACTGGCCGGCGTAGTTCACCTCGGTCACCACGGCGTCCCGCGGTTCGCCGTCGCCTGTGGTCGTCCCTGGATGCACCCCAGGCTTCAGCACTGTGCGCCCGTCCTGCCGGGCCGCTTCCTCCAGGTCGATGGGCGTCATCTCCACCCCGAGGTCCAGCGCGTACTGCCCCGCAACGTCAATGGGATGCCCCGAGGCCTGGTGCGCGGCGGTCGTCCCCAGCCGCGTGTACCACCCCGCAGGCCCCGACCCCTCGAGCTCGATGACCACCCGATCGAAGCCGTCGTGGTGCCCCACCCGCACCGCCACGGGCCTTACATTGGACCCGGCCGCGGGGTGCTGGGTGCGGTCGTCGAGGGATGCCTCGCCCATCATGGTCGCGCCGGGCTTGTCCGTATCCGTCTTAGCTTGATCCGACGCCACCTCGCCCGATCCTTTCCCGTCCCGCGTCGTGGTGGTCGCTGTCTGCGTCGCTGTCTGGGTGTGCGTTTGCGTGTGTGTCCGCGACTCGGTGACGGTGCTGGTGGCTCCGCCGCTCGAACTGCCGCCCGCACCGTCACCCGAACCGTTACTACTGCACGCTCCCGCCAGCAGCGCCGCCCCCATGAGCGCCGCGGCCACACCCCTGCGCGCCCACCTGCTGTGTCTTCTTACTTCATGGCCCGTCATGCCGCCATTCTACGTGCGCACTGCCCCGACCGCGCCCGACCGCGCCCGCCCGCGACTACGCTGGAACCCATGCCTGACTCCGCCGCCTCCGTCCCCGTTGTTGTCGCTGATGTTGATACGGGGATAGACGACGCCCTGGCTCTCGTCTACCTCAGCCATCTCCACGCGCAGGGGCGTATCCAACTGAGGGTCACCACCAGCGCCGGGAACTGCGGGGCCGCGCAGGCCGCCGCCAACAGCGTGGATGTTCTCAAGACGTGCGGGCTGCGCGTTCCCGAGGACGTGCCCGTCATCGCCGGCGCAGCCGCCCCGGAGCACGTGGAGCTCACCACCACACCGGAAACCCACGGCCCGACGGGCCTGGGTTACTGGTCTACCGAAACACCTGCCGAGGACTATGAACCCAACCTCACGGCAGCGCTCACGAGCTGGGAGGGGGCGGAGCTGGTGTTGGTGGCCGGGCCGGCGTCGAATATTACCCACGCAGAGCACGGCGCGCGGGTGACGATGATGTGCGGCGCGTTCGATTATCCCGGCAACACCACCGCAACGGCGGAATGGAACGCGTGGGTGGACCCGCATGCGCTGCGCGGGACGGTGGAAGCGGACACAGCGGAGGCGGGCACGGTGGCGGGGGAGCGGCCCACGATCTGCCCGCTCAACGTCACCGAGCGCGTGCTGCTGCGACCCGATCGGCTGGAGCGGTGGGCGTCGGCGCTGCGGGGCAGCGGCATGGACCGCCTGGCGCGACTGATGGAGGACGCGCTGCGGTTCTATTTCGAGTTTCACGAGTCGGTGGGCGTGGGGTACTGCGCGCAGATTCACGACCTGGCCGCGGCGATGGTGATGCTGGATACGGTGGAGCATCGCACGCGGCCGGGGCGTGTCACCGTGGACGTGGAGGGGGAACGACGCGGCACGACCAGCGTGGAGTGGGGCGATACGGAGCGGGCCAACGCGGACATTCTGGTGGAGCTGGCGCCGGAGGAGGTGTTCCGGGAGTTTGAGCGGGTTGTGTTGGGGTTCGCGTGAGGGGTGGACGCAGCGCGATAGTTATGACAGCATAAGAAATGCTTCATGTTTGACGTAACGCAGTGAGCGGCCGGCAGCTCCCAGGCGCCCCGCCCGCTCACCCACGGAGAGGAACCCATGACATTTGCCCAGCACGCACGACCCCCACACGGCACACGCACGCGATCCCGCACCGCCGGGAAATCCGCAAAGGCGCGCTGGGGCCTGCTTGCCGCACTTACTCTGGTAGGCGGACAAGCCGCCGTGCCCGCCGCGTTTCCTAGTGCTCTTCCCACAGCCTCCGCGCAGACGGACCTGACCTGGGGAGACTGCCCGAAGGCATCCTTCACCGCGCCGGGCACCATCTGCACCGAGGTGCAGGTTCCGAAGGACTACAGCAACCCTGCGGGCGAGAAGCTCACCCTGACCGTCAGCAAAATCCCCGCGCGCGGCGAGAAGCGCGGCGTGATCGCCGGAAACCCGGGAGGCCCCGGTGGTGACGCACTCGGCATGTTCACCAGCGGCGAGAAGGAGGACATCGAGATCCCCCGCGTCACGATGCCCGAGAAGATCCGCGAACACTACGACCAGATCGCCGTGCAACCGCGCGGACTCTCCCACGCAGAGCCGTTGACCTGCGGCGCAACGGAGTTCCCCATCCCGGCTGACCTGTTCGTGGGCGGCATCGCCCACGAGCTGTGCGAGACCCTGCAGCCTGGGCTGGTGGACTCCATCACCACCGAAAACACCGCGCGGGACCTCAACGAAGTCCGTACACAGCTGGGTGAGGAGCGCCTGAACCTCTACGGCGTGTCCTACGGCGGCGTGCTCATGTCCACCTACGCCACCCTGTTCCCGCAGCACACCGACCACATCCTGTTGGACTCCTCCGCAAGCCCGAAGGCCCAGTGGTTCGGTTTGGGGGAGAGCCGGCAGGGCGCGCGCCGGGACACCCTGATGGCCATGTTCCAGTGGATCGCGGATCGTGACGACCAGTACGGACTGGGCACCACACCGCTGCAGGTGTACCAGCGCTGGGCTCAGCGCGTGAACGAAGAAACCGGGGTACCCGCGCAGCTCACGCCACCGCCAGCGCAGGTGGGTGACCTGCCCACCGGCCTGCAGCAGCACGCCGGCGTGGTCCTGCCCGTGGTGAACGACGCGATCCCACCCATCTGGCGCCTCTACTCCGGCTGGTCCACCCTCACCCGCCTGGCCCCAGGAGCCAGCAACCAGTCGCCGCTGTTCGCGGCCACCCTACAGAACGGACTGTATGACGAATCCAGCTGGGGAGACCTGGCCGAGTACGTCCGCGACGGCAAGCCCCACGACAACAGCGAGAAGCTACTGGAGAACATCGTCGAGGACGACGAAGCGCTGCTGGACTTCATCGAATCCCAGGTGACCCTCAACACCGTCATGCAGTCAGTCTTCTGCAACGAAAACACCACGCCACCGGCACGCGAACGCCTGCTGCCACACATCGTCGATAGCCTCACCGGAGGCGACGCCCTCAAGCAGGTCGACGAAGGGATCGCCACCGGTGCGGTCTGCATGGGATGGCCACTTCCGAAGGCTCCCGTGAAGGTCAGCGGCCAGGCTCTCCAGACCAAGCCGCTGCTGATGGTCTTCGACAAGGACAGCGCCACCACCGCCCAGGCCACCACCGACATGCAGGAAGCCATGGGTGGAGAGATCATCACCCTGGAGGGCTACAGCCACGGCGTGATGGCTCACGCCAGCGATAAGGTGGCCGACAAGGTGAACGCCTACTTCGGGCTCTAAGCCTTCCCCTAAGCCTGCGGTTGCGGCTTCGGTTTCGTCTGCGGCGCCCGGACCGTCAGCGCGGCAATGGCGGTGGCCAGGGGCACCGCCATGACCAGGGCAATCGCGCCCGTGGCCGAGCGGAGGATCTCCGTTGCCATCACATCACTGGTGAGAATCTGCTCCAGGGGACGGCTGGAAGTGCTGAGCAACAGCAGCATGGGCAACGCTACACCCGTGTAGCTCAACACCAACGTGTACACCATGGACGCGATATGGTCCCGGCCCACCCGCATCGCCGACTGGAACAAGTCCCACGGCGACCAGTGCGGGTTAGCCTCGTGAAGCTCCGTGACCGTGGACGACTGGGCAATCGTCACGTCGTTCAGCACACCGAGCGCACCGATAATCATCCCGGCGAGCATCAGACCCTGGATATCGATACCCGGCAGGTACAGCAAGATATTGAGGTTGTTCTCATCCCCCAGACCACGGATGCCCGCGGAGTGAACCGCCAGCGCGGACAGCCCCACCGCAATGCCCAACGCCAACAGCGTGCCGCCCAACGCACTGGCCGTTTTCCAGCTGGCCCCATGAACCAGGAACAGCACCAGGAACAGCACGCTCGCGCCGCACACCAACGCCACCGTGACGGGGGAGCCACCATGGGTGAGGCTGGGGATCAGGTACACCACGATCATGAGCAGCGTGAGCGCCAAACCCACGATCGAGCGGGCTCCGCGCCACGTGCCGATCAGCACAATCAGCGCCACCGTGGCTGCCAGCCACCACCACATCGTGGAGGAACGCTGGAAATCCTGGAAGGCATAGAGCGGCGCATCCGTCGGCGCCACCTCCGGGGAAACCTGACCTGAGTGCGTCAAGAGGATCGAGTCTCCCTGCCGCAGGTCCGGGCTACCGGGGAGATCCGGGTGCACCTCCAGCACGGTGCGCTGACCGGCATGGTCCCCCGAGGTGATGTCCACCAGCGCCTGCGTGCAGTCCTTCGGAGCGAAGCGATCCTCTGGCGGGGCGGTGCTGAAGACCGTGCCGATGGCAGGGGAGTTGCACTGACCCGGCTGGAGGGCGAACACCGTGCCCTTCGCGAGCTCGCCGGTGAGGCTGGTGTTCGTCTCGAACGCCTCCGAGGTGTCCACAGGATCCGAGGACGGCCAGGTGAGCAGCAAACCCAGGGCCGAGGCACAGGCCACAAGAATAAGGAAAGCGCCCAGCACGAGCCGCGGGAGCGACAGGGTGGACTGCGCAGAGCGTGCGGAGTGCGCGGAGTGTCTAGCCATGAGCTAACCCTATGTCACAGGCCATACAATTCACAGCCCATACAATGCTGAAAAAGTGCCCCACCGGGATAACCCAGTGGGGCACTGTGTCAGCGCGCTATAAAGCGGCGTTTACGCGTCCAGCTTCTCGCGAGCGCTCAGAGCAGCTGCAACCAGCACCTTCAGGGAGCTGGTGGTCTCTTCCCAACCGCGGGTCTTCAGACCGCAGTCAGGGTTGATCCACAGCAGGGATGGGTCCACGGAGTCCAGAGCGTCGGACACCAGGGTGTCGACCTCTTCCTGGGAAGGAACACGTGGGGAGTGGATGTCCCACACGCCTGGGCCCACGCCCAACTCGTAGCCCTCGTCCTTCAGAGCCTTCAGCACCTGCATGCCGTTGCGGGCAGCCTCGATGCTGGTGACATCTGCGTTCAAGTCGGAGACCGTGTCGATCAGCTCGTTGAACTCGGAGTAGCACATGTGGGTGTGGATCTGGATCTCGTTGGCAGCGCCAGAGGTTGCCAGGCGGAAGGAGCCCACGGCCCACTTCAGGTATTCAGGCTGGTCCTCCTTGCGCAGTGGCAGCAGCTCGCGGATGGCAGGCTCGTCCACCTGGATGATCTGGGCGCCGGCGGCAACCAGGTCGTCGATCTCGTCGCGCAGAGCCAGGGCCACCTGGTCTGCGGTCACGCCCAATGGCTGGTCGTCGCGGACGAAGGACCAGGCAAGCATGGTGACCGGTCCGGTCAGCATGCCCTTGACTGGCTTGTCGGTCAGGTCGGCAGCAACCTTGTACCAGTCCACGGTCATCGGGTTCGGACGGGAGACGTCACCGTAGATGATAGGTGGACGGACGCAACGGGAACCGTAGGACTGAACCCAAGCGAACTCGGTGGACAGGTAGCCCTCCAGCTGCTCGGAGAAGTACTGCACCATGTCGTTGCGCTCTGGCTCGCCGTGCACCAGCACGTCGAGTCCCAGCTCCTCCTGGCGACGGATCACGTCGGCAACCTCGTCGCGCATGGCCTGGGTGTAGGCGGCGTCGTCGATCTCACCCTTGCGGTGCTTCGCACGTGCAGCGCGGATCTCGGAGGTCTGAGGGAAGGAACCGATGGTGGTGGTCGGCAGAGGAGGCAGGTTCAGGGACTTCTGCTGAGCCTCGCGGCGAACCTTGAGGTCGTCGCGGGTGCGGTCGGCGTCGGTGATGGCGTCCTGGCGAGCGCGAACCTCAGAGTTGTGGGTCAGGTCGGAGCTGTCGCGGTCCGCCTTGGCGGCACGTGCAGCCTCAACGGCAGCCTTGTCCTCGTCGGTCTCCTCGCCACGCAGCAGGCGGGACAGGACGGCAACTTCCTGGATCTTCTCGTAGCCGAAGGCCAGCCAGTCGCGAACAACTAGGTCGCCCTCGCGCTCCAGGGAGTAAGGAACGTGCAGCAGGGAGCAGCTGGTGGACACGGCAACTGGGCCGCGCTCCTTCAGAGCCTTCAGGGTCTCCAGGGCTGCGTCCAGGTCGGTGCGCCACACGTTACGGCCGTCCACCACGCCGGCAACCAGCAGCTCGTCGCCGGTCCATGCAGGCAGCTCGGTGCCGCCGTAGACCAGGTCCACACCGAATGCGGACACGCCGGAGCCGCTCAGCAGCTCGATGGCCTGGTTTCCGTCGCCGAAGTAAGTCTGAACCAGCAGCTTCAGACCCTTGTCCTGGGCGATGCCGGCCAGCTTCTCGTAGCCTGCACGTACGCGGTCCAGCACAGCCTTGTCGATGGCGGTGACCAGGGAAGGCTCGTCGAACTGCACCCAGGTCACGCCACGGTCGGCGATGCGAGGCAGGAGGCGAGCGTAGGCGTCGAACACCTCTTCCAAGTGATCCAGGGCGTCGGACTCATCGGTGGTGCGGGACAGGGACAGGTAGGTCAGGGCGCCAATCAGGACGGGGCGCACGGACTCGCCTGCGCGGGTGACCTGGTCGCGCAGATCCTCCAGCCATGCCTGGTCCTCCAGCTGGATACGGGTCGACGCCGACAGCTCTGGAACCAGGTAGTGGTAGTTCGTGTCGAACCACTTCGTCATGGCGGATGCTGGCTGCGTCTTCGTGCCGCGAGCTGCTGCGAAGTAGCGGTCGATGAACGGAGGCAGGCCGTCGTTGGCGTGGTCCTCGATGTCCAGCACGCGCTCCGGGAGGGTGCCCAGCAGGGCGGAGGTGTCCAGGATTGCGTCGTAGTAGGAACGGCCAGCGTACGGTGCGGCCTCGATGCCGGCGTTCAGGACGGTGTCCGTGTAATCGTTGGTCAGGCGGGTGGCGGTGGAGGCCAGCGCGCGACCGGTGGAGGAATCGCGCCAGTAGGTTTCTAGCGCCTTCTTGAGTTCGCGATCAGGTCCGATGCGTGGGACCCCGGCAATTGTTGAATGGAAAGTCATCACTTAATCCTTATATCTGCTGATCGCGCCCAGTCCAGGGCTCCAGTAGGGCGACCATGGTGCATGTAACAGTGTGCGGTTAACATTGTGCTGCAAGGTGCGTGGGATCGAACAAAAGCGATCCGCGGTTACTTGCGTGCCATCAAGCCTGCACTAGACCGCTCTGTCTGTCAAATGGGAAAAGTAGTGCCCTGCTCGCGTATGGGGGTAAAAGCTGCCGATGAGGGGCGATGAGGGTTGCAGCCGCGGAACTTGCACGAAGTGCTCATCGTGGGTCACGATAGAGGCGTTCGCGACCACCCCGGAGGTGACATTACGGGGTATAAGAAGTACTAAAGGGGAAGAACCAACACCCATGAGCGCATTGTCACGCAAAGATCTCTCCACTGCTCCCATGCCCGCCTGGGCGAAGGCAGTGCTGGCCCTGGCTGTCCTGTGTGTGGTCGCCACGTGGTCTTACCTTGTCATCACCCAGCCTACGGATTCTCAGTGGGAATCCCTGGCGGACTCGCATAGCTCCACCATCGCCCTGGTGGGATTCTTGGTCCCCGCGATTTTGGCGCTGATCGTGATTGTGCCCCGCCTGCCCGTGCGCACCTTAGGGCTTCTGCCCGTGGCGCTGGCGCTCAACATTATTCTGGGCCAGGTCATTGGCACGATGGGCCTGCCCGTGCCTCTCTACCTGGACTCCATCGGTACCGTGCTGGTGGGAAGCCTGGCGGGCCCTGCCGCGGGCATGACCACGGGTATCCTGTCCTCCCTGATCTGGGGCACGTTCAACCCCACGGTGGTTCCCTTCGCCGCGGCGTACGCCTTCGTGGGTATCGCGGCGGGCCTGCTGCGCAAGCTCTTCCTGTCCGCGTGGTGGAAGGTGGCTCTGGTGTCCCTGGTGGTGGGCTTCATTACTGCGTTGCTGTCCGCGCCCGTCGCCTCCTTCATCTTCGGTGGCACCGCGGGCACCGGCACCGGCCTGCTGGTGAGCTTCTACCGCTCCCTCGGCTTCGACACCATCACCGCCGTCTTCCTCCAATCCTGGACCTCCGACCCGATCGATAAGTTGATCGTCTTCACCATCGTGTGGCTGGTGATTCGCGCGTTGCCGCAGCGTGCGCGCCGTACCTTCGCACCCGAGGCGAAGGCAGGGACGAACGCAGAGGCGCCAGCGACCGCACCGCGTCCATGAATCCTTTAACGCCGCTGACCTTCGCCGCCTGCGCCGTGGCCGTCACCCTGATCGCCGATTCCGTCTGGGTGTCCGCGGGAATGTTGACGGTGGCGGCGTGCCTTGCCCTTTTTTATCCGACGCCCAGCCGCCGTCCCTTCCTGCTCTCCCTCGGAATGGGCGGCCCCGCATTCATCGGTTTTTTGCTGATGTATGCCCCGTTTGGGCAGCACAGCGGCTGGTTCATCTTCACCACAGACGGAACACGCATCGCGTTAGAACTCGGCTTGAAGTTCATGACCGCGGCGGCGGTGGGGCTCACCATCGGAAGCTTTGTACACCTCGACCAGCTGATGCGTGTGCTGCAGACCCGGCTCCCGGCGCGCCTGGTGTACGTGTTGGGCTCGACCTTTCGTCTGTATCCCATGGCCCGGGCGCGCCTGGAGACCATCAAGCAGGTGCAGATCACCCGCGGCGTGGATGTGACCGGGATCCGCGGCACGATGCTGCTGATCCTCCCGCTGATTGTGGGACTGGTGGACGACGCGGCGCAGCGCGCCCGCCCCTTGCAGCGCGCCGGCTTTGGCGAGGCTGGGCCGCGCACCGTCTTGCGCCCGGTGGGGGATAGGCCCGCCGAGCGCGTAGTGCGACTAGCGGCCGTGGCTGGGGTGGTGGCCGTGGGGGTGTGCGCCGGCGTCGGGATTATATAGGTAACGGCACTGTAGGGGCTACTGGGTAGCATGAGGGATTATGGCGAAAAAGAAGGCGAACAAGAAGAACTCCCGGAATAAGGCGGCGGTGAAGGAAGCACAACGCCAACGGGAGGAGGCTAAGCGGCAGGCGATGCTGGATCGGGAGATGGCCGATCGCAAGCAATCGATGCTGCAAGACCTCTTCCTGGCCGTGGTGCTGTTCGTGGTCTTCATCATGAGGGAGCGCACCTTTGACATGCTGGGCCAGCTGTTGGGCCTGGTGATGAGCTGGCTCGTCGGCCTGATTGTGGTGGATCTGTTCTACCTGGCTCGGCGCAAGCCGCGGCCGGTGGACTGGAAGAAGAGGATCCTGCCCGCGGCCGGGATCGGGGTGGTGGTCTTCGTTCTCGCCTTCGTGATCCCGGCGCGGATGCTGGGACTGTAGCTTGTACGCGAGCACAACAGACAACCACACAACGGGGAAGAGCACATGCCCATCACAACGTATATCTGGGGAGACAGCGGATCCGGCCTGTCCGAACGCGCCTGGGACATCGCCGAGCGCACCGGCGCGGCGTGGGTGGGCAACAATGCCCAGTCCCACATCAGCATGATGCGCTCCACCGTCCGCGACGAGTTGGCAGTGGCGATGGAGCAGCGCGGCGTACCAGTGCCAACGATGGAAGCGGCCGTGGATGCAGCGCTCGTGCAGTGGGGCTTGACCGAGCAGGCCGACCAAGACCCCATGTCCCTGTCCACCGGCCAGACCCGGCGCGTCGCCATCGCCCAGGCACTGCTGGCCGGTCCCACCGCGCTGGTCCTGGACTGCTCCTGCGACGGCCTGGACACGGACGCGGTCACCCTGCTGCGCGATGTGCTGATGGACTTCCCCGGCGAGGTCACTGTGGTGGACCGCGTGCGCAACGCCCTGGCGGACAGTGCCCAGCACGTCGAGCACATCACCGGCGCTCACGAACCGCCGCCCCGGATCGACGAACTCGTTACGCGGTCTCGCCGTGCCCCAAAAAATCCGACGCCCAGCCTCGCCACCCCACAGGCTGCCTTTACCGCCACGGAGCTCGTGATTGAGAGAGGCCACAGCACCATCGGACCGGTGAGTGTTACTGCCCCCGCCGGAGCCATCACCCATGTGGCAGGCCCCAACGGCTGCGGAAAAACCACCCTCTTCCTGGCAGGGCTGGGTCTCGTGCCGAAAAAACAGCTCGTGCACGGAACCCTCGAGTGCGCCGGACGCTTCGGCTGGTGCCCCACAGATATGGACTCCGCCGTCACACGCAAGAGCGTGCGCGAAGAACTAGAGCTGGGAAGCAGCGCGGAGCTCGCCCGCGCAGCCATGGACTTCGCCCAGCTCAACGACGTTGCCGACCAGCACCCCCTGGATCTGCCCTCAGCACGGCGCCGGATCGTCCTCGTGGCGGCGGCGATGGTGCGCGCGCCGGGCGTCGTATTTCTCGATGAACCCACGGTGGGCCTGGACGCACCGGGCGCGGCCGCATTGGCCGACCTTATGAGGCGGTACGTGGCAGGCGAGTACCACGCGAGCATCGGGCGCGACGGGGAGACGCCCGCGATCGTGTGGAGCTGCCACGACCCCCACTACGCCGCCGCAGTGAGCGACTACAGCGTGCAGATCGCGTTGACGCGCTAGCGTGCAAATCGCGCCGCAGCGCTAGCCCGTGATCTCCACCTGGTCGCCCTTCACCGCGACCGACTTCGCACCGGACATGCCCACGCGGGACGGGCCGGAGAGAACCTCGCCGGTGGTGATGTCGAACTCAGAGCCATGCTTCGCGCAGATCGCGACCTTCTTGCCCTCGAACTCGCCCAACTTATTGATATCGCCCTGGGCATGAGGGCACACGCGCGAAAACGCCACGAACTGGCCCTCCGTGGGCTGGGAGACAATCCACCGATCCATGATGTACGCGCCACCGACCGGAATCTCCGCGGCAGCAACCTGGGCAACCTCATCAGAGGATCCACACGCGGCAAGAAGCGCCCCGGCAGCCGTAGTCGCAGTGACAACAGCCGCGCCCTTCAGGAAAGAACGGCGCGAACACGAAAACTGAGCATCCTGAGCAGCAGAAGACATGACCCCACACTAAGCCCATGACAAGGGAAAATAAAGGAAGGTAAGCCACAGTTACCCAGCGGGCGCTGCGTACATATAGCTGCGCCGCCGAGCGTAGCCTTGTGCAAAACAGCTCTTAAGTTTCTAGGATGGACAGTTATGGATACACCGAGTGCGCTAGGCACCCCACGGACCAACAACGCCACCACCGTACTTCTCCTCGGCGGAGGCGACATGGCGCGCGAAGTCACCTACGCGCTGCAGAGACTGGCCGTGGAAGTGCACGCCGCAGGACGCGAGGAAAGCGAACCCGCGTTGCGCGTCGCCGATAGCGCTTACATCGTTGACCTTCACGACGATGACGCCGTGCTCGACCTCATCCGGCACGTCAACCCCGACCTCGTGGTGCCCACCCTAGAACTCAAGTGCGACACCGCGCTGTTTACCGTCGAAGAAGAAAAAATCGCCAAGGTGGTACCGAACGCCCAGGCCGTGAAACTCGGAGCCCGGCGCGACGGATACCGCACCATGGCCCACAAAGAACTGGGACTGCCCAACGGTACCTACGCGCTAGCCAGCTCCGAAGAGGACCTGCAGGCCGTCGCCGACCTTATCGGCTTTCCCTGCGTAGTGAAACCCATCCTCACCAACAACAACTCCGGCCACGGACAAACCACCTGCGACAGTCCCGACGACCTCGCCGCAGCCTGGGACTCCGCCATCAGCGTCATGAAGGGAAACGCCCACGAAGTGATGGTGGAGCAATACATACCCTTCGACTACGAAATCACCATCCTCGCAGCCCGCAGCGTGGACCCCGTCACCGGAAACCTCGCCACATGGTTCTGCGAACCCATCGCACACCGGCAAGAAAACGGCTGGCTCATCGAATCCTGGCAGCCCGTGAACATGCCCTCCGAAGCGCTGGACAACGCCCGCTCCGTCGCCGCACGCATCGCCAACAAAATCGGCGGTCGGGGACTGTTCGCCGTCGAACTCTTCGTGAAAGGCACCGACGTGTACTTCTCCGCCGTCACGCCGCGGCCGCACGACTCCGGCTTCGTGACCCTGCGCTCCCAACGCTTCTCCCAATTCGACCTCTATGCCAGGGCAATCCTCGGGCTGCCCCTGGACACCACGCTCATCTCCCCGGCGGCGTGCAGCATCCTGTACGGCGTGGAACCAGAAAGCGAGAACTACAGCCTCAGCTACGACGGAGTGCCAGGGGCGCTGTCCATCCCCGAAGCTGATCTTCAGATTTTTGGCTATGCGAAGACGAAAGTTGGGCGTCGGATGGGAATGGGATTGGCGACCGCTGACACGGCCGAAGAGGCGCGGGTACGGGCACGATCCATCGTGGAAGCAATCAGCATTACGCAGACGACCGACGGGGCGAGCGAGGAGTAACGACGGGTTCGGGCACGGGGCGAGTGAGGGGTAACGGCGGGCGTCGTGGATTGAAATACGGGTTGAGAACGGGTTTAGAATTTGGCCCCAGCCGGTACTAATGTGGAGGCCATGGGCCACACTGCAACTGATCTGAACGAATCCCGAATTCTGCTGTACTACTGCTTCACACCGATCGACGACCCGACCGCAGTGATGCTGTGGCAGCGCGCCCTGTGCGAACAGCTTGAACTGAAGGGGCGCATCATCGTCTCCAAGCACGGCATCAACGGCACCGTGGGCGGCACCCTGGCCAGCTGCAAGCAGTACGTGCGCCGCACCCGCGAGTTTCCCGGTTTCAAGGACATGGAGTTTAAGTGGTCCCAGGGCGGGGCGGAGGACTTCCCGCGTCTGTCCGTGAAGGCACGCGAGGAGATCGTGTCCTTTGGTGCGCCCGACGAGCTGAAGGTCGGCCCGGAGGGCGTGATCGGCGGCGGCGTGCACCTCAAGCCCGAAGAGGTGAACAAGCTTGTGGAAGAACGCGGCGATGACGTGGTGTTTTTCGATGGGCGTAACGCCATGGAAGCGGAGATCGGCCGCTTCAAAAACGCCATCGTCCCCGACGTTCAGACCACGCATGACTTCATCGCCGAGCTGGAAAGCGGCAAGTACGACCACCTGAAGGACAAGCCCATCGTGTCCTACTGTACTGGCGGAATCCGCTGCGAAGTGCTGAGCGCGCTCATGAAGAATCGCGGCTTTGATGAGGTGTATCAGATCGACGGCGGCATCGTGCGCTACGGCGAAAAGTACGGCGACAAGGGCCTGTGGGAAGGCTCCCTGTACGTCTTCGATCGGCGCATGCACATGGAGTTTTCCGAGGATGCCCGCGTGCTGGGGACCTGCCGCGAATGCGGGACCGGGACCAACGACTTCCACAATTGCGTGAACGAAGAATGCCGCAAGCAGACCTTGCTGTGCGAGGACTGCGCCGCGAACCCTGCGACGAGGCACTGCGGCAGTGAGGAATGCGCCGCCATTGGGGAACGTGCGGTGGCTGCGGCGCAGTGATCCTGTTCTGATTTTTCATATTCGACGCCCAGCGTCGTATTCGAACGCCCTATCTTATTTTCTATCGCTGACCTGCGGTGGAGGTGGATGGGGTGTTCTTTTTTGTGGTTGGGGGTTGTGGGATTGGAGTGTGTGTTCTATTATGGGGGAAAGGAAAGGATTGGGGATCCAACGCTGGTGCGTCGGCACCATGAAGGGGGTGAAGAGACATGACATCGGGTATAGGCGACGGGGGCACGCTGTTGATGCAGCGGATCCGGCTACCGCAGATCATTGGCGAGCTCGAAGCATTAGCCAACGAGCTTGCAGAGTGCCAGGCTGACGCGTGGGATCGCGAGGATGCAGCTCAACTGTATGCGGACTTGGAACGCTGCAGGAAGAAGATGGGGCTGGCCGATGTGGCATTTATCAATGGAAATGAGGCGAACCTGCCGGATACGAGGACGAAGCGCCGGAACGCGATGGTGAAGGACTTCGGGCTCAATAGCGCAGAAGCGATGCAGCGTGTCGTTGCGGCAGAACGCTTGGACAACAGGCCGATCAGCCCGGATAGTGACGAGCCGCGCCGCAAGTTCATGCCAGCGCTGCGTGAAGCAGTGCGAGACGGGGCGGCCCATTGCGGAGCTGTGGCGGATGTGGGCATTGCCATCGAAAAGTCGCCACGGGCAGTGCATGATCTGCTCACGAAGATTTCCGATGAGCCGATTGCGCAGGCCATCCGTTCCTCCGGGCCAGCGGTCACGAAGGGGATTGCCACCCGCCTGAAGCAGCTGCTGCACGCACACGGCATGGAGGCGGATTACAACGAGAAGGACACGCAGCGTAAGCGAGGGCTCACGCTGAGCGACGCCGGCGCAGACGGCCTGTCGACCCTCAAGGGGACTATCACCCCGCGGTGTGCCGCGGTACTGCGAAAGCTGTGGGCAGATTACGCGAAAGCGGGAGACCTGTGCGATGCGCAAGGCCCTGACGGGGCGGAATTGACCTCCGATCAGCGAGCCAAGCAGGATCGCAGGAACCCTAGCCAACGCAGGCACGATGCTTTAGAAGCCGCGCTGTTTGGCGGGTTCTCCCGTGAAGAGCAGGACGCGTTTTTGAAGGAATTGCAGCTCAGTGGATTGCTGTCCGACGGTGAACTGTCCGGAGGACAGGGGTCTGGTGATCAGCTGTCTGGTGGCGAGTTGCCTAGTGGTGAACAGAGCGGTGCGGGTAAGCCCGAAGAAGGCGAAGAGGCTCCGTCGCCGGAACTGAAGCCGCGGCGTATGAATCCCGCCCGAGGGGCCACCACGATCGTGGCAACCATGACCTTGGATCAGCTCCTCAGCCGGACCGGCATGGGGATGACGGACACTGGAACACTCATGCCCGTGAATCAGCTGATTGAGGCCGCCCTAGCGCAGGATGTGTACCTGCAGGTCCTGGATCTCAACGCCAGAACCTTGTGGCTGGGGCGGAGCAGCAGGCTAGGAAGCCTCGACCAGTACCTAGCCCTCTTCGGAGAGGAGGGTGGATCGACCGCGCCGGGGTCGGATACCCCAGCAGCCTGGTGCCACATTCACCACATACAAGGATGGGAATACGGAGGAACCACCGACATCGACAACCTCACCCTTGTCGATCCCCGGAATCATGCGCGCGTGGATGATGCACGGCGCAACCCCGGACGCTGGTGGACCTATGTGGGGGATGCGACTGGGCCAGACAAAGTGGTGTGGATTCCTCCACAGAGTGAAGATCCAGAACGAAGCCCAGTGACCAACGATAACCCCAGAGTGTGGGGAAACCACGGGCCACTGCTGCGGCGAGAAGCTCGTCGAGACGAGGCTGATGCGTGAAAGGGGGTGAAAGTGTGTGAAGATGTGTGAAGGTGTGTAGGAAAGGGGGGGGTAGGGAGGTAGGCCATATGCTGGGGAAATAGAAGATTTCTTATTTCTGCGCACAAACGACAGTAGGAGTACTAATGTGTGGTGCATGATCGCACCGACGAACGAACAAGCACAGGATGTACAGGGCATGCAGGACGCACAGGATGTACAGGACGCACCGAAGGTCCACTACACAGGTCGCGCGCTTTTGAGCATGCCGGCTCAACAAGTATTTGCGCTGTTGAAACTTCGCGTAGAAGTTTTTGTGAACGAGCAACGGGCACCATTCGCTGAGATTGATGACACCGATGCTTACCCCGGAACACACCACATCATGGCTTACGTGCACCCAGGCAGCGGGCATGATTGTCCCTTTGGGGTAGCGGATCCCGGTTCGCCGCTAAGGCTTGTGGGAACCGCGCGCGTCTTCGGGCCACCCGAAGAGCAGCACATTGGGCGCATGTGTGTGGCTGAGGATATGCGAGGCTATGGCATTGCACATGGGCTCCTCAAGGAGGCTCTGGAAGTGTGCACGGCTCGCGCTGCCGCTTTGGACCCGAACACGCACAATGCGGTGGTGAAGATAGAAGCGCAGATCCGCTTGCAGGGTTTCTACGAATCCTATGGATTCGAGCCCGTGGGTGAGGTCTTCGAGGAAGAAGGCATTAAGCATATCGAGATGCACAAGAAGCTCTAGAGCTCGAGGCTGAGAGTGCCTGCCGCTTACCGAGGCGCCAACCCGAGTAACAACTACTATCAACCCAGCACAACAACCATAAGCAAAACCCTAGCCCTGAGAATTTCTCTCACGGCTAGGGTTTCCTACCTAACGGGTCCTTATCGGCTGACTAGGAGTTGTTCGAGTGCTTGAGCATCTCGTCCCATTCGCGAACCTTTTTGCGCTCGCGACCTTCGGCCTCGCCCAAAGCACGCTCGTGCTTGTCCAGTGCGTACCAGCCTTCCCAGGTGGTGTACTCCAGACCCTTGGATTTGAGGAACTCGTTGACGTCTTCCTCGGCAGGGTGGGCTGGGTCGAATCCGATGCCAGCTTCGGAGTCCTCCAGGAGGTTGGCTACGGCTTCGTTGGCGTCGCCCTTGGTGTTACCGATAAGGCCGACGGGACCGCGGCGGATCCAGCCGGTGGCGTACACGCCAGGGAGACGCTCGCGGAGCTCGGCTTCTGGGTCGGCGGAGCCAGGAACGCCCGCGATGCCGTCTGCGGTGGGGCCTTCAGTCAGGACGCGTCCGCCCACGTTGGGGAGAACGTTTTCCTTCTCGTCCCAGGGGAGGTTGGCCTGCTGGTCGGACTTGTATCCCACGGCGCGGTACACGGCGCCGACGGGCCATTCGGTGAGCTTGCCGGTGCCGCGGACGGATCCGTTGCCGGTGAGTTCGGTGCGCTCGGTGACGAACGCGACGACCTTGCCGTTGTCGTCGGTCTTCACCTCGACGGGAGATTCGAAGAAGTGGAGGTACAGCTTGTGTGGTGCGCCCTTGGGGTCGGCGATGGCGTACTGCTCCAGGAGGGTGCAGACCATGTCCTGGATTTTGGAGCTGCGGCGTGCTTCTTCGGAGCCGGCGTCGTATTGAATATCTTCGGGGTCGACAACGACCTCGATGGTGTCCGAGTGGTTGAGCTCCTTGAGCTCCAGCGGGGTGAACTTGGCCTGCGCTGGTCCGCGACGGCCGAACACGTGCACTTCCTTGGCCTTGTTGTCTTTGAGGGAGTCGTAGACGTTGTCGGGGATTTCGGTGACGAGCAGTTCGTCGCCGGTCTTGGCGAGGACACGTGCGACGTCGAGGCCTACGTTACCCACTCCCACTACGGCGACGGAGTCTGCGTCGAGGGCCCAGGACTCTTCGAAGTGTGGGTTGGCGTCGTAGAACCCAACGAATTCGCCGGCGCCGATGGTGTGTTCGCCGCCAGGGATGTCGAGGTCGCGGTCGTCGGTGGCTCCGGTGGCGTAGATGACGGAGTCGTAATAGTTCTTCAGTTCGTCCAGGGTGACGTCTTCGCCGACATTGATGTTTCCGAAGAGGCGGATCTCTGGCTTGTCGAGAACTTTGTGGAGGGACTTGATGATGCCCTTGATGCGTGGGTGGTCTGGGGCCACGCCGTAGCGGATGAGTCCGAAGGGGGCTGGCATGCGTTCGAAGATGTCGATGCTGACGTCGGTGTTGGACTTGGTCAGTGCGTCAGAGGCGTAGATACCAGCTGGTCCGGATCCGATGACGGCTACGCGCAGTGGGCGATGTTCAGGCATGTGTTTCGACGTTCCTTGGGTTTTGAGGGGGTTCTAGAGGGTTCTAGAGCGGTTCTAGAAGGGTTCTATAGGGTTATTACCGCATGGTGTGAACTACAGCGACAACTCTAGACAGATTGGTCTATAAAAATCAACTGTGTTGTTGAATTTATGAACAGATCGGTCTACTGTACTTGTCATTACTATGCTTAGACAGCTTGGTCTATACGAAAAGGATGCATTGACATGACGGACTCTCCAGCGCCTGCACGTCCCGCGAAGAAGGCGCGCCCAGCCCGTAAGCCCCGTCCACAGGGTCAGTGGAAAGTCGACGGAACTGAGCCCCTCAACGACGACGAACGCATCAAACAGGAGGCCCCCGGCCTGTCTGTGATGCAGCGCATCCGTGACGTGTACTCCAAGGAAGGCTTTGATTCCATTCCGGCCGCTGACCTCGCCCCACGGTTCAAGTGGGTGGGCATGTACACCCAGCGCAAGCAGGGCCTGAATGGTGAAAAAACCTCTACGCTGACCAACGCTGAGCTGCAGGATAACTTCTTCATGATGCGTATCCGCCTGGATGGCGGCCAGGTGTCCACGGAGCAGCTGCGTACCATTGGTCGCATCTCGGAGAAGTACGCTCGCAACACCGCCGACTTCACGGACCGCCAGAACGTGCAGCTCCACTGGGTTCGTATCGAGGACGTCCCCACCATTTGGGATGAGTTGGAGAACGTCGGCCTGAACACCCGTTTCGGCTGTGGTGACGTGCCGCGCGTGATCCTTGGATCGCCCGTTGCAGGCATCGCCAAAGATGAAATCATCGACGCCACCCCGGCGATCAAGAAGATCAAGGAAGAGTCCCTCCTGAAGGAGGAGTTCCATAACCTTCCCCGTAAGTTCAAGACTGCCATCTCCGGTAATGGTCGCCAGGACGTGACCCATGAGATGCAGGATGTTGCGTTCATCGGTTCTGTCCACCCAGAGCACGGCCCGGGCTTCGACGTGTGGGTCGGTGGCGGCTTGTCCACCAACCCGATGCTGGCGAAGCGTTTGGGCGTGTGGTGCCCGCTGGAGGAGGTCCAGGAGGTCTGGGAAGGTGTTGTCAAGATCTTCCGTGATTATGGTTACCGCAAGGTGCGCAACCGTGCTCGTCTGAAGTTCCTGGTGGCTGACTGGGGTATTGAGAAGTTCCGCCAGGTGCTGGAGGAGGAATACCTGGGACGCACCTTGATCGATGGTGAGGCTCCGGAGGAGTGGCCTGGTTACCGTGATCATGTGGGTATTCATGAGCAGCAGGATGGGAAGGTCTACCTGGGTGTGAAGCCTACCGTGGGCCACACGGATGGCCAGCAGCTGCAGCGTTTGGCGGATACCGCGGAGCGTTATGGTGTCTCCCGCATCCGCACCACGGCGGATAAGGAATTGCTCTTCCTGGATCTGTCCCGTGAGGATGCCGAGAAGTTGGCCAAGGAACTGGAGGAGACCGAGGAGCACTTGAGTGCTCAGCCGTCCGCGTTCCGCCGGGACATTATTTCCTGCACGGGCTTGGAGTACTGCAAGCTGGCTCACGTGGTCACGAAGCAGCGCGCGATTGCGTTGGTGGATGAGCTGGAGGAGCGCCTGGGTGACTTGGATGTTCCGCTGAAGATTTCCTTGAATGGCTGCCCGAACTCGTGCGCCCGCACGCAGTTGTCCGACATTGGTTTCTCGGGCAAGATCCTCACGACTGATGAGGGTGAGCGCGTGGAGGGATTCCAGGTTCACTTGGGTGGATCTGTGGGTCTGCGCCCTGATTTCGGTAAGAAGGTTCGCGGCAACCAGGTCTTTTCTAAGGATCTGGGTGATTATGTGGTCCGTATTGTGGAGAATTTCAAGGCTGGTCGCGAAGAGGGCGAGCAGTTCCGCGATTGGGTTCTGCGTGCGGATGACGAGCTGCTTGTTTAACTGATCTAGCTGAGGGAGTGTGCCATGTCAGTTCCTGATGAGGACTTTTTGCCGTCTGTGAATGAGGCGATTGGCGGGCGCACGGGGCATCCGAATGCTCGCCGGGCGACGGTGAATAATTGCCCGTATTGCATGTCTGAGAATCTTTTTCCGGATATGGAGACGGATAATGCGTGGCAGTGTCGCGAGTGTTTGCGGGTCTTTTCGGTGAAGTTTCACGGTCACCTGAACCTCGGCTGAGTGCTGGGTGAATGATTGTGCCTCCTGTGTTCTCACGTCGGCGTAGCAGGCCTGCCCGGACGTTTATTGTTACCCCGCGCCCTGTGCCCGACGCCGCCGCGCCGCGGTGGTTGGCGCGTGTTGCTTTTTCTCAACGTCCGTGGAGCATCATCGCGTCGTTGTGCGTGTTGATGGGTTTTTTGGCGAATGCCACGGTGCCGATTCTTGTGGGTCGGGCGATTGATCAGGCGGTGGCGACGGGTAGTGCGGCGGCGTTGGCGACGTGGATTCCGGCGTTGCTGGGTGTGTTTGCGCTGAATGCGGTGGTGATGTTCTGTGGTCGTTTTTTCATGGAGCGTTCCGCGCTGAATTTGAATCATCAGTTGCGTATGGCGGTGACGGATCGCATTAATGATCCGCGTGGGATGAAGGGGGAGCGTTCGGCGGGGGCGTTGTTGTCGATTGCGAGTACGGATACTGCGCGTGTGTCTGAGATCGTGATGTTGACGGTGTTCCCGGTCGCGGAGATTGGCTCGTTGTTGTACACGAGTGTGATGATCGTGTGGATTTATCCGCCGTTGGGTGTGGCGGTGTTGCTGGCGGGGCCGGTTATTGTGGCGATTTCTTTGCGGGCGGCGCGTCCGTTGCGGTCGCGTTCGGGGGTGCGTCAGCGGGCGTTGGCGCGGGCGGCGGCGACGGCGACGGATGTGGTGCAGGGGTTGCGTGTGGTGAAGGGCCTGGGGGCGGTGATGACGGTGCGGCGTCGGTATGGGGTGGTCTCGGATGAGGCTTATGGCGCGACGGTGCGGGCGAATGCCGCTGAGGCGGGATTGAATGCCACGACGGAGTTCACGGGGGCGTTGTATGTGGCTGTGGTGGGGATGTTCGCGGGCTGGCTGGGTGTTCAGGGCGTGGTGACTATCGGTGAGTTGATTACGGTGGTGGGGCTGACGCAGTTCATCATCACGCCGATGACGATGCTGGGAAAGAACTTTTCGTCCAGGATTGCGGTGTCGGGGGCGTCGGCGGAGCGTGTGGTGGAGGTGCTGACGTCGGAGCCGGAGTTTGATGATCCGATGGAGGTGTCCGAGGCGCGCGCGGTGGTGGATAGTCTGCCGACGGGGCTGCTGGTGGTCCCGCCCACTGAGGCGCACGTGTGGCTGGAGCGCGTGGGTGCGTTGCCAAAGTCGATGGCGATTGTGGCTCCGCATGAGGCGGATCTGTTCGACGGGACGGTGGGGGATAACGTCCATCCGGATCCTGCGGTGGCGGAGGCGGCGTTGGATGCGGCGAGCTGTGGGGATATCCCCGGCGGGGCGTCGAAGCGTGTGGGTGAGGGCGGTTCGATGTTGTCGGGTGGTCAGCGTCAACGTGTGGCGTTGGCGCGCGCGGTGGCGGCTGATCCGGAGGTGTTGGTGTTGCAGGATCCTACGTCGGCGGTGGATTCGATGACGGAGGCCCGCATAGTGGAGGGGGTGCGTGCGGCACGTAGAGGGAAGACCACGGTGGTGGTGACTCAGGCGCGGTCGTGGATCACAGCGGGGGGCACTCAGCAGCCAAGCAGAACAGCGCAGCCGGATGACACAGCGCAGCCGAGACACACACGCGGTGAGGAGTCCGACCGATGAGCACAGCGTTCCCTCTCGCCACGTGGGGGCAGACGCGCCGGGAAGTGTCCCGCCACGCCGCCCGGATCCCTGGGGCGCGCTGGAAGACGGTGCTGGCGGTGGCGTTGTTGTGTCTGGGGGCGTGGTGCACGGTGATGATGCCGCAGCTGCTGGGGCAGGTGGTGGATGTGGTGCGGGGCGTCCATACTTCCAGCGCTGGTGATACAGCCTCCAGCGCCACAGCACACACAGCCTCCGAAGCCTCACGCGACCTCCTGATCGTGGCCCTCAAGATGCTGGGCGTGGCGTTGTGCGGCGGCGTGGCCCAAGGCGCCGGCTTTTATGTGCTGTCCGTGATGTGCGAGCGCGTGATCGCGGACTTGCGCACCACGATGGTGGGCACCGCCTTAGGGTTGCCGCTGCATCAGGTGGAGGACGCGGGCACGGGTGAGCTCGTGAGTCGGTCGACGGATGACGTGGCGCAGGTGTCGGCGTCGGTATCGGAAACGCTACCTATCTTAGCGACGAGCGTGTTCACGATCGGTGCGACGTCGGTGGCTCTGCTGACCCTAGATCCCCGCCTGCTGCTGGTGGCCGTGGTGACGGTGCCGATCTATGTGTGGGCGGCGCGCAATTATCTGCGGGTCGCGCCGGGGCGTTATGCGCGGGAGCGGGCGTGGATGGCCACGCGTGCGCGGTGGGTTCTGGAGGCGATTCATGGTCGGCGGACGGTGCGGGAGTTCCGCCTGGAGTCGGTGATGCATGGGCGCATTGAGCGGGCGTCGGAGGCGGTGGTGACGACGGGTGTGCGTGCGCGGATGAGCATGATGGTCTTGCAGATCTGGATGACGGTGTGCGAGTTCGTGCTGGTTGCCGGGGTGCTGGCCATTGGTTTCGTGTTGGTGCGGTGGGATGTGGTCACGGTGGGGGCGGTGACGGCGGCGGCGCTGATGATGATTCGTATTCGTGGGCCGATTATGCAGCTGATGCGGGTGTTGGACACGGTGCAGTCGGGCTATGCGTCCTTGGCTCGGATTGTGGGGGTCGTGATTGATCCGCCTGCACCGGTGCCGGGTGGTGCTGCGCCGGAGCGGCGTGGCCGCGTGGAACTGGATGGGGTGAGCTTTGCGTATGGCGGCCAGGAGGGAGCCGGTGTGCAGGACATTTCCTTCGTGATTGAGCCGGGGCAGATGGTTGCCGTGGTGGGTGCCTCGGGTGCGGGGAAGTCCACGGTGGCGTCCCTGCTGGTGGGCTTGCGCGTGCCGGATGCTGGCCGTGTGCTGCTGGATGGCGTTGCTGTGTCTTCTTTATCCGACGCCGAGCGCGCGTCCCGCGTGGCCATGGTCAGCCAGGAGGTGCACACGTTTTCGGGTTCGCTGCGCGAGGATCTGTCGATTGCACGGGAGCAGGCGAGTGATGAGGAGATGCTGCGCGCGTTGGATGAGGTGGGGGCTGCCCGCTGGGTGAGTGAGTTGGCTCAGGGTTTGGATACGCAGGTGGGTGCGATGGGGGTTCGTCTGGATCCGGTGCAGTCGCAGCAGGTGGCGTTGGCGCGTGTGTTGTTGATGGATCCGGCGGTTGTGGTGATGGATGAGGCTACGGCGGAGGCGGGGTCGGCTGCGGCGGGGGAGTTGGAGTTGGCTGCGGAGCGTGTGGTTGAGGGGCGTAGTGCGTTGGTGGTGGCGCATCGTTTGGATCAGGCGATGCGGGCTGACGTGGTGATGGTGATGGATGAGGGGCGGGTTGTGGAGTCGGGTAGCCATGAGGAGTTGTTGGCTGCCGGTGGGCGCTATAGCCGCTTGTGGGCGGCCTGGTCGGCTCATGTGCCGGACGATCAGACCAGGTAAAAATAGACCAGGCAGTCTATAGGTTTTGTGTGCCTCTACCTGGTCTTATTGGCTGTGTGAGGCTCGAAGTTGGGTGGTTTCTTGCCGAAGTGAACAGATTGGTCTACGCTTTGAGTCAGGTTTTCTAGACAGATCAGTCTAAATTGCAGAAAGATCGACGAGAGGTACTCATGAGCTTCCTAGCTCCGGTGGGTCTTCTGGGCGGTAACGCGGATGACTACCGCGACCCGAATATCAGCCCGGAGGGTGAACCCACCACCACTACTCCGCTGAGTGATGAGCAGCGTGCCGCGCACGAAGAGCTCGTTGCACAGTGGAATGACCAGCTCGAAGGAGCAACGGCAGAAGAGGTGATCGAGTGGGCTGAGCAGCACGTCACGGGGCGTATTGCTGTCACGATGTCCATGCAGGACACCATCCTGGCGGAGCTCACGGAGGGGCGTCTGCACAACGCGGAGTTGGTGTTCTTGGACACCGGCTACCACTTTGAGGAGACGATCCAGACCCGTGACGAGGTGGTCGAGCGCTACACCCTGCCGCTGACCAACGTGACCCCAACGCTCACGAAGGACGAGCAGGATTCGATCTACGGCAAGGACCTCTACCGCCGCAACAACACGGCATGCTGCCGCATGCGCAAGGTCGAGCCTCTCGCGCGGATGCTGAACCCTTTTGAGGCATGGGTGACGGGTGTGCGCCGCGTGGATAACGAGCTGCGCGCCAACACTCCGGTGTTGGAGGTGGACCGCACGGGTCGCCTGAAGATCAACCCGATCGTGGCCTGGTCCGATGAGGAAGTAGAAAACTTTATCGACGATCACGACCTGATCATCAACCCACTGACCAAGCAGGGCTACCCATCTATTGGATGCGCCACCTGCACCCTTCCAGTTGCGCCCGGTGAGGATCCTCGCTCCGGTCGTTGGGCTGGAACTAACAAGACGGAATGCGGACTACACACATGACAACTTCTGTTCAACCAGTTCACTCGGACAACGATTCACGCAACTCCCGGGAGCTGTCCCCGCACCTGGCCAGCCTGGAAGCGGAGTCCATCGAGATCCTGCGCGAGGTCGCAGGCCAGTTCGACCGCCCGGCGCTGCTGTTCTCCGGCGGTAAGGACTCCGTGGTGGTGCTGGAGCTCGCCAAGCGCGCCTTCCACCCCGCCCCGGTTCCGTTCGAGTTGGTGCACGTAGACACGGGCCACAACTTCCCTGAGGTCATCGAGTTCCGCGACAAGATCGCGTCCGACCCGAAGGTGACCCTGCACGTCGCGAAGGTCCAGGATTGGATCGATTCCGGCGCGATCCAGGAGCGCCCCGACGGCACCCGCAACCCGCTGCAGACCGTGCCGCTGGTGGAGACCATTCAGAATCGTGGATACGACGCCGTCCTGGGCGGTGCTCGCCGTGACGAGGAGAAGGCCCGCGCCAAGGAGCGTGTGTTCTCCGTGCGTGATTCTTTCGGTGGCTGGAACCCTCGCCGTCAGCGTCCCGAGCTGTGGGGCCTGTACAACGGCCGTCACCAGGCCGGGGAGAACATCCGTGTCTTCCCGATCTCTAACTGGACCGAGGCGGACATCTGGGATTACATCCGCGACCGCGAGGTAGAAATCCCGGAGATTTACTACTCCCACCAGCGCGAGGTCTTCGAGCGCGGTGGCATGTGGCTCGCCCCGGGCGAGTGGGGTGGCCCGAAGGAGGGCGAGGAGATCGTCACGAAGACGGTGCGTTACCGCACGGTGGGTGACATGTCCTGCACGGGTGCCGTGCTGTCGGACGCTTCCACGATCGAGCAGGTGATCGACGAGATCCGCACCTCCACCACCACTGAGCGCGGCGCGACGCGTGCTGACGACAAACTCTCTGAGTCCTCCATGGAGGACCGCAAGAAGGAAGGCTACTTCTGATGACTGCCGATGTTGCAACCGCCTCTGCTGTGACGGAGGCAGAACATTCCGCGCAGGCGCTGCCCACGCTGCGTCTGTGCACCGCGGGTTCCGTGGATGACGGTAAGTCCACCTTCGTGGGCCGCCTTCTGCACGATACGAAGTCCATTCTGGCGGACCAGTACGAGTCGGTCGTGCGTGTGTCCACCGCCAAGGGCCTGGAGAACCCAGATCTGTCGCTGCTGG
Organism: Corynebacterium zhongnanshanii; assembly: GCF_014490575.1. Taxonomy (NCBI): domain Bacteria; kingdom Bacillati; phylum Actinomycetota; class Actinomycetes; order Mycobacteriales; family Corynebacteriaceae; genus Corynebacterium; species Corynebacterium zhongnanshanii. The sequence goes on from NZ_CP061033.1 coordinate 308,392, forward strand.
TGGATGGTCTGCGCGCGGAACGCGAGCAGGGCATCACCATCGATGTGGCCTACCGCTACTTCGCCACGGACAAGCGCAGCTTCATCTTGGCCGACACCCCGGGCCACGTGCAGTACACCCGCAACACGGTCACCGGCCTGTCCACCTCTGAGCTGGCGATCATCCTGGTGGATGCCCGCAACGGCGTGCTGGAGCAGACCCGACGTCACCTGACCGTGGCTGCGATGATGAAGATTTCGCACGTCATCGTTGCCGTCAACAAAATCGACGCCGTGGACTTCTCCGAGCAGGTGTTCAACGATGTGAAGTCAGATATTGACGCGCTGGTCTCTGAGCTTGCTCTGAACAAGGTGGACATCATCCCCACCTCCGCGCTGTTGGGAGACAACGTGGTGGAACGTTCGCAGAATACCCCGTGGTACTCCGGGCCGTCGGTGTTGGAGATCCTGGAGACTGCCACGCCGGGCGTCGAAAATAAGGACACGGTGCGCGGCCTGCGTTTCCCCATCCAGATCGTCATTCGTGACCACGCCACGGACTACCGCGGTTACGCCGGGCGCGTGGCAGCCGGTGCGGTGTCCGTGGGGGACACGGTGGTGGCGGCGGGCCACAAGGCCGTGATCGAGGGCATCGACGGTCCGGAGGGCGAGCAGTCCACGGCCACGCGCGGCGAGTCCGTGACTCTTCGCCTGGACCGGGAAATTGACCTGTCCCGCGGCGACCTGATCGCGGCGGAGGACGTTCCGGAGCCGGTCAACAACTTCTCCGCGACGGTGTTCCACCTGGCCGAGACGCCACTGAAGGTGCGTGGCAACGTCTTCGTTCGCTACGGCTCCGCGCTGGTGCGCGGTCGCGTGGACGAGATCGTGTCCCGCCTGGACATCTCCGGCAAGAACCGCCCTCAGGATGAGATCGCCCACGGCGATGCGGATTCCCTGGCGCTCAACGACATCGCCACGGTGAAGATCACCACGGCTGAGCCTCTGTCCATCGAACCGTACCGCCGCGGCGGTCACGTGGGTTCGTTGCTGCTGATCCACCCGTCGACGGGCGACACCCTGACCGCCGGGCTGATCGACGAGCAGGCCACTGCCGAGGCAGAGGACGACGGCTGGGATTTCTAGGGGCTTGTGAGCCTTGAGACCCTTGTGAGTCTTGTGAGCCTCTAGAGAAACAGTGACAGACACCAGATAACCACGGATAACCATCATGAACAGTGCACCCATCATCATCCTCGCCCACGGGTCCCGGCACCCGCAGGCGGATGACGTGATTGACACCCTTGCGTGCGCCGTGGCGGAGCAAGGGGATCGCGAGGTGCGCGCGGCTCACTTGGATTTCTCGCAAGATACGTTGACCTCGGTGGCGGCCGATCTTGCGGAGGCAGGCCACACCCGGGCCGTGGTAGTGCCGCTGCTGTTCACGCGCGCGTTCCACATGCGTCACGATGTGCCCCAGGCGCTGGAGGGCGCGCAGACCGCGACGGGGCTAGACCTGGTGCTGGCCGATGGTCTGGGCACGGAGGACGACGTGGCTGAGGTGGTTGCGCGCTTCGCGATGGCCTCGGCCACCCGGGCCAACGGCGGCAACGCGCCGCATGTTGGCCGGCTTGCCCTGTACTCCGTGGGCTCCTCGGTCCGCGGAGCCAACGATACCGTCGCCGACTTCACCACCGTGGTGGGGCGCAAGCTGTCCGGCATGTGTGCTCGGGCCGGCGGCTCCCGCACGCCTGTGCAGGCCCGCTCCTTCGTGGCCACCGGCCCGCAGGCCATTGAGCACGAGTTTCATTCCTTTATCGACGAACACACCATCGTTCAACCGCTTTTCGTTGCCCCAGGCACCCTGTGGGATAAGCAGCGTTGTCGAATGCCGCAGCGCGGCTGGCATTCCTCTCACTTGGGTGTGGCTCTGGCGCCGCTGGTTCTGACCCGCGCGGACGCCGCCACCATGCCTTCCTAGCTCGGTCACCACACCCAGACCATCTGAGCTTCCTTATCCCCTTTTTATCCACCCCACTTGATGTATCAGGAGTAGATCGTGAAGATCCTCATTTTTGCCCTCGTTGGTGTTGTCGCCCAGCTGATCGACGGCGCCCTGGGCATGGCTTTTGGTGTTACCTCCACGACGCTGTTGATTTTGTCTGGAGTGACCCCGGCGCACGCTTCGGCGTCGGTTCACATTGCGGAAATCGGAACCACCTTCTTCTCGGGCCTGTCCCACTGGCGTTTGAAGAACGTGCATTGGCCGACGGTGCTGTCCCTGGGTGTCCCGGGCGCGATCGGTGCGTTCTGCGGCGCGTACTTGCTGTCTAACCTCTCGACGGAATCTGCGGAGCCGGTGGTCTCCACCCTGCTGGTGCTGCTGGGTGCCTACGTGCTGGTGCGTTTCGTGTCCCTGCCGTGGAAGGGCGGGATTGAGACGAAGCCGATGTCGCCCACGAAGCGCGCCCGCACGGGCCTGGGTGTGCTGGGTCTGATGGGTGGAATGCTCGACGCCACCGGTGGCGGCGGGTGGGGCCCCGTGACCACCTCCACGCTGATGAGCGTGGGCAAGTCCGAGCCGCGTCGCATCATCGGTACGGTCAATACCGCCGAGTTCCTGGTGACCGCGGCGGCGGTGGCTGGCTTCATCTTCGGTATGGGTGACGAGCTGACGCAGAACTGGAGGCCGGTTCTTGGCCTGCTGATCGGTGGTGCGATTGCCGCGCCGATCGCGGCGTGGGTCGTGACCGTGGTGAAGCCGCGCACGCTGGGCATGGTGGTCGGTACGTTGCTGATCGTGCTGAACGGTATCCGCCTGGTGAACTACTTCGGTGTGGCCGGTGTGGTTGTTCTGGTTGCCGTGGGTCTGGCGGTGCTGTTCGCGCTGGTGCGCTTGCGCACGTCCTCGCTGCTGGAGGGTTCGCTGAACGACGACGCTGACAGCGAGGCTGGTGCTGCAGGTGACTCTATGGGCAAGGCCGCGGGCCAGGGGCAGGGCTCCCGTGCGGCGACGTCTACTTCGACGGAAGAGCGCTCGGCGACCTCGAGCGAGGTATAAGCGCAGCCTACATAATCATATAAGTGATGTAGATCACATCAAGGGGTAATGAGATGCACTCATTGCCCCTTTTCTTGTGCTCAAATGCAGGGGGTGGGGGAGCGGCCGGACCTCACAGTGTGTTCTGGGGCACAATGGATGGGTAAACGTAATGCGTCACGCACTGCATCACATTGCATTACACTGCATCGCGCGCTGCCCGGCCCACCCGCTCGTGGCAGAGGCGATGCCCCGGTGATGCGCCGCTGACGCGCCAATCCGAAAGGTAGTTTTTTAGGAATGTCAGAGGCTGCACAGATCGTTTCTGTTATTAGCCCCATCGCGGCAGCCGCAGGGCACCGCTCCGATCTCCTTCGCCAGGTGGACGCCGTCGACATCTTCGACACGCTGCGCCCCGGCGCCCTGGACTTCTCCGAAGCACTGGAGGTCGCTTACAACACCACCGGCTCCGTGCTGCTGGGAACGGGGGAAACCACCTTCGATTCTCGCCTGGCAGCCGCCTGCGGCGCCTCCCACTTCCTGGTCGCGGAGCCCGAGGACGACCGCGTGGCCCTGCAGCTGGCCATCGGAAAGCTGGTGCGTGCCGGCCGCCCACCCCAGGGCATCTGGACCGTGGGCGACGCATACTCTGGATCGGACGCCCTGGAGTCCGAAGGCCACGCCATTCCGCTGGTGGATTCCTCTGCTGTTCTGAGCGCCTCGCATCGCGACGTAGTCATCGGCCCGGAGCTCTTCGAGCGCAACCTCATTCTGCAGGCGCGCGCCAAGAAAGCCCACATTGTCCTGCCGGAGGGCGATGACGACCGCATCCTGCTGGCCGCCCACCAGCTCCTGGAGGACAAGGTCTGCCAGCTGACGATCCTGGGTGACCCGTCCCAGATCGCCGCCCGTGCAAAGGAACTGAAGCTGGATCTGACCGGCGCTCACCTCACGGACCCCACGAAGGGTAGCCTGCTGGAGGAGTTCGCCGAAAGCTTCGCGGAGCTGCGCAAGGATAAGGGCGTGACCCTGGACGAGGCGCGGGAGACCATGAAGGACATTTCCTACTTCGCCACCATGATGGTTCACAAGGGCATGGCCGACGGAATGGTCTCCGGAGCCGCACACACCACGGCGCACACCATCAAACCGAGCTTCCAGATCATCAAGACCAAGCCGGGCGCCTCCACTGTCTCCTCCATTTTCCTCATGGTGATGGACGGCGTGCTGTGGGCCTTCGGCGATTGCGCGGTGAACCCTGCGCCCACCTCCGAGCAGCTGGCGGAGATCGCGATCGTCTCTGCGGAGACCGCGGCGCAGTTCGGCATCGACCCGAAGGTTGCGTTGCTGTCCTACTCCACGGGCACGTCGGGCTCCGGCGAGGCCGTGGACCGGGTGGCCGCCGCTGTGGACATGGCTCGGGACCGTGCGCCGGAACTGCAGCTGGATGGTCCGTTGCAATTCGACGCCGCGGTGGTCGAATCCGTCGGCCAGTCGAAGATGCCGGGGTCCGATGTGGCCGGCAAGGCGACCGTGTTCGTGTTCCCGGACTTGAATGCCGGCAACATCACGTACAAGGCGGTGCAGCGCACGGCTGATGCCTTGGCGGTGGGGCCGATTCTCCAGGGCTTGAATAAGCCGGTGAATGACCTGTCCCGTGGCGCCACCGTCCCTGACATCGTCAACACTGTTGCGATTACGGCCATCCAGGCCGGGTAGTTAAATCCACTCGACGAAGAGAAGAGAGTACAAGCACATGTCACAGTATGTTCTGGTGTTGAACAGCGGTTCGTCCTCCATCAAGTTCCAGGTCATTGACCCGTCCGCTGATCCTTCCCACCCACCGATGGCCGCCGGCCTGGTGGAGCGCATCGGCGAGCCGAAGGGCCTCATTAAGATCAAGACGGAGAACCAGACTCTGGAGGATAGCCGCCCCATCTCTAGCCACTCCGTGGGCCTGGAGCGTGCCTTCGCCCTGATGACGGGCCTGGGCCTCGGCCCGCTGGACCTGGATCTGGCCGCGGTGGGCCACCGCGTGGTCCACGGCGGCAAGGAGTTCACGGGTCCTGTGCGCATCACGAAGGATGTGGTGAAGCAGCTGGAGGATCTGGTTCCTCTGGCGCCACTGCACAACCCGGCGAATATTGACGGTATCCGTGAGTGCATGGACCTGCTGGGCCACCTGCCGCACGTGGCTGTGTTCGATACCTCCTTCTTTAGTGACATGCCGGACGCCGCGGCGAACTACGCGATCAACCGCGAGCTGGTGAAGGAGTACGACATTCGTCGTTATGGCTTCCACGGCACCTCCCACGAGTTCGTTTCGAAGAAGGTTCCGGGGCTGCTGGGCAAGGACCCGAAGGACGTCAAGCAGATCACGCTGCATCTGGGCAATGGCGCGTCCGCCACCGCCATTGACGGTGGCGTGGCGCAGGATACGTCCATGGGCCTCACGCCACTGGCGGGCCTGGTCATGGGAACGCGATCCGGTGACATCGATCCGGGCATCCTGTTCCACTTGGTGCGCTCCGGTGGCCTGAAGGTCGATGACCTGGATGAGCTGTTGAACCGTAAGTCCGGTCTCAAGGGCGTGTGTGGCGCGAATGACTTCCGCGAGATCCTGGAGAAGATCGAGCAGGGCGACGAGGATGCGAAGCTGGCTTACGGCATTTACATCCACACGCTGCGCCGCTTCATTGGTTCGTACATGCTGAACTTGGGCGGGCTGGACGCGATCACCTTCACGGCGGGTGTGGGGGAGAATGCGGCGGCGGTGCGTCGGGACGCGTTGGCCGGCCTGGAGAACTTCGGTATCGAGATTGATGACGCGCGCAATACCGATCCGGATGCCGAAGGCCCTCGCGAGATCTCCACGGATAACTCTTCAGTGAAGGTGTTCGTGGTGCCGACGAATGAGGAGCTGGCGATTGCCCAGTACGCCTTCAACATTGCGCAGGAGGCTGAGGGCTCCTAGTAAAACCTGGCGGCGTACGCTGTGAGCAGTTCCGGCCGCGGACGTGGTGTCTAGAGACGTGGTGCCTAGAACCACGTCCGCGGTCGAATCTTATTGGCCATGTCCACCAGCCGGTAGGCGTGTCGGTTGAACTGGGCGCGGCGGGCCAGCTTCCGCAGTCCCGCCTCCAGTCCGCTGCGCAAGCCCCGTTCGGTGAAGTCCACGTCGAACAGCGGGGCGTTCGACGTGACGGTGTTGCCGCGCTGGAGCCATTTCAGCGCGGCGAACAGCACCGCCAGTTTGATCTGGGGCCGTCGGGGCTCGGTGGTGGGCATGATCTCGAGGCGCCGGGCGGCCCGGCGCAGGCGGGACTCGTTGACCTGGGTGCTGTTGGAGGCCAGCAGCAGGATGGTGGTAAGCCGCGCCTGGTTGAAGTACTGGGAGTTCTGCGGGACCCGATCCAGCGCCGCCACGGCGGAGTCCACCAGCCCTTCGGCGTGCAGCTGCCGTGCCAGGCCGAAGGCACTGGAGACGGTGGCGGGGTTGGTGGACCAGACCAGCCCGTAGAGGCGCATGGCGTGGAAGCGCAGCGCCACGGGGTCCTGGTCCACGTGCTCCCAGCTTGGGACGGTGGAGAAGTCGTCGATGGGGATTCTCTGCACGTAGGCCAGGCTGGAGGCGGCTTTGGTGACGGTTTCGTCCAGCAGCTTGGCGTTGTTCACGCCCATTTGCTGCAGCAGCAGTTCGTCGGTGGCCGCCAGGGCCAGCTTCGGGGCGGGTTCGCCGGGGAGGATGAACAGCACGGTGTTGAAGAACTCCTGGGCGGCCCCGTAATCGCCGCGCAGCAGGGCCGCGATGCCGGAGTGCCAGTGGAAGCGCCAGTCATTCTCCAGGCGCGGTTTCATCTCGTCCAGCATCTGCTGGGCTTCGGTGGTCTGCCCGAGGTCCAGGTGGGCGCGCACCATGGATAGTGGGATCTCCACGCTGGTGCGCATTTCGTATTGTTGGGAAGCTGCGGACAGGGTGTTGAGCAGGTCGGCGGCTTCGGTGTAGCTGGCGGCGGCGAGCAGCGAGGCGCCGGCGTCTTTCCGGTCGACCAGGGGCGTGGGCAGCGCCGCGACCACTTCGGGTGCGGTGATCTCCACGCTGCGTTCGATACCGTCGATGAGCTGGTCGGTGCGGAACACGATGTGCTTGGTCCCGAACGTGGAGCGTTGCGCGGTGAAGCGCGTGTCCAGGTGCGGGTAGTGGCGCCCGTCGCGCAGGGCCAGGATCTCCCGCAGAACACCCTTGAGCTGGTTGGCCATGGTGGTGGCGGAGGAGAAGCGCTTGTCCGGGTCGGGGTTCGTCGCCCGTGTGAGCAGCCGGTAGAGGGAGAGGTACTCGCGGAACAGCGGCTCGTCGTCGGGCGTGGGCAGCCCGGGGGCATACGCGCCGTTTTCCACGGGGAGCTTCACGATGAGGCTTGCGAGGGTGCGCCCCACTGAATATATATCCGACGCCACAGTGGGCCCCGTCGTAGCTATCTCTGGGGCCTGGAAGCCTCGGGTGCCGAAGATGTGCCCGTAGGCACCGATTCCGGACACGGCTCCGAGGTCGATGAGTTTCACTTGGTCCTCGGTGACGATGATGTTGTCGGGTTTCATGTCGTTGTAGACCACGCCACGGGAGTGGAGGTAGTCCAGAGCCGGTAGGATTTCGAGGATGTAGGCGATGGCGATGTCCACGTCGAGGACTCCGCGTGGCGATTGGCGGCGCACGGCCCGCAGGGAGGGGCCTCCCACGTATTCCATGATGATGAAGCCGCCGTCGGAGCCGGTGATTTTTTCGTTGCGGATATCGTGTTCGTCGATGAAGTTGAAGATCTTCACGATCCCGGGGTGGGTGATGTCCGCCAGGAAGGCGCGTTCGGATTCGGCGACGGCGCGTTCGTGGGCGTTGGCGGTGCCCATCATGGCTTTGAGCACCACGTAGCGGTCGGCCACGTTGTGGTCGATGGCGAGGTAGATCCACCCCATGCCGCCGTGGGCGATGGGCCCGAGGACCTCGTATTGGCCGGCGACGATGTCGCCCGGGGAGAGCTTCGGCGGTTCGGTGCCCTGCGCGATGGCGTCCGTGGGGTCCATGGTGGCGCTGTCGGGGTTGTAGGGCGTGATGAAGGGCAGCGCCACCATGCCTCCGGCCACGCGGTCGCTTTGGCGTTCCGTTCCGCGGAGCTGCCGGAAGTTCTTAAGCGCTTCCCGGCGGGAGCGTTCGCCCGCGCTGTCGGCGGGCGCCGCGGTGGGGTCGGTGGATGGGGCTGTGGAGTCGTCGGTGTCTGCAAACACGGCGGCGTCGGTGACTTCGTCGTCATCGGCGAAGGGGTCGAAGGCAACGGCCTCGGTGTGGGGACCGTCGTCGTCCTCGTCGTCGGCGAAGGGGTCGAACACGGTCGCTTCGGTCGCCTGAGACTCTGCCTCGGCTCGGGCTGCTGTGTTGGCCTCGGTGGTTGCCTCGGTCTGCGCATCAGTGGTTGCCTCGGTGTGCGCATCAGTGTGCGCCTCGGCCATCACATCATCCTGCGTGCCCAGCTCGCGGTCGTGGTCTGCGTGACTCATGAGGACTCCCCTCCGTTGTAGCCATGGTGCTTTCGGAACTCCTGGAGCTCCGTGTCCTCGATCTCCGTGCGGTAGCTTCCACGTGGGATCTGGCTGGCGCCCAGGTAGTCCGCCAGCCACGTGTTGTAGAGCCGTGTCCAGGTTCCGTCGTTGCGAATGCGCTGCAGCGTTGCGTTGACCTGCATCACAAGCCCGGTGGTCTCGCGGCCTTTACGGCTGGAGGCGATGCCCACCCCATAGTCGCTTTCGCTCGTGGATTCACGGATGAGCCGTGTATAGGGATCCTGCGCCTGGAGACCGGAGAGTATGGCGTCGTCGGTAAAAATCGCATCGGTCTGGTGGCGCTGCATCGCCATCAGGCAGTCGGTCCACGTGTTGGTACGCATGAGCTCCCTTGGCCCGTATTCCCTGATGAGGTCCGCGGAGGTGGAGTTTCGGGCCACGCAGACCCGCTTCGTGCGCAGGTCGGTGAAGGAGTTGATGTCCGAATCCTCCAGCACCAACAGGCGGTTTTTGACATGGAGGTACGGGGTGGAGAACTCGACCTCGGCCTGGCGGTGCCGGGTGATGGTCATGGTGCGCATGACGATGTCCACGTTGCCCTCGTTCAGGGCCTTCACGCGGTCGAGCGAATCGACGAAGCGGAACTCCACCTTGGTGGGATCACCGAAGATGTCCCGTGCAATTTCGCGGGCCAGTTCCACCTCGAACCCATCGAGGTCGCCGGTGGCGGGGTTGCGGAAGCCCAGGCGGTTGAGGCTTTGGGCAACACCGACGATGATGCGCCCGCGGTGGTAGATCTCGGCGACGCGCTGCTCGGGCAGGCGGCTGTCCGGGCTGATCGAGCCGAAGGGGGTGGGGTCGGTGGGGCGTTCGTGGGAGTCGGTGTCCTCCAGGCTTTCGACCACGGCCCCCATGGGAAGGTCGGTGTCTGCGGTGACGGTGGGTTCGGGCCAGTGGGGAAGCTGATCGGGTTGCTGCGTGCAGGCGGTGAGCCCCATCAGACCGGCCATCGTGGCGGCGGCCAGGGTGAGGCGTCGGTTCTGTGTCATCGTCATCACAGGAACTCCTGCATTCGTGGGCGGATGCCAAGGACCACCAGCAGCGCGGCGAGGATGGTCATGATGACCACCACCATAGAGATGCGTGCTGCTGCCACACGGCCGCCGATCAGCACGTGCTGGAGGTCCTCTCGCGTAATGGAGATGAGGTTTTGGAGGTCCTCGTCCAGCGTGGTGAAGCTCTTCGGCCCCTCACCGGCCTCCTCGGCCATGGATACGCTGATGGCACGCTGGTAGTCGCCCTCGCGGATCTGCGCCACCATGGATGCGTGCGTGTGGTCCCACTGCCGCAGCGCTTCGCGGGCATTGTCGATGTGGGAGGGCATATCCACCTCGTCGCGCAGGTCGACGAGGGTCTTATCGATGGCGAGGATGCGTTCGGAGAACTTCTGTTGGGCCCGCTCGTCGTAGTCGCGCTGGATCAGCCCCAGGGCCTCCTGGGAGCGCGCCTGCTGCACCGAGATGCGCACCTGGGTGAGCTTCTCCAGCGGCTGGACGGAGCTCTGCACCGCCTGGGTGCCCTGGTACCAGACCACGGCGGAGGAGATGGTGGACCACAAAGTGGCGATGAGCATCAGGCTAAAGGCCAGGAACCAGCCGATGTTGATGCGTCGGTTGGTTTTGGCGGTGAGCCAGATCTGCGCCAGGAACAGCATCGCCACGGCGGCGAACAACCCGGTGAGGGGGAACCACATGGGAGCCACCAGGCGGTCCTGCTCCTTGGACAGAGTGCTGCTGGTGGTGGTGTACAGTTCCTCTGCCGCGGGCAGCATGGTGCGTTGCATGAGTGCAGAGGCCTGGGTGAGGTAGCTGGCTCCGATGGGGTTGAGCTGGCGGTCATTGGCCTCCGCCATGGCCACCAGGTGCATGTATTGGGGGAGGTTTTCCTGGATGGACAGGATCAGCTCCATCTCCCGGGACTCCACGTTGGTGATGCCGTGGCCGGCGCGGACGACGGCCCCGGAGGCGTCCGTGATGGCGTCGTCGAAGGTGGCTTTCGCGGCGGGGTTGGAGCCGGATTTCTGTAGAAATCCGGTGGTGATGGCCGAGTCGGCGACGGACAGTGAGTTGAAGAGCTCTTGGGCGTCGTTGGATAACGGTTCGGTGCGGGTGACCAGGCTATTCAGGCTCGTCTGGCGCGAGTCGGCGCTCAGTCCCACGGCGAGGCCCGCGGCGAGGATCGCGACGACCAGGATGAAGGAGACGATGGTGAATTTGCCCGGTGTGGTGCGCGCGGAGGTGGCGGCACGGCGCAGGGACTCCACGAGCGGGGAGAGGGCGCCTTTGACGGAACGGCGATTGCTGGCTGTGACATCTTCTTCGTCCAGCCAGCGGTCCGCATGCAACGCCTGTAGAGGGGGCATGTGCTGCATTATATACGGCTCATCTTTCACTCTGGTCACACTTGGGAAAACCGGGCTGCTGAATTGTGGGGAGTCCTGGAGAAGTTGTGAAGAGTTCTGAAAAAGTTGTGCCTAACCTAATAACAAACCTATAACTAAACTTTCGTTCCCCTATCCTGAGAGCCGAGAGTGTGGCACACTGGTGACCATGATTACAGTGAGTTCCCTGTCCAAAACCTATGGTGGTACGACAGTGGTGGACAACCTGGACTTTGAGGTCAAGCCCGGCATCGTGACCGGATTCCTTGGCCCCAACGGTGCCGGCAAGTCCACCACGATGCGTATGATCGTAGGCCTTGACCAGCCAACTCAAGGCGAAGCCCTGATCGACGGAAAGCCCTACAGTGCCTACGACAAGCCGTTGCACAAGGTCGGCACTCTGCTCGACGCCAAGTGGGTGCACCCCAACCGCTCCGCCCGCGCGCACCTGGAGTGGATCGCCGCCTCCAACGGCATCTCCCGTGCCCGCGTGGACGAGGTGCTGGCGATGGTGGGCCTCACGGAGGTTGCCAAGCGCAAGGCCGGAAAGTACTCCCTGGGTATGGGGCAGCGCCTCGGCCTGGCAGCGGCGATGCTGGGAGATCCCGAAGTGCTGATCCTGGACGAGCCCGTCAACGGCCTGGACCCCGAAGGTATCCGCTGGGTGCGCGACTTCGTCCGCGCCCTGGCCAAGGAGGGCCGCACGGTGCTGATCAGTTCGCACCTGCTCAGCGAGATGTCCATGACCGCCGACCACCTGGTGGTCATCGGTAAGGGAAAGATGGTGGCGAACACCAGCACCCATGACTTCACCAAGAACGCCTCCGAGGTGTCCACCGTGGTGCGCGCGGACGACCTCGACGCCCTGCGCACACTCCTCAGCGAGGAATCCGTCACCAGCGTGCCATTCACGGATGAGGAGGGCCGCCCTTCCCTGAAGGTGCCCGGCAAGAACAGTGACTGGATTGGCGAGCTCGCCTTCAGCGGTGGCATCCTGCTGCGCGAGTTGGCTGAAGTGCGCCCATCCCTGGAGGACGCATTCATGCGCATGACAGGCAACAGCGTGGAGTACCACGCGAGCAGCAACGGACAGGCCCCGCAGGCCCAGCCACAGCAAACACCACAACAGCAAGCCCAGCCCGAAGCCCCATCCCGACGGGGCTCCGGTGGCCGCCGTGGGGGAACGGGGTCGGTGCCGGCGTCGGAATTATTGAAGAAACACGGCAAGGAGGAGCCACGTGCTTAATGTCATGAAGGCGGAGTGGATCAAGCTGCGCAGTACCAAGGGCCTGTGGTGGACCAGCGCGCTCATCATCTTTTTCTCTGTCGCGTTGGCCCTGCTGATGGGTCTCACAAGCGGCTGGACTCTGAAGGATAACGACGCATCCAGCGACCCTATGGAGGCATTCGCCATTCTCGGCATGCTGCGGCCAAATGTGGCCCTGACCGGCCTGTCGACCTTCGGCGTGATGATCATCCTGATCCAGGGCGTGATGACCGTGACCTCCGAATACGCGCATAGCACGCAGAAAATGTCCGTCCTGTCCACCCCGGCACGCTGGAAGCTGGCCGTGGCGAAGCTGGGCGTGTACGGCGCGATCGCGGTGGTCGTGTCCTTCATCGCTGCGCTGCTGTCCATCCTGGGCATGGAGCTGACCTTCCGCACTCAAATTGATAACGACGCCCTGCTGGACCTCGTCGGCTTCTCCGCCGCGTATGTGTGGGGCTACATCGGCCGCACGGTGCTGTACGCGTTCCTCTCCGCGATGATCGCCATTGGCGTGGGCTACCTGATCCGCAACACTGCCGGCGCGATTGCTCTGCTGCTGCTGTGGAAGATGATCGTCGAAACTGTGGTGGTGGGGCTGATCCCGAAGGTGCGAGACGTGCTGCCTCAGTGGATGCCGTTTTCCCACATGGATAACTACGTGGCACGCATGCCTGTGGAGAAAGCGGTGTGGCACGACACCTTGGGTCAGACCGGCTCCGCGTTGTACTTCGCACTGTGGTGCGTGGTGATCTTTGCCGCTGGTGTGGTGGCGCTGAACAAGCGTGATGCTTAAGCCCGCGCCGGGCGCGGGAGGTGAGCCGGGCGCTGGGGGTGCGTCCGCGCGGCTGTCGCTGATGCCGTTTGTGGGCTTGGCGTTGATCTTCGCCGCCGGGCCCCTGGGGACGGACATGTTCCTGCCGTCCGTTCCTGCAATCACGGCGGAGCTGCACACCGCTGCTACCACCACGCAGCTGGCGATTACCACGTTCATGATCGGGATGGGCGTGGGCCAGGTGCTGTTCGGCCCCGTCTCTGATTCATGGGGACGACGCCAACTTCTCATCAGCGGAACCCTTCTTGGTGTGCTGTCCAGCCTGGTGTGTTCGCTGGCTCCGAGCATCGAGATTCTGGTGACGGCCCGCCTGTTCCAAGGCATTGCCGGTGGCATTGGTGTGGTGCTGGTTCGCGCGATCATCACGGACCGGTCGAAGCCGTCGGAGGCGGCCAAGAGCTTTGCGGTGCTGATGGCGATCAATGGCGTGGCTCCGATTGTGGCCCCGTTGATCGGTGGTGTGCTGCATGAGGTTACGGGGTGGCGTGGCGTCTTCTGGGTTCTGACGGCGGTGGCCGTAGTGCAGCTGGGGGTTGCCGTGCGTAACCCGGAGAGCCTCGACGCCAGCGCGCGCAGTGAGGGGCGCGTGCTGTCTACCTACCGCAGGATGGGCACGCTCCTGAAGATCCCTGAGTTCGCGGGGCATGTGCTGATTTTCGGTTTCGGCTTCGGCACGATGTTCGCCTTTATTGCGGGGTCCTCGGTGGTGTTTCAGTCTCAACTGGGGCTGTCGCCGGTGGCGTATTCGGTGGCTTTTGCTGTGAACGCGAGCGCGCTGATTGTGATGTCCGTGGTGAACGTGCGGCTGGCCGGTGTGGTGGATCCGCGGACTCTGCAAAAGTGGGGTGTGGTGCTGCTCGCGCTGGGCGCTGTGGCGTTGTTGGTGGTTGCGGTGTTCGTGGTGCCGCATGTGCCGGGCGCTGCGGGTGCTGCAGCCGAGGGTGCTGAGGCTGCTGCGCCGCTGTGGTTGGTGGTTGTCTGCCTGTTGTGCACCATCACCACGACCGCGGGCAATGGGCTGATGATGGCGAACACCACGGTGTTGGCGCAGGGGATTGCTGCGCGTTATGCCGGCGCGGGATCGGCACTGTTGGGGGCGGTTCAGTTCCTGGTGGCCGGCCTGGTGAGCCCTATGACGGCGATGGGGGAGGACAAGCTGATGATGCTTGCGCTCACGATGTGCGCCTCGGCAGTGGTGGCTCACTGCGGTAATGCGCTGGTGGTGTTCGGGCGCCGCCGCGCGGCCTAGGCCTCGTGGGAGCGCTGGATGTCGTCGATGAGGGATTCGGCGGCAATGGACAGGTTGCGCAGCGCGGGCACACCTCGGCGGAGCTTCGCGACGTCCCGGGCGTCCATGCGGCGGGTGGCGCGCGCAATGAGCAGTGCCCATTCGTCGGTAATGGAGTTCATCATCTCGATGCCGTCGTCGGTGAGGTACAGGTTCTGGGCCCGCTTGTCCTGGTCGTTGGCCTTGCGTTTGACGAAGCCGCCGTTAATGAGACGCCGCACTGTTGCGGAGACGTTGGAGGCGCGGAGGAAACGCAGGCGTGCGATGTCTGACACGCCACAGCCGGGGTGCTGGCCGATGAACTGCAGGACCTCGATTTCGGATTGTGAGATGGAGAGCTTCTGGTTGGGGCGTTCCATGAGGCGGCGGATGCCGGAGAGGAAGTCGTAGACGCTGGACGCGATCTCGGCGACGTCGATCTCGGGGAGCATTTCGGGGGCGCGATGACCGCGGATGCGGGAGCTGTACGTGTCCCGATGGGACGCGTCGAAGTCGTTGAGGGTGCTGAAATCATCGCGTTCGTTGGTCATCTGCCGTCACTTCCTTTTAGTGGGTGTTTCTATTACAGCCATAATGGTGTCTTCGTTATGTGCACATAGTACTGCAGACAGCACCATTGTTTGTGCGGGTACGTAAAACTTTTGGCTTATCTTAAGTTTTTCTTTTTTAACGTAAAGAGTGGTTCCCGTGTAACGCTCCTGATCATTCCTTAGCGCAGGTCCTTATTGCAGGGCACTGGTGAGGCGGCACAGATTGTCCACATACTGCTTGTACCAGGGGCGCGTGTTCCATTCCTCGGCGGTCAGCAGGGTGGATTTATCCTTGTAGTCCTGTGCCAGCTCATTGAGCGACTCAAGCATCGCGCCGTCGCCCACCATGAGGCTGCACTCGTAGTTCAGCCAGAAGCTGCGCATATCCATATTGGAGCTGCCCATCACCGCCACTTCCTCGTCGGCGATGAGGAACTTGGAATGCAGCACATACGGGGCGGGGTAGAGGTACATCTTCACTCCCGCGTCCAGGAGCTCTTGGTAGTAGGAGGCCTGGGCATGCCCCACCATTTTCTGGTCGGACTTCTCGGAGACGTACAGCTCCACGGTCACTCCGCGGTAACACGCGGTGGTCACGGCCTCCAGGAGGGACTCGTCGGGGATGAAGTAGGGGCTCACGATCCGCAAGGACTTCTTGGCGTGGTGGATCAGGGAGTTAAACAGCCGCAGGTTCGGTTCGGTGGTGAACCCCGGCCCGGAAGGCACCACCTGCATGACGTCTGTGCCCACGTCGCTGTTGTCATCCTCCAGCCAGGTGGTCAGTTCGCCCGGCGTCATGAAGTCCAGGGTTTCTCCGGATTCCGTGTACCAGTCCACGGCGAAGACGGAGTTGATGGAGGAGACCACCGGGCCGGTGATTTCCGCCATGACGTCCACCCACTGGCGGCCCACCTTGTGGTTCTTCTTGTTCTGGTACTCGGGCTCCACGAGATTCTGGGATCCCATGAAGGCCCACGTGCCGTCGACGATGACCAGCTTGCGGTGGTTGCGCAGGTCGGGGCGCCGGAAGCGCCAGCGCCAGGGCTTGAGCGGAAGCATGACTTCGTACTGCACGCCCATGCGTTCTAGTCGCTTGCCGAGCTTCTTGTTGCCGGGGTACTTGTGGGCGCCGATGTGGTCCCACAGGAAGCGCACATCCACGCCGCGTTTCGCGGCGCGCTCCATGGCGTCGAAGAAGGGTGCGGTGGTGCTGTCGTAGGCGGCGATGTACATCTCCACGTTGACGAAGTACTTGGCCTTGTCGATGGCGGCGGCCATGGCCTTGATGGATTCCCGGTAGTCGCTGTGCAGCGCCACCATGCTTCCGGCCACGGGCGGCAGTGCCGTGAGCTCACGGTTCAGTGCCACCAGGCTTTGGATTTCCCTGGACAGCACCATGTTTTTCGGGGTCTCCGGCTCCTCGGCAGACATGGTCCGGATCAGCTCGTTCGCCCGATTCTGGATCGTGTGGCGCCGACGGTTGATGTAGGGCGAGCCCATCAGGAAGTACAGAAGCAGGCCGATGAACGGCAGCAGGAAGATCGCGAGCAGCCAGGCCATGGCGCTGCTGGGGCGCCTGTCCTTGGGCACCCAGCCCAGCGCGATGAACTTCAAAGTGTAGTCGGCGATGACGATCAGGTACTGCCACCATTCCATGTCGCGCAGGACTGTCTGCACGCTCCCGGAGAGCAGCTGATAGAACTCGACGATGATCGGATCCATGGTGCGGCCTTTGTGTGCTTATACGTAGAGGTTGGTGTGTTTAGGGCAGGGTGTAGTCCACGATCACGGGAGCGTGGTCGCTAGCGCCCTTGCCGGTGCGCTCGTCGCGGTCCACGCGGGCATCCGTGGCGGTCACGCCTCTGGCGTAGTGGAGGTCGATGCGCATGCCTTCGTTCTTCTGGAATCGCAGAGCCTGGTAGTCCCAGTATGTGTACTGGTCCTGGATCAGCTCGGTGGCCTGGGTCATGCCGGCGCGTTCCAGCTCGTCCAGGGCCGTACGTTCTCTGGGGGTGACGTGCGTTTTCCCGTCGAAGAAGCTGCGGTCCCACACGTCCTTGTCCCGTGGGGCGATGTTGTAGTCACCCACCAGGATGAGCCGGTCGGCACCCCCATCCGCGGCGTCCTTGCCGGCGTAGCCCGCCAGGGCCTTCAGCCACCGTAGTTTGTAGGAATAGTGGGGGTCGGAGATCGCCCGGCCGTTCGGCACGTAGAGGCTCCACACCTCCACGCCATCGCCGTCGCCAGCGCCGCCGCCCACGGTCGCCCCGATCGCGCGTGCCTCCAGGGCCTGTTCGGCAGTCAGGTCCTTGTTGAACCCGGGCTGCCCAAACTCCGTCTTCACATTCTTAAGCCCAATGCGGGACAGTATCGCCACGCCATTGAAGGAATGCAGTCCGAAGTGCGCCTGTTCGTAGCCGGTATCTGTGAAGTCGGGGAACTGGGCGTCGGTACGTTTCGTTTCCTGCAGGCACAGGACATCAACGTCGGCGCGTTGAAGGAACGCCCGCACACGTTCTTCGCGCGTGCGGACGGAGTTGATATTCCACGTGGCGATTCGCATGCGTCCCAGCCTACTTCCCAGGGTGCACAGTCAACGAACGATGCCGGTGATGCTCGGAGAACCCCAGCCGGTGATAGAGCGCCCGGCCTGCGATGTTGCTGGCGATGACGTCCAGGTATGCGGCGTGAGCGCCATGTTTCGCGCCCCAGGTGAGCATCGCCGCGCCCATTGCCGACGCCAACCCTCGACGACGAAAGCCTTCCGCCACCTCCACGGCCGAAAAACCGAGCCAGTTGCGAGAACCGCCCTCGGTGATGGTGCCACGTGTGATGGCGGCGAGGTGCCCATCGACGTAGAGGGAGGCGAAGCACATCTGGCCGTCGATCTTTTCGGTGAGTAGCCGCAGTGCCTTTTCCGGTAGGGGTTTGCCGCGGAAGTGGTACATGGACAGCCACTCGGGGGTGGGGTGGTCGTCTAGGCGGAGGTCCAGAGTGCTGCGGGCGAAGAGTTCCAGCTCGGGGGCCACGTCGTCGAGGTCGTCCAGCTCGCGGGTCATGACGATGATCTCGGGGCCCCGCTCGCCGGGCAGGGATTCGGCGGTGCGGCCGATCCGGTCGGGGAGGAGCAGCATGGTGGGCAGGTTGTGCTCCTGGTAGAAGGCGGTGATCTCCTCGAGAGGCACGGGCTGCACTCCCGCATTGGGGCCGATGGGGACGGCGGAGTTGGAGCGTTCGGTGATGCCGTCGCCGGCGCGGGCGAGCCAGTGGCCGATCATGGTGTTCTGGATTCCGGGGAAGGCCGCGGCGGTGGCGGCTTCCACGGCGCGGATGTCGGAGTTGCGCACGGGCGCGGCGGAGAGGGTTTTGAGCACCACG
The DNA here is from genome assembly GCF_014490575.1 of Corynebacterium zhongnanshanii. NCBI lineage: Bacteria > Bacillati > Actinomycetota > Actinomycetes > Mycobacteriales > Corynebacteriaceae > Corynebacterium > Corynebacterium zhongnanshanii. The sequence goes on from NZ_CP061033.1 coordinate 326,701, forward strand.
ACGCTGCTCGCATCCAGGGTGAGCTGGGTGCGCTGCGCGCTGTCGATGACCAGCGGGTCGACACTGCGGATCACGCCGATTACATCGGTGGCTTTGCCGGCGTGTTCGCCGTCGGTGAGCAGATAGCGCACGATCGCGCGGGTGCCGGGGTGCACGCTCACGGGGTCGGTTCTGCGAGAGAGAGGAAAGGGGATGCCGTCCACCCGGCGTGCGCCGGAGGCGGCGGAGGCAATCTCGCCCAGGTGGATGTGCTCACTCATGCTGGCTGGTGGTGTCCAGGTCATCCAGGCCGCTCAGGCTGTCCACGTCATCCAGGTCGTCATGCCCGAAGGGATCCTTGTCCACGCCGGGCGTCCACGTGTTCCCACCGGAGGTCCACTTCTCGGCCTTGATGGCTTTCTTGGCCTGGCGCTTGTAGCGTCCGATCAGCATGTCGGTGTATAGGAACCCGTCGAGGTGCCCCACCTCGTGTTGGAGGCAGCGCGCGAAGAAGCCGTAGCCTTCGATAGAGATTTCCTGTCCGTGTTCGTCCAGTCCGGTCACGCGCGCCCAGTTGGCGCGGCCGGTGGGGAAGGAGTAGCCGGGGACGGAGAGGCAGCCTTCGTCGTCGTCCTCGTCGTGCGGCATGGTTTCGGGGATGGTGGAGGTTTCCAGCTGGGGGTTGATCACGCAGCCGCGGCGCATGGGGCCGCCGTTGGCGTCGATCTGTTCCTGGCTGAGGGTGGTGCCGTCGGGCCCTTCGATGTCCGGGCAATTGTAGACGAAGAAGCGCTTGTTGACGCCGACTTGGTTGGCGGCGAGCCCCACGCCGTGGGCTCGATCCATGGTTTCGTACATGTCGTTAATGAGGGTGGCGAGCTGCTCGTCTGGTTCCTGCCCCGGCTGTAGGTCGACGGGTTCGGTGGGATTGTGGAGGACGGGGTCACCGGCGATGACGATGGGCATGATTGACATGGGCTCTAGTGTAGCTGTGTGCCGTGACGCTGTGTGCGCCTGCCGCGGCTGCGGGCTGCTCTACAATGGGGACTCATGTTGACGGAGCGGGAAGTATCGATGCTGGAGTTCGAGCGCCAGTGGTGGCGCAATCCTGCGTTGAAGAATGAGCGCATCCGTCAGGAGTTTGGGGTAAGCCCGATCCGTTATTTTCAGCAACTCAATGCGTTGATCTCCAGGCCTGATGCCCTTGATTTTGATCCGACGCTGGTGCGCACGTTATTGCGGCGCCGCGATGGACGTGAGGCGGGCGAGTAGATTCGGCCCGTGTCGCTCCATGTGGCTGGTGTTACTGCAGTTACGATTGGGGCGTGTCTGAAAACTATCGCCCACGCCATTCCCTGGACTCTCGCTACAGCAACTACGACGCGGACTTCGATCTGTTCGAAGACCGCGTGGTAGAGCCGTACTCGTCTTCGGACGCTTCATCGGCTGACCCGGCTGCGCAGACTGACGCTGCTGCGGAGCGTAACCCGTACCTCGACGAGCCAGAGGAGAACTACGGCGCACGCGAGGGCGCCCCAGAGGACGGCATCCTGGACGCGGACTTCGAGCCCATCGACGAGCATGCTGGCGAGAATGCCGACGAGCGCGCCACCAGCCTCGGAGCTGGCGCAGCCACCGGCCTGGGCGCCGGCGCGGGCTTAAGCGCCGCGGCCGTGACGGTCGACCGTCGTCCCCTCAACCTTGCAAAGGATTCGGGCGCTGGGGTGGAGGAGGCCGGCGTCGGAGAAACAGGGACGGCAGCCGCTGCTGGGGGAGCAACGGATGAAGACGTCTTCGGCAACGGCGGCCAGCCGGCGGACCCCGACACCAAGGGTGTGCCCCTGCGCGGCCTGGTGATGATCCTGGCGGCGGTGGGAATCCTGTTGATCGGCTGGGGCAGCTACATGTTGCTCAGTGGTGATGATAAGCAGGAGACTGTGGCGTCGGAGAATAATGCGGGTGACAACGGCGAGCAGAACGCGCCGGGCGACAACGCGGGAGCAGCGGATCGGCCGGGCGGCAACGGCGCGGACAAGCCGGGCGCGGAGGCTGGGCGTCCGGGTGAGGTGAATAAGCCTGGGGAGAACGGCGATGGCCGGGATGGTCGCGACAACCCTGAGGCGAACCGCGACGAGAAGCCAGACAACGCGCCGGCAGGCCAGATCGACCCGGAGCACGAGTACATCGCCGTGCTGAACAACTCCCAGGTCAGCGGCCTGGCCGGCGACGTGGCGAAGAAGATCCGCGGCGGCGAGTTCAAGTCCACCGGCTACGGCAATTTGCCGACCGGCCGCTTCCCCGAGTCCGTGGTGCTGTACCCAAGCAACAACCAGCCTGCGCGCGAGGCGGCGGAGAAGCTGGCCCGGGATCTGGGCATCGCCGCGCAGGAGCGCACTCCGGAGATCGACGACAACCTGGCGGGCGCGGAGATGTTCGAAGGTGGCAAGCCAGCACAGATTGTGGTGGTGACGACCAACAGCATGCCGCAGTAGTAGTGCGCAGTAGCACCGCGGCAGTAGCAGTAGTCCGCCGCGATTGCCGCGGTTTATACTGAGACGAATAGTGCCGATTAGCCAGGAGAACCTCATGACTAGCTCCCCCTCGCACGCGGACGGTGTGTCGCGGATTGATTTCCCCGGGTCCGAACCGACCGTGGGTATCGAATGGGAAGTAGCGCTGGTGGATCCGAAGACCCGGGACTTGGTCCCTCGGGCCGCCGAACTGCTGGAGAAGATGGACAGCGATTACCTCGGCCACCGTGTGGTCCGCGAGTTCCTGGCGAACACGGTGGAGATGGTCACGGGCGTGCATCGTACCGTGCCTGAGGCTGTGGATGATCTGCGTCAGCAGCTCCTTCAACTCCTCGACGCCGCCGATCAGTGCGGAGTGCACCTGTTTTCCGCGGGAACTCACCCGTTTGCCCACTGGGGAGACCAGGTCTTGAGTGAGAAGTCCAGCTATCAGGAGATCATTGAGCGTACCCAGTATTGGGGCCGCCAGATGCTGATCTGGGGTATCCACGTGCACGTGGGCGTGGGCTCGAAGGAGAAGGTCTGGCCGATTATTAATGCGGTGATGACGCACTACCCGCATGTGCTGGCGTTGTCTGCGTCGTCTCCGGCGTGGGAGGGGCTGGATACGGGCTATGCGTCCAATAGGACGTTGCTGTATCAGCAGTTGCCCACGGCGGGTATTCCGTATCAGTTCGCCTCCTGGGAGGAGTGGGAGCAGTTCAACGTTGATCAGGATCGCTCGGGCGTGATTAATCACACGGGGTCGATGCACTTTGATGTGCGTCCGTCCAAGTATGGGACGGTGGAGATCCGTTTTGCGGACGCCACGATGGAGATCTGGGAGTTGGCTGCCATTGCGGCGTATATCCATTGCCTCGTGGTGTTTTTCGAGCGTCAGTATGACGAGGGGGAGGAGCTTCCTCTGCTGCAGCCGTGGCATGTGGCGGAGAATAAGTGGCGTGCCGCCCGCTATGGTCTTGAGGCGTTGATCATCACGGATCGGGAGACCACGGAGCGTTGGGTGACCGATGAGTTGAAGGACTGGGTGACAACGCTGATGCCTGTGGCCGAGGAGCTGGGGTGCGCTGCCGAGTTGGCGGATGTGCTGCGCTTGGTGGATCGCGGGGGCGATTATACGTTGCAGCGCAACGAGGCGAGGGCTGCGGGTGCGGCGTTGGAGCCGTCGGTGCGTACGCGTGGAGATGCGGGTGCTGAGGAGGGCTTCACGCAGCCGAAGGCGTGGGTCGCTGCGGTGGATCTGACGGTGGAGAGTCTGCGACGGTCCGTCGGCCGCTAACCCCCAAGCTTTCCTACAAATTGTTCGCCCAAAACGCCAGATTTGGCCCCAAATCTGGCGTTTTGAGCGAACATTTTGTGTGTGGGAGGGGTCTTATTGTGTGGAGTTAGCGCAGGTGCAGCGCGGTGGCCGCGCTGCACAGCGCGTTCGCAATCGAGAGGTCCGAGTCAGGGGCGAAGCCCACTGCCCAGGCACGCTTGTTGGCATAGGACGTGTAAATGAACGTGGCGGTGGCCTCGAAGATCTTGAACTGGTGCAGCTCCAGGATCTCCACCCGGTAGCCGTGGTCCGCCAGGATCTCGGTGATGGCGGAGCAGGCTCCCATGGCGTTGATCTCCACCTTGGTGCCGATGCCGTCAGCAGTGAGGCCGGTCATGGTGAGGGTGTAGTGGTTGCGGGAGGCCCGCTGGCGCTCGGAGGTCATGGTCTCGACGCGGATGTCGGAGGGCGCGTACGTGGCGATGAACTTCTTCCAGTCCATGTTGCGAGCCTCTTCACGCATGCCGCGGGGGAGCCTCTGTCCGAAGCGTGCACGGAACGGGTCTTCTGCGAAGGTGCGGGTGCGCTGCCGGCGCTGCTCGATGCGGGTCTTCTTGCGGTTGGTGTAGGTCTTCGCGGTGGAGCGGCGCAGTTCGGGCTGGGCGGTGTAGGTGGGGCGCTCGTCTTCGGGGCGGGCGAAGCGGATCAGGGTGGTGGTGTTGGTGGATTCGTCAAACATGTTGTCAGTAAAGGAATGTGGGTGCTGAGAGTTGTGCGTTGTCATGGTGAGTCGGTCCTTGGAGTCCTGTGTGCGATGTGCACCGTCGTGCTGTGCGCTTTCGTGCTGTGTGCCGCACGGAGTTGCTGTGCACAGTGTTGCTGGGATGTGGACCGACGCTCAAGCGGTTGGTGTGACCTGTAACCCCGTAGTGGAGGGGTCAGCCCTGTCCTCCACCCGGGTTGGGAACTCGCTTGAGTAGTGTGATCATGCGTCCAATCATAGTGCCCCTCATCACAAATCTCAAATAATGCGCAACAATGAGCCATATTGTCTCACATGTTGAGATTTACTCAGGGTAGGCAGAGGCTCAGCGCTAAGAAACAGCCTCAGCGCCAGTCTCACTCGACATCACGCCTCAGCGCCAGCCCCACTCTCGCGCACCCGCGCCGCCGTCCGCGCCATAAACAACAGCTCAGCCACGGCAATGTCGCGAATCTCATCGGGGTGCACGGACTCATCGGCTGAGTGAATCCGGCACGTCGGCTCCTCGATTCCAAACAGCGCTAGTTCCGCGTCTGGGTAGTGTGCCAGCAGCTTGTTGGTCAGCGGGATGGATCCGCCGGAGGCAACCTCCACTGCAGGCTTCCCGTAGGAATCACTCAGCGCGCCGGTGAGGTCCGCCAGGGCCGGGCCACTTGTATCAGCCCTGAACGGCTCGGCCAGCGAACCCCGCTCAATGCTCACCCGCCCATGCGTCTGGGCCCCTACCTTGTTAATGTGCGCGATCAGCAACTCCAGGCACTCCTGCGGCTCCCGTCCGGGTGGCACGCGCAGGGACACGTGCGCCGCCGCGCGCCCCGGCACGGCATTGATGGCGTCCTCCACGGACAAGGAGTCCAGGCCGGTGACGGTGATGGACGGGTTCATCACCGTCAAGTCGTTCGGCGCAAATCCGCGGGATGCTCCCAGCATGCTTACGCCGTCGACGGTCCCGGCGTTGCGGCAGAAGGTTGCTGCGTCGGGGCCGGTGCCCTCCCACCGTTCGGTGGGCGTGAGGCCGTCGATGGCCACGAGGCCGTCGGCGTCGTGGAAGGTGGAGATGATGCGGATCAGTTCCAGCAGCGCGTCCGGGGCAGCGCCGCCGAATTGCCCGGAGTGCATCGGCTGGTTGATCGTGTCCACGGTGAGCGTCAGCGTGGCCGACCCGCGCAGCGCGGTACACACGGAGGGCACGCCGAGCTCGTCGTTTCCGGAGTCCGCAATCAGGAACGTGTCCGCCTGGAAGAGCTCGGGGTTGGATTCCAGCAGGTCCTCCAGCCCGTAGCCGCCGCGCTCCTCGGAGCCTTCCACAACCACGCGAATGCCGATCTTCGCGAGCTCTTCGTGCCCCTCCTCGATGAGCGCGTTCATCGCATCGAGCACGGCCAGGTGCATCGCCACGTGCCCCTTGCAGTCTGCCGTGCCGCGCCCGTACCAACGCCCGTCACGTTCGCTGAGGGTCCAGGGGTCTGATGTCCATTCTGATTCGACGCCGGCCGGCTGTACATCGAAGTGCGAGTACAACATAACGGTGGGGTATCCGGGAGCTGCGTCGCGCACTCCGATGACGGAGGTGGATCCGTCGGTGGTGGTGTGTCCGTGGACGGGGATCCCTGCGGCGGTGAAGTGTTCGATGGTCCAGGTGGCGGCGCCGTCGTTGTGTTCTTGTAATTCGGGCACGGAGTGAATGGAGCGGAAGGCGACGAGTTCGCTGAGGTTCTTTTTCAGCTCGGGCATGCGCTGGGTAATGAGTTCGCGTGCGCGCTCGGGGCTGAGGGGTTGGCGTGGCTGAGTGTTTGGCTGGTTGTTTGTCTGGGGCGTGTTGTTCATGTTCTCCACCATAGTTACTGCTGTGTTCACCACCACGCTTGCTGCCGGGCTTGTCGCTGTGCTTGCACTCACCCGGCACGAGTGCTAGAAACGGGTTAGCACTTAAACAAACCGAGTGCCAGAAAATTTACCGTCAAGTTTAGTGAGGATGGGTGCCGCGACATTCGCCCATCCGTGCCGTCGCGGGCGCTGAGCTTGAGCCGTATGTGTCGCTCACACTCTAACGGAGGATCGAAGCCTTATGGCTAAGATGATTGCATTCGACGAAGAAGCACGCCGTGGTCTGGAGAAGGGTCTGAACACCCTGGCAGACGCGGTTAAGGTCACCCTCGGCCCGAAGGGACGCAACGTTGTCCTGGAGCGCAAGTGGGGCGCGCCGCTGATCACCAACGACGGCGTGACCATCGCCCGTGAGATCGAGCTGGAAGACCCGTACGAGAAGATCGGCGCTGAGCTGGTCAAGGAAGTCGCCAAGAAGACCGACGACGTCGCCGGCGACGGAACCACCACCGCTACCGTCCTCGCCCAGGCTCTGGTGCGCGAGGGTCTGCGCAATGTGGCCGCCGGTTCCAACCCGATGGGTATCAAGCGCGGTATCCAGACCGGTGTGGAGAAGGTGACCGAGGCTCTGCTGGACTCCGCGAAGGAGATCGAGACCAAGGAGCAGATCGCTGCCACCGCTGGTATCTCCGCTGCTGATGAGGAGATCGGCAAGCTGATCGCCGAGGCTATGTACAAGGTTGGCGATGGTGAGCTGAACAAGGAAGGCGTGATCACCGTCGAGGAGTCGAACGCGTTCGGCGTGACCCTGGAGGTCACCGAGGGTATGCGCTTCGACAAGGGCTACCTGTCCGGCTACTTCGCCACCGACGTGGAGCGGGGCGAGGCTGTCCTGGAGGACCCATACATCCTGCTGGTCAGCTCCAAGATCTCCAACGTGAAGGACCTGCTGCCACTGCTGGAGAAGGTGATGCAGTCCGGCAAGCCGTTGCTGATCATCGCCGAGGACATCGAGGGCGAGGCCCTGTCCACCCTGGTGGTGAACAAGATCCGCGGTACCTTCAAGTCCGTCGCTGTGAAGGCTCCGGGCTTCGGTGACCGCCGCAAGGCTCAGCTGCAGGACATCGCTATCCTCACTGGTGGCCAGGTCATCGCCGAGGAGGTCGGCCTGTCTCTGGAGACCGCTGACCTGCCACTGCTGGGTACCGCACGCAAGGTGGTTGTCACGAAGGACGACACCACCATCGTGGACGGCGCTGGCTCCGCAGAGCAGCTGGCTGGCCGTATCAAGCAGATTCGTCAGGAGATCGAGAACGCCGATTCCGATTACGACCGCGAGAAGCTGCAGGAGCGCCTGGCGAAGCTGTCCGGCGGTGTTGCTGTGCTGCAGGTCGGCGCTGCTACCGAGGTGGAGCTGAAGGAGCGCAAGCACCGCATCGAAGATGCCGTGCGCAACGCACGCGCTGCCGCTGAAGAGGGCATCGTCGCCGGTGGTGGCGCAGCCCTGCTGCAGGCAGCACACGTCCTGGATGACAACCTGGGCCTAGAGGGCGACGAAGCGACCGGTGTGTCCATCGTCCGCTCCGCACTGTCCTCCCCGCTGAAGCAGATCGCCCACAACGCCGGCCTGGAGCCCGGCGTGGTGGTCGACAAGGTCGCCGGCCTGCCTGTGGGCCAGGGCCTTAACGCCGCAAGCGGCGAGTACGTGGACCTGCTGGACGCCGGAATCTCCGATCCAGTGAAGGTCACCCGCTCCGCACTGCAGAACGCTGCATCCATCGCAGCCCTGTTCCTGACCACGGAAGCTGTTGTTGCTGACAAGCCTGAGCCAGAAGCACCAGCGATGCCAGGTGGCGATGAGATGGGAATGGGTGGCTTCTAAGCCCCCGTCCACATCGGCTTCATCGCTGATAGACAGCCTGTACACCCCGCCTGCACCCCTGCAGGCGGGGTGTTTTGGTGCATGCTGGGCGTCGGATAATTAAGGAATAAACAACCACGCGTAACATAGGGGGTAGAGAGCACGAATCCCTCCGCTCGTCTTAATTCATCGAGGGACCAACAGGAGAAATGCGATGGCAGAACACAACGAGGATTTCCACATTGTCGACCTTGCGGCCACCGAAGGCTACATCGTTGATGATTCCGACGAAGACGATCCCGTCCTCATCACCCCGGATGGTCACCGCGTGGACACCTGGCGTGACGACTACCCCTACCCGGAGCGCATGAGCCGTGACGAGTACGAATCCACGAAGCGCGCTCTGCAGATCGAGCTGCTGAAGTGGCAGAACTGGACCAAGGACACGGGTCAGAAGCACATCATCCTGTTCGAAGGCCGCGATGCAGCCGGTAAGGGTGGAACGATCAAGCGTTTCAATGAGCACCTGAATCCTCGTGGTGCCCGCACCGTGGCGCTGGAGAAGCCGTCCGAGCGCGAGTCTACGTCCTGGTACTTCCAGCGCTACATCCAGCACTTCCCGGCCGGTGGTGAGATCGTCTTCTTCGACCGCTCCTGGTACAACCGCTCCGGCGTGGAGCGCGTGATGGGCTTCTGCACCGAGTCTCAGCACGCGGAGTTCCTGCGTGAGGTTCCGATGTTGGAGAACATGCTGATGGGCTCGGGTATTTCCCTGACGAAGCTGTGGTTCTCCGTGACCCGCAAGGAGCAGCGCACGCGTTTCGCGATCCGCCAGGTGGATCCTGTGCGTCAGTGGAAGCTGTCTCCAATGGACTTGGCGTCCTTGGATAAGTGGGATGATTACACCCGCGCCAAGGAGGAGCAGTTCCGCTACACGGATACGAACGAGTCTCCGTGGATCACGATCAAGTCCAATGACAAGAAGCGTGCCCGCATCAACGCGATGCGTTACGTGCTCAGCAAGTTCGAGTACACCGGCAAGGATCACAGCGTGGTCGGCGAGCCGGATCCGCTGATTGTGAAGCGCGGCCGCGACCAGATTGGCGATTAATCTCGCCGGATTTCGATGGGGTTTCCGTGCCAGCGTGTGTTCGCTGGCACGTGGTCGCCGCGCATGACGAGTGATGCGGGCCCCACGGACGTTGTCCGTCCTATATCCGACGCCGGGAGTGCGACCGAATGCGGTCCCAGCGTGGATCCGGCGCGTAATACGACGGTGTCTAGGCTCATGATCCGATCGTGGAATAGGTGAGTCTGGACCACGCAGCCGGGGCCGACGGTGGCGCCGTCTTCGATAACGACGAGGTCCGCTTCGGGCAGCCAGTAGGTGTCCAGCCAGGCTCCGCGCCCGATGCGTGCGCCGAGTGCCCGCAGGAAGACGTTCAGTGATCCGGTTCCGTGGGTGTGCGCCAGGAACCAGGGGCCGGCGACAGTTTCCACGAATTGGTCTTGGAGCTCGTTGAGCCACACGAAGCGGGACCAGAGCTCGTGTTCGCCGGGGCGAATGCGGCCCACGCAGAGCCATTTCATGGCCACGGTGAGTGTGGCGGCGGCGAAGCCGGCCAGGATCAGGACCAGCGCTCCCCAGAGGGGGAGCCACACGAGGCTGATGGGTCCAGCCAGGAGCTGGTATTGGATCGCGGCGATGACGCACGCGGCGATGACGGCGCTGGTCATGGGGGCCAGCAGACGCAAGGTTTCCACCGCACCGCGGGCAGCTTTGACGCGCCGGCTGGGGTTGTAGGTGCGGCCTTCGTGGGTGTCCGCCTCCACGGTGCGGCGGAGGCGCTCGGGTGGGGAGCCCAGCCAGTTGGACCCGGCCTTAGTTTTCTTCGGGGTGGAGGACAGGACCGCCACCAGGGAGTTCTTTTTGAGGTTGCGCTCCGGCCCGGCGATGCCGGAGTTGCCGAGGAAGGAGCGCTTGCCCACGCGGGTGGTGCCGGTGCGCATCCAGCCGCGGCCGCCGAGTTCGTAGCCTCCCACCATGGTGTCGTCGGCGAGGAAGGCGCCGTCGCGCACGTCGGCGAAGGTGGGGACCATCACGGCGGTGGAGATTTCGGCGTCCCGGCCGATCTTCGCGCCGAGGGAGCGGAACCACCAGGGGGTTAGCTGCGCGGCATACAGGGGGAAGAGTTGTGTGCGGGCAGCGTCCATGAGGCGTTCGATGAACCAGACGCGCCAGCCGCTAAAGCTGCGTACTGGAATGACGCCGGGGGCCAGCCCGATGGACAGGACTCGGACAAGTATCCAGGTCAGGGCGGTGTAGGTGGCGAAGATGACCAGGCCGCCGAGTGCGGATAGTGGCACGAGGAGCGCCAGGATAGTCCAGCCGCTGTGCGTGTGCTGCAGCGTGGCACCCTGCATCGAGAGGCTCAGCGCCCACAGGACGAACACAATCCCTACCGCCAGGGACAGCAGCGGCAGGATGGACAGCACCACCGCGCCGAGGGCATAGCCCGCGCGCCACAGAGGTTTGCGCGGGGGAGCCTCGGAGGGGAAGGTGCCCTTGGCTTTGCCGACCTTCTTGGCGGGGGATCCGGCCCAGCGGGCGCCGGACTTCACTTTTTTGGCGCCGGTGACACACGAGCCGGCGTCGATATGGGCATTGGACGCAATGGTGGTGCCCGGCAGGAGCGTCGAGCGCGCACCCACGGTGGCCCCGTCGCCGATGACGATGTGGCCCAGGTGCAACGTGTCGCCCTCCACCCAGTATCCGGACAGATCCACCTCGGGCTCTACAGAGGAGTAGTTGCCCAGGGTCAGCATGCCGGTGACGGGCGGCAGGGTATGCAGTTGCACGCCTCGGCCCACGTCGGCGCCCAGCCAGCGAGCGAAGGTGGTGATCCAGCTAGCGCCGGAGACGTCGCGCGCGCCGGAAGTATCGGCCACGCGCTCGGCGGCCCAGAGACGCAGGTGGGTGGCGCCGCCGCGCGGATAATCGCCGGGTTGCACGCCGGCGAGGAGCCCGCGGATGAGCAGCGCGGCCAGGGGCATGCGGCCCAGCGGGGTGGCGAAAATGAGGAACAGTGCCAGGACCAGCCATCCGTTGACGGGCACCACGATCTGGCTGAGGAATGGCCAGGGATCGCCGGGGCTCGGTTGGTCGGGTTGGCCCGTCAGGCCCAGGATGCCGTGGAGCGCCCAGTTGCCGAACAGGATCCAGGTGATCCACTGCAGTGCGCCGAGCATCATCGCAGGCACCTGGATGAGCGCCTGGGCCAGCCGCGTGGTCCAGCGCACGCGCGGCACGGGACCTTGGTGTGCGGGGGAGTTGTGGCTGGGCTGCGCGTGCTGATCCTGCCGCGCCTGCTCGGCCACCTCCGCCACCCGGGCGCTGAACGCCGCCAGGCGGGAGTGGTCGTACAGGTCGCGGACGGAGACGCTCGGTACGGTGCTCCGCAGCCGGGCGATCATGGTGGCCGCGGACAGGGACGTGCCGCCGAGTGAGAAAAAGTCCTGGTCAGGGTTGGTGACCTCGAGGCCCAGCGCGTCCGACCATAGGCGAGCGATCCGTTCTTGCTCGCTGTCGTCGAAGTGGGTGTCCTCCGCCCCGGAGGCGGGCAGCGGCCAGGGCAGGGCCTTTTTGTCTACCTTCCCGGAGGTGGTGACGGGCAGCGAGTCCAGCGCGCACAGCCGTGGCACCATCGCCGCGGGAAGGCTGGCGCGCAGGTGGGTGAGGGCGGCGTCCAGGTCGAAGTCCGCGGCGGTGCCGTGTTCGGGGGAGACGTAGCCCACTAGGACCTTGTCGCCGCCGCCGGTAGTCTGCACCACCACTGACCCGCTGCGCACGTTGTCCAGGGCGCTTAGGGCTGCGTCCACTTCGCCCAGCTCGATGCGCCGCCCACCGATCTTGACTTGGTCATCGATGCGGCCCACGAAGTACAGCCCGTCCTCCTCGAGGCGGACGTGGTCGCCGGAGCGGTAGGCACGCTCCCATCCCAGCGTGTCCATGGGTGCGAACTTTTCCGCGTCCTTGGCGGGGTCCAGGTAGCGGGCCAGACCCACGCCGCCGATGACCAATTCGCCGACCTCGCCGTAGTTCACGGGGTTGCCGTCCTGATCGACGACGCCCAAGTCCCAGCCCCGCAACGGCAACCCAATGGAGACAGAGCCGCGCCCGTCCATGGTGGTGCCGCACGCCACGACGGTGGCTTCGGTGGGTCCGTAGGTGTTCCAGAGTTCTCGGGAGGGGGTGGCAAGCCGCCCGGCGAGTTCGTCGGGGCAGGCTTCGCCGCCAAAGATGAGGAGGCGGACGGCGTCCAGGGCTTCGTCGGGCCAGAGGCTGGCGAGGGTAGGGACGGTGGAGATGGCGGTGATGTTATGGGAGATCAGCCAGGGGCCTAAGTCCACGCCGGAGCGCACGAGGGCGCGGGGTGCGGGGACCAGGCAGGCGCCGTGGCGCCAGGCGAGCCACATTTCTTCGCAGGAGGCGTCGAAGGCAACGGACAGTCCGGCGAGGACGCGGTCGCCGGGGCCGAGCGGGCCGCTGGGGTGGTTCACCAGGAACAGCTCGGCTTCGGCGTCCACGAAGGCGGCGGCGTTGCGGTGGGTGACGGCCACGCCTTTGGGGGTTCCGGTGGAGCCGGAGGTGAAGATGATCCAAGCGTCGGAGTCAGTGGTGGGGCCGGTGAGGGCTGTATCGTCAGCGGAGTCGTGGACGTTCGCCTCCGGGTCCGTGCCTGTGACGGTGAGCCCGTTGTGGTCACACAGTGCATCCACTTGGGCTTCGCCGAACACCAGGTCGGCGCGTTCTTGGGGGTCGTCGGCGTCCACGGGGACATAGGCGGCGCCGGCGTGCAGGGTAGCCAGGATGGCGATATAAAGTTCCCGGCTTCCCGACGGCATGCGTATGCCTACCCGGTCACCGCGGCGGATGCCTTGGCTAGCCAGTTTGCTGCTGAGGGCGTGGACGTCCCGGAGGAGTTCGGAGTAGGTGAGCACGCCGTTGCCATCGTCGAGCGCGGCGGCGTCGGGGTACGTGTCCGCGGTGGCGCGGAAGATGTCAACGAGGGTGCGGGGTTCAGGAGCTTCTGAGGAACGCAGATAGTGCGCGGGAATATCCACAGTCAGGGCTTACTCGTCAATCACGTCGGTGGCGATGATGGAGTGGGCGAGCTTCCTTAAGTGCTTGAGCTGCTTGGATGTGGAGTCATCCAGGGCCTTGTCCTCGGCGGAGGTGACGACCGGTAAGAGGGCATTGAAAGCCTTCTCGCCCTTCTTGGTGATGGAGATGATTTGCCGGCGGCGGTCTTGAGGGTCCTTGATCCTTTTGGCGAGGTGACGTTTTTCCAGGGAGTCCACCAGGCGGACCATGTCAGAGCGGTCGATTCCTAGGATATCGCCGAGTGTTGCCTGGCTGGCGGCGTCGCCATCAACGAGGCAGCAGAGGATCCAGTATTCGCGGAGGTTGTACCCGTGTTCGTCCAGGGCGGTTTCGACAAACTCGCGGGTCCGTCGGCGAAGGCGTTCCAGTTGGAAGCTGGGGGAGGAGAGCAGATCCTTGGGCAGTGGGTACGTCTCTGGCATAGCTCTAGCCTAGCGCCGGGTACAGGGGATTGTCTAATTATTGAGATTTCCCACTATTATTTTTGGGTGTAACCGCTTTTCGCCTTTTTGGCACCGTGGCTAGCGGTTGTCCACGATGGCCAGACCGGCGTCGCGCCACCCGGAGGTGCCGTTGAGGACGTTGATGGAGTCGATGCCGTTGAGCTCGAGCCACTGGCAGGCGCGTGCGGAGCGTCCGCCGGACAAGCAGATGATGTAGATGTCTTCGTTCAAGTCCAGCTCCCCGTAGCGGCTTTGGAGCTCGGTGAGGGGGATGTTGGTGGCGCCTTCGGCATGCCATTGCGCGAACTCATCGGCTTCGCGAACATCGATCAGCTGTGCGTTGGCTGGGACATCGGTGGGTTCTACAGATTCAAACTCGCTCATGGCTCTCCACTATAGGGAAGGCGCACAAACGCCGCAGCGAGAGCCTCGTTCGTGAAGCTCTCGCTGCGGCGTTGCATGAGATAAGCCCGTCAGGGCTCTCCGCGGAGCGTTCTTTACGCTCTTTACTTGTAGCGATCCTTTGCTTCTTCCAGGATCTTTTCGGCCTCAGCCTTGTTGCCCCAGCCAGAGCCGGTGACTTCCTTGTTAGGCTCCAGGTCCTTGTAGTGGACGAAGAAGTGCTCGATCTCGTCCAGGGTGAACTTGTTGACGTCCTCGATGTCCTGGTAGTTCTCGAAGCGTGGGTCGTCCAGCACGCACAGGAGCTTGTCGTCGCCGCCGGCTTCGTCGGTCATCTTGAACACTCCCACGGGGCGTGCCTTGACGATCACGCCGGGGAACACTGGTTCTGGGAGGATGACCAGCGCGTCCAGTGGGTCGCCGTCCTCGCCCAGGGTGTGGTCGATGAAGCCGTAGTCGGCTGGGTATGCCATGGGGGTGAACAGGTAGCGGTCCAGGTAGACCTTGCCGGTTTCGTGGTCCACTTCGTACTTGTTGCGGGAGCCCTTGGGGATTTCAATGGTTACTTCAATGCTCATGGTGTTCCATTCTATTGCTAGTGTGGGGGAGATGAAAAGCAGGAAGACTGTGTGGCGCTGGTTGGCTGTTTTGTCCGTCCTTGTGCTTGTGGTGTGTGGTGCCGTTGCGGGGGCGTGGTGGTGGACTACGCAGCATACGTTCAGCGTTGCACGCCCTGCCGCCGTGTCCGAGGCGTCTGCGTCCTTCCTTTCCCCCGACGCCCAGTCTGCGTCCCCCAACATCTCTGCCGCTGTGCAGGGCTTTTCTGATGATCCGGCGTTGGGGGAGCTGTCTGCTCACGTGACGGATGCTGTGACGGGGCAGGTGCTGTGGGAGAAGAATGCTGAGTCTTTTCTGGTGCCGGCGTCCGTTACGAAGCTGGTGACTGCCGGGGCGGCGCTGAGCGTGTTGCCGTCTGATGCGGTGGTGACCACCCGGGTGGTGGAGGAGGCTCCGGGGCGGCTGGTGCTGGTCGGCGGGGGTGATGTGACGCTGACGGACAAGCCGGGTGGGGGCTTCTACACGGATGCCGCGAGTGTGCAGGACTTGGCTGACCAGGTGGCGACGGCCTTGCAGGGGCGCACGGTGACGTCGATCCGGGTGGACAACTCCATCCGTGAGGGTTCTGTGTTTAATGACACGTGGGATCCCGAGGATGTGGAGGGGGGAAATGTGGCAGATGTGGACTCGGTGATGCTGGACGGCGGCCGGGTGGATCCATCGGATTCTTATTCGCCGCGCTCGTCCTCGCCCGCGGAGGATGTGGCCCGCAGCTTGGCAGCCCAGCTGGGAGCTGAGGACGCGCAGATTTCTGTGGACGATCGGCCGGCTGCCGCGGAGGCGCAGGAGCTGGGGTCGGTGACGTCGGCACCGCTGGAGGTGCGGGTGCGGGACATGCTGGTGCACTCGGACAACGTGCTGGCGGAGGCCATTGGCCGCGAGGTTGCTGAGGCCCGCGGCCTACCCCACACCTTCGAGGGCGCTACCCGCGCCACCATCGAGACCTTGACCGACGAGGGCCTGTCCATGGACGGGGTGGTGTTGAAGGACAACTCCGGCATGAGTGAGAAGAACCGCCTGAACGCCCGGGTGCTGGATTCTCTGCTGGCCTCGGAGAAGTTCCGCCCACTGCTGGACGCGCTTCCGGTCTCCTCCGTGGAGGGGACCCTGTCCCACCGCTACGAGGAAGGCTCCGGAGCCGAAGCCTCTGCGGGGTATGTCCGCGCGAAAACCGGCACGCTGGACGGGGTGAACGCCCTGGCGGGCACCGTGATGACGGAAGAGGGGCGCCCGCTGACGTTTGCTTTCCTCTCGAATGACTCTTCTCCCGACGAGGCGCGGCCGGCCCTCGACCGGCTGGCGAACGCCCTGCACACCGCCGCATGAGCCTGCACTCACAGTTCCGCCGCTGG
This sequence comes from Corynebacterium zhongnanshanii, assembly GCF_014490575.1. Lineage (NCBI taxonomy): Bacteria > Bacillati > Actinomycetota > Actinomycetes > Mycobacteriales > Corynebacteriaceae > Corynebacterium > Corynebacterium zhongnanshanii. Next base: position 342,899 of record NZ_CP061033.1, read on the forward strand.
CTCCGCGAGTTGCCGCCCGAGGCACAGCTGAGCCAGGCAGCAGACGTGGTGGTGGGACTCTCCGGCGGCGCTGATTCCCTCGCGCTCACGCGCGCCGCGGTGCGCGTGGGGCTAAGCGTCCACGCGGTGGTGGTAGACCACCAGCTTCAAGCCGACAGTGGGGCCGTGGCGCGCCGCGCCGCGGAGCAGGCCACGCACCTGGGCGCGGCCAGCGCCCACGTGGTGGCCTGCGACGTAGACGGCACCACCGAGGGGGCGGCGCGCCACGCGCGCTACCAGGCCCTCGGCCACGCGGCAGCGCAGCTGGGGAAGGCCGCGCTCCCGGTGCTGGTGGCACACACCGCCCGGGATGACGCCGAAGGCGTGATCCTGGGCCTCATCCGCGGCTCCGGGGCAGCGTCCCTAGCAGGCATGCGGCCCGTGTCCTTCGATCACCCCGTGGTGGACGCAGGGGCCGCCTGGTTGGGGAGGCCCCTGCTGACCGTCACCCGAGAGATGACGGAACAGGAATGCGTGCACGCCGGCTTGAGCGTCTACGAGGACCCCCACAACTCGTCGGCGGACTATCTGCGCTCGCGCGTGCGCACGGAACTCTTTCCCGTCCTCAACCGCATCGCGGGCCAGGACGTATCCGCAAACCTCTCCCGGACCGCGCGCCTGCTGCGCCAGGACGAAGACGCCCTGACTCAGCAGGCATGCCAGATCGTGCCGAGCCTGCTCAGCCCCGACGGCGAACGGCTCGATTGTAAGGGAGTGATGGCGGTGGAGGGTGCGCTTCGGCGTCGGATAATCAAACAATGGCTAAGCCCCACGGCGGGCGCGTTGACCAGCACACATCTAGAAAGAATCGAACAATTGGTGGTCAACTACACTGGCCAAGGCGCAGTGTCTGTCCCGTGGCCTACAATGGACGGACACGCGCCAGATCACGCGCGACTTGCTGTGGCACGAGTCACGGGCTATCTCACGATAATCCACGAACCGCGCTAGAGATTTTTAAGAACAAGAACACAACAACCCATCTAGGGAGAAAACACACCATGTCGGACCAGCCCCGCAGCGCAGGACACAGCGACAAGGACTCCAACGTCCCAGCAAACGCCTACGGCGATGATATTGAGAGCGTGCTGATCACGGAGGAAGAACTCCAGACGCGCATCCAGGAGATGGCGGACCGGCTCTCCGAGCGTTTCAAGGACGAGGACGAAGACCTGATCCTGCTGTGCGTCCTCAAGGGTGCCGTGTTCTTCATTACTGACTTCGCCCGGGCGATGAACATCCCCACGCAGATCGAGTTCATGGCCGTCTCCTCCTACGGTAACTCCACCCGCTCCTCCGGCGTGGTGCGCATTCTGAAGGATCTGGATCGCGAAATCGCGGGGCGCAACGTCATCATCGTGGAGGACATCATCGATTCCGGCCTGACCCTGTCCTGGCTGCTGCGGAACCTGAAGAACCGCCAGCCGAAGAGCCTGGGCGTGGTGTCCTTGCTGCGTAAGGCGGAAGCGGTGAAGGTGGACATCGAGCTGGAAGATCTGGGCTTCGACATCCCGAATGAATTCGTGGTGGGCTACGGCCTGGACTTCGCCGAGCGTTACCGCGACGTGCCGTTTATCGGTACACTGCGCCCAAGTGTGTATGAATAAGCGCGCCGTGCGCCGCTGAGCGCACATAACCATTGCCCACTCCCTATTTGATGACACATCGTTCATTACGACAGGAACTATGGAAAAGAAAAAGGCCCTCCGGATCGCCGGCATCGTAGCGCTGGTATTGGTTGCGATTTACGCCTTTGGCCTGCTCACGGACAACACCCGGGGCTATGACAAGGTGGAGACCTCCATTGCGTTGCAGCAGCTGGATTCCAAGAACGTCAAGGAAGCCCAGATCAACGACCGTGAGCAAGAGGTGCAGCTGGAGCTGAAGGAACCCATCACGGTTGAGGGTAAGGAGGGGATCCAGAAGATCATCTCCCAGTACCCGGCACGCGCGTCCCAGGATGTGTTCACGGCGGTGAAGGGCTCCGAGGCGGAGAAGTTCAACACGAAGGTCACGCAGGATAGCTTCCTGATGTCCCTGTTGACGATGCTGCTGCCGGTGCTGTTGATGTTCGGCCTGCTGATCTTCCTGTTCACCCGCATGCAGGGCGGCGGGGGCGGCGGCATGAGCCCGTTCAAGATGGGCAAGTCCCGCCACAAGCAGCTGAACAAGGACAACCCGGAGAACACGTTCGACGACGTGGCCGGCGCCGACGAGGCCGTGGAGGAACTGGACGAGATCCGCGATTTCCTGTCCGACCCGTCCCGCTATGAAAAGCTGGGCGCGAAGATCCCGAAGGGCGTGCTGCTGTATGGCCCTCCGGGAACGGGTAAAACGCTGCTGGCACGCGCCGTGGCCGGGGAGGCCGGCGTTCCGTTCTTCAGCATCTCCGGTTCCGACTTCGTGGAGATGTTCGTGGGTGTGGGTGCCTCCCGCGTCCGTGACCTGTTCAAGGAGGCGAAGGAAAATGCGCCGTGCATTATCTTCGTCGATGAGATCGACGCCGTCGGCCGTCAACGCGGCTCCGGCATGGGTGGCGGCCACGACGAGCGTGAACAGACGCTGAACCAGCTGCTGGTGGAGATGGACGGCTTTGGCGACCGCGAGGGCGTGATCATCATGGCCGCCACGAACCGTCCGGACATTCTAGATCCTGCGCTGCTGCGTCCGGGCCGCTTTGACCGTCAGATCCCGGTCACGAACCCGGACCTGGCGGGACGCGAGCAGATCCTGCGCGTCCATGCGCAGGGCAAGCCGTTGGCCTCCGATGTGGATTTGAAGTCCCTGGCGAAGCGCACCGCGGGTATGTCCGGAGCGGACCTGGAGAACGTGCTGAACGAGGCGGCGCTGCTGACCGCGCGCGTGGACGGCAACGTGATTACGGGCGATGCGTTGGAGGAAGCCACGGACCGCGTGGTGGGTGGGCCGCGGCGCTCCTCCACGATCATCTCCGAGCATGAGAAGAAGGTCACCGCCTACCACGAGGGTGGTCACACCTTGGCGGCGTGGGCCATGAAGGACATTGACCGGGTGTACAAGGTCACGATCCTGGCCCGCGGGCGCACGGGTGGTCACGCGATGACCGCCGGTGACGACGATAAGGGCATGTACAACCGCTCGGAGCTGTTCGCCCGCCTGGTGTTCGCCATGGGCGGCCGCGCGGCCGAGGAATTGGTGTTCGGCAATCCCACGACGGGCGCGTCGGCGGATATTGAGATGGCCACGAACATCGCGCGCGCGATGGTGACCGAGTACGGCATGAGCCCGCGCATCGGTGCGGTGAAGTTCGGTAAGGACGAGGGCGATCCGTTCAGCGGCCGTGGCGGCGGATCCAGCTCGGCGCCGTCCCCGGAGGTCGCGGCGATCATTGATGAAGAGATGCGCATGCTCATGGACAAGGCGCAGAAGATCGCCTACGAGGTCTTGAGTGAGAACCGTTCCTACCTGGATCGGTTGGCGGAGAAGCTGCTGGAGAAGGAAACGCTGCGCCGCCCAGACCTGGAGGCAATCTTTGGTGACCTGGAGCCTCGGGAGGTGCGCGACATTTTCCCTGGCCAGGACATCGACCGTCCGAAGGATTACCGCGAGCCGGTGAAGACTCCGGTGGAGCTTGCCCGCGAGCGTGGCGAGGAGCCGCCGAAGCGCAACGACTTCTTCTCTGCGGCGCGTAAGGCGCGGATGGAGCGGCGGAAGAAGGCGCAGGAGGAGCACCTGCGTGGTGCTGCTCCGGAGCAGACGTCCCAGCCGCAGGGTCAGGCTGCTCCGCAGGGTCCGGAGCGTGGCTTCCAGCTTCCGGAGCACGAGCGCCCGGATAACCCGTGGACCTCGGACGACGCGCCGACCCGCCAGATCCCAGCGCAGCCGGAGACCCCGGCGCAGCCGAAGAACGCGGAGCAGCCGAAGAACGCGGAGCAGAGCAGCGGTGGGCGCCATCATAAGGAGCAGCCTTCGGATAATCCTTATGAGCGCTACCCGCTGGATGAGAACGACAAGTAGCACCCTTTTTTGAAGAATCGATTGTAAGCACGTGACTGATACGCAGCAGGAATTTCCACAGTTCGACCAAGAGCGCGCCGAAGCCGCCATCCGTGAACTGTTGTACGCCGTGGGTGAGGACCCCGACCGGGAGGGCCTCCGGGACACCCCGGCCCGCGTGGCCCGGGCTTATCGGGAGACCCTGTCCGGGTTGTACGAGGATCCGGAGGAGGTGCTGAACACCACCTTCAACGAGGAGCACCAGGAGTTGGTTCTGGTGCGGGACATCCAGTTTTACTCGATGTGCGAGCACCACCTGGTGCCGTTCTTCGGCAAGGCGCACATCGGCTACATTCCGGGGCCGGAGGGGAAGGTCACGGGGCTGTCGAAGCTGGCGCGCCTCATTGATGGTCTGGCGAAGCGCCCGCAGGTGCAGGAGCGCCTTACCACCCAGGTGGCGGATGCGTTGATGACGAAGCTGGGCGCCTCGGCAGTGATCGTGGTGATTGAGGCGGAGCACCTGTGCATGGCGATGCGCGGCATCCGGAAGCCTGGTGCGAACACGGTGACTTCGGCGGTGCGCGGCGGCTTCCAGACCAATGCGTCCTCCCGCGCGGAGGCGATGGCGCTGATTCATTCATGAGTTTCCCCAGCACGTCCCACACCTCCACACCTGCCACGCAGGTGATGGGCATCCTCAACGTCACGGATGATTCCTTTTCCGACGGCGGCCGCTACGTCGCGGTGGATAGCGCCCTGGCGCAGGCCCGCCAGATGCTCGCCGAGGGGGCGGACATCATCGACGTGGGAGGGGAGTCCACACGCCCCGGCGCCACCCGTGTGGACCCACAGCAGGAGGCCAGCCGCATCCGCCCTGTGATTGAGCAACTGTCCGCGAACAATACGGTCACCAGCATTGATACGATGCGCGCCTCCACCGCGGCTGTGGCAGTCGAGGCAGGCGTGCATTACCTCAACGACGTCAGCGGCGGCCTGGCGGACCCGGACATGCTCACGGTCGCAGCCCAGTCCGGCCTCCCGATCATCCTCATGCACTGGAAGGCGGACACCTTCGAATCCGCCGCGGGCTACGAGCAGCACGGCGACATCGTGGCGCATGTCCGCGAGTTCCTGCTGCGCCGCGTGGACGCCGCGGTGGCCGCGGGTGTGGCACCGGAGAAGGTCATCGTGGACCCCGGCATCGGCTTCGCGAAGTCCCCGCAGGACAACTGGCGGCTGTTGCAGGCCACGGGGCAGCTGGCCAGCGAGTTCGCTGACCAGAGCCTCAGGATGCTCATCGGCGCGTCCCGGAAGCGTTTCCTCACCGCCCTGCGCCCCGCTGCCGATGGTGCGCCGGGCGACCCGTCTTCTGCCGACGACGCCACCGCGGCCGTCTCAGCCATTGCCGCGATTCAGGGTGCGTGGGCGGTGCGTGTGCATGCCGTGGCGCCGTCGCGAGCGGCGGTTGATGTAGCGTATGCGGTAGCAACCGGATCCGGACCGGACGTGCCAGAGGATTGGAGGGCCCGCCGTGGCTGACCGCATTGAACTGATGGGCGTGGAGGCCTTCGGCTACCACGGAGTGTACGAGCACGAGAAGAAAGCCGGCCAGAAGTTCGTGGTGGACATCGTGGTGTGGACCGACTTCCGCACCGCGGCGGATACCGACCGGCTGGGCCACACGATTTCCTACGTGGACCTGGCGAAGATCGCCGTGGATGCGATCGAGGGGGAGCCGTTCGATTTGATCGAGACGCTAGCCTCCCGCATCGCGGAGCGGATCCAGGACATCGAGGGCGTGCTGGCCAACGAGGTGACGGTGCACAAGCCGCAGGCACCGATTAATTATCCTTTCGCGGATGTGCGCGTGGTGGCTCGCCGGTCCGGGAAAACCCCCACCGCCTAGCACCGCAGAGCGCCACCACTAAAACCACAACCAGGGAAGGGGCAAGTGCTGTGTCCACATACATCGCCGTGCTGAGCTTGGGCAGCAACATCCCAGGGGACTTCGACTCCCCGGCGGGCCAGCTGACCCACGGGCTGGAGCTGCTGGAACGCGCCCCCGACGGCGAACACCTGGAGATTGTGGAAACCTCTCGGGTCTTTGCCACCCCTCCCTGGGGAGGCGTGGAACAGGAAGATTTTTGCAACATCACTGTCCTGGTGCGCACGTCCCTGGCGCCGCTGAGTCTGCTTCATCATTGTCAGGAGGTTGAGCAGGCCGCGCTTCGGCGTCGGATTATTCGATGGGGGCCACGCACCCTGGACGTGGACATCGTGTGGCTGGCGCGGGAGGAGCTCGGCGCCGAGCCCGTGCAGATCGAGTCCCCGGATGCGGCGGGGCACGCGCAGTGGGGCGAGGAGTTGTTGGTGCCGCACCCCTATGCGCATCAGCGGGCGTTTGTGCTGGTGCCGTGGCTGGATTTGGAGTGTGCGCGCCAGCCGTGGTGCCTACTGAAGGGGTCGACGGTGTCTGAGTGGCTTTCTATACTGGATGCTCACGAGGCGGAGCAGGTGACCGTGCATGAGTGACAAACGTTCGCAGATGACGCCAACCGCGCTGAGCTCCCTAGCGCTCATCGCCGGGGTGGCGGTGCTGTTCGGCCTGGTCATCGCACTGAGTTTCTATGGGGATCTGGGCCCCATCAATGTCGTTAATTCCTCCATCCTGTGGATCATCGCCGCGATGTGCCTGGCCGCAGCGGTGGTGGTGCGCAAGAAGATTGCGGACGGGATGATCGGCCTGGACCGTTCCCAAATGAACCCCATGACTGTGGCGACCTGGATGAACATGGGCAAGGCCGCCGGGTGGGTTGGGGCAGGCTTTGCGGGTGCGTATGCCGGCGTCGGTATCTATGTCATGACGCAGTACGCCACGCTCACCGCGGCGCAGGATGACACACCCGGCGTGGTGGCGTTCGTCCTGGGAGGCCTGGCGTGTGCCGCCGCGGGGGTGTTTTTGGAACGCTCCTGTGTAGCTCCCCCGTCTGATTCGGATGCTGATGGCGTTCGCGGTATGGGGCGCGCTTCTGGGGTAGAGTGATCCCATGACTTACTCGCAGAATGGACCGCGATCGCCACAGGAGGATGCGATTCCTTCTACTCAAGGTTCCTCCAGGGGCGTGTCGAAGTTCCTGGTGTTTGGCCTGGTTGTCTTGGCTCTTATTGCGAGCTTGTTGATGCTGTACTTCGATTCCGAAGTGTGGCTGAAAATCGCCGTGATCACGGCGTTGTGGGCTGGTTTCCTGGGGGCCGTGTTGGCGACCCGTTACGCGTCTCAGTTGGATTCTATTGAGGACGACGCCCGGCTCCGCGACATCGCCCACCGCGCCGAATTGGACCGGGAGAAGGCTGAGCATCGTGAACGCGAGGCGAAGCTGGCGGAAGAGTACCAGCAGCGGGAGTCCCGCACGCGAGACGAGCACATTGAGGCGCTGCGTTCCGAGCTGGTGCAGATGCGCATCCAGCTGGCGAAGATGTCTGGCCGTGAGTTCCCTGAGGATGAGCAGGCTGCGGTGCAGGCTCATGCGGAGCGTATTCGCGAGCTGGATAGCGCTGCGGCCTCGGAGGTTCTGAACCCTACGCGTAACGCGGCGAATCGGGATCGGGCTAATGTGGCGGCGCCGTCTCCTGCTGCTCCGAAGGCGGAGCCGCGGAAGCCGGGTTCCGGTTCCTCCTCGTTCAGCACGGGGTCCTTCGCGGCGATTAGCTGGACGGGGCAGGATGCGGAGGAGACCGCGCAGATTCCTCTGGTGGTGGATACGTCGTCGATGGACAGTGCTTCTCACACCGCTGCGCACACGCCGTCCCATGCCGCTTCCCACAACGCTGCGCACGCTGCCCAGCCAGATTCCACTGAGTCTGGTTCCACGCAGTCTAGCCACCACCGTCACCGCGCCCCAGAGACCCCGGAGGCGCAGCCGACCGGTGGCCGCCGCCGCGCCGATGATTCCGAGCGCAGCCTGACGGTGGCTGAGCTGATGAGCCGTTTCAAGAAGTAATCCGTCACACGACGTGTAAGGCCCTGTGAGGTTGAAGGCCCTATGAGCATTCCGGACGCGCAGGCGCCACAGTTGACCGTGGGCATCATCTCGGCGGGGGCTGTGGGCGTTGCCGTGGCGGAGGCCTGCCTGCGTGCGGGCCACCACGTCCATGGCGTGGTGGCGCGCTCCGAGGCGTCCCGCGCGCGGGCGGCCGAGCGCATCCCGACCGTTCCCGTGGTGTCCGTGGAGCAGGCCGCCCAGGCCGCGGTGGTGATCCTGGCGGTGCCGGATCCCCAGCTACCCACGGTGATTGAGCAGGTGGCGGCGGTGACTCAAGCCGGCCAGATCGTGGCGCATACGTCGGGGGCGTTGGGCTGCGAGGTGCTGCAGCCCGTCACGGACACGGGGGCGCTGCCGCTGGCGCTGCACCCGGCGATGACGTTCACGGGCGAGCCCGCGGATGCGGACCGCCTGGCCGGCTGCGCGTGGGGAGTGACCTCCGATTCGGACCAGGGCGCGGCGGTGGCGGAGCTGCTGATCCAGTCCCTGGAGGGTGTGCCCGTGCCGGTGCCGGAGCAGGGCCGCGCTGCCTATCACGCGGCGATGTCCCATGCGGCGAATCACACGGTGGCGTTATTAACCGACGCCCAGCGCATGCTCGACCACGCCCTCCTGTCCCCTGACGGGGACGAGCAGTCGGCCGTGTACCCGAATCCCCAGAGTGGTTTCTTGTTGCGCCGTTTGGTGCACGCGGCGGTGGACAACGCGTTGGATCAGCGCATCGATGGGTTGACGGGGCCCGCTGCGCGCGATGACGCGCAGGCCGTGCTGCGTCATATTCAGGCGCTCCGCCAGTTGGGCGGCGGGATGACGATGCTGCCGGAAGCCTATGTGCATGCGGCGGAGCGTACGGCGCAGTTGGCGGGGGCCCTGGAAGTGGAGAGGGTGTTGGCGGAGTACTACTCTTGGGATTCATGAGTGACTCAACCGCTACTTCGTCCACCCAGCCCTTTGAACGTGGCACCGCGAAGGTGTTTACGGAGATTGCTCCGCTGTCTCAGCTGACCCGCGCGATGCGTAAGGCTGGCCGGCCGGTGGTGTTGGTGCCCACGATGGGTGCGCTGCACGAGGGACACGTGTCCTTGGTGCGGTCGGCGCAGCGCATCCCGGGTGCGCTGGTGGTGGTGAGTATTTTCGTCAACCCTCTGCAGTTCGCCGAGGGTGAGGACCTGGATGCGTATCCGCGCACGCTGGAGGCGGACGTGGAGAAGCTGAAGGCCGTGGGCGTGGATGCGGTGTTCGCGCCGTCGCCGCGGGAGATGTACCCCAATGGTCCCCGCACCACCATTCACCCCGGCCCCGTGGGCAGCATCCTGGAGGGGGCGCACCGGCCCACGCACTTTGCTGGGGTGTTGACGGTGGTCAATAAGCTGTTCACGATCAGCAACTGCAACCACGCGTTCTTTGGGGAGAAGGACTATCAGCAGCTGATGGTGATTCAGCAGATGGTGACGGATCTGAACATGGATGTGCAGATCCACGGGGTGCCCATCGTGCGCGAGGCCAATGGCTTGGCCATGAGCTCGCGCAATGCTTACTTGTCTGCCGAGGAGCGGGAGCTGGCGCTCACGCTGTCCGCGGCGCTGACGGCGGGGTCCTTCGTGGCGGATAAGGGTGCGGAGGCTGTGCTGTCGACCGCCCGGGAGATTCTGGATGCGCAGCCGCAGATCACGGTGGATTACCTGGAGCTTCTGGGCGCGGATCTGGGCGAAGTTCCGGAACAGGGCGATGCCCGCCTGCTGGTTGCCGCGCGGGTGGGCAGCACGCGCCTGATCGACAACGTAGGTGTGCCGCTGGGCACGGGCTTCAAGGGCCTGGACGAAGGTAACCCAGCCGAGGGCAACCCCGCAGAATGACAGCCGCCCTGCCTCTGGTGGCCGGCGACTACCGCGCCACCATCGATCCCGTCGGTGCCGGCCTGCACAGCTTGACCTTCCAGGGCCGCGACTTGGTGGTGAGCTACGACATCGCCAGCCACGCGCCGGGAAGCCCTGCGCCCCATTCCTCCGGCGCGATCCTGGCGCCGTGGCCGAACCGCACCGCGGACGCCCGCTTCACCTGGGCAGGTCACACCCACGAGCTGCCGATGACGGAAGCCCAGCGCCGCAACGCGCTGCACGGTCTGGTGCTGGACAAGCGCTGGGATGTGGAGGAGCACCGCGCTGCGTCGATCGCGCTGACCTGCAGTATCGGGTCCCCCTGGCCGTGGCCACTGCACATGCGCGCGACCTACGCGCTGGACGCAGCCGATGGCCTGTCGGTCACCCTCGCCATCACCAACCAGTCCGATGAGGACTGCCCCGTGGGCGTGGGCTTCCACCCTTATCTCAGCGCGATGGGCGCGCCCCTGGACAGCTCGAAGCTCACGATCGGCCTGGGGGAGTGCGTGGAGTTGGAACCTAACCGCCTGCTGCCCACGGGCCGCAGGCTCCCTGCCACACAGACCTTGCCTGCCGCCGCGCAGGGGCTGGCGCAGCCCATGGCCGGTATTCAATTAGACCACTGCTATGAGGGGGCGCTGGGCGTCGTTTATTGTGTCAATGACAACGGCGAGGGAGTATCGCTGCACCCCGACCCCGCATTGCGATATTTTCAGATATTTACCGCCGACCCGCAGCTGGGGCACGGCTACCCCGGCGTGGGGCGCGCACTGGCCGTGGAACCCCAGACATGTCCGCCGGACATGCTCAACACGGGGGAGGGGTTGCGCACCCTGTGCCCTGCGGAAACGCTGACCACGGGCTATCGTCTGCGCGCGATTCACCCCAGCGCGTAGGCCACGGGGCGCGCCCACGGAGGGGATAGGTAGGGGATATGTCACAGTTTTTTCTCTTTATCGGGCAGGAATGAACGGTCTAGACTGAGAGCGATTTCATTCCCATCCCTACGAAAAGAAAGCTTCCCCACATGCCGGCAGATGCATTGCGGCTGGACGCGTCCTGGATCGACTACGCGCTCGTGGCCCTCTACTTCCTGTTCGTTTTGGGCATTGGCTGGGCTGCAAAGTCCAAAGTCTCTAGCTCCATCGATTTCTTCCTGTCCGGCCGAGGCCTCCCTGCCTGGGTGACCGGACTGGCCTTCGTCTCCGCCAACTTGGGCGCGGTGGAAATTATCGGTATGTCCGCCAACGGTGTGGAATACGGATTCCAGACCATGCACTACTTCTGGATCGGCGCGATCCCGGCGATGGTGTTCCTGGGCATCGTGATGATGCCGTTCTACTACGGCTCCAAGGTCCGTTCCGTGCCGGAGTTCATGCGCAAGCGCTTCGGCAACGGCGCGCACTTGGTGAACGCCATTTCCTTCGCCGTGGCGCAGCTGCTCATCGCGGGTGTGAACCTGTACCTGCTGGCCACCATTGTGGAGGCGCTGCTGGGCTGGCCGCAGTGGGTGGCGCTGATCGTGGCCGGCATCATCGTGCTGTCCTACATCACCCTGGGTGGCCTGTCCGCGGCGATCTACAACGAGGTGCTGCAGTTCTTCGTGATCGTGGCTGCGTTGGCGCCGCTGACCATCATCGGCCTGAACCGCGTGGGCGGCTGGAATGGTCTGAAGGAGATGGTGAACGACGAGTCCCACTTCCACACCTGGCCCGGCACCGGCCTGTCCGGTTTTGAGAACCCGGTGTGGTCCGTGATCGGTATTGTGCTGGGTCTGGGCTTCGTGCTGTCCTTCGGTTACTGGACCACGAACTTCGTGGAGGTGCAGCGCGCGATGGCCTCCGATTCCATTTCTGCGGCGCGCAAGACTCCGATCATCGGTGCGTTTCCGAAGATGTTCGTTCCGTTCCTGGTGGTGCTGCCGGGTATGGTGGCGTCTGTGCTGGTGGTGGACCTGGTGGAGGGCCACGCGAAGCCGAACGACGCGATCCTGCTGCTGATGCGCGACCTTCTCCCGAACGGATTGTTGGGTATTGCGATTGCGGGTCTGTTGGCCTCCTTCATGGCCGGTATGGCTGCGAACATTTCCGCGTTCAACACCGTGATTTCCTATGACATTTGGCAGACCTATGTGGTCAAGGACAAGTCGGACGAGTACTACCTGAAGTTCGGCCGCCTGGCCACGGTGGGCGCCACCCTGATCGCCATCTTTACGGCGCTGCTGGCGAAGAACTTCGGCAACGTGATGGACTACCTGCAAACGCTGTTCGGCTTCTTCAACGCCCCGCTGTTTGCCACGTTCATCCTGGGTATGTTCTGGAAGCGCATGACCGCCACGGCTGGCTGGACGGGCCTGGTTGCGGGTACCGCCTCCGCCATTGCCTTCTGGTACGTGTCTACCTTTACCGACGCCACAGCGGGCATCTTCAATCTTCCCGGCCAGGGAACGGCCTTCGTGGCGGCAGGTATTGCCTTCGCGGTGGACATTCTGGTGTCCGTGATTGTGACGACGTTTACGCAGCCCAAGCCGGAGGCGGAGCTGGTGGGCTTTGTCCACTCAGTCACCCCGAAGGGCCACTTCGCGGACGTGACGGAAGCATCGCTGCCGTGGTACCAGCGCACGGTGCCGTTGGGCGTGCTGTGCCTGGCCCTTGTGGTCACCTTGAACGTGATCTTTGCGTAAGCGCTGTGTCCTGAAGTGACACACCGAGATAATGGAGTTAACAATGTCTGAGAACACCACTACTGCCTCCGGGGCTTCTGGGGCTTCCGAGTCTTCCGGTGCTGGCGCCTTTGATCTGCGCAATGTGATCGGCGCGCTGCTGGGACTGTATGGCCTGATTTTGCTGTGTGCCTTCTTCCTTGTGGATCCGGGCGTGGACGTGACCACGAATGAGCCGAAGGTGGCCGAGTACAACCTGTGGGCCGGGGTGGCCTTGGTTGTGGCCGCTGTGGTCTTTTTCCTGTGGGCGAAGCTGAACCCGATCACGGTGCAGCCGGTGCCGGAGGAGTCCACCCCTGCCGAATCTGAACAGCCTGCCTAACCCCCTCAAGGAGGAGTGATTCTTCGTGGAGCCCACTGGTTCCCATCCCGTCCGCGTGACCCGGACCGAGCTGTCCGATGGCCGCGAGCTGCTGTACTTCGATGACCAGCCCAGCTTTGTGAGCGGCGAGCGCACCCGCGAGCTGACCGACTCCCGGGAGCTGCCGCCGGCGCAAACCCAGTCCGAGATGCGGCAGGACCCGTTGACCGGCCAGTGGTACGCCTATGCCGCGCACCGGATGAACCGGACGTTCATGCCCCCGGCGAACGAGAACCCGCTGGCGCCCACGAAGCCCGGGGAGCTGCCCACGGAGATCCCCGCGGATGACTACAACGTGGTGGTCTTTGAGAACCGCTTCCCGTCCCTGTCCCTGCACATGGCCGATCCGGCAGCGCTAGAGGGCTGGGAGGATGGCTTCGCCCTGTCCTCGCGGCGCGCGGCGGCCGGGCGCTGCGAGGTGATCTGTTTTACCCCGGATGTCTCCCAGTCTTTCAAGGACGTGGGCTTCCACCGTGCCCGCACGGTGGTGGAGTCGTGGGCGCACCGCACCGCGGAGCTGTCCGCGCTGGAGGGGGTGGAGCACGTCTACCCGTTTGAAAACCGCGGTGAGGAAATCGGAGTGACGCTGCAGCACCCCCACGGGCAGATCTACGCCTACCCCTTCGTGCCGCCGCGCGCGGCTGAGGTGGCCGCGCGCGTGCGCGCCCACCGGGAGCAGCACGCTACGGACCTGTTCGATGACCTGCTGGCCGAGGAACGCCGCGTGGGCGAACGGATCGTGGCCGAAGGCGAGCACTTCACCGCGGTCGTGCCGGTGGCGGCGAAGTGGCCGGTGGAGATCATGCTGATGCCGCACCGGGCGGTGCCGAACTTCGCGGAGCTCACCGATGCCGAAAAGGACGAGCTGACCCGCATGTACCTGGACCTTCTGGCCCGGATCGACCGCTTCTTCGACGGAGTGGACAAGACCCCCTACATCGCCTCCTGGAACCAGGCTCCCGTGAACGCGCCGCAGGACGGCCGGCTGTACCTGCAGTTGTTCTCCATGATGCGCTCGGCTGGCCGGATGAAGTTCCTGGCGGGCTCCGAGTCCGGCATGGGAGCCTGGATTTCGGACACCACCCCGGAGCGGATCGCGGCGCGTTTCCGCGAGATCGCGTGACAGAAAGGTTGACCGCCATGACCACCCAGTGGACCCGCACCCGAACTCACGACACGGCCACCGCCGATGTTACCCGCCTGTTCGCTGAGCACTTCGGCGGCGTGCCCGCGGTGGTGCACTCCGCCCCCGGGCGCGCGAACGTGATCGGCGAGCACGTGGACTATGCCGCCGGCATCTGCCTGCCGTTTGCGCTGGAGCAGCGCACCTACATCGCCGCGCGCGCGAATGACCTGGGCACCTACCGGCTGGTCTCTCGCATGCAGGACAGCGCCGGCCAGGAGTCCGTCAGCACCGCGCACGTGCCGACGGGCGAGGTGGGCCCCGGCTCGCCGGCGGACTGGTCGGGTTATGTAGTGGGCACGATCTGGGCGGCGATCGACAACGGCACCATCCCGCCGCTGCCCGCGGGCACTGGCCTGGACCTGGCGATCGAGTCGGACGTGCCGCTGGGCGCGGGCCTGTCCTCCTCGGCGGCGCTGGAGTGCGCGGCGGGGTTGGCGGCCTGGACGCTGCTGACTACCCACACCACCCAACCCACCCTCACCGACACGATCCGCGAAGGCCTCATGCACGCCGCGATCCGCGCGGAGAACGACGTGGTCGGCGCCTCCACCGGCGGCCTGGACCAGCGCACCTCCCTGTTCGCCACCCGCGCCCACGCGCTGGCCATCGACTTCGGCCGCGACGAGCACTACCAGGTCCCCTTCGACCTCGAAGCTGAGAACCTCGCGATCCTGGTGACGAACACCAACGCCCCGCACACCCTCGCCGATGGGCAGTATGCCTCCCGCCGCGCCGTGATCGACGGCATGACCGCCTTCGTGCAGCAGCGCTTGGGCTACGCGAGCCTGCGCGACGCGGATGAGGCCGGCCAGGAGATGGCTGTGTTGTGCGCGCGCTGGGCGTCGGAGAATAATCAGGACGCGAACGTGGTGACCGACCGCGTGGCGCATGTGACGGGGGAGATTCGCCGCACCGCGCAGGCGATTGAGTTCCTGCAGGCGGGCGACATGGCCGCGCTCGGCCACGCGATGACGGCCAGCCACGCCTCCCTGCGCGACCTCTACCAGGTCAGCTGCCCCGAGCTGGACCTGGCGGTGGACGTCGCACTCGCCGCCGGGGCCCTGGGCTCGCGGATGATCGGCGGGGGCTTCGGCGGCTCGGCCATTGCGCTCGTCCCCGTTAATCACACCGACGCCACAGCCTCCGCCATCGCCAGCGCCTTTGCCGAGGCAGGTTTCCGTGCCCCGGAGTTTCTGGTGGCGCGCGCGGGCGACGGCGCGGTGTAGTCACGGCCGAGCCCTACAGCTGATTAGGCATTGCCCGCGGTCGTGCGGGTAAGGTGGTACCCCGTGATGCGCACAATGCTGAAATCGAAGATTCACCGGGCCACGGTTACCCAGGCGGATTTGCACTACGTGGGGTCCTGCACCATCGACGCAGACCTCATGGACGCTGCCGACATCCTCGAGGGCGAGCAGATCGACATTGTCGATATTAATAACGGCAATCGCCTGACCACCTACGCCATTACCGGCGAGCGGGGCTCCGGCGTGATCGGCATCAACGGTGCCGCGGCCCGGCTGATTAGCCCCGGTGACCTGGTCATCATCATCGGGTACGGCATCTACAGCAACGAGGAGCTGAAGGACTACCACTCCCGCGTGATCTTCGTGGACGAGAACAACCGCCCGCTGGACAGTGGTGAGGATCCGGCGCATGCGCCGCAGGGCTCCGGCCTGTGGGATCCGCGCCACCCAGGGCATGAGGACGCGCATTAAGCTATAGGCCATGCAGCTGAGGACTTTTTCCGATCTGGGGATGCGCTCCCTGTTGGTGCTGGGTGAACTCCCGGACGATACTCGCATGACCATTTCGCAGCTGTCGCGGGCGCTCAACGCCTCGGAGAATCACGTGGCCAAGGTGGTGGCGAAGCTGGCGGACCTGGGGGTGGTGCTGGCGATCCGCGGCAGGAACGGGGGAGTGTCCATCGCGCCGGAGGCCCTGGACAAAGGCGTGGGGGACCTGATGCGGCAGCTGGAGGGCCCGGACGAAGTGGTCGATTGCGAGGGGTCGCAGGAGTGCCCGCTGGTGCCGCGCGATTGCGAGCTGCGCCGGCAGCTGGTCGTGGCCCAAGATGCGTTCTATGATTCCTTGAACCGCAACACGGTGCGCTCCTTGCTGGAGCGCACGATTCCGCGCTCGGCGTTGGACGGGCCGGTGGGGCCGCGGCCGATTGGTTTGCCGGCGATGCCGGAGCGGTGAGTCGCCCGCGCTGCGTAGGTAGTGAGCGCCGTATGCAGTAGGCTAGGGAGGCGTGACTCAAGGAACTAATTCTGCCGCAAATACTCAAGACGATCTCCCAGAACAGCTGCGCATTCGCCGCGAAAAGCGCCAGCGCATTCTAGACTCCGGGCGCGAGCCGTACCCCGTCGAAGTGCCGCGCACGCACACGCTGGCCCAGGTGCGTTCCCAGTGGGCCGTGGCGAAGGAAGCCAAGGAGGGCGAGCCGGAGGTCATCATCCCCGAGGGCGCTACCGTCCTGTCTCCTGGCGAGGAAACCCAGGAGGTTGTGGGGGTTGCCGGGCGCGTGATGTTCGTGCGCAACACCGGCAAGCTGTGCTTCGCCACCTTGCAGGACGGCGACGGCACCACGTTGCAGGTCATGCTGAGCCTGGCCGAGGTGGGCGAGGAGCTGCTGGGCCAGTGGAAGAACGACGTAGACCTCGGCGACATGGTCTTCGTAGAAGGCCGGGTTATTTCCTCTAAGCGCGGGGAGCTGTCCGTGATGGCCCAGCGCTGGTTCATGACGTCCAAGTCCCTGCGCCCGTTGCCGGTAGCGCACAAGGAGCTCAGCGAGGACACGCGTATCCGCCAGCGCCACACGGACCTCATCATGCGCGAACAGGCCCGCACCAACGCGATGACGCGCATCAAGGTGATGCGCGCCCTGCGCCGTTCCCTGGAAAACCGCGGGTTCTACGAGGTGGAAACCCCGATGCTGCAGACTCTCCACGGTGGTGCTGCGGCGCGTCCGTTCGTGACGCACTCCAACGCGTTGGATATTGACCTGTACCTGCGCATCGCCCCGGAGCTGTTCCTGAAGCGCGCCGTGGTGGGTGGCCTGGACAAGGTGTTTGAGGTCAACCGTAACTTCCGCAACGAGGGTGTGGACTCCTCCCACTCGCCGGAGTTCGCCATGCTGGAGACCTACTCCGCCTATGGCACCTACGACGACTGCGCCGCGGATACCAAGCAGACCATCCAGGATGTGGCGATGGAGGTGTTCGGCACCCTGCAGGTGAAGTTGGTCGACGGAACCGTCTACGACTTCGGCGGCGAGTGGAAGACCATCGAGATGTACCCGTCGCTGAACGAGGCACTGCAGCGTAAGTTCCCAGGCCAGCCGGAGGTCACCATCGACTCCACGGTGGAGGAACTGAAGGACATCGCGAAGGTGATTGGCCTGGACGTGCCTGCCAAGGGTGGCTGGGGCCACGGCAAACTGGTGGAGGAGATCTGGGAGGTCCTGTGCGAGGACCAACTGGAAGGCCCGATCTTTGTGCGTAACTTCCCGGTGGAGACCTCCCCGCTGACCCGCCAGCACCGCTCCGAGCCGGGCGTGACGGAGAAGTGGGACCTGTACGTGCGCGGCTTTGAGCTGGCCACGGGCTACTCCGAGCTGGTGGACCCCGTGATCCAGCGCGAGCGCTTCGAGGACCAGGCCCGCCTGGCCGCCGGTGGCGACGATGAGGCCATGGTGCTGGACGAGGACTTCCTGGCCGCGATGGAGTCCGGCATGCCTCCCACAGCCGGCACGGGCATGGGCATTGACCGCCTGCTGATGGCTCTGACGGGCCTGGGTATCCGTGACACGGTGCTCTTCCCGATCGTGAAGCCAGAGCGCGACAACTAACGCGCGCTATCACTACCCCCATTTTTGAGTAGTCACCCCGCGCGGCGCCTCAGCTCACCCGTATAGGGGGAGCGGTGGGCGTCGGCGCAGGTCATCGAACGAAAGGCATCGCGTTCCACCTGCAAATTTTTTGGAGGTCCTAGTGATCCTCAAAAGAAATTGCCGAAAACGTGAGCCAGGCCATCTTTTGTTTTATGCTGTTCCTATAACTATCCACTCAACGCAGATTCACGCGTGATTGTGTGCGTCTGTGTCAACTGCAGTGAAAGGTGGCCGCCTCATATGAGCGACCGTAGTAAGCGTGACGACTCGACCCCTGGCCTGAACAACATCAAACGCGATGCCATCGGCAACGTGATGCGTGTTCTGACCCGTTTCACCGGCTCCGAACTAGCCGAGAAGTACGGCCTCGGTCCAAAGATTGACCGAGTAGCCTACGAATCCACCAAGACCGGCATGCGCACCCTGGGTGCCGTGAACCGTCAGTTCAAGAAGATCAAGGGCACCGGCAAGCCAGTCCGCCTGCCAAGCCAGACCCTGGACGAGAACAACGAGCCAGTTCCAAGCACCGAGCCAAAGCCAGGCCGCGCTCCGTTCGACCTGAACCCCACCGAGGATCAGGAAATGATCGTGGCAGCCGTCCGCGAATTCGCCGAAGAGCGCCTGCGCCCCGTGGCGTCCGAGTGCAACGAGAAGGCAGAGCCAGCCGAAGGCCTGCTGGACACCGCAGCAGAGCTGGGTGTGGCACTCATCAACCTGCCTGAGGAGTACGAAGGTATCGCCAACGCCTCCGGCGCTACCACCAACGCCCTGATCGCCGAAGCCCTGGCCTTCGGTGACATGGGCCTGGCCGTGTCCATCCTGGCCCCTGCTGCCGTGGCGAACGTCATCACCAACTACGGTGACGATTCCCAGCAGAAGACCTACCTGCCAGAGTTCGCAGGCGAGACCTTCCCACCAGCAGCCGTTGTGGTGTCCGAGGCGCGCCCTCTGTTCGACCCATTCGTGCTGCAGACCACCGCTGTGCGCGAGGGCAACGACATCGTCATCAATGGTGTGAAGACCATGGTTCCGAACGCTGGCAAGGCTGAGCTGTTCGTGGTCGCCATCGACCTGGACGGCGTGAACACCTTCGCCATCGTGGAGTCCGGCACCGAGGGCGTTGTGGTTGAGGCTGACCCATCCATGGGTCTGCGCGGCGCAGCCCTGGGCCGCCTGCTGCTGAAGGACGTCCGCGTTCCTGCGGCGAACCTGCTGGGCGGCACGGACCTGTCCGACGACGAGCGCAACGAGAACTACGCGGAGATCATCCGCCGCTCCCGACTGGGCTGGGCCGCACTGGCTGCCGGCACCGGCGAGGCTGTGCTGGAGTACACCAAGAAGTACGTCAACGAGCGCGAAGCGTTCGGTGAGCCGATCTCCCACCGCCAGGCTGTGGCCTTCATGGTCGCTAACCTGCGCATCGAGCTGGACGGTCTGCGTCTGATCCTGCAGCGCGGCGCGTCCCGCCTGGACCAGGGCCTGTCCTACCACCGCGAGGCTGCGCTGGCGCGCCGCTTTGCGTCGGACAAGGGCATGGTCTTCGGTCTCGACGGTGTGCAGCTGCTGGGTGGACACGGATTCACCAAGGAGCACCCTGTGGAGCGCTGGTACCGCGACCTGCGCGCCATTGGTATCGCCGAGGGCGTTGTTGTTCTGTAAACCCGCTAGATAAGTGCTTATCAGTTAAGGAATATCACTCATGATTAATCTCGAACTTCCAAAGCGTCTGAAGGCGGGCGTTAACCAGGCGCACCAGGCAGCCGCTGAAATCTTCCGTCCGATCTCCCGCAAGTACGACTTGGCGGAGCACGCTCGCCCCGTGGAGCTGGACACCATGGCATCCCTGGTTGAGGGAATGACCGACGCCGGCAAGGGCATGGCAGGTGCTTCCGGTGGCCGGGCGGATGCCGGCAAGAAGCAGACTGAGGGTGTGAAGAACGGTGGTAACATGGCCTCCATCCTGAACATCATCGAGACCTGCTGGGGTGACGTGGGACTGACCCTGTCCATCCCTTACCAGGGTCTGGGCAACGCCGCGATTGCTGCTGTGGCGACCGATGAGCAGCTGGAGAGCTTCGGTAAGGTGTGGGCCGCGATGGCTATCACCGAGCCTCAGTTCGGTTCCGACTCCGCTGCCGTGGCTGCGACCGCTCGCCTGGATGGCGACGAGTACGTCCTGAACGGCGAGAAGATCTTTGTCACCGCTGGTGACCGCTGCACCCACGTTGTGGTGTGGGCTTCCGTGGACAAGTCCGCTGGCCGCGCAGCTATTAAGTCCTTCGTGGTTCCTCGCGATACCCCTGGCTTCGAGCTGGTTCGCCTGGAGCACAAGCTGGGCATCCGTTCCTCCGATACTGCTCACTTCATCTTGGACAACGTCCGCATCCCGAAGGAGAACCTGCTGGGCTCCCCTGAGGTGGACACCAAGAAGGGCTTCGGTGGCGTGATGGCTACCTTCGACAACACCCGCCCGATGGTGGCCGCTATGGCCGTGGGTGTTGCTCGTGCGTCCCTGGAGAAGCTGCGCGAAATCCTGACCGACGCCGGCGTGGACATCAACTACGACGCTCCAGCATGGGCACAGTCCGCTGCCGCGTCCGAGTACATCCGCCTGGAGTCCGATTGGGAGGCTGCCTACCTGATGACTCTGAAGGCTGGTTGGATGGCTGACAACAAGATGCCAAACTCCAAGGAGGCTTCCGAGTCCAAGGCGAAGGCCGGCCGCATGGCGACCGACCTGACGCTGCGCGCGGTGGAGATGGCTGGTGCCTACGGCTACTCCGAGCGTGAGCTGCTGGAGAAGTGGTCCCGCGACTCCAAGATCCTGGACATCTTCGAGGGTACTCAGCAGATTCAGCAGCTGATCGTGGCTCGTCGTGAGCTGGGTCTGTCTTCCGCTGAGCTGAAGTAGTAGCTGACAAGCCCGGGCTCCGGGCTTGTAGCGGCCTGCTTTTATAGCAGGCCGTTTTTGCGTGCGCGCAGCCGTGCCCCCACGCCACCACCGCAGCCCTGCTACGCCGGCCGGATTACCAGAACATGACACACTTAAGCCCCGGAAGCTCTCAAAACTGGTCTAGTTCAGAGGCTTCCGGGGCTTAACTGTGTCATTTATGGCGCTAGCCGCACGCTTAAGGCTTCGGCAGCTCCCGCGGAACCACCTTGCCCACGGCGTTGCGGGGCAGTTCGTCCATGAACACGAAGTAGCGCGGCACGGCGTGGCGAGCCAGCTTCTTCTTCACGGCCGCCTTGGCCTGCGCTTCGAACTCTGCGCGTTCCTCAGCGCTGATGCTGTCTGCGGGGCGTGCTGCGCTCACTCCGCTGGACTCGTGGTCCTTCAGCACAACCCATGCGCACAGCGCCTGGCCGAACTCTTCGTCTTCCACGCCGCGGATGGCGGCTTCGTGGACGTTGTCCATGGCGGCGAAGACGTCTTCGGTTTCCTGCGGGTATACGTTTTCACCACCGCAGACGATCATGTCGTCGGAGCGTCCCGCGATGAACAGCAGTCCGTCCTTCCAGTAGCCCAGGTCGCCGGTGGTGACCATGCCGTCGATGACTTCCTTGTCGGTGCCGGGACGGGTGTAGCCTTCGAACAGCATGTCGTTCTTCACGAAGATGCGGCCGATTTCTTCGTCGGCGCATTCCTTGCCGTCGTCGTCCAGGATCTTCAACGTGGTGGCCATGGGTGGCTTTCCGGCGGTGCGTGGGTATTTCGCCATCTCGTCGGGTCGTGCGATGGAGGCCCAGGACACCTCGGTGGAGCCGTACAGGTTGTACAGCACTGGGCCAAACTTCTTGAACGTCTCTTCGATCACGGCGGGCGGCAGCGCCTCTCCGGAGGAGGCGATGACCTTCACGCCGGCGTCCATGCCTTCGGGCACTTCCTTCAGCAGGCGGCGCAGCATGGTCGGCACGATGGAGATCGCGTACGGCCGGTTCTTTTCAATGACCTGGATGGCGTCCTTCGCGGTGAAGCGCCTCTGCAGGATCATGGTGTTGCGTAGCGCCAGCGCCAGCTGGATGTGCGCGAAGCCCCAGGTGTGGAACATGGGGGCCGCCAGGAACACGGGGCGGTGGTGCTTCAGCGGGATGCGGCTCATGATGGAGCTGGCCGGCATGTAGGTCTTGGGCTCTGGTCGTCGCGCGCCCTTGGGGGTTCCGGTGGTGCCGGAGGTGAGGATGATGGTGCGTCCCATGCGGGGGCGGGCGGGGATGGAGAGGTTTTCTGGGGTGGTGCGCAGGACCTTGCGCAGGCTCGGCCAATCCTCGGATCGTGTGGCGTAGTTGCCGCTCGCTATGGCGTCGGTAATATTCGACGCCGCCGGCAGCTCCGCCTCAGCCTCCTCCGTGAGGCCTAGGGTGTCTCCGTTTTCCCAGGCGATGATGACGGGGCAGTCGTTGAAGTCTTTGGGAAGGAGCGGCAGGAACTCTTCGTCGATGAACAGCAGGTCGATCTTCTGTTCGTGCATCACTGCGCGGGTTTGTTCGGCGGAGGAGCCGGTGTTGAAGAAGACGATGTCGGTGCCGAGGCGGCCGTGGGCGCACAGGGCCATGATGAGGCCGCGGTGGTTGCGGCAGAGCACTCCGATGCGGTCGCGTTCGCGGATGCCGGTGCGGAACAGTGCGCGTGCGAGGGTGTTGACTTGGTTGTGGAGGTCGCTGTAGGTGATGGAGCCGGCGTCGTCGATGATGGCGGTGTGGAAGGGGTCGCGGCCGGCGCCGATGGCGAGGAGTCCTGCGGGGAGGAAGCGCCATTGGTAGATGCCTTTGAGGGCTTTGCCGGCGGCGGCGGGGGTCATGCTGCCGAGTACTCCGGAGCGGAAGAGGGGCAGGGTGCCTTTGAGGAGGGTTCCGGCGTTGCTGGCGTGGTCGGTGAGGGTGAGTTTGGGCGCGTGGGCTGCGTTCATAGGGCGGGGCCTCTTTCCTGTCTCGGTGTTGTGGAGGTGCTGTGGTCTATGCCGTGCGTGGCGTTGGGGTGCACGCTGCGCACAAGCATAGGGTTAGTTACAAAAATAATGTTGTATTCAAAGTTAGATCAGGAAGGCTGCGCTGTCTTGGTTTTGGCGATATTCGCTGGTGTTGGGGTGGGGTGATGGGCCAGCGTGCCAGACGCTCGTACCTCCACTTTCCCGGATCGAGGGCAAAGTGTAGTGATTTCCGCCAAATCACAGCAGTTTGCCCTCGATTCAGGACACCGCGCCGTGTCAGAGGCTATCTTCTCTTGCTTGTGCGAATTGCTTTCCATGTGCTCCTGGGCACTAGTAATGCTGCAGCGCCGATGATTACCACAAGCAGCGAAATGAGGAAGGGAGCGAAGCTTCCTTCTGCGAACGGAAAGGCCTCGATCAGTGGCAAAATGGCCAGCACAGACGCGAAGATAGTAATGCGCTCCATGCGTTGATCATTTTTCTTTTGTTGGGCTTTCTCTTCTTCCTGTTGTTGCTTGTCTTGTTCCACCAGCCGGTCTTGTGCCTGGATTTTGAGGACCTGGTGTTGTGTGGCGTAGATATCCTTGCGCAGGTCCATCTCTGCACATATTTCGTGGAAGTGTGCGGCTGCACCCGTGGTGCGTTGGAGAGCTTTCAGGATGACGGTATCGACTTCTCGTTTGGGAACGGTTTCAAACCACAACCGGTCGCGGAACTCCACCAGGTCTGACTGTAAGTCTTGGAAATTGGATAGGGATTTGGATAGGTCCTCGGTAGCGGTCATCAACGTGTCTGCAGCCACTTGCTGTTGATCGAGGAGTTCTTTGAGCTCGTCACCGTTGAAGCCAATTGCGCGCAAACGCTCGCTGAACCCGTGGAGATAGCTTCTGGAGCGATGAACCAGCAGGGCCAAGTCGACGAATCGAGTGCCGGAGAGCATCCACATCTTGTTGTCATAGCTGCTCGCGGGACGCGTGCGTACGATTGCGAGACCATCTTCGTCCGCATGGATGGTCCACGCCTGGTAGGCGCCTACTTGCGATTCTTTGAGAGAATCCTGGGTCAGGCGGGGAATTGCCTCGCTGTAGTTGTCTGCTCCGGTGCAGAGCTGCCAGGCCCAGATGTCCGCATGTGGCCAGTCAGTAGTCGACTGGTTGAAGAATTCTGGCGCGGTTTTTATTTCCTCCGTGCCGGGCACGGCACACACCACTGCGAAAGGCTTCACGAGTTTTGCGGGAGTGTCGGCAAAACCCTCGCCTTCTGCGTATACAAAGCCGCCAGGTGCTGCTTTTACGGTGCAGGTGGCAGGTAGAGCTTCGCTGGCAGCATTCACAAATTCCTTAAACAACGCCACGGGCGTTGACACTCCGGGGATCTTGACCTTGTTGCGCGGTCGGTGCAAAGCTCGGGAGATTTTCTCCAACTGGCTTGACGTGCAGTTTTCGGCCACGACGTGGAGTACCAACGCTGCGTTAACGGTCTGATCCGTGTGTTCTTTGCCATGCCTGCGGTGTCCCGGGTCTGAAAACTCCAAATACTCCACGCATATCAAGCTGACCTGACTGTGCTCGGCAGGGTTCTCAGAGAGAGGAAATGTGAGGACGTGCGTGGTGGGGAAGCCTGTGAGATAGTCGCAGTACTCCTGGCGTTCGTACTCGTCGTTGCCTACATCTCCCTTAAGTCGGGAACAGTCGTTGACGAAGAGCTTCTTCCATGCGCGATGGTGGGAATGCTCTCTGTTGTTCATGAGTTTTGCGTACTCATCTGCACCTATAATGGCCGGACCATCGGCAGCTACTGCGGCCAGACTGGATTGTAAGGGGCCGCTGAAGCGTTTGCAGGCGGACTCATGGAATGCCCTGGGGGTATATGCAAAGAGGCTTTCGGGTGGAGCAGTGTATGTGTTTTTGGCGGCGTCATGCTGTGCGGTGTTGATTCGCTTGATGCCGTTGAAACGGCCTCGAGTCCAGCCTTCATCAAAAGGTATGGCTTGGGTCCAGTTGTCTGTGGAGGACTTAGAACCGAGCGTGATAAAGGGGATGGGAAGGATGAGCGCGAAGTGCGCCATGCGCCAGTCAGGTAGCTGTTGAACTGCGTAATCGGTGGGCAACTCGAGGGATAAGCCCAGTGTCTGGTAGTGGATCTTTTGATGAGTATTGCTAGCCATGGAAGAATAATAGCGCCTCTGCAGCTGACTGACCTTGATTTCAGGCTCGTTCCGAGCAGTTAGCTTGGTAAACGTCTGCCCCCTCGCTGTTATGATTGACTTTCAGTTGCAAGAAAAGTATTTAACTTTCTTATTCGAGTGCTTTGGATAATGTTCGAATTCGACTCTTCTGGAAACTTATTCTCATTTACTGCGATAAGCTTTACCTGCGTCTACACCACCTGTCAGTCATGCTGAGGATTCATTCTCATTCCTTGTGATAAGCTTCTGCTCTACTACCCACCTCACTAGCCGGGGCTGGGGATTCATTCTCATTCCCTGTGATAAGCTTCCAACGTGACCGTCAACGTCACTGGCATGGCTGGGGATTCATTCTCATTCCCTGTGATAAGCTTCTTCGAACGGCGTGATATTGTAATCCAGAGCTGGGGATTCATTCTCATTCCCTGTCATAAGCTTCCGCTCACGATGGCCCCACAACGTTCGATGCTGGGGATTCATTCTCATTCCCTGTGATAAGCTTCCACCGCGCATGAAGCGCAGACAACAAGCGCTGGGGATTCATTCTCATTCCCTGTGATAAGCTTCACAACCCAAAACCACATGACACACAACTGCTGGGGATTCATTCTCATTCCCTGTGATAAGCTTCAATACACCGCACCACGCGACGCCAACATGCTGGGGATTCATTCTCATTCCCTGTGATAAGCTTCTGAGTCCAACGGTGAGATCAAGGTGATTCGCTGGGGATTCATTCTCATTCCCTGTGATAAGCTTCAAGCGCCCAATTATCTACTGCGTTTTTGGCTGGGGATTCATTCTCATTCCCTGTGATAAGCTTCGTAACCAACGCTGCTGCCACGTCGCCACGCTGGGGATTCATTCTCATTCCCTGTGATAAGCTTCCACCCTGGGGTTGTTGCCCATGTCGGTGGCTGGGGATTCATTCTCATTCCCTGTGATAAGCTTCGGCGCACACGGCGCAATCGCCTACGACAGCTGGGGATTCATTCTCATTCCCTGTGATAAGCTTCCAGGCGGATATTGACGCGCGTGCGGAGCGCTGGGGATTCATTCTCATTCCCTGTGATAAGCTTCGCAGCGTCCGCCGCCGACAACTTCACACGCTGGGGATTCATTCTCATTCCCTGTGATAAGCTTCTTGCATTTTCCGGCCAGCTTCGGAGGTTGCTGGGGATTCATTCTCATTCCCTGTGATAAGCTTCGATCGACCTGGGATAAGTTAAAAGCACAGCTGGGGATTCATTCTCATTCCCTGTGATAAGCTTCGTGGACACAATCCGGTCGAACGAGGACCGCTGGGGATTCATTCTCATTCCCTGTGATAAGCTTCATTAACGAGATCCCCGAATACCGGTGGGGCTGGGGATTCATTCTCATTCCCTGTGATAAGCTTCTGTAGCCACAAACACCAGTGGGTCGTCGGCTGGGGATTCATTCTCATTCCCTGTGATAAGCTTCAAAGAACTTCTTGACGTTCTCGTTTATGGCTGGGGATTCATTCTCATTCCCTGTGATAAGCTTCCTCCTTCCAGAGTGGGTCAGCAGCCACAGCTGGGGATTCATTCTCATTCCCTGTGATAAGCTTCGTGAGTCCAGACATATCCAATCCTTTCCGCTGGGGATTCATTCTCATTCCCTGTGATAAGCTTCGAGTCCAACGGTGAGATCAAGGTCATTCGCTGGGGATTCATTCTCATTCCCTGTGATAAGCTTCTTAGGCGAGTCGATCCAAACAGAGTTTTGCTGGGGATTCATTCTCATTCCCTGTGATAAGCTTCTCTAGATTAATTCACAGATCAGTTGATCGCTGGGGATTCATTCTCATTCCCTGTGATAAGCTTCGGCAATTCGCATCACAGCGGTGGACCCGGCTGGGGATTCATTCTCATTCCCTGTGATAAGCTTCGGTCGATGATGACCTGCTCGACCGCAACGCTGGGGATTCATTCTCATTCCCTGTGATAAGCTTCCTGAGGATGCCATAGAGTGGCTGGAACTGCTGGGGATTCATTCTCATTCCCTGTGATAAGCTTCGGAGAATGAGACACGCCGGACCATCGCAAGCTGGGGATTCATTCTCATTCCCTGTGATAAGCTTCTGAATTAATCTAGACCATGCCCAAAAACGCTGGGGATTCATTCTCATTCCCTGTGATAAGCTTCCTACCCCGTGTTGGGTGGTGACGGGTTACGCTGGGGATTCATTCTCATTCCCTGTGATAAGCTTCGTGAAACAATCCTGCAATGTCACATAGTGCTGGGGATTCATTCTCATTCCCTGTGATAAGCTTCCCTGCAATCACCCTCCACGAAAAGGACAGCTGGGGATTCATTCTCATTCCCTGTGATAAGCTTCGAAACCGGCGTCGTGGCCTACGACTCACGCTGGGGATTCATTCTCATTCCCTGTGATAAGCTTCGATGCCATGAGCACATTGTTTTCGATGGGCTGGGGATTCATTCTCATTCCCTGTGATAAGCTTCGAGGAGAAAGAATTGGCACGGATTAGAAGCTGGGGATTCATTCTCATTCCCTGTGATAAGCTTCCTAGGAGAGCAAAAATGCCCTCTGAGGAGGATTTTTGCATGTCCAGGGCATCAAAAAATCTGTAGTTGTTCAGGTGTTTCAGACTCACGCAGCTCCGTACGATTCGAGAATCGGAAGGCCTCGCTCCACTGTTTATCTGTGATGGGGACGAGCCGAACTTCGCCTTGGGCTGGCAGCCTTCCCTTCACGGAGGAAGCTATCTTTGAGAGATTCACCCCCAAAGGGAGGTACTGAACATATACACTGAACTGCACCATGCTGAAGCCAGAATCTAATAGGTAGTTGCGGAACTTCGTGGCTTCCTTTCTCTCTTGCTTCGTAGTGACCGGTAGATCGAACATGACCAAACACCACATGCCGTCCTCCTGCTTGGCTCTAGGCATCGGGAAGAGAACCAATCCATTGAGGAACCATCAGCTTGTCCAGGTCCCCCTCCACGTAGAGGCCGAAACTTTTCGCTAAAGAATTGAGCGAGGTATCAACAGCTGCTCCATCCATAGTGAACTGTTGCTGAGCTACCGACGCTAAAGCTTTCTTCACTGAAGGGTCATCCAGAGTGAACGTATGCCCGAGCGAGTGTACGATAAGATCCACTACCGGCCGGAAAGGCTCGATCAGGTCATCCACTAAATTGAACATGTTTGACCGGCCATGATGGGCAACCCCCAAAGCTGGCCACAGGCCGGCAGAAAATGCTGCACGGATACCGAGGCCGCGCAGAATCGTATAACCATAATTCAGCGCTCCATTGAAAGGGTCGCCGGATTCTTGTTGTCTGGTGAATTCGGAATTAAGTCTCAAATTCCTCCAGTAGTATCGAGCTGCTTGTCCTTCTATGTTGGTAGGGTCTCCCGACCGAACTTGTCGGGACAATTCTTTAAGGTGCTCCGCTGCTGCACTATTGCCGACGTTACTGAGAGCCTTTCCCTGGTTCTGGACCTTTGCCTTAATAAGTTGGCCCCACGCATTCTTTCGCCGAGGCAGCGAGAGATTAGATTGAGCAATCTGCCGAGCGCCCACCCGAGTGTGGGTCGGCCAACCTTGAGCTGCGCTCTGCGGGAGCTTTCTCCAGTCCGTAAACAAGATCGGTATGCCAAGCTCACCGAGTTTGAGCATGATTCCGCCACTGATAGAGCAGTGGAGGCCAGCGAGAACCATCTGTACTTCCGCCAAAGGAATCCCAACAGGTTCACCATCAGTTGGCGTTATCAAAAGCTGACCACGCCTGTAACCAATGCGGCCATCAAGTTCAGAGGCATCAATGACGCGCCAGGACATCGTTAACTGATCTTCACTGACGTCGGAAGTCCATTATGGTCGGTTATGCGGACTCGCCCATGAATATCTCGCCTGATCAATGTTACATTTCCTGCACTAAAGATCTTATTTACTGTAGGTCTCCATCCGGGGTTATCGATAATTTTTTTACTATCGCTTGAAGTCTCCGAGGTAAGGCCTTCGGCTGAGAGTTGGGCAGGCCTTAGTCGCAATTGAATATCGGTGTTAAGTCCTCGGATTCGCCAGTGCTTCGTAGGTCCAAATTCTTTGAGGTATCTGGAAATCTGTCCCGTTGCGAGCTTTTCCGTATCAAAGATGAGCTCGTCTCCCACCACGAACCAGGTCACATACTCTGCCTTTCCCGCACGGAGAGCTGTGCGAAGCTTGGGCTCAGCTTGCCTCATGGACATGGTGTGCGGTGGAAGCTCCACCGAGAAAAGATCCTCGTGCCGGTAGCGAAGCAGATCATTGGTGTACACGCGCATCATCGCGTAAGAATCCTGCTTCGCGCCCTTGATCCGGTACAACCGGGCATGGTGGAAAGACGCACCGAGTTCCACATAGCCGCCATTCAGTGCCAAGGCGGCAGCCTTCACACCGAACAGCTCGATGTGGTCATTAGGGCCAATATGTGTTCCATTGACGGAGATTTCGCGGTCTGGATTCTCAGGCAGCCCCTTCTTCCAGTCGAAATCCGGGAGCCGCGTGAGCGCAGCCCAGAGAGCCGGCGTGGCAGCACGATCGATATCCTCCATCGATAGCTCACTCTTCAGCAGCACCTTCTTTAGTGGCTTGATGGTCTCCTCGTGTGCAAGACCGTTGCCCAACTTAAGCCGGATATTTTCCGTGACGGGGATTCTATCCTCATCAATCGCAGTCTGGAGGAGATCTACTAGTGTGAGCATGCGCTGGGTCCACACCTTGAAAGTACGCTGGTCGGCAATGGTCTTACCTGTGTAGTCGCGCCAATGACCATACGTCGTATCCACCTGACGAGTGGTCCTGTATTCCGAGCGCAGGCTGTCCCGTTCTGCCAATACCTGTGCGACAGTCGCTTGCATCAAAGCGATGACGGCGGCATCCACAGCGTGGTGGCGGCGGTCCAGACGGTTCTTACCTGAACGGCCGCCAATCAGCTTGAGCCTATCTTCAATGCCAGATGCCCTGCGAGCGCCCGCGGTTACAGACCCACGGAACACACGAACCTTCACAGCTTCCTGGTAATGATGCGAAACCCTATGCCGCAGCTCGTTAGCCATCCAGGAGACGGATTCTTTACTGCGTGCATCGATTTCCTCATCTTCGGACACTCGCTTGAGCCGGAAGATCACCTGCTGCTTGAAGTCGTTCATTTGCTTTTGACGCATCCCAGCATCTGTCGGCCAATGACGAACCCGCTCGATTGCAGCTTCCAGAGAGACTTGAGGATTGTTTGACTTCTTCGCCCACACGGCGAACGGCAGCTTTCCTTTCGAACGGTTACAGTTCGCACAGACCGCGAGGAGATTGTAGCGGGAGTTCGTCGAACCTACTCCAGCGCGCGGAACAATATGATCCATCTCTGACGTTTTCATGGTGATGGTGGTGCCACAATATGCACACTGACCGTTTTGGCGCTGGATGGACTGGTAACGCAACACATCGTTGCGGCTGGGGCGGCCGTCCACCCCAAGCTTCTGCATCATGGTCTGAACAATGGCCTGATTATTCTTAGCCCGCGTCTCCTGCTCTCTTTGGATTTCGCGCGCAGCGCTTTCACTCTTGAAGCCATCGCGGAGGCTCTCGATATTGATGGAGAGAGGAGCTCCCCAGCGCTTCTCGGCAAGCAAGAGCCATCGGTTGGTAGCTTTCAGAACGCGATCAACTGCGGGGTTTCCAGTAGGCGCTCCGATAGGTTCCGCCGGGGGAGCCCAGTCGTTCGGAAGATCGAACAGCGACTGGCGTGCAGTGTAAAGATCAGCCACGTTGTTTAACATGTAGTCCCGCAGCTTTTCCAAGGTCTTTACCGAATATGCGGCACGGCCATCAGGGAGCTTCAGGCTTTCCAACTTTTCCAGTGATTTCGGCGGAAGAGACCTTACAAGACTGGATGCAGCAATGGCCTCAGGGCTATCTTCTGACGGAGCTTCAACATTGGACAGCTCCCGAATGAGTGCATCCTTGGAGGGGTTGTTGGCTGTTTCCCAGAACTTTTTGAATTCCTTGATGACTGTAGAGCACATAACTACCTCAACCTGGTTAACAGGGGGATTCGCTGATACGCGTTCGCCGTCATCATTGGACGATGCAGTGCCGCGGAGATCGCCTCGGTCTACGCCAAGCTCCTCCGCTACGTTCGCCCACGTAGGCAAAGGGCTATCTGTCCACGTGTTGAGGAGGGTAAAGACCCTCTGGCGCTCCTCAACGCTGAGTGGCCGAATCTCTCCGAGGCTGGTGCCCACCCGTTCCTGAATACGCACATTCGCGAGAAGCGAAATGATCCTGTACTCCTGGAACGCACGGGTAGCGCGCCACGCGCGGAATTCCTGAGGATCCAACAGATCCTTTCCAACCCGGCCGGCGGCAGAACCCTTTGGACTTTTCGCATAAAAAATCCTCTCAATGAGCTTCTCAAGAAACTCCTCGTCCAGTCCTTGAACCTCGCCGATGAGCAGCATCTCCTTCACGAAGTCCTTTTGCTGCAGCCGTTCGGACAGCAAGCCGCCAGTGCCACGCATCTTCGTGGTTCCGTTGGGAAGTGCCATAACCATTTGGGCCAAAGTTAAAGACTGGCCCGCATGCTTTTGCTCGCCAATGAGTTCACGGAAGGTTTCCTCTACCGCCAGGAATCCATCGGAGTGCTCTCCCGCCTTATTCATCATGCTTTTGACGGTGGTGTAGGGATTACGCCAACCGCGGTGGCGGGCAATGTGCCGTGCAGCATGGGAGAGAGCGAGCTTTAGCTCTTCGGGGTCCTCGATCTTTGCCGTAGCCAGATCAGCGCGGGATTTCCAGCCAATTTTTTCTTCCGAGGTTGTGAGGTCGGGGAGGGGATAGCCATTCTTGGCGAGGAATTCGTCCAGCTCCTTCAGGCGGCGCTTCCTTTGCCGGTAAAGGCGGCGGGTACGGCGAGCAACACCGGAGACCATCAAGCGGGTTTGCGCTGTCTTCTGAGAATCAGGATCCAAGCCGGCATCGTGAATGAGAGACATCGCATTCAGGATCTGCAGAGGGGAGCCCTGCTCATCTACTTCAATAGCTGCAAAGCCGATAGACCTGAGGCCTACGTCGATGCCCACTCGATAGTTTTTTGGCTTGGTGCTCTGGACGGCGTTCACGTATCACTCCTGCGAACAACTGTGTTTTTAAAAGGGAAACATTATGTCGACCCTGACATTACACTGCGGTAGTTACAGTGGGGCGCTAAGACACAAAAAATCGACCACCCGTGGGTGGTCGATGGAGCATTCCAAGATCGCTAACGAGGCGATCCTTACTGAGGATTCATTCTCGAGACTAAGTATAAGGGGTATTTAACGCTTGTGCAAATCGGCCACGTCAACGCCACATCAACACCCCACAAACCATCCCCAACCACCCCGTTCGCTACAGGCGAACACTGCACCAAACTCCACCAAGACAACCCCCTGACCTGCAGAGATGTGCCCCAATCCAGAGCTGGGCGTCGGCACAAAGGGCATAAACGTGGCACTCGAACGTCCAAAGTGCCAACGATGTCTGGCGACGGCGCTACAGTGGGCAGCACGAATACAACCCGCTCTCTGTGGCCAATTTAGAAAAGGGGACGCACATGTTTGAGAGGTTTACCGACCGCGCTCGTCGCGTGATCGTGCTCGCGCAGGAAGAAGCGCGCGCCCTGAATCACAACTACATCGGCACCGAGCACATCCTGCTGGGCCTGATTCAGGAAGGTGAGGGCGTTGCAGCGAAAGCCCTCGAATCCATGGGCATTTCCATGGATGCTGTGCGTACCGAGGTGAAGGAGATCATCGGCTCCGGCGGCAACCCGCCCACCGGCTACATCCCCTTCACCCCGCGCGCGAAGAAGGTCCTGGAACTTGCCCTGCGTGAAGCCCTGCAGCTGGGCCACAAGTACATCGGCACCGAGCACATCCTGCTGGGCCTGATCCGCGAGGGTGAGGGCGTGGCCGCGCAAGTGCTGGTGAAGCTGGGTGCGGACCTGTCCCGCGTGCGTCAGCAGGTCATCCAACTCCTGTCTGGTTACGAGGGCGAGGAGGGTAAGGCCGACGCCAACGGTGGCGAACCCGCCGCCGCGGGTGTGGGTGGAAGCCCGAATATTGGGGATGCTCCGAGCTCGAAGATGGGGCAGAAGTCCAACTCCCTGGTTCTGGATCAGTTCGGCCGGAACCTCACCCAGGCTGCGCGCGAAGGCAAGCTGGACCCCGTGGTGGGCCGCGAGGACCAGATCGAGCGCGTGATGCAGGTCCTGTCCCGCCGCACGAAGAACAACCCAGTCCTGATCGGCGAGCCCGGCGTGGGTAAGACCGCAGTGGTGGAGGGCCTGGCCCTGGCGATTGTGAACGGCAAGGTGCCGGAGACCCTGAAGGACAAGCACCTGTACAGCCTGGACTTGGGTTCCCTGGTGGCGGGGTCCCGTTACCGCGGTGACTTCGAGGAGCGCCTGAAGAAGGTGCTGAAGGAAATCAACCAGCGTGGCGACATCATCCTGTTCATCGACGAGATCCACACCCTGGTGGGTGCGGGTGCCGCCGAGGGAGCGATCGACGCCGCCTCCATCCTGAAGCCAAAGCTGGCCCGTGGCGAGCTTCAGACCATCGGTGCCACCACCCTGGATGAGTACCGCAAGCACATCGAGAAGGACGCAGCGCTGGAGCGCCGTTTCCAGCCGGTGCAGGTGCCGGAGCCTTCGGTGGAGCTCACCATCGAGATCTTGAAGGGCCTGCGCGACCGCTACGAGGCGCACCACCGCGTGTCCATCACGGACGGCGCCCTGGCAGCTGCTGCGAACCTGGCGGACCGCTACATCACGGACCGCTTCCTGCCGGATAAGGCCGTGGACCTGATCGACGAGGCCGGCGCCCGCATGCGCATCAAGCGCATGACCGCCCCACCGGCGATCCAGGAGATCGACGACAAGATCACCGCCGTGCGCCGCAAGAAGGAAGCCGCGATCGATGAGCAGGACTTCGAAAAAGCAGCGTCCCTGCGCGACGACGAGCGTGTCCTGACCGAGCAGCGCGAGGAGAAGGAAAAGTCCTGGCGCGCCGGCGAGCTGGATGACATCGCCGAGGTGGGCGAGGAGCAGATCGCCGAGGTGATGGGCACCTGGACCGGCATCCCGGTCTTCAAGCTCACCGAGGAGGAAACCTCCCGCCTGCTGCGCATGGAGGACGAGCTGCACCAGCGCATCATCGGCCAGGAGGACGCGGTCAAGGCCGTGTCCCGCGCGATCCGGCGCACCCGCGCCGGCCTGAAGGACCCGAAGCGCCCCTCCGGCTCCTTCATCTTCGCCGGCCCCTCCGGTGTGGGTAAGACGGAGCTGTCCAAGGCCCTGGCGGAGTTCCTGTTCGGCGAGGACGATGCCCTGATCCAGATCGACATGGGCGAGTTCCACGACAAGTTCACCGCCTCCCGCCTGTTCGGTGCCCCTCCGGGATACGTCGGCTACGACGAGGGTGGCCAGCTGACCGAGAAGGTCCGCCGCAAGCCATTCTCCGTGGTACTGTTCGACGAGATCGAGAAGGCCCACACGGAGATCTACAACACCCTGCTGCAAGTGCTGGAGGACGGCCGCCTGACCGATGGTCAGGGCCGCATGGTGGACTTCAAGAACACCGTTCTGATCTTCACCTCCAACCTGGGCACCAGGGACATCTCCAAGGCCGTGGGCATGGGCTTCTCCGGCTCTGGCGAGGCGGATGAGGAAACCCAGTACGAGCGGATGAAGGGCAAGGTTCATGATGAGCTGAAGAAGCACTTCCGCCCGGAGTTCTTAAACCGTATCGATGACATCGTGGTGTTCCACCAGCTCACCCGCGAGCAGATCGTGGAGATGGTGGACCTGCTGCTGCGCCGCGTCACCAAGGCGCTGGCGGACAAGGACATGGGCATCGAGCTGTCCGAGCAGGCGAAGAACCTGCTGGCCAAGCGCGGCTTCGATCCAGTGCTGGGTGCGCGCCCCCTGCGCCGCACCATTCAGCGTGAGATTGAGGACCAGCTGTCCGAGAAGATCCTGTTCGGAGAGATCGGCGCTGGCGAGATTGTCACCGTGGATGTGGAGAACTGGGATGGCGAGTCCAAGGGCGAGGACGCGAAGTTCGTCTTCGGGTCCAAGCCCAAGCCACTGCCAGAAGAGATTGAGGTCACCGAGGCCGACCGTGCCCAAGAGGACGTGGTCGAGGCCGCTGAGGTGACCGTCCCAGAGGATAACTGGGACGATCAGCAGTAAATCCTGCAGTAAACCCTACTGCGGGATGTCTGCACAGGAGCTGGTTGGGTAGTCCTGACCTCGGAAGATCTGATCCAACCAGTTCACCGCAGGGGAGATCTGCGGCAGCAGAGGAATAGCGTGGTCCGCCAGCGGAGCCACCTTCGGAATGTTGTACTCCTTGTAGTACACAGGCGTTCCCGCCTCGCACCACGTGCGGGCCAGCGTGCGGCCCTGCGCCACAGGGATCGTGTCATCATTCGTGCCGTGGCCGATGTACACCGGCACATTCGGAGTCTCAGAGCCGATCTGCTGGCGGCGCACGATCTCCGCAATAGGCTCGTCCTTCAGCAGCTCCGCGATCGAGCGGCCGTCCTTCGTCAGCGTGCGGCTGTCGCCGTAGGCGTGGCGAGCCAAGGAATCCCAGATGCACTCGTCGGAGGTCTGCTTCAGCAGGTGCCATCCGCGCTCGTTCAAGTGCTCCTCCAGGTAGGTGCGGATCTCCGGGTCGGACTCCAGGAAGCCGTTGATGGTGTAGCCCATCGCGGCAGCCAGCGCACCATTGTCGATGGCGTTAGCAGTCATCGCCAGGTCGGCCGGCACACCACCGGCGTAGCCACCCTTCAACGGCACCTCCGGCGCGTACTTCGGCGCGAGCTCCAAGGCGGCGGCGGACGCGCCGCCACCCTGGCTGTACCCGTACGTCGCCACAGGGGAGGTCTTCGTGATGCCACCCAGGCCCGTGTTCGCGGCCGCGCGCGCCATGTCCAGGGTGGCCTGCGCCTGCTCCACACGGTTCATGTACGTGTGCTGGATCTTCGGCGTACCCAGGCCGCGCAGGTCCGTCATGGCCACGTTCCAACCCTTGGACAGCGCAGCCACCACGGGCAGGGTCTCGTACTCAAAGCCGGTGCGCATCAGGCGGCTGGGCGCACACTGGTCCGCGGTGCCCTGGGTGCCCGGAGCGATCACCAGGGTGGGGCGCTCGCCCGGCCCGGTCCAGGGGAGCTTGTTGGTCACGATGGTGCCGGTGACGGGGGTGGGGTTGCCCTTGGAGTCCCGGGAGACGTAGGCGATGGTGGTGGTGTTGCCAGCGGACAGGTCCACGCCCGGCAGTCCGAAGGCCAGCACGCCCGGCTGGGTGTCGATGATCTGGCCTGGCTCGCCCTCCACGTCGCGGGAGAGGAAGTTATAGAAACCGTTGGGGTCGTTCGGAATGCTGGATCCGGGCAGATCCTCCAGGCTTCCCAGGGAAGCGGCTCCCCGCAGGGAGGATTCCGCGCTGCCGTGAACCTTCTCGCCGGCATCATAGACAGAGCCGAGGGCAGAATCAGGGGCAGAATCAGACGCAGAACCAGGCGCCGCAGCAGCCATTCCAACGCTGGTCAGGGATGCAGAAACAAAACCAATACTTGCAAGTAGCGATGCTACAACTCTTCGTGAATGTGTCATGTGGAATTAGTTTAGGGTAAGTATTTAGCGCGGGAGGGAAAATGAATTATTTTCTTCTATCGCTAACCCATCGGCCACTAAAGAATCCACCGCGCGCCACAATTGCACCTTCTTCGGCCACACGTCATTGATCGCTTCCCGGTCCACGCCCTCGGGCCCCGCGCTCCGCAACAGCGCCATCACTTTGCCCCGCACCTGCCGGTCCGTGCCCGCGAACTTCTGCACCCGCTGGGTCGCCGCGGCCTGCTCCTCCTCGCTGGGCTCCGGCTTGCCGAGGGCCACCCACCGGCAGTGCTCCCGCACGGGGCACTGGTCGCACGCAGGGTTGGTGGCCGTGCACACCAAAGCTCCCAGCTCCATCAACGCCACGCACATCGTCAGCGCGGCCTCCTTATACGCCGGATCGGAACGCTCCTCATACAACTCCGGCGCCTGCTTCCGCACCGCCGGATCCTCATCCAAATACGGCAGCAGCGCCGCCACATCCGCCAGGTCCCGCGCCTTCGCCGACCCTTGCAAAAACTCGCCCCTGACCAGCCGCTTATACACCCGCCGCACATTCGTATCCACCACGGGCACCGCCTGCTCCAGCGCGAACGCGGCCACCGCCCGGGCAGTGTAGGCCCCCACGCCGGGCAGCGTGAGCAGGTCGCTGACGTGGGTGGGAAGCTGGGCGTCGAAATTATTGACGACGCCCACAGCGCACTCCCGCAAACGCAACGCACGACGAGGGTAGCCCAGGTTCGCCCACATCCGCAGCACGTCCGCCCGCTCAGCCCGCGCCAGATCGGCGGGGGTGGGCCAGCGGTCCATCCAGGCCTCCCACAGCGGCGCCACGCGCGCGACGGGGGTTTGCTGGGACATCACCTCGCTGACCAGCACCGCCCACGGGGTGGTGGACGGCATGCGCCACGGCAGCGGGCGGGCATGCGTGCCGAACCAGGAATTGAGATCGGCGGCAAGGTCACGGTGCTCGGGCGCTTCTGCAGTAGTCACGCGCACCCATGTTAATGGCAGAATGATAATTATGAATACGGCACAGTACGACACCCCTCAGCACGCATGGGCCGCCCTCATGGACGGCAACCAGCGCTTCGTGGACGCGCAGCTGCAGCACCCGAACCTGGACGAGAGCCGCCGCCGCATCCTGACGGAGGAGGGGCAGGCGCCGCACGCGGCGGTGCTGGCGTGCTCGGATTCGCGCGTGCCGGTGGAGATCGTGTTCGACCAGGGGCTGGGGGACATGTTCGTGGTGCGCAACGCAGGGCACTTGAGCGGCTTATCGATCCTGGCGTCCATTGAGTTCGCGGTGGATGCCCTGCAGGTGCCGCTGATCGTGGTGATGGGCCACCAATACTGTGGTGCGATCGCCGCCACGGACCGGGCGCTGACGGAGGGGAAGATCCCGTCGGGGTTCCAGAACCTCCTGGTGGAGAAGGTCGCGATCTCCGTGCTGAAGGCGAAGGCGGACGGGCACACCACCCGCGAGGCCTACGAGCGCTACCACGTGGCCGAGAGCGTGGGCCAGCTGGTGTCCCGCTCCATGGTGGTGCGGGACGCCGTGCGCGACGGCCGGCTGGGCGTGGTGGGCACGCACTACGACCTGAAGACGGGGCGCGTGGAGCCGGTCTTGAGCTACGGCGTGGCGATCGACGGGGTGGACTGCCGCGAGCTCTAGTTCGCGGGTGTTGCTCCCGAACATAGGTGAGCCGCCGCATTAGACTCACCAACTGTGAGCCCCCGTAACCAGAACCCTCCGAAAAGACCACTCCCGCGCGAAATCTACATGCGCCGCCGTATTGCTGCGGGAGTGGTGCTGTTAGTTGTGATCCTGTTGCTGTGGTGGCTGATTAGCTCCCTGAGCGGGGGTGACAAGGATCAGAGTGTGGCCCAGTCCGAGGTCGCGACCTCCCGGTCCATTGACGCCACCAGTCCCGCCGAGCCTCCTCACCAGACGGACAAGAAGTCCAGCGAGCCGTCGAAGACTGAGTCCTCCACTAAGGACGAGAAGGGCGAGAAGCAGAAGGACGTCTGCACCATCGCGGACCTGAAGGTCACCGCAACCCCCGGGGCGCCGACGTTCGGCGCGGATCAGCAGCCGAATTTCTTCGTGAATATCAAAAACCCCACGAAGGGCGATTGCAGCGTTGATTTCGACGCCCACAAACTGATGTTCGAGGTATTCACCCTGGATAATTATCAGCGGGTGTGGGGCGATTTAGATTGTAACGACGCCGAAGTTCGCGGCACCGTAGACATCAAAGCCGGTGAAGAAGTGAATTATGAATTGGGTGCGTGGTCGCGCACCACGTCGGCGCCGGGCCACTGCGATAACCGCACTGCCGTGGGGCCGGGTGGCTTCCTGCTGTACGCGCACGTGGGCGACAACGTCTCGGAGCCGGCGACCTTCAACTTGGCATAAGGCAGGCTAACCCAAGCAGTACGCCACAGCCTGCCCTAGGCTTTTCACCTCCTTGATCTGCATGACCTTCGGCGCATCGTACATGCACCCCTCGGGTACGATCGCGTGGGTGAACCCCAGGCGGGCGGCTTCCGCCAGGCGCTGCGTGAGCTGCGGCACGCGGCGCACCTCGCCTCCCAGCCCCACTTCTCCCAGGGCAATGAGCCCCTGGGGGAGTGGGGCTTTCTTGCTGGTGGAGGCCAGTGCCAGGGCGATGGCCAGGTCCGCGGACGGCTCGGCGATCTTCATCCCACCGACTGTTGCGGCGTAGACCTCCTTGTCCGTGAGCTTCAGCCCACAGCGCTCCGCGAGGACGGCCAGGTTCATGCTCACGCGCCCGGTCTCCATGCCGGTGACGTAGCGCTTCGGGTTTCTAATGTCCGTCTCCACCGCGAGGGTCTGCACTTCACCCACCATCGCGCGGCGCCCGTCCATGGCGACCGTGATGGCGGTACCGGGCACGGACTCCGTGCGGTGGTGGAGGAATAGCCCGCTGGGGTCCGTGACCTCCCGGATGCCGTGCGCGGTCTGCTCGAAGCAGCCCACCTCGTCGGTGGCGCCGAAGCGGTTTTTGATGCCGCGCAGGAAGCGCATGGAGGAGTGCTTGTCGCCCTCGAAGTGCAGCACTACGTCCACGAGGTGCTCCACGGTGCGCGGTCCTGCCACGTTTCCCTCTTTGGTGACGTGGCCAATGGTGATGAGCGGGGTGCCGGAGGTTTTCGCCAGGGTGGTGAGCGTGCTGGCCACGGCCCGCGTTTGGGTCACGCCTCCGGCCACACCTTCCGCGCCGGGCGCGTGCATGGTTTGGAGGGAGTCGATGATGATGAGCTCCGGCTGCAGCGCGTCGATGTGGCCGAGTGCCCGCTCCAGGTCGTTTTCGCTGGCTAGGTACAGCTTCTCTTCTAGCGCGCCGGTGCGTTCGGCGCGGTGGCGCACCTGTCCCACGGATTCTTCCGCAGTGATGATCAGGACCGTGTGGCCGGAGCGGGCCCACCAGGCCGCTA
Organism: Corynebacterium zhongnanshanii; assembly: GCF_014490575.1. NCBI lineage: Bacteria > Bacillati > Actinomycetota > Actinomycetes > Mycobacteriales > Corynebacteriaceae > Corynebacterium > Corynebacterium zhongnanshanii. The sequence continues at coordinate 383,274 of NZ_CP061033.1, forward strand.
CCTCCAGCAGGAGGGTGGATTTGCCCACGCCGGGTTCGCCGGCCAGGAGGATGGCCGAGCCGGGGACGATGCCACCGCCCAGCACGCGGTCTAACTCCGCGATGCCGGTGGGCTTGTGGGTGGCGGTGGTGGGGTCGATCTGTGTGACCGGCTGGGCGGGGCTGGTCGGTACCAAGCTGCGTGACGCCCCACCAGAGGATCCCCCTGAGCTAGTCAGGGTCTGCTTTTCCTCCAGCGTGCCCCATTCGCCACAGGAGGGGCAGCGCCCCATCCATTTGCTGAGTTGGTGCCCACAGCTGGTGCAGTGGAACACCGAACGTGTTTTAGATCCCTTGGCCATGGCCTATACCTTAGACGAAGGGACCTACACTCCACGTCGCCAGGAAATTAGTGGCTGTGAGCAGGGGAGTGCTCGTCGTTGGGCTTCAGGATGCCCTTCGGGGTCTGTGGGTCGGCTGGGGTGCCGCCGTTGTTCTCGGTCAGGCCGTTCTCGCCGCGGTTGAACTCACCGGCAGCTGGGGTGTAGGCCACCACGGAGGCGGGGGTTTCCAGCTCAGCGTGATCGAAGGTGAAGGTGACGGTGGAGTTGCCGCCCACGAACACACCGGATGCGTCGGCCAGCTGGGTGACCACGTAGGTGTTGCAGGACTTGGTGGCGCCCTTCTTCAGTGCGTTGACTTCCTCCTGGTAGGAGGCGATCAGGGAGCAGCCAGCCTCGATGTTCTTGTCGCCGGTCAGGGTGACGGGCTTGCCGTCCACCTTCACGGACTTCAGGGTGTGAACCTGGTGGTTGTTCTCGATGTTTCCGGCGGTGAACTTCACGGCCGCGGTGTTGTCAGGGGCGATCACCACGGAGACGTCGCGGACGGTGGTGTGTCCATCTTCGGCGGACGTTCCGTTGACGGCAGCAACCTGGTTGGCAGTCTGAGAGATCTGGCCAGCACCGCAGGCGGTCAATGCCAGTGCGGAACCTGCAGCTACGAAAGTCAGGGCGCCGCGCACGGCAGTCGACTTCAGGGTCTTCACGATGTGGATCCTCCATCTGAGGCGAAAGTTCATAAACGTCTGCCTTCTAGACTAGCCTCTTGAGGTCTTTTTACATAGTTATAGGTCGCGCTCTCCGCCGCCCTGCCCCTTATTTGGGTGATGGTCGGCCCGTGGTGCCCGTGCGGTATAATCTGGGGCATTCATGTTCTGTCGAGTGTTACTTAGGGGCGCCTTTTAATGGACTTCAAGGTCGGAGATACGGTTGTTTACCCTCACCACGGTGCTGCGGTGATTGAAGGAATCGAGCAGCGCGAGTTCAAGGGCGAAACCGTCGACTACCTCATCTTGCGCATCAATCAGGGTGATCTGTCTGTCAAGGTTCCGGCGAAGAACGCAGAGAAGGTCGGTGTGCGCGACGTGGTGGGCGAGGAGGGCCTGCTGAAGGTCTTTTCCGTCCTGCGTGAAACGGACGTGGAGGAGGCCGGCAACTGGTCTCGCCGTTACAAGGCCAACCAGGAGCGCCTGACCTCCGGCGACGTGAACAAGGTGGCCGAGGTGGTTCGCGACCTGTGGCGCCGTGACCAGGACCGTGGCCTGTCCGCCGGTGAGAAGCGCATGCTGGCGAAGGCCCGCCAGATCCTGGTGGGCGAGCTCGCCCTGGCCGAGGGCGTGGATGACAAGAAGACGGACGCCCTGTTGGAGGAGATGCAGCAGACCATCGCCCGCCATCGCGCCGCCTTCGAAGCCAAGCGCGCAGCCCAGTCCGAGGACGACCTGGCCGGCGACGGCGATGGCCCTGTGGACTTGGACGCCCTGGACGACGAGCTGTAATTTCCGTGCGCACTCTGGCATTGATCGCCGCCGCTGGCTCCGGTACCAGGCTGGGTTTTTCCACGCCGAAGGCCTTTGTAGAGCTCGCCGGCCGCACGCTGCTGGAGCGCTCCCTTGACCTTATCCATGGCGCCCACCGCGTCTCCCACGCGCTCGTCATCGCTTCTGCGGACATGATGCCGCGCGCCCAGGCTCTGCTCGACAATCCCGAGAACCTCCGCCGCTGGCAGGGCATGCGCGTGGGCCTCGTCCGCGGCGGGCGCGAGCGCGTGGACTCGGTCTACCAGGGCCTGCTCGCCCTCGAGCGTGAGTACGGCCGTGATGATTCCTTGGTCTTGATCCACGACGCCGCCCGCTGCCTCACGCCGTCATCGATGGTGGCGGGCGTGGTCGATCGTGCCATGGACGTGCTGGCGCGGGGCACGGCGGTGGGCGCGATCCCGGTGGTACCGGTGGCGGACACCATCAAGGTGGTGGAACAGGGCCAGGTGGTGAGCACCCCACCCCGGGAGTCCCTGCGCGCGGTGCAGACTCCCCAGGCCTTTGCGCTGGACCGGCTGCTGGAGGCCAACGAGGCGTACCAGGCCTCCGCCGGACCACTCGCTACGGACGACGCCTCCCTCATGGAGATGGCCGGGCTGCCCGTGTCCGTGGTGGACGGGGACGCCAGGGCCTTCAAGATCACCACCCCGAGCGATTACCGCATGGCGCAGCTGCTGCTGGAAGAAAGGTAACACGAGTATGAATGCTGGACAGGGCATCCCCCGCGTGGGCATCGCCACGGACGCACACCAGGTCGAGGCAGGCAAGCCCTGCTGGATGGCGTGCCTGCTGTGGGAGGACCAGGATGGCTGCGAGGGACACTCCGATGGCGATGTGGTGGCCCACGCGGTGGTGGACGCCCTGCTGAGTGCCGCGGGCCTGGGGGACCTGGGCTCCTTCGTGGGAGTGGGACAGAAAGAATACGACAATGTCTCCGGCGCCCGCCTACTCACCGAGTGCCGCGCGCTATTGGAGGAGCGCGGGTTCACCATCGGCAACGCCGCCGTGCAGATGGTGGGCAACCGCCCGAAGATGGGCACCCGCCGCGAGGAAGCCGAAGCCGTCATGAGTGAGCTGGTGGGTGCGCCGGTGCGGGTGTCCGCAACCACCACGGACCACATGGGCTTCACCGGCCGTGGCGAGGGCGTGGCCGCGGTGGCCACGGCCCTGGTGTTCGAGCAGGCCTAGCGGAAGTCCAGGCCTAAGTCCAGGACAGTGGCGCTGTGCGTGAGCGCGCCCACGGCCACGTAGTCCACGGCCAGCCCCGAGTAGTCGCCGATCGTGTCCAGCGTGAGCCCGCCGGACAGTTCCGTGGCCACGCCCGCCGGGGTGGTGAGCTCCAGGCACTCGGCCACCTGGGTGGGGGACATGTTGTCCAGCAGGATCAGGGACGCCCCAGCATCAATCGCCTCGGAGACCTGTGCCACGGTATCGCACTCCACCTCAATGGGCAGGTCGCGCGCGTGCGTGCTGATGGCCTGGAACGCGGCGGTGATGGAGCCGGCCGCTTCGATGTGGTTGTCCTTGATGAGGGCGGCGTCGCCCAGCCCCATGCGGTGGTTCACGCCACCGCCGCAGCGCACGGCGTACTTTTGCAGCACGCGCAGCAACGGCTGGGTCTTGCGGGTATCGCGCACGCGGGTGCCCGTGCCCGTCAACGCACGGACCCACGCGGCGGTGGCGCTGGCCACCCCCGACAGCTGGCACAGCAGGTTCAGCAGGGTGCGCTCCATCGTGAGCACCAGCTGCGTGCGGCCTTCCACACGCAGTACCACGGAGCCGGGCTGCACGGCATCCCCGTCCTGCAGCACATCCGTGACCGTCACGGCGGAGCCGTCCCGCGCCGCCGCGATCTCCGCGACCGCGCGGGCCACCGGCACGCCCGCCAGCACGCCGTCCTGGCGCGCGACCACCTCCGCCACACACCGCTGATCTGCCGGGATGGTGGCCAGCGTGGTGACGTCCTCGCCCCACTGCAGATCCTCGTCCAGGACAGCCGTGATGAGTGCGGTGACATGCTCAGGGTCCAGCCCGGCGTGGGTGAGCTGGGCGTCGGTATCAGGGGACAACATCCTAGCCTCCAATGGCGATCATGCGCGCCACGGCGCGACGGGCGCGGGTGGCGATTTCCGGGTCCACGACGATCTCGTCGGTGCCCTCGCGCAGGCAGGTCAGCAGTTTGTCCGGGGTGATCATCTGCATGAACGGGCAGGCGGCCTCCGGGTTCACGGGTAGGAACTCGGTTGCTGGGTTGGCCTTGGTGAGCTGGTGCAGCATGCCGATCTCCGTGGCGACCAGGACCTTGCCGGCCTTCGTGTTGCGCGCGGCGCCCAGCATCCCGCCGGTGGACAGGACATGGGTGCGCTCGGCGGGGATGTCGCCGGTGGAGTTCATCCACAGGGCAGAGGTGGTGCAGCCGCACTCGGGGTGGATGAACAGGTCGGCGTCCGCGTGGGTGTGGACGGCATCGCGCAGGCCCGCGGGGGAGATGTCCGCGTGCACGTGGCACTCCCCGGACCACAGGTGGATGTTGTCGCGGCCGGTTTCGCGCTGCACGTGGGCGCCCAGGAACTGGTCGGGGCAGAACAGGACCTCCGTGTCTTCGGGGATGCTGCGGACCACGTCCACGGCGTTGGAGCTGGTGCAGCAGATGTCCGTCTCGGCCTTGACGGCCGCGGTGGTGTTGACGTAGCTCACCACCACCGCGCCGGGGTGCTCGGCCTTCCAGGCGCGCAGCTCGTCGGCGGTGATGGTGTCCGCCAGGGAGCAGCCGGCGTTCGCGTCGGGGATCAGGACGCGCTTGTCGGGCGAGAGGATTTTGGCGGTTTCGGCCATGAAGTGCACGCCGCAGAAGATGATTTCGTCGGCGTCGGTATCGGCGGCGATGCGGGACAGGCCCAGGGAGTCGCCGACGTGGTGGGCGATGTCCTGGATGGCGGGCAGTTGGTAGTTGTGGGCGAGGATCAGGGCGTTGCGCTCGTCGGCGAGGCGGCGGACCTCGGCGGCCCAGTCAGTCTGTGTGGGTGTTGTCATGGATCGTCACTTCTTGTCGTCGGCACAACCGCAGTTATGTCCATGCGGTCGAAAACTCTGGGACAGGTTATCATGGATGACGTGCATTCTCCGAATATCTCTACCCCCAGCGGGCCGTTGCGCGACCACGCTGGCACGCCGAAGTTCCGACATCAGGCCATCGCCGTGGTCATGTCCGTCGACGCCCACGACGGCCTCCGCGTACTACTTCACCGCCGCCACAGGGCGCCCTTTTCCGGAGGCCTGGCCCTGGTCTCCGGGCCAGTGGATGTGAAGGAGACCATTGACGAGGCGCTGCTGCGCCACCTGGACAACGCCGGTGTGCACCGCGACATGTTCGAGCACTTCGAGCAGGTGGAAACCCGCTCCGACGTGGACCGCGACCCCTACGACCGCACCATCGCCACCGTCTACTTGGTGCTCCTGCCCGCCGCGCAGGCGCAGAAGCTGGGGGAGGACACCACAGCCTACCGGTGGGTTCCCATCAAGGACGAGCAGATCACCAACCTGGCGTTCGACCACTCCGAGATTGTGCAGAACACCGTGGAGCGCCTGCGGGCGAAGATCACCTACAGCAACATCTCCTTCGCTCTGGCGCCGGAGGAGTTCACCATCCTGGACTTGAACGTGATCTATCGCCACGTCCTGGGCTTCCCCATCGACACCACAAACCTGGGTCGCGTCCTGTCCCGCCGCGGCCTGCTGGTGGAAACCGGCGAGAAGCGCAAGCCCCACGGCGGCGGCCGCCCCGCGCGCGTCTACCGCTTCGTCTCCCGCGAGCTGTCCATCACGGACCCCTCGGCCATGTTCCGGCCTGCGGGAACTTCTATAGTTCAGCCGGGATAACCTTCACCCGGTTGGAAATCTCACCAATGCCCTCGATGGCGATGCGCATCTCGTCGCCATCGGTGAGGTAACGCGGCGTGCTCATCCCGTGGGCCACCCCGGCGGGAGTGCCGCACACAATCACATCGCCCCTGTTTAGCGGGGTGAACTGCTGGATGTACTCCACCAGCTCCGTGGGCTTGAACACCAGGTCGGCCATGGAGTGCTCCTGCCGCAGCTCACCATTGATCCAGGTACGCAGCATGGAACCCCGCTCCACGGGATCGCATTCGTCGGGCGTGACCATCCACGGCCCGAAGCCCGAGGACGCGAACAGGTTCTTGCCCTGCAGCCACTGCTGCGTGCGGTACTGCCAATCCCTCTGGGAGAAGTCATTCATGATCGCGTAGCCCGCGATCTCGCCGAAGTCGCCGATGACCACGGCCAGCTCCCCCTCGTAGTCCGCGGCATCCATCAGGTGCTCTGGCACCATCACCTCCTCGTACGGCCCGGTGATGCTGTCTGCAAACTTCGCAAACAAGGTGGGGTGGTCCGGGATGGGGTGTCCCATCTCCTCGATGTGCTCGCGGAAGTTCAGGCCCACGCAGATGATCTTGCCCGGATTCGGGATCACGGGGCGCAGCTCCGCGGCGGTGAACTCCACGGTGGGGTAGGCGCTGAGGTCCGCCTCCGGCACGTGCCCTCCGGCAAACGTCCACAGGTCCGGGATCAGATGCCCTCGCCCGTGCCCGTCTACGAAGGACTCCACGGCGACGGGCACTGTGACGTCGCTGGGGGAACCGGGGATGTGGATTGACGCGATCTTCACGATGAACTCCAATGAAAAGTCTTCTCGGGGACAGTGTGCCGTAGAATAGGGCTCGTGACACTCAGAATCTACGATACCGCCACACGTTCACTGCGCGATTTTCAGCCCATTCGCGACGGGCACGCCTCCATTTATCTGTGTGGAGCCACCGTTCAATCCATCCCGCACATTGGGCACGTGCGCTCCGGGGTGGCTTTTGACATTCTGCGTAATTGGCTGACGTTTAAGGGCCTGGACGTTGCGTTTGTGCGTAATGTCACGGATATTGATGACAAGATTCTGGCGAAAGCCGCGGAGAATAACCGTCCGTGGTGGGAGTGGGCTGCCACTCATGAGCGCGCTTTCACCTGGGCGTATGACCAGCTGGGCGTGACCCCGCCGTCCATTGAGCCGCGCGCCACCGGCCACATTCCCCAGATGATCGATTACATGCAGCGCATTATCGATAATGGCCACGGCTATGCCGCCGACGGAAATGTGTATGCCCAGCCGGCCACCATCGATAATTACGGCCAGATTTCCGGCCAGAAATTGGACGAGGTGGACCAGGGGGAATCCGCGGGCACGGGAAAGCGCGACCCGCGTGACTTCACGATGTGGAAGGCCGCAAAGCCGGGCGAGCCCGCGTGGGATTCTCCGTGGGGCCCGGGCCGCCCGGGCTGGCACATCGAGTGCTCCGCGATGGCCACGAACTACCTGGGCTCCAGCTTCGACATCCACTGCGGTGGCCTGGACCTTCAGTTCCCGCACCACGAAAACGAGACGGCCCAGGCCCACGCGGCCGGCGATGGCTTCGCCAACTATTGGATGCACAATGGCTGGGTCACGATGAGCGGCGAGAAGATGAGCAAGTCCCTGGGCAACGTGCTGTCCGTCCCGAACGTGCTGACGAAGGTGCGCCCGGTGGAGCTGCGCTACTACCTGGGTTCCGCGCACTACCGTTCCATGCTGGAGTACTCCGAGTCCGCCCTGGCCGAGGCCGCCGCCGGCTACCAGCGCATCGAGAAGTTCGTGCTCCGCGCGTTGGAGTTCGTCACGGGCGCGAAGCCCACCGCCGAGTCCGCCGACCAGCTGCCGGTGGGGGATGTTCTGCCGGAGTTCGCCGCGAAGATGGACGATGATCTTGCGGTGCCGCAATCCTTGGCCATTATTCACGACGCCGTGCGCGCTGGTAACAAAGCCCTCGAAGCCAAGAACCGGGATGAGGTTGCCCGGCTCGGCTCCGCCGTCCGCGCGATGGCCGGCGTGCTGGGCGTGGACCCTCTGAGCCAGACGTGGCTGGGCCAGACCTTCGCCGGAGGCGGCGCCGCCGAAGGTGCGATGAACGCCCTGGACGTGCTGGTCACTGCGGAACTGGAACGCCGTGCCGAGGCCCGTGCGGAGAAGAACTGGGCCGTGGCCGACGAGGTGCGCGACCGCCTGGCCGCCGCCGGCATCGAGGTGACGGACACCCCCGAGGGCGCCACCTGGTCCCTGCGCTAGAGCACCCTGCCGCGCTGCTCCGGCAGCAGGAACGCGGCCCCCGCCGCGATCGCGAAGGCTGCTCCGAACAGCGCAAACAGCATCGGTGCCCCGCCGAGCGCCAGAATCGGCGGGACGATGAGCGGCGCGATGATGGACGCGATCCGCCCGAACCCAGCGGCCGCGCCCGTGCCCGTGCCGCGTAGGTGCGTGGGGTACAGCTCCGGCCCCACGGCGTAGAGCGCGCCCCACGCGCCCAGGTTGAAGAAGCTCAGCAGGCACCCCGCTGCGATGATCTGCCACTCCTGGCTGGCCATGCCGTACAGCCCCGCGGCCACAGCGGAGCCCACCAGGAACGTGGCCAGGGTGGACCGTCGCCCCCAACGCTCGATCAGGAACGCGCTGACCGCGTAGCCCGGCAGCTGCGCCAGGGTGATGATGAGCGTGAAGGAGAAGCTCTTCACCAGCGTGAACCCCTGGGCGTGCAGGATGGACGGGATCCAGATGAACGCGCCGTAGTAGCTCAGATTGATGCAGAACCAGATGGTCCACAGTGCCGCGGTGCGCTTCCGTAAATGGGCCGACCAGATGCCTTTTTCTTCGACGCCCAGCGCGCCGTCCCGATTCTCCTCGTCCTCATCGCTCGGCCTGTTGAACAGCGGGATCGCCGGCGAGTTCTTAAAGCTGTCCACCACGCGCCGGGCCTCTTCGTGGCGGCCCCTGCTCTCCAGGAAGCGGACGGACTCCGGCAGGCCGAGCCGCACCACCAGCGCGTAGGCCGCGGGGATGCAGCCCAGCGCCAGCGCCCAGCGCCAACCTTCGTCGCTGGCCGCCACCACGAACGTGCCGATGGCTGCCGCGGCGATCCACCCCACGGCCCAGAACGCCTCCAGTAGCACGACCATGCGCCCGCGGATCCGGCGAGGGGAGAACTCAGAGATCAGCGTGGAGGCCACGGGCAGCTCCGCCCCCAGGCCCAGGCCCACGAAGAAGCGGAAGATCATGAGCACCGCCAGGCTGCCCGCCAGGGCCGAAGCGCCGGTGGCCAATCCATAGACGAGGAGTGTGAGGGCGAAGACTTGGCGTCGTCCTAATTTATCGGCCAGCAGCCCGCCGAGCGTGGCACCCAGCGCCATCCCCACAAACCCGATGGAGCCCAGCCAGGAGGTCTGCGTGGCGGACAGGCCCCAGTGGGCGGCCAGGGCGGCCATGATGAAACTGATCAATCCCACGTCCATCGCGTCCAGCGCCCAGCCGATGCCGGATCCGCCCAGCATGGTGGCGTGTCTGCGGGTGACGGGAAGCTCATCTAATTCTCGACTCAGAGACGACATGTAGCGAATAGTACATTGTGGCCCTGACATATAGAATGGTCAGGTACATTTTTCACGCGGGTACAACCCACGAATTGAGGTAACACAACTATGGCCGGTAACTCCCAACGGCAGGGCGCTGTCCGCAAGAGCAATAAAAAAGGCTCCGCGAAGGGCTCTGGTGGGCAACGCCGCCGCGGCCTGAGGGGCAAGGGTGCCACCCCGAAGGCGGAGGACCGCGTATACCACGCGGCGTATAAGAAGAAGCGGGCGGCGCAGCGCCGCGCCTCCGGTGCTCACGATCGCCGCCGCGGTGGCGTGGAGGAGCAGATGGAATTGGTGGTGGGCCGCAACCCGGTGGTGGAGTGCCTGCACGCGAAGGTTCCGGCCACGGCGCTGTACGTGGCGGAGGGCTCTAAGAGCGATCAGCGCCTGGCGGAGGCCGTGCACACCTGCGCGGACCGTGGTATTGCGGTGCTGGAGGTCTCTCGCCAGGAGCTGGACCGCATGACGGGCAACGGCATGCACCAGGGCATCGGCCTGCAGATCCCGCCGTTCGACTATGCGGAGGTGGAGGACCTGATCGAGAAGGCCGCCACCGCCCCCACCCCGGGCATGATCGTGGCGCTGGACAACATCACGGACCCCCGCAACTTGGGCGCGGTGATCCGTTCCGTGGCGGCGTTCGGGGGCCACGGTGTGGTGATCCCTGAACGTCGATCGGCCTCGGTGACCGCGGTGGCGTGGCGCACCTCGGCGGGCACGGCGGCGCGCCTGCCGGTGGCGAAGGCTACGAACATGGTGCGGTCTTTGAAGCAGTTCCAGCAGGCGGGCTACCAGATCGTGGGCCTGGACGCCGGCGGCGAGCACACCCTGGATACCTACGACGGCACCACCCCGGTGGTCATCGTGGTCGGTTCGGAGGGCAAGGGTATGTCCCGCCTGGTGCGGGAGACCTGCGATAGCATCATGTCCATTCCGATGGCCCCGTGGGTGGAGTCCCTGAATGCCTCGGTGGCAGCGGGCGTGGTGCTCAGCGAGTTCGCGCGCCAGCGTCGGGCGCCTTCAGCCCGTCGATGACGATCCGCGTCATCTGAGACATGAACTGGGGGGCTTCCGCGTTGATGGGCTGGGGGAGTGGCCGGGACGTGGCCGCGAGGATGAGGTGAAAGTCCAGGGGGGTGAGGTCGTCCCGGATGAGGCCCCAGCGTCGGCCGCGGTCCATGAATGTGGTGGCGGCGCCCAGGAGCTCCGCGAGTAGTTGGTCGGCCTCGTGGGTCCTTTTGCCGTCGACCAGCAGCGTGGGGATGAGCTGCGTGGCGAAGGCGCCGATGCCCAGATCGATGATGCGGGTGATGATGTCCTCCCATGCCTGCGTGGCCGTATCGCGCGCGTCCCACGCGTCCGGGTGGGCTGTGTAGAGGTCCGCCACCAGGGTTTTTCCGTGCTCGATCACACCCATGGCAAGATCCTGCTGAGTGGGGAAGTGGCGTTGTAGTGTTGCGACGCCGACGCCGGCCTCCTTCGCAATAGCGCGCCGGGAGACGTCGATGCCGTGCGTGGAGAACAGCCTCCAGGCGGCGTTCAGGATGGCTTCTCGATTTTCGACGGCGTCTGCGCGCACGATTGTGCCTTCTTTCAGGTGTTTTCTTCGGTTGCTTGCATCCTACCTAAGTGGAGCGTAATGTTCCATTTGTGAGAAGCGGAACAAAGTGTTCCAGTTAAGGAGAACTGACAGTAATGAAGAAACTTCTGATCACAGCCCTTGCCCTACCGGCCGTGGTAGCTCTCATGCTCCTGGCCTTCCTGGCCCCCACCATCAACTCGGGTCCGGACGACCTCCCACTGGCCGTCGCCGGACCGCAGCCCGCCGTGTCTCGGGTGACCGGCATGTTGGAGCAGAAGAGCCCCGGCGCTTTCGAGGTCACCACCTATGATTCGCCGCAGGCGGCCACGGAGGCTGTGCGTGAGCGCGACGCTATCGGCGCGCTCAACCTTGGGACCGACGGCGTGGAGGTCATCGTCGCCAGCGGTGCGGGAACGCCCTACAAGAATGTGCTCACCGGCATGGCCGAGGGTCTGAAGGCTACGGGCCAGACGGTGACCGTGACGGACGTCGCCCCACTTCCCGAGGCTGACCCCGCCGGATCGGCACTCGCCATGCTGGGTCTGCCGGTGGCCTTCGGGGGCATCGCCTCGGCCCTGGCCGTGTCCCGCCTGATGAACCGTCGCCTGTTGCAATTGGCCGGAGTGCTCGCGACCGCCGTGGTGGCAGGCCTGGCTGTGGCCGCGATCATCCAGTTCGGCTACAACGCCGTGGAGGCCAACTACTGGGCCTTCGCCGGAGTACTCACGCTCGGCATCGCCGCAACTAGCCTGTTTGTCCTGGCCTTGGAGAGCCTGTGGGGACTTAAAGGCATTGCACTCGGCGCCATCGTGACAATGTTCGTGTCCAACCCCCTGTCCGGCCTGGCGACCGGATGGCAGTGGCTGCCCAAGCCCTGGGGTGCGATGGGCCAGTTCCTTCCCCTCGGCGCGGCCGGTGACGCGGCTCGCTCCGTGGCCTACTTCGACGGCGCCGGCGCGGCCGGCTCCGTGTGGATCCTCCTAGGCTGGATCCTCGTCGCAGTGTGTGGCGTACTCCCGCTGGCGCACTTCATCGGCGTTCAGCGTGCGTCCGCGAAGCCAGGCGATGCCGCGGCAGATTAGGTAGATCACGAAGCTGAGCGTGGTGACGAACACGGATACGGGCAGGCCTGGTGCCAGGGAGAGCACCAGCCCGCCCACGGCCGCGATCATGGAGAACGCGCCGGATAGTATCACCGCTATCGCGGGGCTGGACGTCACCTTCACGGCCGCGGCACCCGGGGTGATGAGCAGCGCGATGAGCAGCAGCGCGCCCACAATCTGCACGCCTTGGCTTGCGACCACACCAATCAGCGCCGCAAAGACTAGAGACAGCGTGCGCACCTTCACCCCGCGCGTGGCCGCCAGAATCGGGTCCACCGTGGAAAACAGCAGCGGCCGCCACAGTAGCGCCATGACCGCCACCACCAGGATCGTCACAATTATCAGCGCTCGCATATTCGCGGAACTCACGCCCACGATCTGGCCTGTGAGCAGGCTAAACGCCGAGGACGACCGGCCGGGGTAGAGGTGAATAAACAGCACGGACAGGCCCATGCCGAAGCTTAAGACCACCGCCACGATGGAGTCCTGCTCCTTATTTCCCAGCAGCGTGAGCACCACCGCCGCCAGCACCGCGCCGAACAGCGCGCCCCAGCTCACCCCGATGCCGCACAGCAGCGCCGCGGAGGCGCCCATCAGTGCCAGCTCGCCGGTGGAGTGCGCGGCGAAGCTCATCTGCCGCATTACAATCAGCGGCGCAATCGCGCCGGACACGATCCCCAGCAGCAGTGCCGCCAGGATCGCATTCTGCACGAAATCCACGCTCAGCAGGGAGACGGTATCGTGCCACCAGTTGCCCGTGAACATCACACCACCACCAACTTGCCTTCTACGTTGAGCACTCGCACGTCCGTGCGATAGAGCTCGCTGAGCGTCTCCGAGTTCATGACGTCCGCCACCGTCCCAATCGTGTGTGCGTGCGGGGTGAGGTACAGGACCCGATCCGTGACGTTGAGGATGGGGTTGATGTTGTGGGTCACGAACACCACCGATGTCCCTTTGTCCTTCCGACGCCGATCCAACAGCTCCACCGTGTTCTTCTGTGCACGCATATCCAGCGAGAGGGTCGGCTCGTCACACAACAGCAACTCGGGGTCGTTGGCCAGGGCCTGCGCCTGCCGGATGATTTGCTGCTGCCCACCGGACAGCTCGCCCACGCGACGGTCGGCGAGCCCCAGGGCGCCCACTTCCTCCAGGGCGGCGTTCACCACTGAGGCCCGGGGGCGTCGGTTTTTAAAGATCCCGGAGGCGACGGACAGGCCCACCAGGTCGCGAGCGCGGATCGGCAGGTCGGGGTCGAACATGCGCTGCTGGGGGATGTAGCCCACCCGCCCATCGACGGTGCAGGTGCCCTGGGTCAGCGACCGGATGCCGAGGGCGACATGCAGCAGCGTGGACTTGCCCACGCCATTAGTGCCAAGAACCGCCAGGAACTCCCCGGGCTGGACGTCAAGATTCAGTCCGCGCCACAGGGGTTCCACGGCGGCGTTGTGGAAGTGAAGAGTCATCCCTACTTGGAGGCCTCTTCAAGATCGTTGATGACGGTGTCTACGTAGCCGAAGTAGTCCTGGCCGTTGTCCGGGGTTTCGTTCACGTTGACGATGGGGGTCTTGTGGGACTTCGCGGCCTCGATCAGGGTGTTCGCGGCGGCGGTGTGGGACTGCTCGTTGGTGATGAGGATGTCCGCCTTGCCGTCGTTGATGAGCTTCTGGGCCTCGGCCACATCCGCGGCGGAGGGCTCGGACTCGCGGGCGACGGAATCGGCGTAGCCGTCGGGGGTGATGTCCTTCAGGTCGGACTGGTCGATGATGCCCTCGGCCACGGACTCGGTGAGGATCACGTTCTTGTCCTTGAGTGTGCCCATGCGCTCGGCGAACTCGTGGGTCTTGTCCGTGACAGCTGAGGTGTTGATGGAGGCATCGGGGTCGATCTTCTCGATGGCGTCCTTCAGCTGCTCCACGAAGTGGTCCACGATCGTCATGTTGAACCAGATGTGGGGGTTGAAGCCGCCGTGGTCATGGCCGTGCTCGTGCTCATGCTCATGCTCGCCATCATGGTCGTGGTGGTGATGGTGGTGCCCCTCGGTCAGCTCGGTGGCGGAGACGATGGGGGTCTGGCCCTCTACGTGGTCGGTGAGCCAGTTGTCGTAGCCGCCGCCGTTGGCGACCACGATGTCCGCGCTGGAGAGGGTGGCGAGGTCCTTGGCGGAGGCCTCGTACTCGTGGGGGTCGTCCTGGTTGTTGTCCAGGATGGTGGTGACGGTGATGTTGTCGTTGCCCTCGACCAGGGTCTTGGCGATGCTGCCCCAGGTGGAGACGGAGGCGACGATGTTGATGTGGTCGTTGCCCTTGGCTGGGTCGGAGGAGCCTCCGTCGGAGCAGGAGGCCAGGGTAAGGCCCAGTGTGGACAGGAGGGCAAGTGCAGTCATCGTCTTCTTCATGGGTGCAGAGTGTAGCCCTGACCAGCACTTGTTGTCAAACGTTTTCATTAAGGTGTCAATTACGATCCGTGCAGGTCGATAGGCTGTACAGTGCTAGAATCGCAAGAAGTGAGCGGACAAGGGAAGCAGAGAGGGCAGATGGACAGCAAGAGACCACGAGCACCACGCCGCCGCGGAACGCTCGCATCCATCGCGGATGAACTAGGGGTCTCACCCACCACCGTGTCCAACGCCTACAATCGGCCGGACCAACTATCCAAAGCCCTCAGAAAGCGCATCCTGGAGACCGCCGAAAAGCGCGGCTATCCCGGCCCCGATCCCCTGGCCCGCTCCCTGCGCCGCGGCCACGCCGGAGCCATCGGGGTGCTCCTCACCGAAGAGCTCACCTACGCCTTCGAGGACCAGGCCTCCCTGGAGTTCGTCTCCGGCGTGTCCATCGCCTGCTCGGAGATGAAGGCCTCCATGCTCCTCATCCCCGCCGGCGTGAACCCGGACGCCCGCTCCCAGGACGCCGCCCACCTCATCAACCAGGCCAGCGTGGACGGCTTCATCGTCTACTCCGTCGCCGCGGACGACCCCCACCTGGACGCCGTCATGCACCGCGGCCTGCCCACCGTCATCTGCGACCAGCCGGTGAACACGGCGCAAGCGCACTTCGTGGGTATCGACGACCGCGAAGCCATCAAACCCGCAGCCCAGGCAGTGGTGGAGGCCGGCCACACCCACATCGGCATCCTCTGCATCCGCCTGGACCGCGACCCCAACAACGGCCCCGTCAGCCCGCAGCGCCGCACCGACGCCACCATGGACGTGCAGCGCCTCCGCGTCGCTGGTGTGCTGGACGTTTTAACCGACGCCGGCCTGGACCCCACACACGTCCCCATCGTGGAACGGCACATCAACAACCGCGAGACGGCCTACAGTGCCGCCCAGGAACTCTTGACCGCGCACCCGGAGCTCACCGCCGTGATCTGCACCACGGACTCCATGGCCATGGGCGTGCTGGAATACACCCGTGACCAAGGGATCTCCATCCCGGACGACCTCTCCGTCACCGGCTTCGACGGAATCCCCCAGGCCATCGCCGCCGGCATCACCACGGTGCGCCAGCCCTCCCGTGAAAAGGGCCGCCTCAGCGGCACGTGCCTGGCCGCCATCATCCGCGGCAACCACGACGTCCACGCCCAGTTCCTGGACACGGAACTGGTGCCCGGAACCTCAGTCCAGCCGCCGCGCCTCCACCAGCTGGGCTAGGAAATCGCGCACGGCTACCGTCCCGGACAGTCGCCGGTTCGCCCGGGAAGCCCCGGCGCCCACCTTGATGCCCATGTCCGTGCGCTGGGTGTGCAGCACCCGCATCACGGACTCGTCGGTGGTGTCATCCCCCGCGAACACCACCGTGGGGATGCAGTGCTCCTCCCGAAACGCGGAGATGTAGTCCCCCTTGGACGTGGAGTCCACCGCAACCTCAATCACCGCCTTGCCCTGGGTGATCATCACGTTGTCCATCCCCTGGGCGTGGCTCAAGAAGGACGCATGCGCCTGATCCGCCACGTCCTTGTTGTCGCACGTGCGGGAGTGCAGCCCCACGGACAGCGGCTTGCGCTCCACCCACAGCCCCGGGTGCAGAGACGCCGCCGCCTCCGCCGCCACCGCCAAGGACTCATACAGCTCCCGCTGCGCCTCGGACAGGGGAGTAAAGCCCGTCCCCGCGGGCTCGGCGCCGTGGCTGCCGATCAGGTGAATCCCCGCCTCGTTGCCCTCGGACAGTCCCGTGACCTCGCGCAGCTGCGCCAGGTTCCGGCCGGAGACAATCATCGCGATCGTGTCATCCATCGCCGCCAGCGCCTTCAGGCTCTCGATGCATCCGTCCTCGGCCCGCGCACGCATGGGGTCGTCGTGAAAAGGCGCCATGGTCCCATCGAAATCCATGGCAACCAGGAGGCAGTCAGCCGCAGCCAAAGCCTCGATATCGGAGGCGCTGATGTCCGGCGCGTGGGTGGTCACTGTCTTCTCCCTACTTGTCTTCTTCTGGCTGGTGAGAGATGAATTCCACAAAAGGAGCCGTGTGAATCTCATCGTTCTCGGTGCCTATCGCTGTCAATTTTAGGCTGTTCTCGCGCGGCCTGCTCCAGTGAAAGCGATGACCGTCCAGCGCGTCCGCCATTTTCTGCGCGGTGGTGACGTCATTCGGTAGGCAGGACACGTCCGGATTCTCAATCGTCCGCACCTGATCCACCGTGACCGTCTCGTCCTTGCCCCATTCCAGATCCGCGGTGAGATCCACGCACCCCGACGCCCCACGCAGCACGTCGTCACCGAATACAACGAACACGCGCCCGGCCTGCGCATCGGCCAAATAGGACCCCGTGTCCGCGCTGTCATCCACATCGTTGCTGAGCGTACCCCCGGCGGAGAGCTGCACCACCTGCCACTGGGTCGAGCCGAGCGGGGCGCTGGAGTCCCCGCCGCACGCAGCCAGCCCAAGGCCCGCCGCGGCGAGGAGGCCTGCTGCGGCCAGGCGGCGTCGGGGGGAGATCATAGTTGCTCCAGGAACGATTGAGCCCAGTGGTCCACATCATTGACCCGCACGTGCTCCCACATGGCGCGCATGCGGTGCTTCTTATCCTCCGGGTCGCCGGCCATGGCGCGCTGGATGGCCAGGCCGATGGAGTCGGGGTCGTAGGGGTTGCACAGGTGCGCCTGAACCAGCTGCGTGGCCGCGCCCGTGAACTCGGAGAGCACCAGCGCACCTGAGCCATCGGAGTGGCAGGCCACGTACTCCTTGGCCACCAGGTTCATGCCGTCCTTCAACGCCGTGACCAGCATCAAATCGGTGGCGGTGTAGAGCGCCAGCAAGCTGGTAAACGGCAGATTCGTGTGCACGTACTGCACCACGGGGCGGGTCAAGGATCCGTGGTTGCCGTTGATGCGGGTCACCACCTTCTCCACCTCTTCGCGGGAGACACGGTAGTCATTGAGGCGCTCGCGCGAGGGCGTGGCGACCTGAATCATCACTACGTCCTTCGGCTCGATGGTGCCCTCGTCCAGCAGCTTCTCCAGTGCGGTCAGGCGATGCAGGATGCCCTTCGTGTAGTCCATCCGGTCCACACCGGCCAGCAAAAAGCGGGGGTTTCCCAGCTCCTCGCGCAGGCGATCCGCGGCAGCCCGGGTGTCCGGCGTGATGGCCTGCTGCTGCACCTTCGTGGAATCAATGGAGATGGGGAACACGCCCACGGTCACGGTGCGCGCGTCATCCATGCGCACATAGCCCACCGTGTGGCCGGAATCCGGCAGGCGGGCGCCGCGCAGAAAGGCAGCGTTGTCATCGTCGTCCAGGATCTCCACCTCGTAGCCCAGGGCGCGCAGAGTGATCATGAAGTTGCGGGCGCTGTCCTGGGTGTGGAAGCCCACCAGGTCCGCGCCCAGCGTGCCTTCCAGGATGTCCCGGCGCCACGGCAACTGGCGGAACAGCTCCGGGGAGGGGAACGGAATGTGCAGGAAGAACCCAATCCGCAGCTTGGGGTGGCGCGCGCGGAGCATCCCCGGAACCAGGTGCAGCTGGTAGTCCTGCACCCACACGGTTGCGTCCTCGGACAGGACCTCGGAGCAGGCGTTCGCGAAATGCTGGTTGACCTGCGCGTAGCGCTTCCACCACTGCTTGTTGTAGCTGGGCTTCACGATCAGGTCGTGGTAGAGCGGCCACAGGCAGCCGTTGGAGAAGCCCTCGTAGAACTCCTCGAAGTCCTGGGCGTTCAAGTTCACCGGCATCATCGTGATGCCGGCTTCCTCGTGGGTGGGCATGTCCTCCACCGTCACGGTGTCCGTGGATCCGGGCCACCCGACCCAGGCCCCGTCGTGGGAGGTCAGCACCGGGCGCAGCGCTGTGACAAGCCCGCCAGGGGAGGGAGTCCATGCCTCCTCGCCAGTTTTCTTGTCCGTTGTCCGGTCCACCGGCAGGCGGTTGGCTACAACAACAAAATCACTCTTGACGGGCGTGGTCACGGGAGCTCCTCGCGTGTGGGTTAGGCCTTCTTTGTGGTCTTCTTCGCGGCCTTTTTCGTGGTTTTCTTAGTGGTTTTCTTCGCCGACTTCTTGGTGGCCTTCTTCGTGGCCTTCTTGGTCGCCTTTTTCGCAGCCTTCTTCGTGGCCTTCTTAGAGGCGCGCTTGGTGGTCTTGCGGGTAGCCTTCTTGGCTTCCTTTTCTTGGGCTTCCAGCTCTTCGACCACGCGGCGGTGGATCAGCCCGTCGGGCTCCACGCCCAGCATGCACATCAGCGTCGCTGCATCAAGGAAATCTTCCGAATAGGTGGCGACGATGCGCTGTGCTGCCTGGGCGGTCTCTGCTTCTACCGCGTGGAGAGATTCAGAATTGGCAGGACGGTTATCAGTAACCTTTGGCGGCACGTGCGCGACCCCTTAACTTCTACGTCGATCGGTGTATTGTTCGTTCTATTTTACGTTATCCCTCAGACATCCGCTCACTGTCCCCTGCATTGCTGTCTGAGCTGCTGTCGTTGAAGTCCAATTCCGTATCCTCGAACACTTCATAAATAGATGTGTCTGTGGATCGACGCCAGGCCCACGGTGCCCGCAGCCCCATCTTTGTTCCCTTGCGCCAATAGACGGGGGAGAATGCTCGCGTTTGCCGCCGGGAGCCTTCGGGGCGGATGACGGGGCGCAGGACGCGTCCGGCGCGGTGCAGGATGTGCGGGCGGCGCACGCGTCGGGCGACCCACTCGCCGAAGACCACGCCGGCGGCCAGGGCGGTGGCGGTGGCCAGCGCGAGCGCCAGGTTGGACAGCCCCTGGATGAACTCGTCGTTCAGCAGGGAGCTCATACCTCTATATAACGCGAGGCCGGGCAGAAAGGGCACAATGCCGGTGGCGGCGGTGATCTGCGGGGGAAGCAGGAAGCGGCGGGAGAGGATACCTCCGGCGAAGCCCACGGCCAGCGCGCAGACGGTGTTGGCCATCATGAGGGACAGCTGCAGCACGTCGGTGATGAAGAAGAAGGAGATGGACGCCAGCAGTGCGGTCGTCCCGGCAACCAGCGTGGCGCGCCGTTCGCAGAAGTTCGCCAGGCAGAAAAACGCCGTGGCGAACGCGCCCGACAGGATCTGCACCGCCGTTGTCCCCAGAATGCCGGAGGTTTGGCTGGTGTTCAGCGGCGGCAGGGACACGCCAATGTGATCCACCGCCTGAATCCCCACCGCGATACCCGCGATGATGCCGCCCGTCATCAGGATCGTTTCGAAAAATCGTGCCGACGCCGTGATCGGTGCGCCCGTCACCCCATCCTGGATGGTTTGGACGAGCTGCAGCCCGGCCAACAGAGCCACGATGCAGGAGGCGATCACCAACGACGGCGGCAGGTACAGCCCGGACATCTGCGCCAGGGGGTAACAGATCGCTGCCGGGATCACGGCCATGAATCCGCCCAGCACGTTCTGGAAGAACATGGGCAGGGACTTGGAGGCCAGCCAGGCGTTCAGCGTCATGATGAACAGCGTGGTGATCGTGGCGACCACGGCCACGGCCCAGCCACCGCCGAGCAGGAGGGACACCGCGCCGGCGAAGCCGCCCCACGCCAGGAGGGCGTAGCGGTTGCGGAAGGGCAGTGGCGACTGCTCGATCTCGGTGAGGATGGCGCGCGCCTCATCCAGTGGGGCGGCGCCGCGCACGATGGAACGGATCAGCCGGTCCAGTTCCGTGAGGTGGGAGTAGTCCGTGGAGAGCTTGTGGACCACGCGGAAGACGTTGACGGGTGGGGTGTCATCGGTGACGCGAGCGTAGACCGTGATGGTGTTCAACGTGATGTCCACGTGCGTGTAGTACAGGCCGTAGGCGGTGGTGATGGCGTGGATATGCGCGCGGGCGTCGGAATTGCCCGTCCCCGCAGCCAGCAGCAAGTCCCCGATGCGCGCGGCGAGGTCCATCACGTCCTGGACCTGGTTGGGGTCCGTGAGGTCCACCGGCGCCAGCGGGGATGGAGGCGGCGCCATGCGGATGGCGTCAATGGTCGCCCGATTTCCGGAAAAGAGCAGATCGGACCCTTTGGCTAAAATCTTTGTTGCGAAGCTTCCCACCCCATTACCGTAGCGGTCTGTGGGGTGGTTTTCACAAAGACCTGTGTACTGCTAATCTCTAGGAGGCTGTACGCCATGCTGAGGTGGCGCAATTGGTAGCGCAACGCACTTGTAATGCGTAGGTTGCGGGTTCAAGTCCCGTCCTCAGCTCCATGAGCCCTGAGAATATGCACCCGGTGTCGCCCAAGCTGGTCCCCGTGCGCTACGTGACGCACCTGTCGTTCTGGGCGGTGCTCATCCTGGCAGAGACTGCCGCCGGGTTCTTTGGGCACCCGTGGTTTTACGTCGGCACGGTGGTGTTCCTGGCGATCTTTGTGTGGTTACTGTGGCTCATCCCGGCGCAGGTGCGCAACATGGGCTGGCTGGAAACCGACGACGAGCTTCTCATCACCACCGGCAAACTCTGGCACACCTTTACTGTGGTGCCCTACGGCCGCATCCAATTCGTCGACGTCACCTCCGGGCCGGTGGAGCGTCTGTGGGGGCTGAAGACGGTGCAGCTGCACACGGCCTCGGCGGGTACTGATGCCAAGGTGAAGGGCCTGCCGGCGAAGGAGGCTGACGCGTTACGTGAGCGGCTGACCGTCCAAGCCCGAGAGAGAATGAGTGGGCTATGAGCGAGCAGGGGTACCGCCCGGTGCACCGCCTCACGCCGCTGCTGCGTTTCTGGACAGCCATTCTGGCCGTGTTCACGATTATGGTGTTGAATACCAGCCTGTCCACCGTGTCTGACCTGGCCCATTTCTTGAACGAGGGCCACTGGGGCGCGGCCACGCGCTGGGCGCTGGTGGGCCTGGGCGGATTCGTGGCAGTGTGCGCAGGGATCTGGGTGGTCTCGGGGGTGTGGTGGCGCCGGATGGGCTACCTTCTGGGTGACGAGGAGATCGCCTTTCGCCACGGCGTGCTGACCACAGCATTGCGCAGCGCCCGCTACGAGCGTATCCAGGCGGTCGATGTGGTGGAGGACCTGATTGCCCGCGTATTTGGGCTTGCCGCGGTGCGGGTGGAGACTGCCGGCGGCGAGTCCTCGGCGATCCAGATCTTGTACCTGAAAAAGCAGGTGGCGGAGAGCGTGCGGCAGGAGATCCTGTCCCACGTGCACAGTGCTCCTGCTGAACCTACCGACGCCGACGCCAGGCCCATGATCGAACAGGTCCCCATCCAACGTACGATGGTTGCCGAGGCCCTTCGACCGGGAACATTGCTGACGGTGGCGGCCGCCGTCGCGGTGGTGTTCACCCCCTTGAGCCTGGCGGCACTGGTGCCTTTCCTGGTGGGCATGGTGCCGACGGTGTGGAACTTGGTGGATACGTCCTGGAAGTTCACACTGCACTGCGATGAGGCCGATGGGGACACGGTGTTGAACCTGTCCTATGGCCTGGCGGACAGACGCCGGCAAACCATCCGCTTGGACCGCATCCACGGGGTGCGGGTGAGCCAGCCGCTGTTATGGCGGCTGTTCGGGTGGTACCAGGTGCACGTCTCGGTGGCGGGCTATGGCGCTGTGGCCGGCAAGGCCTCCGGCTCCACGCGTATCTTACCGGTCGGTACGCGCGAGCAGGCGCTGGAGCTATTTGCGCTGGTCTCGGCACTGTCCGCAGCCGATATCGAGCAGTACGCGCGCCCGGAGGGATACACCCGGCCCACGTACACCTCACCGGACAGGGCCCGGTGGGTCTCCCCGGTGGATCTGCGTCAGCAGTCCGTCACGTTGCATGAGGGCGTGGCCATTGTCCACGAGGGCAGGCTGTCGCGGCGGGTGATGGCGGTGGAGACTTCCCACATCCAGGAGCTGACGTACATGGCCGGGCCATTCAGCCAGATGCTGGGCCTCGCCACAGTGAGCTTCGAACTGGTAGGCGGCCCGGTGCGCATGGCGGGGCGCAACTTGGACTCTGCCGACGCTGCCGCCCTTCTCACGCGCCTGCGCCAGCGCCGCCTGCCGGATATGCCTGCGGAGGGCGACCTGCCGATTCACTAAAAGATGATTCCGTGCTCGACCCACTGCGGTCGAACTTGCTCGAGATGGGCAGGACGTGTGAAGGGGCTGGCAGCCCATGCTTTCAGAAGAGGCTCGAAGAAGGGCGGGGCTGGAGGCTCATCAAACAGCGCAAATTCGTCGCCTTCCATCAGGTCTTTGGGGTTAAGTAGAAAAGGCATCGAGCAATCGATGACCGTGTCCTTCTTAATGAAGTTGTGGGTCCCTGGGGTGAGCCGCACTGACACGTCTTGTGCTGTGAGGTTGAAGCGCCGGATTCTCTCACCAAGATGATGCAGTCGCTTCGATACCTGCGACGTGGCATTGACCATGACGACGTCATCATTATTCAGCCGCCCCAATACGAAAAACATATGCCGGGTTTCGGAGTTGAACGGTGGATTACCTCTAAACCAGAGAGATGCCCCAGCAATGCAGGAGTGTTGTATCCACAACGCGCGCGGCGCTCCATTGAGAAATGCCACGTGACCTACAATTCAATTCCAATCGCACTGGACAGTGCTGCACGCTCGTTGTAAAAGTAGCGTGCCGCTTCGAGCGTCTCAGGATCTACTTGGAAGTACTGGTCCTCGTGGTTCTCTGGGTCATCGAAGAAGTCGACGAGGTCGATAGGAAACGCGCGTACCGATGAACGACTGTCATAGGCTCGCGTCCATTCTGGGTAAATATGGCTGATATTCCGAGCCGTCTCAAAGCCTCCACTTTCTCGAAATTGGACGTAGGCTTCCTCGAGCATCAGGATGTCAGCTGGGGAGAGGTGATCACTACCTGGGTCGGCAAGGCGGTGGAGTGCATATCTCCGAGTCTCAAAGTGTTCTCTCCACCACAAGGTATCCGATTGAGAAGTCGTGTCAGGTCTCATCTCGGCTCCCTGCCTGCAGGCCTTCATGAGATCGTAGGTCTCGGAGGCTACTGGACCGTAGGGAAGTGCGAAGTAGTGATCCTCCGTCACTTCGCTACCGAAGTTGCGCAGGCTATGGCGGTCAGCCGCCCACAGCAGCTTGATGAGCTTGAGATACTGGTCTCCGTCTACGCTCTGAGGATCGTTGGCGTTCTGCTCTAGAAAGAAGTTGACGGCTTGAGCGGCCTTGATGGCAGACATACTGGGCTGGCCTGGCATGGGACACTCCTTCTCCAGCTATTGTAGTTTGGTGTCCAATCGTACTCTACTCAGTGATAACATGGTGGAATAGTTGAGCCTACCCTAAGGTGCGATACTGTGAGGTACACTATGCTTGTCGTTAGATCCCGAAGGTAAGGATTAATCATGGGAATCTATGAACTGCTCATCATTATTTTTGTGGTTCTACTGCTGCTGATCGTTCCAACCCTGCTTGTCCTTATCCTCTTAAAGTTGAGAAAATAACGCAGGCGCACAACGAAAAAACCGCCCCTCGGGGCGGTTTTTATTTCTACTTCTTAGTAAATGAAGACCTTGTCGCCTGGGTTCAGGTGGTTGAAGAATGTGCGGGCGGAGTCGGCGTCGAGGCGCACGCAGCCTGCGGACTGAACCGTTGGGTCACCCTGGTGGAACGCGTGACCGGAGTTGGTGAAGTAGGTTGCCCATGGCATCGGGGCGTTGTTAAATTCGCGGGATACTTCGTCCTTCACCTTGTACTGGATGGTGAAGGTGCCGCGTGGGGTCTCCTGGCCTGGGCGGCCGGTGTTGGAGCGCACGGGGCCGTAGACGGTACGGC
This sequence comes from Corynebacterium zhongnanshanii, assembly GCF_014490575.1. Taxonomy (NCBI): domain Bacteria; kingdom Bacillati; phylum Actinomycetota; class Actinomycetes; order Mycobacteriales; family Corynebacteriaceae; genus Corynebacterium; species Corynebacterium zhongnanshanii. Next base: position 407,506 of record NZ_CP061033.1, read on the forward strand.
CGCCATCCTGGAGCCAGGAGCGGTGACCGGCGATGTCTACGCAAGCGCGTGCCCATGCGGGGCATGGGGTATTCGCGGTGTTGGTGGCGCGGCGTGCTGCATCCTGCTCTGCTGCGATGCGGGCCTGCTCGGCGCGGGCTGCGGCGTCGCGGCGCGCGGTCTCGTCGGCGCGTGCCTGCAGGGCGCCTGGTGCCACGAAGTTGGTGGTGTTGTCGATGGCGTCACGCACAGGGCCGCGGAACTGCTCTGGCAGGGCGTCGGCCTGGGCGCTCAAGGTGTCGCGCTGGTCCAGAACCCAGTTGTTGAAGTCACCCTGGGTAGGAGCCGGGGCGCTGCCAGGAGCTGCTGGCTGCGCGGAGGCGATTCCGGTGGACATGCCGGCGACCGTCAAAGCAGACAGTGCCACTGCGGCGACCTTGCCGCGGACGGAGTTCTTGCGATGGGAGATCATGGGGAAAGTATAAAGATTAGCTGAGAATTTGCCAAGTTGAGTCTCGGTGTGTCTCGAATCTGCGTTCACAGCGAACTTCCAGCTAGTATTCAGATTATAGAGACGTCGCTGTTCAACTATGGAGTCTATGACCATGCCTCAATCCCAAGCGATCAAAGTCCTCGTCGTTGATGACGAGGCAAATATTTCTGATCTCATCAAAGTGAGCCTCAAGTTCCAGGGCTTTGACGTGGAAACCGCGGACTCCGGCCTCAAGGCCCTGGAGATCGCCGAGGAGTTCCAACCGGACGCCTTCATTCTGGACGTGATGATGCCCGGCATGGATGGGTTCACACTGCTGTCCAAGCTGCGTGCCCGCGGACACGAGGCACCCGTGCTTTTCCTCACCGCCAAAGATGGCGTGGAGGACCGTATCCACGGCCTGACCATCGGCGCCGACGACTACGTCACCAAACCCTTCAGCCTGGAGGAAGTTATCACCCGCCTGCGCGTGATTCTGCGCCGCGTGTCCGTGGAGGACACGGAGGAGGATTCCTCCGTCCTCACCTATGAGGACATCACCCTGGACGACGACATGCACGAGGTCACCAAGGGCGGCGAGGTCGTGGAGCTGTCTCCCACAGAGTTTAAGCTGCTGCGCTACCTGATGGTCAACGCGGAGGTTGTGCTGTCGAAGTCCAAGATCCTGGATCATGTGTGGAACTACGACTTCGGCGGCGACGGCAACGTGGTGGAGTCCTACGTGTCCTACCTGCGCCGCAAGATTGATACGAAGGAACCACGCCTGATTCACACCGTCCGCGGCGTGGGCTACGTGCTGCGGAAGCCGCGAGTCTAGTGCCGAAAACAACGCGCAAAGTAAAAGGTATCCTGGCGCGCTTCCCCCTCAGGGTGTCCTTGGTGCTGCTGATCACCGTGATCGTGGCCATCGGGCTGTTCCTGTCCAGCCTGGCCGTCACCGGAATCCTCCAGGGCTTCCTGGTCCATCGCGTGGATCAGCAGCTGGAGCAGGCCACCCGCACGTGGGCGTTCAACCACTCCACGGATGAGGACTCCCACGGCGACGCCACATCGGAGTGGGGCAGCACCATGCCCCAGACGGGGCCCGACCACCCGCCGTCGAAGTTCGTAGTTCTCAAAGTCTCGGGGGACACGGTGTACCAGTACCTCAACTCGATCAACGACTCGAAGCCGGACCTCACCACCCTGATCGAGCCCACTGGCCCCGTGACCGTCCCCGCGCAGCAGGGCTCCGCCTCCTCCGACCCGTGGCGCGCGATTAGCGTGCGGGATTCGGACGGCATCGTCACCATTGTCGCGTTGCCCCTGTCCGACGAGAACCGCATCATCCGGCACCTCCTGTCCCTGCAGTTCTTCATCGGCGCGGGCGTCCTGATCCTCGTGATCGTGTTCAGCATGCTGCTAGTCCGCCGCGCCTTGCGGCCGCTCAACGAGGTAGAGAACACCGCCTCCCTCATTTCCCAGGGCCAGCTGGATCAGCGCGTGCCAGCCCTGCCGGAGCACACCGAGGTGGGCCGACTGTCCGCCGCCCTGAACCGCATGCTGACCCAGATCCAGTACGCCTTCATGGCCGTCGCCGGCTCCGAAAAGGCCGCGCGCCAGTCCGAGCAGTCGATGCGCCGCTTCATCGGCGACGCCTCCCACGAACTGCGTACCCCCCTGACCTCCGTGCGAGGTTACGCTGAGCTGTACCAATCTGGTGCCACCGACGACGCCGACATGGTGCTCGCCAAGATATCCGAAGAATCCGCCCGCATGTCCTTGCTTGTGGAGGATCTCTTGGCGTTGGTACGCATGGACGAGGGCCGTCCGCTGGTGGAGGAGAAGGTGGACATGCTGGAGCTGGTGCTGGAGTCCGCCGATTCCGCCCGCGCCGGGTTCCCCGACCGCACCATCACCGTCAACAACCGCACCGGCTCGATCCCCGTGGTGATTGGCGACGTCAACCGCCTCCACCAGGTGGTCGGCAACCTGCTGACCAACTCACTGCGCCACGGCGGCGAGGACGCGGAGGTGAGCATCGTGCTGGACAAGAGGGACGACCAGGTGATCCTCGACGTGGTGGATAACGGCGTGGGCATCGCCGAGAAGGACCTGCCGCACCTCTTCGAGCGCTTCTACCGCCCGGACGTCTCCCGCAGCCGCGCCTCCGGCGGCTCCGGCCTGGGACTGTCCATTGTGAAGGGACTTGTGGAGGCGCACCGCGGAAAGATCACGGTCGACAGCACTCTCGGGGAGGGCACCACCTTCCACATCACCCTGCCCGCCGCACCGGACAGCGACTAAGAATGCTGCGGCGGGTGCTCTAGCGCGTACTTCACCATGCGCGCCACCTTGTTATTCCGCAGCAACATGTTGTGCGCCACCCGCAACTCCGGGTAGTACTGCTGCACCAGCACCAGCCGCAGCGGCCCGGGGTGCGCGGGCAGGCCTGTCAGCTCGTTGTCATCAGCCAACGAAAAGGCTGCCTCCACCGGCACCGTGCGGTCGTACTGCGTGGCAATCTGCGTGATGGGCACAGTGCAATCGCCCACCTCGCGCAGCATCGTCTCCAACTGAGGCGAGCCCGCGATCTGCTGGGCAAACGCCGGGCCCGCAACCCCCTCGACGACCTGGTTGAACCACGCGCGCCGGGCGTCGGGCAAGGAGGACCATGGCATCCGCACCCCGCGGAAGTCAGCACCCAGGCCCACAATGTGATGGATCAGGTGACCCGCCGTGGGGCGGGACGCAACCGCCAGCGACTGCAGCCCACCCTGGGAGTGCGCGACCACGTCGAAACTGCGGGCCTTCGTGGAGGATTGCAGGGTGAGCAGCTGCTGCTCGATCTCCTCCAGGGACTCCAGGAGGTGCGTGGTGCCGTTGTCCCCGTAGGACACGCTGAACACGCGGCGCGAGCGGCCGTCGAAGCGGGAGCGCAGGTACGGCACCAGGCGGGCGAAGTTGCCGCGCCCTCCCACGGTGCCATGGATCACCACCACGGGGCGGGGCTCAGACGGGGAGACCGGGTAGTCCGGTGATTCCTCCCAATGGCCCACCTCGTTGATCCGTCGGATGAAGGAATTGGGCATCGGGCGCCTTATACCCCCGTGGCGACACCCGCCGAGGACAGTGCCGCGCGGATACGTTCGGCGGCGTCGTCCATTTTCTGCGGATCGGTCTCGTTCATCCCGAGTGCCTTGCTGAAGTCGTAATCGCTCATCTTCGACGTGGGGAACACGTGGATGTGGGTGTGGGGCACGTCGAATCCGGCGATGATGTAGCCGGCGCGCGGGGAGCCGAACGCGGCGATCACGGCTTGCCCGATCTGCTGTGCCACCTCGTTGAGGTGCGCCCACGTGGCGGGATCCAGGTCGGTCCACTTGTCCGTTTCCTCGATGGGGACGACCAGCACGTGACCGTAGGCCAGCGGCTCGATGGTGAGGAACGCGACCACGCTGTCGTCGCGGTAGACGAAGCGGCCGGGCAGCTCACCGTTAATAATCTTCGTGAATACACTTGGCATACTGTTCGATGGTAGCGGGCGGTAGTATTGTCTGCATGCGCATTCTTGTCATTGGTAATGGAGCCCGCGAACACGCGTTGGCTTATTCTTTGTCTTCCGATCCTCGCGTAAGCGACGTGCACGTCAGCCCCGGCAATGCGGGCATGACCGGCTGCGCCACGATCCACCCCGACGCCGACCCCGTAGAACTTGCGAAGCAACTCCAGCCTGAGCTGGTTGTTATCGGCCCGGAGATCCCCCTGGTGGCTGGTCTGGCGGATAAGTTGCGCGCGGAGGGCTTCTCCGTGTTCGGCCCGTCGAAGGAGGCCGCGCAGATCGAGGGCTCGAAGGCGTTCGCCAAGGATATTATGCTCCGCGCGGGGGTGAAAACTGCCCGTGCTCAGTCCCTGGAACCTGGTGCTCGCGATGAGGATATCGACGCCGCCCTCGCCCACTTCGGCCCCACCTTCGTGGTGAAGGACGATGGCCTGGCTGGCGGTAAGGGCGTGGTGGTGACCGAGGACCGCGAGGCCGCCGTGGCGCACATCAAGTCTGTGCATCAGGCCGGCAATCCCGTCCTGCTGGAGAGCTTCCTGGACGGCCCGGAGATCTCCCTGTTTTGCCTGGTGGACGGCACCACCGTGGTTCCGTTGCTGCCCGCGCAGGACCACAAGCGCGTGGGCAACAACGACGAGGGGCCGAACACCGGCGGCATGGGCGCGTACACCCCGCTGCCGTGGCTGCCGGCTGATGGCGTGGAGACCATCGTGAACGACGTGGTGAAGCCTGTAGCGGAGCAGATGGCCGAGGACGGCGTGCCGTTCAGCGGTCTGCTGTACGCGGGTCTGGCGTGGGGCGCCGAGGGGCCCGCCGTGGTGGAGTTCAACTGCCGCTTCGGCGACCCGGAGACCCAGGCGGTGCTGGACCTGCTGGAGACCCCGCTGGCCGGTGTGCTGTCCGCCGTGGCGGAGGGCACCTTGGATCAGCTGCCTCCACTGCAGTGGAAGGATGGCTACGCCCTGACCGTGGTGCTGGCCGCCGAGGGCTACCCGGAGTCCCCGAAGACCGGCGCGGAGATCACTGGCGCAGAGCCCGGCAGCGAGGAGCGTGGCATCCGTGCCGCGGGTGTGGCCGAGAAGGACGGGAAGTTGGTCTCCGCCGGTGGCCGCGTGCTGAACGTGATTGCCCGCGGCGAGACCTTGGAGGAGGCCCGTCACGCGGCCTATCGCGTCCTGGACACCGTGGATTTGCCGGGCGGCCACTACCGCACGGATATCGCGCTTCCGGCCGTGGAAGGCCGCATCGAGATCTAGTGCCCGAAGGTCACGTGATTCACCGGCTGGCCCGCATGCTCACCACCGAGTTCGCGGGCCAGCCGGTGCATGTCTTTTCACCCCAGGGCGTGTTCGCATCTCAGGCCGCGCTCCTTGACGGCACAGTCCTGGAGCGCGCCGAGGCCTTCGGCAAGCACCTGTTTATCAACTTCAGCGCCCCGTCGCCCGAATGCATCGTCCATATCCATCTGGGCCTGATCGGGTCGCTGGGGTTTCAGGCCGTCGATCGTCCCCTCCAGGGGAAGGTGCGTCTTGCCCTCTCCAACGACGCCCAAGTTGCCCATCTCCACGGCCCCCAATGGTGCCGACTGATCACGGACGAGGAGATGGCTGCCGCCACCGCGAAGCTCGGCGCGGATCCGTTGAGAACCGATCAGGACGAGAAGCGTGCCGAGATGCGCGCCCGTGTCCTGAAGTCCCGCCGGACGGTGGGTTCCCTGTTGATGGATCAGGGGCTGTACGCGGGCGTCGGAAATATATATCGAGCGGAGACCCTGTTTCGCCTGGGGATTCATCCGGACGTGCGCGGCGTGGACTTGGAGCCGGCGCAGGTGGATGCTGTGTGGGAGGACTTGGTGGCGCTGATGCGCGCGGGGGAGGCCGCGGGCCGGATTGATACGGTGCGGCCCGAGCACATGCCGGAGGCGATGGGGCGAGCGCCGCGCAAGGACGACCACGGCGGCGAGGTGTATGTGTATCGACGTGCAGGTTTGCCGTGTTATGTGTGCGGCGCGGAGATTCAGGAGCGGGTGTTGGAGGGGCGCAATCTGTTTTGGTGCCCAGGCTGCCAGGGGCGGTAGGGGTGCATAGTGGGAATGCTTACTAATTGCGTAGGAAACCTGTAGTTGCTTTTCAGCTTTTTGGCAGAATCGGGCCTTAGATTAGGTCTCACTGGTTCGAAAAGTTGAGCTGGTAACCATCGACTCCCACGCGAAAGGTGAATGCTACGAAGTAACGGTCTAACTCTCCTCTTGAAACGTCAGCACCTCAACCCCGATCCCTCCGGACCGGGGTTGAGGTGTTTCTTGCGAAAAAGTTGTATCGAACACTTGACCTAATGTGTTGTGTGTTGTAGGCTTGTGCGCAAGGGAGTTGAGGGGATTCAACTCAGAAGAATAGAACACTATAATGATAGAAATAGGGGGAAGGGGGAGACCGCTATGGTGTACCGTCCACCGTATGCACGCGCCGGGGCCTGCTGGATCCTTGCTGCGGAGAATGACGAGCTAGCCGAGCTGGGGCGCAGCGCTAACCGCGTGCACGTCCAGCGCATGATCGCAGCGATTCCTGCCGAGGATGACTATGTGTGCGACCATGCCACGCGCATCGCCGCGCGGCTGGGGCTCACGAATTATCAGGCGGAAAAGCTCAGCGTGGAGGCCATGGTGCTGGCCAGGTATCCGGAAGTGATGGGGCTGCTCGTGACGGGGCATTACACTCCGCAGGCTGTCTCGAAGCTGGCGGATTGCCTGTCCTACGTTCCGGATGGTCTGGAAGGGGAAGTGGAACCCGACGTGCTCGTGGCACTCGCGCCCATCGTGGTGAACCAGTGCCCCTTGTCCCCAGCGCAGGTAGTGAAGAGGATCTTTGCTGTGCTGGAGGTGCACTGCCAGGACGCTCTACCCCGCGAGATGAAGCGCAAGAAGCCTGAGTTTCGCGTTACGCGAGGCGAGCACAGCGCCGAGATCACTGTGAACCTTCCTCTCATCGAAGGCCATGCGATCGAACAGCTGGTCCGGAACACAGCAGAGAAATATCACATCTCCACCGGCGAGGCCGTGGTGCGCCTGATTCTGGGGCAAGCCGATGTGCGGATCACGCTGAACCTCTTCAAGAGCGAGAGCGGACAGGTGTTCGCCAACGGCATTCGCCTGGATGAGGAGGACGCGGCGCGTTGGGAAGATCGCGCCACGCACGTGCGGGACCTGGCACCCTCCGAGACTGACGGCTACACCCCTACGGAGGCCCAACGGGCCTTCGTGGAGGGGCGCGACATGCACTGCCGCTTCCCCGGCTGTGCTGTTCCCGCGCATCAGTGCGACATCGACCACATTCACCGCTACAGCGATGGCGGCCCCACCCACACCGACAACCTGCACCTGCTGTGCCGCAGGCATCACCGGTTGAAGACCGCGGGAATCTGGGATGTGGCCCGCTACCCGGACTCCACCGAAGTCTGGACCTCGCAGGGCGACGGACACACGGTCTCGACCACCGCCGAAGGGCCCCTCGCCCGAGCGACCTTCGCCGAGAGGTTGTCCCGCAAACGCGCCCGGGCCCAGGACACGCCGGCCGACCCTATCCGGCCTGCCTACCTGGACGGGGAGGACCTCCTCAACGCCGAGGTGACCGTGCTGGGGCATCTGCAGTTCGGCATGCCCGGGGATCCGGAGGAACTCGCGGTGTTTCGCAGCAAGCTCGCGCACCTCTATTACTGGGGTGAAACAGCAATCTAAAAGTATGGGATAATGACAGTCGTGCCTGCAAAGAAGAATATTTCCAACGTCCTAGCCAACCGATACGCCTCCCCGGACATGGTGTCCATCTGGTCTCCCGAAGATAAGATCATCCTGGAGCGCCAACTGTGGATCTCCGTGATGAAGGCCCAGGCATCCCTGGGAATCGACGTGCCCGAAGACGCCATCGCCGCCTACGAAGCTGTCATCGACCAGGTTGATCTGGACTCCATCGCCGAGCGCGAGAAGGTGACCCGCCACGACGTCAAGGCCCGCATCGAAGAGTTCAACGCCCTGGCCGGCCACGAGCACATCCACAAGGGAATGACCTCCCGCGACCTGACGGAAAACGTGGAGCAGCTGCAGATCGTCACCGCATTGAAGCTAGCCCGGGACAAGGCAGTTGCCGTGCTCAACCGCATCGCGAAGCGGGCAGGGGAGTACCAGTCCCTCGTCATGGCCGGACGCTCCCACAACGTGGCGGCGCAAGCAACCACGCTGGGCAAGCGCTTCGCCTCCGCCGCCGATGAGCTGATGGTCGGTCTGGAGCGCCTCGAGGACCTGCTGTCCCGCTATCCACTGCGCGGCATCAAGGGGCCCATGGGTACCTCGCAGGACATGCTGGACCTCGTGGGCGGCGACGAATCGAAGCTGGGCGAGCTGGAGCAGAACATTGCCTCCACCCTGGGCTTCACCCGGGTCTTCGACTCCGTGGGTCAGGTCTACCCGCGCTCTCTGGACATGGACGCCCTGTCTGCCCTGGTGCAGGTCGGTGCGGCGCTGTCCTCCCTGTCGATGACCATCCGCCTCATGGCCGGCAACGAGACCGTGACCGAAGGCTTCAAGGAAGGCCAAGTGGGATCCTCCGCGATGCCACACAAGATGAACGCTCGCTCCTGCGAGCGCGTGGGAGGCATGCAGATCCTCCTGCGTGGATACCTCACCATGGCCGCGGACCTCGCCGGAGCGCAATGGAACGAAGGCGACGTGTTCTGCTCCGTGGTGCGCCGCGTCGCCCTGCCGGATGCATTCTTCACCTTCGACGGCATGTGTGAGACATTCCTCACCGTCCTGGATGAATTCGGTGCGTTCCCCGCAATGATTGAGCGCGAGCTCGATCGGTACCTACCTTTCCTGGCAACCACCCGCATCTTGATGGCGGCGGTGCGTGCTGGCGTCGGACGGGAAACGGCACATGAGGTCATCAAGGAAAACGCAGTGGCGGTGGCCCTGAACATGCGGGAAAACGGTGGCGAGCAGGATCTGGTGCAGCGTCTGGCGGCCGACGAGCGGCTGCCGATGAGCGAGCAGGACCTCGAGCAGGCGCTGGAAGACCGTCACGCGTTCATCGGTGCGGCGGAGTCCCAGGTAGCACGGGTGCTCGAGCGTGCGGATGCCATTGTGCGGAAGTATCCCGAGGCCGCTCGCTACACCCCGGGCGACATTTTGTAGGGCGAGGGGAAAGGTCTAGACTGTTCAGTCATGCGTCCAGAACTCTGTGAGTATGAGCACATTTCTGCTGGAAAAGTGCGCGAAATTTATGAAATCGATGAGGACAACCTGTTGATGGTCGTCTCCGATCGGATCAGTGCCTACGATTTCATCCTGGAAACCGAGATCCCGGATAAGGGCCGTGTCCTCACGGCCATGAGTGCCTTCTTCTTCGAGCAGATCGACTTCCCCAACCACCTGGCGGGAGCGCTGGATGACGAGCGGATCCCGCAGGCGGTGCTGGGCCGCGCGATGGTGTGCAAGAAGCTGGACATGATCCCCTTCGAGTGCGTGGCACGCGGCTACCTCACCGGATCGGGGCTGAAGGAGTACCAGGAGACGGGCTCCGTCTGTGGGGTGGAGCTTCCGGAGGGGCTCACTGAGGCGTCGAAATTGCCAGAACCCATCTTCACCCCGGCCACGAAGGCAGAGGTAGGGGACCACGACGAGAACGTGTCCTTCGACGTGGTGGTGGACGCGCTGGGCGAAAAGCGTGCCACGGAACTGCGGGACGCCACCCTGGCGATCTACTCTGCGGCGGCGAAGATCGCGGAGGAACGTGGCGTGATTCTGGCGGACACGAAGTTTGAATTCGGTCTGGATGACGAGGGCAACCTGGTGCTGGCCGATGAGGTGCTGACCCCGGATTCCTCCCGCTATTGGCCAGCGGACGAGTACGAAGAGGGCAGGGTGCAGCCGTCCTTTGATAAGCAGTACGTCCGCAACTGGCTGACCGGGCAGAAGTCCGGCTGGGACAAGAGTGAAGGCACCCCGCCGCCGGCCCTGCCCGGATCTGTGGTGGAGGCGACCCGCTCCCGCTACGTGGAGGCGTACGAGAAAATCTCCGGTAAGCGCTTTTCCGACTGGATTGGTAGCTGCGTCTAGTCAGTAACGTAAGCAATAGCTAAGATATTCCTCAGAGACTTTCATCTGAGGAGTATTTTTATGCGCGCTGTGCCTAAGACCGCCCTCGTGGGCGTGCTGTCCGCCGGAATGATCCTTCTGGGAGGCTGCTCCCAGCCCACTCTCACGGAGGGGAACTGGGCATTGACGAACTCGGCGTCGGAGGATGATAATGATGACGGCGATGACGGCGCAACCATCTCCAAGCACAAGGGCGATCACCGCAGCGCCAAGGATTTCAAAGACGGCGGCAAGTACGTGGTGGAATCCGCGGACGGCTCCGTTGCCTGCACGATCGGCCGCGGCTCCGTGGACTGCGACGTGGACTTCGCCGACCCTCCGATCTACTACGAGCAGGGCGTGGACACCATCTACTCCAACAAGGTGAAGTGGAAAGGCGAGCTGGAAATGTTCCAGCCAGTGGTGTCCAACAAGTCAGCGACCTCAGGAGAGCGCCTGAAAGTGGGCGAGAGCTTCACCTTCAACGGCATCCGGGTAGAGCAGACCGACGACGTCACCATCCAGGTCACCCGCGGCGGGCACTGGTTCAAGGTCTCGGGAGGCGAGTACTACTCTGACTCCTTCCCCCAGGAGAAGGATGCCAATGGCCGCGGCCTCACCGGCACGGTCTGCGGCACCATCGAGAGGGGCGAAAAGGGCTTCCTGGATGACTGGGGCTACGTCTACGCCGCGAAGGACGGCACGGATTGCGTGCGCGCCATGGAGGTGTTCCGCGCATACATCAGCGAGGCGCGGGACAGCTCCAGCCAATGGTCTCGGTGGGGCTGGATCTGCGCCGGCGATTCTCCACTTCCACGCCCACGCTGCAGCAACGGGGACAGCGACGTGTTCTGGGTGCATCCTCGACGGGGCTAGTGTGCCACCCGCCCTGTAGCATATGGGGCTATGTCTACTGTTGAGTCTGCATCTGTCCGCCCACCACAGCCGAAGAAGGTCCTGCACCGCCGTGAGTATCACGGCAGAGTGTTCGAGGACAATTATGAGTGGATGCGGGAGAAGGACTCGCCGGAGCTGCGGGCGCACTTGGAGGCGGAGAATGCCTACACCCAGGCCCGCACCGGCCACCTAAAGACTCTGTCGGAGAACATCTTCCAGGAAGTGAAGGCCCGGGTGCAGGAGACGGATATGACTCTGCCGGTGCGTAACCGCCAGTGGTGGTACTTCTCCCGCACGGAGGAGGGCAAGAGCTACGCCACGATGTGCCGCATCAAGGTGGAGGATCCGGATGATTGGACTCCACCCACGATTGATCCCGCCACCCCTCACCCGGATGAGGAGGCGTTCCTGGATTGCAATGAACTGGCCGAGGGCCACGAGTTTTTCAACCTGGGCGCAGCGAGCCTGAGCTTCGATGGTTCACTGTTGGCGTACTCCGTGGACACCACGGGTGATGAGCGTTTCAACTTGCGGATCAAGGACCTGACCACGGGCGAGCTGCTGGACGACCGGATCGATGGCATTTTCTATGGCGCCACCTGGGTGGGCAATGACACGATCTACTACCAGAGGGTGGATGATGCGTGGCGTCCGCATGAGATTTGGAAGCACACGCTGGGCTCGGAGGAGGATCAGCTGGTCTACCGCGAGGACGACGAGCACTTTTGGACGTCCGTGTCCACCACCCGCAGTGAGCGTTTCCTGCTGATCGGCGCGGGTTCCAAGGTCACGTCTGAGGCGTGGTTCCTGGACTTGGAGGACCCGAATGCCGAGCTCACGTGCATCCTTCCGCGTGAGGACAACGTGGACTACGGGGTTGACCACGCGATCGTGGGCGGGGAGGACATGTGGATGATCGTCCACAACCGCAATGGGGTGAACTCGGAGTTGGCGTACCACCCGGCGGGGGTGGTGAACTCCCTGGACGATGCCACCACGCTGGTTGCGCACCGTGACGATGCCCGGGTGGAGGGGGTGAGCGTTTTCGCGAATCATGTGGTGCTGGAGAGCCGCGAACATGCGATCGAACGTGCCTTCCTGATGTCCCTGAATAACGACGCCGAACATCCCGGTGCCCAGGCTTTCACCGAGTTTGAGGAGATCACGTTCGACGAGGAACTGGCGTCCGTGATCACGGGGAACAATGGTGAGTGGAACGCGCCTGTGTTGCGTGTGGGTGTGTCGAGCTTCACCACCCCGGCGCGGGTGTTCGATGTGGACTTGGCGACGGGGGAGCGGCACCTGAGGAAGCAGCAGGTGGTGTTGCCGGCCCCGGATGGTCGGGAGTTTGATCCGTCGGAGTATGCGGCGGAGCGCCGGTGGGTGACCAGCCGCGACGGTGTGAAGATTCCGGTGAGTGTGATTCACCGGGCGGATGTGGATGTGAACGCGGAGAACCCGGTGTTGTTGTATGCGTATGGGTCGTATGAGACCAGCATGGATCCGGGCTTTAGTGTGTTCCGTTTGTCCATGTTGGACCGTGGCGTGGTGTACGTCATCGCCCACGTTCGGGGTGGTGGTGAGATGGGCCGTGCGTGGTATGACACGGGCAAGGGCTTGCTCAAGAAGAACACGTTCTACGACTTCATTGATGTGGCGGACTATCTCATCGCGGAAGGCATGACCACTCCGGAGAAGATGGTGGCGGAGGGCGGTTCCGCCGGCGGCATGTTGATGGGTGCTGTGGCGAATATGGCCGGGGATCGCTTCGCGGGCATTGAGGCGGTGGTGCCGTTTGTGGATCCGCTGACCAGCATGTTGATGCCGGAGTTGCCGCTGACGGTGACGGAGTGGGACGAGTGGGGCGATCCGTTCCACGATCCGCAGGTGTATGACTACATGGCGAGCTACGCGCCTTACGAGAATATCTCTGCGGACAAGACGTATCCGCCGATTCTGGCGATCACGAGCATCAATGACACGCGCGTGCTGTATGTGGAGCCGGCGAAGTGGGTGGCGAAGCTGCGCGAGGTGGCCGGGGCGGATGTGCTGCTGAAGTGCGAACTCTCGGGTGGTCACGGGGGCGTGTCCGGCCGTTATGAGAAGTGGCGACAGGCTGCTTTTGAAACGGCGTGGGAGATTGACCGCATGGGGCTCCAGGACGGTTAAGGTGTTAGGATTGTGCAGGTAGAAAACTTGGATCAACTCATTTTGGGAGCACACTAGAGCCATGGCCCGTGTTGTAGTTAACGTCATGCCGAAGCAGGAAATTCTCGATCCCCAGGGCCAGGCTGTGGTCCGCGCGCTGGGGCGCATCGGAATCAGCGGAGTGAAGGATGTCCGTCAGGGCAAGCGCTTCGAACTCGAGGTGGAGGACGGGGTGTCCTCTGAGGACCTGGAGAAGATCGCCGCTGATCTTCTGGCCAACACTGTCATTGAGGACTACGACATCGTAGTCGAGTCTGCACGCAAGGAGGCTTAGGGCTGTGACTGCACGCATTGGCGTGATCACCTTCCCCGGCACTCTGGATGACGTCGACGCCGCCCGCGCCGTGCGTCTCGCCGGAGGCGAGCCAGTGGAACTGTGGCACGCGGACGAGGATCTGAAGAATGTCGACGCCGTGGTCGTCCCCGGAGGCTTCTCCTATGGTGACTACTTGCGCGCGGGTGCGATCGCGTCGATCGCGCCGGCGATGCGTTCCGTGGTGGAGGCGGCCGGGCGTGGTGTGCCTGTGCTGGGCATCTGCAACGGTTTCCAGATCCTGCAGGAGGCGGGTCTGTTGCCGGGCGCGCTGACGCGCAACGAGGGTCTGCACTTCATCTGCCGTGATGTGTACCTGGACGTGGAGAGCACGGACACGCCGTGGACCAGCGGTTTTGAGAAGGGCTCAAAGATTCTTGTGCCGTCGAAGCACGGCGAGGGTCGATTCCAGGCGGATGAGGAGACTCTCAAGGAGCTCGAGGGGGAGGGCCGCGTGGTGTTCCGCTACCAGGTCAACCACAACGGGTCCCGCAACGCGATCGCGGGCGTGAGCAACAAGCAGGGCAATGTTGTGGGCTTGATGCCGCACCCTGAACACGCTGTGGAGGAGCTGACCGGCCCATCGCTGGATGGTTTGGGGCTGTTTACGTCTGTACTGAGGAGCTTTTAAGATGATTAAGAACGATACTGTTGCGGACGCGCAGGCCAACCCGGATGTTGAGCAGCCCTACGCGGAGCTGGGTCTGAAGGACGACGAGTACGCGCGCATCAAGGAGATCCTGGGCCGCCGTCCCACGGACGCCGAGCTGTCCATGTACTCCATCATGTGGTCGGAGCACTGCTCCTACAAGTCCTCCAAGACGCATTTGCGCTACTTCGGTGAGACCACCACGGAGGAGATGAAGTCCAAGATGCTGGCCGGCATTGGTGAGAATGCCGGTGTGATTGACATCGGGGATGGCCACGCGGTGACGTTCAAGGTGGAGTCCCACAACCACCCGTCGTATGTGGAGCCGTACCAGGGTGCGGCCACGGGTGTGGGCGGCATTGTCCGCGACATCATGGCGATGGGTGCCCGTCCGGTTGCGGTGATGGATCAGCTGCGCTTCGGTCCGGCTGAGGCTCCGGATACCGCGCGCGTCCTGCCGGGCGTGGTCGCTGGTGTGGGTGGCTACGGTAACTCGTTGGGCCTGCCGAACATTGGTGGCGAGACAGTCTTCGACGAGTCCTATGCAGGAAACCCCCTGGTCAACGCCCTGTGTGTGGGCACGTTGAAGGTGGAGGACCTGAAGCTGGCCTTCGCCTCGGGTACGGGTAACCGTGTGATCCTCTTCGGATCCCGCACGGGGTTGGATGGCATTGGTGGTGTGTCGGTGTTGGCGTCGGACACCTTCGAGGAAGGTGCCGAGCGCAAGCTTCCCGCCGTGCAGGTGGGCGACCCCTTCGCGGAGAAGGTGCTCATCGAGTGCTGCCTGGATCTGTACCGCGCCGGAGTGGTGGTGGGTATCCAGGACCTCGGTGGTGCGGGTCTGACGTGTGCTACCTCTGAGCTGGCGTCCGCGGGTGATGGCGGCATGCACATCAACCTGGACAACGTGCACCTGCGCGCGGAGAACATGACCGCCACGGAGATTCTGGCGTCCGAGTCCCAGGAGCGCATGTGTGCTGTGGTGACCCCGGATAACGTGGACGCGTTCATGGAGATTTGCCGCAAGTGGGATGTGCTGGCGTCGGATATTGGGTGCGTGACGGACGGCGATCACCTGGTGATTGAGCACCAGGGTGAGATCGTGGTGGACGCCCCGCCGCGCACCATGGCCGAGGAGGGTCCGGTGTACGAGCGCCCGTATGAGCGCCCGGCCGAGCAGGATGACCTGCAGACCGAGGCGGATCTGGAACGCCCGACCACCAGCCAGGCGGTGCGCCAGACTGTGCTGGATATGGCGGCGTCCCCGGCGCTGTGCTCGCGTGAATTCATCACCGAGCAATATGACCGTTACGTCCGCGGTAATACCATCGCCGCGAAGGATGCCGACGCCGGCGTGCTGCGTATCGACGAGGAGTCCGGCCGCGGCATCGCGGTGTCCACGGACGCCTCCGGCCGATACACCCGCCTGGATCCGTACACGGGCGCGCAGCTGGCGTTGGCTGAGGCCTACCGCAACGTGGCCATCACGGGTGCTACCCCGGTGGCTGTGTCCAACTGCCTGAACTTCGGGTCCCCGGAGGAGCCTGCGGTGATGTGGCAGTTCAAGGAGGCCGTGCATGGCCTGGCGGATGGCTGCGCCACCATGGAAACGCCCGTGACCGGCGGTAACGTGTCCTTCTACAACCAGACCGGCAGCACCGCGATTCTGCCCACCCCGGTGGTAGCGGTGCTGGGCACCATCGATGACGTGGCCACCCGGATTCCGCAGCGCGTGCCGGCGTCCGTGGAGGAGCCGCTGCACCTGATCCTGGCGGGTGCCGAGACCCAGGACGAGCTGGGCGGTTCCATCTGGCAGCAGGTGGCACACCAGAACCTCTCCGGCCTGCCGCCGCAGGTGAACCTGCAGGTGGAGAAGCAGCTGGGCGCGTTCCTGTCCGCGAACCGCGAGCGCATCGTTGCCGCGCACGACCTGTCTGAGGGCGGCCTGTCCCAGGCTGTCGTGGAGATGGCCGTGCCAGGTGAGGGCCTGGGCATGACGCTCAACCCTGTGCTGTCCCTGCACTACTCTGCGGTGCTGCGCAACGAGGAGGACGTCGATGCGATGGACCGTATTGTCGCCCACGAGATCGGCGCGGTGCTGGAGGGCGAGGAGCTGGGCGAGGAAGCCTTGCAAAAGCTCACGGAGCAGGTGAACCAGGCGGACAAGCTCAGCCTGGTGGAGCAGGGCTTCATCTCCCTGTTCTCCGAGACGGCGTCCCGCGTGCTGCTGGCCGTGCGCCCGTCCGAGTACAAGGACGTGATGATGTCCCTGGCAGACCATGGCCTGACCGGCGGCTGGATCGGCCTGACGGGCACCACCGACCAGGAGGGCGAGCCTGTGGTGCGCTACTCCGACTCAGCGTTCCCCGCCACCCCGTTTGCGGACGGTGCGGCGCTGGATCAGTCCCGGGCGGTGGAGTCCGCGGACTCCTTCGACATCACCTTCAGCGTGGAGGAGCTGCGCACCGCGTGGACGTCCACGCTGCCCGCGCTGTTTAGCCACGCGGCGGGCAACAACTCGGTGATTGAGTAGCCGACCTACTCCGCGAGGAACTTAAAGTCCAGCGGGGTGGGCTCCACCAGCGGGATGGGCTCGTACTCCTTGCGGAGCTGGCGCAGGGTCGTGGCGTGCAGCGCCAGAGCCTTGTCCTCGTCGGTGATGGGGGTGTACTCGCGCGCGGCCAGTGGGTTGCCGTCGATGTCGGTGGCCACGTAGGTCATGGACGCGTGGATCGCGGTCGGCAGCTCGTCGATCTGCTCGCGCGGATCGCCGGCGCGGAGGTGCACCATCACGGTCATGGAGCGGGCGTCGGTGCGGATGAGCCGGGCGTCGACCTCCACAAGGTCCCCGATCTGCACCGGACGGTAGAAGCGGATGCCACCCGCGTACACGGCGACGGTGCGCTCGCCGGACCAGGACATCGTCACGTTCGTGGCGGCCTCGTCGATCCACTGCATCGCGGTACCGCCGTGCACGTTGCCACCCCAGTTCACGTCGGTGGGCTTCGCCAGGAAACGGTGCGTGACGCGCGGCGCGGTGGAGTTGTCCGTGTAGTTCTGCCGCAGCATCTCCTCTTCGATCTCGCGGCGCAGCTGCACGCGGGACAGGGCGGCGCGCTCCTTGCGGATCTCCTCCTCGGTGGTGGGGGTGAAGGTGGGGACGGGCTTTGGCTTACGGTTTTCGTCCATCGCCACGAAGATCACCAGGCAGTCGCAGGCGCGGGTGAACACGCCCTCGCGCGGGTCGGCGGAGAGCACTTCGTTGACGATGTGCATGGAGGAGCGGCCGGTGTAGACGATGCGGGAGCGCACCTCCACCATGTGGCCGGAGGGGATGGGGCGGGTGAAGTGAATGTGACCCACGTAGGCGGTCACACAGTAGGAGCGGGCCCATCCGGTGGCGCAGGCGTAGGCTGCCTTGTCGATCCACTCCAGCACGCGGCCACCGTGCACGCCCATGGCTCCAGCCATGAGGACGTCCGTGGGGGCTGCGAGGAATCGCAGAGTTACGGCAGGATTAGGGGTGTCGGTCACTTCTGAGCGAACCTTTCAACAAATCAAAGAAAATGGAATCATAACTAAAGTATCTATGCTAACGGGGTTTGAGTAATCTTGGCACCTGTGAGCCCTCAACTATCCGGTCCGGAGCTGATTTCTGCCACGCGCGACGCCCTCGAGCGCGTCCTGCCGTGGGTGCGCGACCCCGAACGCGTCGCCCGTCCCGGCCGTGCGGAGGTGGCGCAGGCCGTGCGCCTGTCCATCGCGCTGCTGGGGCAGAGCGTGCCCGGCCACACGCTGGAGGTGCGTGTCCCGCCGTTCGCCGCCGTCCAGTGCCTGCCGGGGCCCGAGCACCGCCGTGGCACCCCGCCCAATGTTGTGCAATGCTCGCCCGTGACGTGGCTGCGTCTGCTGGTGGGGGAGGAGACATTAATGAATTCCGACGCCGAAGTCTCCGGTTCCCGAGCCTCCGAGCTCGCGAAGCACCTTCCGTTGCTGCGGTTTCGAGGCTGACATGTTGGGGTTTTTCCCCGATTGCGGGTATCGTTAGCAACCGTGACTATGAAGGAAAGTTACGCCGCTCCGTACGATGACCACGGGGACACGGAACCCCGCGAAGAGTGCGGTGTTTTTGGCGTATGGGCTCCAGGGGAAGATGTCTCGAAGCTATCCTATTACGGGCTGTACGCCCTGCAGCACCGCGGCCAGGAGGCCGCCGGTATCGCTGTGGGTAATGGGGAACAGATTGTTGTCTTTAAGGATCTGGGCCTGGTGAGCCAGGTCTTTGACGAACAATCTCTGGAATCTCTGAACGGGCACATCGGCTTGGGACATTGCCGCTACTCCACCGCAGGTGGAGCCAGCTGGGACAATGCCCAGCCGATGTTTCGCATTTCCCCGAATGGCACGGACATCGCCCTGGGGCACAACGGCAACCTGGTGAACTACCAGGACCTGGTGCGCGAGGCAGCGGACAAGGGGCTGGTGAACCCGACCACGCACCCGTCGGATTCCGACGTGATGTGTGCGCTGCTGGCGGACGCCGTGGATGGGGAGACCACCGTGGAGGACGCGGCGGCGGAGCTGTTCCCGCGCGTCAACGGCGCTTTCTGCGTGCTGTTCACCGATGGCGACTCCCTGTATGCCGTGCGCGATCCTCATGGTGTGCGCCCCCTGTCCTTGGGGCAGATGCCCGGCGGCGGCTGGGTGGTGTCCAGCGAGACCTCTGGCCTGGACATCGTGGGTGCCGAGTTCGTGCGGGACGTGGAGCCCGGCGAGATGCTCATCATCAACCAGGACGGCGTGCGCTCCCGCACGATCGCCCAGGCCACCCCGAAGGGCTGCGTATTTGAGTACGTGTACCTGGCCCGCCCGGACTCCGTGATCCAGGGGCAGTCCGTCAATGGCACCCGCGTGCAGATCGGACGCGCGCTGGCGCAGGAGTCCAGCGCGGAGGGCGACCTGGTGATCCCCGTGCCGGAATCCGGAACGCCTGCGGCCGTGGGCTACGCCCAGGCCTCCGGCATCCCCTTCGGGCAGGGCCTGGTAAAGAACGCCTATGTGGGCCGCACGTTCATCCAGCCTAGCCAGACGATCCGCCAGCTGGGTATCCGCCTGAAGCTGAACCCGCTGCGCGAGGTGATTCAGGGCAAGCGGCTGGTGGTGGTGGATGACTCGATCGTGCGCGGAAACACCCAGCGCGCGCTGATTAAGATGCTGCGGGATGCCGGCGCTGCCGAAGTGCACGTCCGTATCGCCTCACCGCCGGTGAAGTGGCCATGCTTCTATGGCATTGACTTCGCCTCCCCCGACGAGCTCATTGCCAACACCGTGGATCAGAAGAACCCCGTGGAGGCGATCTGCGAGGAGATCGGGGCGGACTCTCTGGCGTTTGTCTCCGAGGAGGCGATGATCGCCGCCTCGGGCCAGCCGGAGAGCCAGCTGTGCAAGGCGTGCTTCGACGGCCACTACCCACTGGGCCTTCCGGGCGGCAACCCCCATTCGGAGGCGGTCCGGCGGCTGCAGGGCAGCGCGTGCGATACAGCCGATGAGCTCGACCAGTTTGTCAACGACGTCACAGATCACTAGTAGAAGAACACTAACGGAAGAACACGGAACAACTCATGAGCCAGAACACCAACCCTTCCCAGGGCACCTCCTATGCCGCGGCCGGCGTGGACATCGAAGCCGGCGATAAGGCAGTAGAGCTGTTCGCACCGCTGGCGAAGAAGGCCACCCGCCCCGAGGTGCGTGGCGGCCTGGGTGGCTTCGCCGGACTGTTCGCGCTGGGCGAGTACGACAAGCCGTTGCTGGCAGCCTCCTCCGACGGCGTGGGCACCAAGCTCGCCGTGGCACAGGCGATGGATAAGCACGACACCATTGGTAAGGACCTGGTGGCCATGTGCGTGGACGACCTGGTGGTGTGCGGCGCGGAGCCTCTCTTCCTGCAGGACTACATTGCGATCGGCAAGGTTGTCCCAGAGCACGTGGCCTCCATCGTGGCCGGTGTGGCCGCGGGTTGTGAGGACGCCGGCTGCGCCCTGCTCGGCGGCGAGACCGCCGAGCACCCCGGCGTGATGAAGGAAGGCGAGTACGACGTCTCCGCTACCGCCGTGGGCGTGGTGGAAGAGGATAAGGTGCTGGGCCCAGATCGGGTTCGCCCGGGTGATGTGGTCATCGCGATGGCCTCCAGCGGTCTGCACTCCAACGGCTACTCCCTGGCACGCCACGTGCTGCTGGACACCGCCCAGCTGCCGCTGGATGGGCACATCGAGGAGCTCGGCCGGACCCTCGGCGAGGAGCTGCTGGAGCCCACCTACATCTACGCGAAGGACTGCCTGGATCTGGCGGCGGAGTGCGAGGTGCACACCTTCGCGCACATCACCGGTGGTGGACTGGCGAACAACCTCGCCCGCGTGATCCCAGAAGGCTTGGTTGCAGAGCTGCAGCGCAATAGCTGGACGCCTGGTCCAATCTTCGACCTGATCGCGCGCACCGGCAACGTCGCCCAGGAAGAGATGGAGAAGACCTTCAACATGGGCGTAGGTATGGTTGCCGTGGTATCCGAAGAGGATGCTGAGCGTGCCATGGCGATCCTCACCGCACGCCACATGAAGGTATGGCGTTTGGGTGAGGTACGTACTGTGGCTGATGGGGAAGAATCCGGGGCGTTCCTCAGCGGATCCCACCCTCAGGTGTAGGGATTAGCGCTGAGGCTCGTCCTCATCGTCGTCGATGTACTCGGACCATGGCTCGTCGGAGTACTCGTCGTTGTACTCGTCAGCCTGCTGGTCACGGTCGGACCCCCCGGCCAGCTCTCGCTGCAAACGTTCCAGATCCATCTCTGGAGTGTTGTACTTCAGCTGACGAGCGACCTTTGCCTGCTTTGCCTTAGCGCGACCACGACCCATGAACTGACTCCCTTGGGGGTTTCTTACTTGTATTATTCCTGACCTACACCATAGCGGTTCTATATACGATTTGCTTAAACGAGGTGGATAATCTCGGAAAAACAAAGGTCAGGCAGGGGTAGGGGGCGTGTTGATGCCCCGTCTAGTCCACGCTTTTCAGGCGCTTGATCGCCGCGCGCCCGGGGGCCTCCCGCTCGTCCTTCACCACGTCCGCGGGGTCAATCGCCACATCAATCCCGTCGGCCTGCAGCGGCGGAACCTGGTCCGGATCCGTCGCCAGCTTCTCCACTACCGCGCGCTTGATGAGCGCGAGCGCGATGGGCCCCTCCTCCCAATGGTGCGTGGAGGAGCCCACGCGCCCCACCGTACGTCCGCCCGCGGTGACGTCAGCCCCCACCTCCGGTAAGCGATTCACCGAACCGTCCAGGGTCAGCAGCACCAGCACACGCGGGGCCTTGCCTAAGTTCTGCACGCGGGATACCGTCTCCTGGCCGCGGTAGCACCCCTTGTTCAGGTGCACCGCCGCATCCGTGGGGCCTTCCTCTTCCACCTCGCGCTGCGTGGCACCCACCGCGCCGGCGCCGATGAACGCGGGAACCTCGTGCGGGATGGTGCGCTCGTCAAGATCCTCCAGGCTGGGAACCCGCGCCTCAAGGCGCACCGCTCGCGCAGCCATCGCGCCGGTGGGACGCGCCTGCTCCCGCAGGCCATCCCACGCGGACGTGATCTCGTCTGTAGAAAACCACAGATCCCGCACATGCCACGAGCCCACGCGGCGATCGGAGGCCAGGAGGGCAGCAGGCTGGGCGTCGGGGATAGGATGGCGAGCAATCAGGCTCAGGCGGGACCAGGGCACCTGCTCCACCTGCACATCGGCCCAGAAGATCATGCGGGTCAGATAGGTCAGCAACGCCTCGGCGCGGGATACGTGCACGTCTAAAACCAGCGCATCCTCGGTGGCGGTGATGCCAAAATAATGCTCAACGTGGCCCTGCGCGGACAGCACCAGCCCCTCGGTCACCTGCTCCGGCCGCATGGCATTGACCTTCTGCGAAATCAGCGAATTCAGCCACATCAGCCGCTCGCCCCCAGTGATGCGGATCGCCACCCGATCCCAGCCATCCACCAGCCCCACCGCCCCCGGCTTGTCCAGGCGGGACTGCTCCACCAGCGGATCCCCGTAATGCCAGGCAGTGAGGGCGTGCGCGCCATCGGCAACATTGCTGGCGCCTGGTTCGTGGTCAAGGATCGGGCTCAGTTCGGAAGAATCCAGCATGACCCCATCGTAGCCGTACTCTAAGATCAGTGGCATGAGTTCACACCTTCCCTCCCAACTGGTCCTCGACGTGCTCGGCACGGACACCCCGCACTTCGTGGACGCGGACGCCCCCTTCATTTACTCCGACGACCTCGCCGCCGTGCGCGGAGACGGAATCTTCGAAACGCTGATGCTGCGGGATGGGGATGTGAAGAACGTTGAGCTGCACTTCCACCGCTTCGTCAACAGCTCCGCCATGCTGGACCTGGACGCCCCGGACCGCGAGACCTGGTTGAAGGCTACCGAGCTCGCCGCCGAGGAGTTCACCCGGCGCGTGGAACAGGCCCGGGCGCACGGGGAGGACGTGCCGAACGAGGCGGCGCTGCGCTGGGTGTACTCGCGCGGCCGCGAATCCACGGGGGCTGCCACCGGCTGGATCACCATCAGCCCGGCGTGGCCGCAGCTGATGAAGGACCGCGCCGAGGGCGTGCGGGTGATGACCGCGGAGCGGGGCTTCCGCATCGATCTGTCGCAGCGCTCCCCGTGGGCGCTGGTGGGGGCGAAGACGCTGAGTTACGCCGCGAACATGGCCGCCCTGCGCTACGCGAAATCCCACGACTTCGACGACGTCATCTTTGTCTCCGACGAAGGCCTGGTCTTGGAAGGGCCCACCTCCACCGTCATCGGCGTGGATGGGAAAACCCTGGTCAGCCCGCCGGTGGAGGCGGGAATTCTGCCGGGAACCACCCAGGCAGCCCTGTTTAAGGTGGCCGAGGCTCGGGGCTGGACCGTGGAATACCGGCCGCTGACCGTGGAGGAACTCACGGCGCTCGACGGGGTGTGGCTGGTCTCCTCCGTGCGCGTCCAAGCGCGCGTGACCCACGTCGATGGACACGAAATGCCTCGACCATCCTGTGCAGAGGAGATCGAGGCCATGGCGTGGGAGGCCGTGAGCTAACCGGCCACCCTAGCCAACCACACGGTGCAGCTGCGCGGACTGCCACGGCACCATCTCGCCGTCGATCATGCGCTCGTCCACCCAGCCCAGGTCGTTGTTCGGCATCAGGCCGTACAAGCGCTTGCCGGGGCCCAAGGCCGCAGGCCCCGTGGCCGTGACCATCGTGGAGGCGGACTCCAGCTCCCAGGCGCGCTCCGACAGCGGCTTGCCGTACAGAATCTCCACCATGCCGTCCGAGTGGGTGATGATCAGCTCGATCTCGTCGGCGTCGTTGATGCGCCAGAAGCCGGTCTCGCGGCGGCCCGGCGTGTCCAACGGCTCGCCGTCCTCGCCCATCCGCCAGGTGCGGGACTCAAAAGAGATGCGGTTCTCGCCGTCGTGGGCGAACACCAGCTGCTGGCCGAAGGTAAACTCCTCCTCGCCGGGGTGGGCCGCCTGGCCCTGCCCACGCCACACGCCGATCAGCGGCAGCAGGGCCAAAAGCCCGTCGTGCAGGTTGGGGCCCAGGCGCAGATTCGCGGTGTCCGCGGGGATTGGCAGATCGCCGAAGTCCGGCACGTTCTTATCGGCGGTGTTCTTCGCCGCCTCCGCCGCGCGGTCCAGCGCAGCATCGGGATTCAGCTTGTCTCCTGGGGTGTTCTGGGTATCAGTCATGGCACCCAGCGTACAGCTATAAGCCGGGGCGTTCCTCCTCAGGGAGTGGCTCCACGTGCGGTGTCAGGTCGTCCAGGCTGACCGTGGTGTAAAACTGCTCGGATTCCACATAGATGGACCCGCCGGAGACATACACGCGCATCGGGGATTTCCGCAGGGGCAGCTCAGCACCGGAGAGTTTCAGGGTGAAGGCCTCGCGGAAAGCGCGCTGGGCGTCGGGACTCAAATCATCCCCATCCACAATCTTCGCGGTAGCGGACGTGGAATCTGGCCCGTCGATCACGCGGGTGGGGGTGATGTACACGTCGCCCGCCTTGATCCTTAAGGACACGGCCACGCTCACCGGGCGTTTGTATCCCTTGGGGGAGCCCTGCAGGATCGCCTCGGTCTCCCAGCCGCCGCGGGGCGAAATGTCCTCCAGATTTTGAATGTGCAGGTCGTTCAAGCCCATCCGGGAGCCAATGGACACGCCATCCAGCTGCAGGCGGGTAAACATCTTGCGGGCGGGGGCGTTCTGAATATCGCCGGAGAACACGGCTGCGCGGGGGATCGTCACGTACTGCGCGGAGGTGTACACGCTGACCAGCCCAAAGCCGGGAACATCCAGGTCCTTCGCGTTGACCGTCACGGCCTGCAGCTCGTGGCTGACCGCTGCCCACACGTAGGGGTACCCGGCCAGGTGCACATCCGGGGGTGAGGGCAGGTTGGACTGCTCGTAGAGATTCTGGCTGATCTTATGCTCCACACGTGCGGCGATCAGGGCGTCCACAAGAGTTGCGCCGAGGACAATGCCGATCAGCGTGCCCAGCGCCACCAGCGTTCTTTTCCAGCCGCGGCTGAGGTGGGGTGTGGCAATGTCTCTCTCGTTCATTATTCTTATTATTACCCCACTTTCCTTGTGCGAGTACAGAAGGGCGACACAGGCGTTGAAGATATCCGTGATTTCAGAAACTCAGGATGTAGCCGACATCATCCCTGCCCTGGCGCTGCTCAACCACAGCACGCACGTCCTGCCTTTCGATGCGCAATCCATCAAGAAGCTCGACGAGTGCGACGTAGTGCTCATCGACACCACCGGCACGAACCTGCTCAACGCCCGCGACCTATGCCGCGCCGTGGCCGCCGCCTACCCCGCCCTGCCCGTGGTCATTGCGATCGACGAGGCGAGCCTGATCGCCGTGGATTCCTCCTGGGCCGTGGATGAATTCTTCCTGCCTACCACGTCCCCCGTTGAGTTCGACGCCCGGCTTCGCTTGTTGATGACCCGCCAACCCGTGCCGGTGGAGGAGGCGGAGGATTCCTCCGTCGCGGCCGTGGGCAAGCTCATCGTCGATGAGATGACCTATGTGGCGCGTGTGGCCGGCACCCCGCTGGATTTGACCTACAAGGAATTCGAGCTGCTGTTCTTCCTGGTGAAAAACGCCGGGCGGGTGTTTTCCCGGGAGCAATTGCTGCAGGAAGTGTGGGGCTATGACTATTTCGGCGGCGCGCGGACCGTCGATGTACACGTGCGGCGGCTGCGAGCAAAACTGGGCCATGACTACGAGCACCTCATCGCCACGGTGCGCAACGTGGGCTACAAGGTGGTGCCGCTGGAAGAGTCCTAACGGGGCTGAATTTGGCGAAAACTGTGGCAGGGCGTGCGCGAAATAGGGAAGATGGACAGCATGGATACTTCCCGAGATGCCAGCCCGTTTAGTATTGAGCCCCGCGAGCACCTCTATTCCTCGCCGGAGGTGGTGGAGTCCGTGAAGGAGTTCCTCGCGGATGTGGAGGACTACGATAAGGTCGCAGCGCTCAGCGAGGCCTTCGTGCGGGGGCTGGCGGATGATCGGGGACATCGGCATCTCATCGCCCGGACCGCGGGGGACGAAGTGGTGGTGGGCGTGATCGCCATCAACGAGGATCGGGTAGTGGAGCTGGCCGTATCCCCGCAGTACCGCCACGCAGGACTGGCGGTGAAGCTCATCGAGGGACTGCGGGATGACCTGGGGATTACGGGAGCCATCGACGTGTGGGCACACGGCGACCTCCCCGAGGCACAGCGCTTCGTCTCCCGGCTGGACGCGCGCCGCACGCGCGAGCTGCATAAGATGTCCGTCCAGTGCGCGCCGGGTTCGCCGCGCCACGCCCTGTTTGAGAAGGCTACGAAGGACGCGCACGAGCGTGCGGAGTCCCTGGACTTCAGCATCCTGACCTATGAGCAGGCCTGTGAGCGTTTCGGGAAGGAGGTCACGGACGAGGAGTGGCTGCGCGTGAACAACGAGGCCTTTGCGTGGCATCCGGAGCAGGGCGGATGGTCCCTGGAACAGCTGACGGAGGCGCGAAACACGGCGTGGTTCGATCCCCAGGGCGTGCTGATGGCGTGGAAGGACGAGGGGGAGAGGACCCGCTGCGTGGGCTTCCACTGGACGAAGATTCCTGTCGACCAGCGGGAGGTGGACGAGGGGCAGCGCGCCGGCGAGGTGTACGTGGTGTGCGTGGCCGACGAGGCCCGGGGCACGGGGATGGGCAGCGCGATGACGTCGTTGGGCATCGGCTACCTTCTGGATCACGGGTGCGGCCTGGTGGAGCTGTATGTGGAGGGGGATAACGCTCCGGCGGTGGCGACGTATCGGAAGCTGGGCTTCGACGTGGTGCACACCGACGTGGTCTACCGCGGCCAGCTGTAGGTAAACGTGAGGTGAACCCGCGGGCGCTTCTCTGCGTGTGCGGGCCGGGGGAGGGGTAGCGTTTGGGGGTATCTCATGTGGGGGAAGTGCGCAGGTCGGCGGGTGAAAAAGAGCTGTTAACTCTCCATTAACCCTGTGCCTGCTTCGTGTCCATCATGGATTTGTACAGTGCCTGGTAACGACGAATGTTTTTTGACGCATACCTACTCGGAAGGCACACTACTGTGAAGCAGACGACTAAGCGCTCGAGCGCTGTAGCCGTATCCTTGTTCGCCGGCGCCCTGGCATTGAGCTCGTGCTCCAATGCAGCCAACGATTCCGCATTGGGGGGAAGCGGAGAAAACGCTGACAAACTCGCGACCGACGCCTCCGGAGAACTGCGCGCCGAGGGGTCCTCGGCACAGCAAAACGCCATGGACAACGTCTTCAGTCCCGCGTTTTCCGCCGCCACCGGCGCCCAGCTGGCGTACAACGCCACGGGATCCGGCGCGGGACAGACCCAGTTCATCTCCGACCAGGTGGACTTCGCGGGCTCCGATTCTCCTCTGAAGGACGACCAGGTGGAGGCCGCCGCGAAGCGCTGCGGTGGCAACGAGGCCTGGCACCTGCCCATGGTGATCGGCCCGGTGGCCGTGGCCTACAAGCTGGACGGTGTGGAGGAGACCCTGAACCTGTCCACGATGACGATCGCCAAGATCTTCAAGGGTGAGATCACTTCCTGGGACGACCCAGCCATTCAGGGCGAAAACCCGGGCGTGAACCTGCCGGCCGTCCCCATCTCCGTGGTGTACCGCGCCGACGAGTCCGGCACCTCCGATAACTTCCAGAAGTTCCTCCGCGCCTCCACCGACGGCTACTGGACGGACGAGGGCAAGTCCTTCCCTACGGCAGTGGGCGCCGGTACTAACAAGTCCACCGGTGTGGCTCACCAGGTGGCCGTCACCAACGGTGCCATCACCTACGTGGAGTCCGGCTACGCCAAGGAGCGCGAGGGCGATATGAACATCGCCAAGATCGACTTCGGTAAGGGGCCCGTGGAGCTCAACTCCACCAGTGTGAACAAGGCCCTGGACACGGTTGTCTTCAGCGGTGAAGGCCACAACCTGGTGGTGGATTCGGACGCGCTCTACGCCTCCAAGGAGGACGGTGCCTACCCGCTGGTGCTGACCACCTACGAGATCGTGTGCTCGGCGGGCTACGACGAGAACACGGCCAAGCTGGTGAAGAACTTCCTGTACACCATGCTGGATAACCAGAGTGAGGACCTGGAGAACGAGGGCTACATTCCTGTCGACGGACAGTTCAAGGACAAGCTGACCGCCGCTGTTGACGCACTGTAATCCCTGCGACACTCCACTTCTTGTAAGGAAACCTCATGGCTTTAGCCACCCGTCCTGACACGGACGCGCGCGCCGCGTCCGTGGAGGAACCTCTCCCGACGACCCACAGCCAGCGCGCGGGCGGATCGACCGTCAAGCGCGTGGGGGATGTGACTTTTGAATCCCTGGCCAAGGGATCCTCCATCCTCATCACGGTCATCATTGCCCTGATCGGACTGTTCTTGGTCTTCCGCGCGATCCCGGCGCTGTCCCGCCTGAGCGACGGATTCATCAGCTTCTTCACCTATGGTGAACGCTGGAACACCAACTACACCGCCAATGACGGTGGCTGGATGCAGTTCGGTATCCCGAACCTGTTCTTCACCACGGTGATGGTCTCCCTGCTGGCCCTCATCATCGCGATGCCCGTGGCCCTGGGTGTGGCCATCTTCCTGTCCAACTACTGCCCCAAGCCGCTCATGAAGCCCCTGGGCTTCATGGTGGATCTGCTCGCTGCCGTGCCGTCCATCGTGTTCGGTATCTGGGGTAGCCAGGTCCTGGGCCCGGCGATGGGGCCGTTCTACGAATGGCTCTCCGGCTGGGCCGGCGGATTCATCCTGTTCAACTTTGACCAAGGAACCTCGCCGGCCACGTCCACCAGCCGCAACATCTTCACCGGTGGTGTGGTGCTGGCCATCATGATCCTGCCCGTCATCGCCGCGACCACCCGCGAGGTGTTCATGCAGACCCCGAAGGGGCATGTCGAGGCTGCGCTGGCGCTGGGAGCGACCCGCTGGGAAGTGGTGCGCATGACCGTGCTGCCGTTCGGCATGTCCGGCTTCGTCTCCGGTTCCATGCTGGGACTGGGCCGTGCCCTGGGTGAGACCATGGCGCTGTACATGGTCATCGCGTCCTCCCCGGGATTCCGCGGATCCCTGCTGGACGGTGGTACCACCTTCGCGACCGCCATTGCCAACGCCGCCCCGGAGTTTAACGATAACCTCAAGGCCGGCGCGTACATCGCCGCAGGTCTGGTGCTGTTTATCTTGACCTTCCTGGTCAATGCCGCTGCCCGTGCCGTCGTCGCTCAGAAGCACTAGGAGACCCCACCCCATGACTACCACTGAGATGTTTGTGCCCATCTCCACCACGCGCAAGGCCAAGGACAAGGTTGCGACGGTGTTGATCTACGGCACGATGGTTCTGGCCCTACTCCCACTGGTGTGGTTGCTGGCTACCGTGGTGATGAACGGCCTGTCCGCCGTGCTGGACCCCGCCTGGTGGGGATTCGACATGGCCGGCCAGCCGGTGAACCGCGCCGGCGGCGGTATCGCCCACGCGATCATCGGCACCCTGGTGCAGGTGGCCGTGACGTCGATCATCTCCATCCCGATCGGTGTGCTCACCGCCATCTACCTGGTGGAGTACGCCAATGGCTCCCTGCTGGGCCGCGTCACCACCTTCATGGTGGACATCCTGACGGGCGTGCCGTCCATCGTGGCCGCGCTGTTCGTCTACGCCATGTGGATTACTATGTTCGGCTTCAACCGCTCCGGCTTCGCCGTGTCCATCGCACTGGTGCTGCTGATGGTTCCGATCATCGTCCGCAATACCGAAGAGATGCTGCGCATTGTGCCGATGGAGCTACGCGAGGCCTCCTACGCACTGGGTGTTCCGAAGTGGAAGACCATCTGCACCATCGTGTTGCCCACCGCGCTGTCCGGCATCGTCACCGGCATCATGCTGGCCGTGGCCCGCGTGATGGGAGAGTCCGCCCCGGTTCTGATTCTGGTGGGGTCCACCCCGATCATCAACTGGAACGTCTTCGAGGGTAACCAGAACTCCCTGCCGCTGTTCATGCTGCAGATGTACGGCGCTGGTAGTAGCGACTACGTGCTCCAACGTCTGTGGGGCACCGCGCTCACCCTGGTGCTGTTGGTGGCCTTCCTGATGCTGAGCGCCCGCTTTATTTCCAAGAAGTTTTCGGTGAAGCTGTAACCGCACCCGCACTCGACGAGGAGTACACACATGGCCAAGCGCCTTGATCTTAAAGACGTCAATATTTACTACGACCAGTTTCACGCGGTGCAGAATGTCAACCTGACCATTCCACCGAAGTCCGTCACCGCTTTCATCGGCCCGTCCGGTTGCGGTAAGTCCACGGTGCTGCGCACCCTAAACCGCATGCACGAGGTCATCCCCAACGCCCGTGTGGAGGGCGAGATCCTCCTGGACGGGGAGGACATCTACGGCCCGAAGGTGGATCCGGTGGCGGTGCGCAACACCATCGGCATGGTCTTCCAGAAGGCCAACCCGTTTCCCACCATGTCCATCGAGGAAAACGTGGTGGCCGGCCTGAAGCTGGCTGGAGAGAAGAACAAGAAGAAGCTGCGCGAGGTTGCGGAGAAGGCCCTACGCGGCGCGAACCTGTGGGAAGAGGTCAAGGACCGCCTGAACAAGCCCGGCGGCAGCCTCTCCGGTGGTCAGCAGCAGCGCCTGTGCATCGCCCGGGCGATTGCAGTGGAACCGCAGGTGTTGTTGATGGACGAGCCGTGCTCCGCCCTGGATCCCATTTCCACGCTGGCGGTGGAGGACTTGATCCACGAGCTGAAGGAACAATTCACCATCGTGATCGTCACGCACAATATGCAGCAGGCCGCGCGTGTGTCCGACCAGACGGCCTTCTTCTCGCTGGAGGCCACCGGCAAGCCGGGGCACCTCGTGGAGGTGGGCCCCACGGAGAGGATCTTCGAGAAGCCGCAGAAGAAAGAGACCGAGGATTACATCTCTGGCCGCTTTGGATGAGCCACGGACTGCGCGAACTCCTCCGGCTGCATGGCCGTGGCCATGAAGATCACCCGATTGCCGACGGAGACGGCGTGGTCGGAATAGCGCTCAAACATCCGGCTGAGCTGGGTGACGTCCACGGCCTCGCGTGCTGAGTAGGGCCAGTCCTTGGCCGTGGCGAGGTTGAACAGCTCATGGTGGATCCGGTCCACCTGATCATCGTCACCCTCGAGCGCCAGGGCTTTCTGTGGGTCGGCGTCCTCCATGATGGACGTCACCATCAGTGCGGCGTGGCACCCCAGGGAAGACATCTGCTCGATGCGTGGGCGGAGCTCGTCGGGGACCGCGCATTGCGGGTGCCGGCGTCGGGCTACTTTTGCCACGTGGATACCCAGCAACGCCATGCGGGCGAAGCTGCCCACGATGTGAATGCCGGAGACCACGTGGCGCAGGTCGCGGGCCACGGGTGCCTCCAGGGCCAGCATGGCAAACGCCGCTTGCTCCCCGTGGTCCTTCAGTTCGTCCACCTCGTCGGCGCGGGCGACGATGGATTCCGCCAGCTCCAGGTTGGAGGTCAGGAGTGCCTCCGTGGCATGGCTCATGAGGTCGTGAGCCAGGTCGGCCAGGGCGCGTTGGTTGTGGTTAAAGGCGTTCAGTCTTTGATTGTAGAGTTCACGCATGATGCCACCCAGTCTAGTATCTAGCCCCCGGAATGCATGATATCTGCGCCTTCGGGCACGGCATCATCCTCTGGGTCGTCCAACCAGCCCTCGGGCAGAAGCACCTTCGCGGGGGAGCCCTGGCGTCCACGCGCGCCGTCGGCGTCGTCGGCGGTGGCGGGGGAGTCCCAGATGTCCTCCAGGGCGTGGCGTAGCTCGTCCAGGGACGTGATTGTCGCCAATGTCCGACGCAGGTCTCCGCCCGCCGGAAAGCCCCGCATGTACCAGGTCATGTGCTTGCGCATGTCGCGACAGCCCTTGGTTTCGCCCTCGTGGTCGCACAACAGTTCCGCGTGGCGCAGGATGATCCGGGCCACGTCCCCTAAGGTGGGCTCTGCCGGGACGGGCAGGCCGCGCAGCTCCGCGGAGAGCTGGGCGAACAGCCAGGGCCGACCCAGGCAGCCGCGCCCCACCACCACGCCGTCGCAGCCGGTGCTGTCCATCATCGCGCGGGCGTCGGTGGATTTGAAAATGTCGCCATTGCCGAGCACGGGCACACGTCCGTCGATGTGCTCCACCAGGCGGGCGATTTCGTCCCAGTTCGCCTCGCCGGAGTAACGCTGGGAGGCAGTGCGTGCGTGCAAGGCCACGGCGGCGGCGCCTTCGTCGGCGGCGATGCGGCCGGCGTCGAGGTGCGTGTGGTGGTCGTCATCGATGCCGACGCGGAACTTCACGGTCACGGGGATATCGGTGCCCTCGGTGGCCTTGACGGCCGCGGCGACGATGTTGCCGAACAGGCGGCGCTTGTAGGGCAGGGCGGCACCCCCGCCGCGGCGAGTGACCTTGGGCACGGGGCAGCCGAAGTTCATGTCGATGTGGTCGGCGAGGTTTTCCTCCACGATCATCTTTGCTGCCCTGTAGGTGTATTCGGGGTCGGTGGTGTACAGCTGCAGGCTGCGGGGGTCTTCGTCGGGGGCAAAAGTGGTCATGTGTAGCGTTTTGGGGTTGCGCTCCACCAGGGCGCGCGCGGTGACCATCTCGCACACGTAGAGGCCGGCCACGCTGCCCATCCGCTGGCGCTCTTGTTCGCGGCAAAGGGTGCGGAAGGCCACGTTCGTGACTCCGGCCATGGGGGCCAGGACCACGGGGCTGTCGAGCTCTAAGGGACCTATTCGCAATGCGCTATTCACGCGCTCAATTGTCACACCCGAATGGTGGGAAGGCAAAAATTTTCGGGGTGTGGTGGTTGTAACAGAATGCTTTATGTAGTCTTGTGTCCAAGAGGTTTTGCGCCCTTTACCTGCGGTTATAGTTTTATCACTATTGATTTAAAACTATTTATGTACGCGGACTGTGGCGTCGAACATAATTCACAACTACAGGAGGAACAACAGGATGTCCGAGCGCATCGCACACGCCGAACTGCAGTCCAAGGTCATGACCGCGGACGAAGCCGCTCAATTCATTAACAACGGCGACAACGTCGGCATGTCCGGATTCACCGGTGCCGGCTACCCCAAGGCGCTCCCCACGGCCATCGCCAACAAGGCCAAGGAGGCCCACGACCGCGGCGAAGAGTTCGCCATCAACGTCTTCACTGGCGCCTCCACCGCACCCGACTGCGACGGCGTGATGGCCGAGGCCAATGCGATCAACTACCGCACCCCATACAACTCGGATCCCGGCCTGCGCGGACAATTCAACGACGGCACGGCGCGCTACCAAGACATCCACCTCTCCCACCTGGGCCTGCAGGTAGAGCAGGGCTTCTTCGGTGACTTCCAGGTCGCCATCATCGAGGCCGTGCGCATTACCGAAGAGGGGCACATCGTTCCCTCCTCCGCGGTGGGTAACAACGTGGAGTACATCAACGCCGCGGACAAGGTGATCGTTGAGGTTAACGAGTGGCAGTCTCTGGACCTTGAGGGCATGCACGATGTCTACAAGGTGCCGAACCTGCCGAACCGCACCCCGATTCCTATCCAGAACCCTGGCGACCGCATCGGCACCCCCTACATCCCGGTCGATAGCTCCAAGATCGTGGCCGTGGTGAAGACCAACGCCCCCGACCGCAACGCCCCCTTCAAGCCGCTGGACGAGACCTCCAAGCAGATCGCGGGGCACTTCCTGGACCTGCTGGAGGGTGAGGTTCGCGCCGGGCGCCTGGCCTACGACCAGTACATCATGCAATCCGGCGTGGGTAACGTGCCCAACGCCGTGATGAATGGCCTGCTGGACTCCAAGTTCGAGAACATCCAGGCCTACACCGAGGTGATCCAGGACGGCATGATCGACCTGATCGACGCCGGCAAGATGACCGTCGCCTCCGCCACCTCCTTCGCCCTGTCGCCCGAATACGCGGACAAGATGAACGACGAAGCCGCGCGCTACCGCGAGTCCATCGTCCTGCGCCCACAGCAGATCTCCAACCACCCAGAGGTCATCCGTCGCGTGGGTCTGATCGCCACCAATGGCATGATCGAGGCCGATATTTACGGAAACATCAACTCCACCAACGTCACCGGCTCCAAGGTGATGAACGGCATCGGCGGATCCGGAGACTTCACCCGCAACGCCTTCATCTCCTCCTTCATCTCGCCGTCTCAGGCTAAGGACGGCGCGATCTCCGCAATCGTGCCGTTTGCGTCCCACATCGACCACACGGAGCACGACGCCATGGTGATCATCACCGAGTACGGCTACGCTGACCTGCGCGGCACGGCGCCACGCGACCGAGTGAAGAAGATGATCTCCATTGCACACCCGGACTACCGTCCGCTGCTGGAGGAGTACTACGAGCGGGCCACCAAGGCCGGTAAGGCGCTGCACACTCCACACGACCTGGCTACGGCCTTCCAGTTCCACACCAACTTCTTGGAGAAGGGAGACATGCGCGGCTAGTGTTGTCCAGCTAGGTGCATGTAACTCAGGCCGCCCCCACGCGGGGCGGTTTTCTTTTATGGTGGCTTTTTCGCTAGAATGTTGAAGGCGTTGGGCCTTTAGCTCAGTTGGTAGAGCTACGGACTTTTAATCCGCAGGTCCCGGGTTCGAGCCCCGGAGGGCCCACAGCACGCACGTGAACCCCGCGCAGCAGCGCGGGGTTCACGTGTTTTTGACGGCACACACAGTGGGTGTGACCAGGCGATTTGTGCAAAAGGTGCTTTATTGTTTAAGCTAAGCGGGCTGCTAAAGAAGTTGGAAACAACGTCGTTAGTATTGCTCCCATCGTCTAGGGGCCTAGGACTCCGCCCTTTCACGGCGGCAACACGGGTTCGAATCCCGTTGGGAGTACGGCCCTGTGGCGCAGTTGGTTAGCGCGCCGCCCTGTCACGGCGGAGGTCGCGGGTTCAAGTCCCGTCAGGGTCGCAAGGTGAAAAACCGGTGCATCGGATAGTGAGATGCGCCGGTTTTTTCGTGCGTGCTTTAGCCTGCCCTTGGGGTATGTAAAATGCTTCTCTGACCTGGTGATTTGTACTCTCTAGGCATGTGCCTATATAATTACTTCTCGTGCACATGAGCGTGAACAACGCAGTGTATGTGGCCCTGTGGCGCAGTTGGTTAGCGCGCCGCCCTGTCACGGCGGAGGTCGCGGGTTCAAGTCCCGTCAGGGTCGCGTCGAATTAAAGATTCCACATAGAGTTTTTATTTCGAGGCCAGATAGCTCAGTCGGTAGAGCGTTCGCCTGAAAAGTGAAAGGTCGCCGGTTCGATCCCGGCTCTGGCCACACTCACCGCCCATCCTCACTATGGAGGATGGGCGGCTTCGTGTTTTTCGGTAGGGTGGGGGCATGTCTGATACCACACCACAGAAAACTGTTGTTAAAGAAGAAGCCCGCTACGTCATCCAGGTGGATGGGGCAGAGGCCGGCTACGCCGAGTTCGTGGAGAACGGCTCCGTGAGGGATTTCAACCACACCGTGGTGGACTCCGCCTACCAGGGTCAGGGATTGTCCAAGCTGCTCATTAAAGAAGCCCTCGACGACACTCGCGAGGCTGGGATGACCATCATCCCTACCTGCACGGCCGTGGAGGGCTTTATCGCCAAGAACCCGGAGTACCAGGACTTGGTGAAGAAGTAGGTTCTAAATGTTGTTCTGGAGGTCGTCAACCCACTTGACGGCGTCCACCAGAGGCGTGGTCTGAGAGGGCTTGCGCGGCCGTGGCTGCGCCGGAATGCCCGTCAGGATGGAATGCGGTGGGGCGTCCTTCGTCACCACCGCATTCGCGCCCACAGCGGAGCCCTCACCGATGGTGACGGGGCCCAGCACCTTGGCGCCAGCGCCGATCATCACACCGTTGCCGATGGTGGGGTGGCGCTTGCGCTGAACCAGCTCGGAGCCGCCGAGGGTCACGCCGTGGTAGAGCATGACATCGTCGCCGATTTCGGCGGTCTCACCGATGACTACGCCCATGCCGTGGTCGATGAAGAACCTCCGGCCAATGGTGGCGCCTGGGTGGATTTCGATGCCCGTGAGCGCGCGAGTGATTTGGCTCAACACGCGGGCGGGGCCGCGGAGCCCCTTGGTCCACAGAACGTGGGACACGCGATGCGCCCAGATGGCGTGCAGCCCGGAATACACAATGGCGTTTTCTAGGTCGCCTCGTGCTGCGGGGTCATGCTGTCGGGCGTTGGCGAGGTCCTCGCGAATGCGTCCGATAATGCTCACAGATCGAATCCTTAAAAACTAGTCGCGCAGGTCTTCGAACAGAAGGGTGGAGACGTAGCGCTCACCGAAGTCAGGGACGATTACCACGATAGTCTTGCCGGCGTTCTCAGGCTTCTTTGCCTCCTGCAAAGCGGCCCAGACGTTGGCGCCGGAGGAGATTCCGGACAGCACGCCCTCTTCAGCGGCCAGCTGGCGAGCGGTCTTCACCGCGTCGTCCAGGGCAACGTCGTAGACGTCGTCGATGATGTCCTTGTTCAGGTTCTCTGGGAAGAAGTTGGTGCCCAGGCCCTGGATCTTGTGAGGTCCGAAGCGTCCCTCGGTCAGCAGTGGGGAGTCGGCTGGCTCCACACCCACGATGCGGATGTCTGGGTTCTGCTCCTTCAGGTACTTTGCAGCACCGGAGACGGTTCCGCCGGTACCCACACCTGCGACGAAGATGTCTACCTTGCCGTCGGTATCTTCGTAGACCTCGCGGCCGGTGGTGTTGTAGTGCACCTCAGGGTTGGCTGGGTTGGAGAACTGGCGGGCCAGGATGGCGTTGTCGGTGGACTCCACGATCTCGTTGGCCTTGTCCACGGCCCCCTGCATTCCGCCTGCACCTGGGGTCAGAACCAGCTCTGCGCCCAGGGCGCGCAGCATGATGCGGCGCTCGTTGGACATGGTCTCTGGCATGGTCAGGATGACCTTGTAGCCCTTGGCTGCGCCGACCATGGCCAGTGCGATTCCGGTGTTACCGGAGGTTGCTTCCACGATGGTGCCGCCTGGCTTCAGGGAGCCGTCCTTCTCTGCAGCGTCGATGATGGCCTTACCGATGCGGTCCTTGACGGAGTTGCCGGGGTTAGCGGCTTCCAGCTTCAGCAGAACGGTGGCGTCGCCGTCGTTGACTTTGTTGACCTTGAGCAGCGGAGTGTTTCCGATGAGATCAGTGAGGTTGTCGTAAATCTTTGCCATGTGGGGACATCCTTTCCGAGTTTTGTTGTCTATGCCCAATGAACAGACTGATCGGTCTGTTTTTAGATCCTACACTTCATCCCCCGGTGGCGCCAGGGGTGACCTTTTTGGGACAATGGGAGCCATGACTAGCAGCACCGAATTTGAAACCATCCTCGTCGACGTTGCCGACCACGTCGCCACCATCACCATCAACCGACCCAAGGCCCTCAACGCCCTGAATTCCACCGTCCTGGCCGAAGTCACCGCCGCCGCTGAGAAATTTGATTCCGACGCCGAGGTGGGCGCCATTGTGCTCATCGGTAGCGAAAAAGCCTTCGCAGCCGGGGCTGATATCAAGGAAATGAAGGATCAAACCTATCCTGAGGTCGCCGATCAGCGACTATTCGCGGAATGGGAGAAGCTGGCGTCGTTATCTACCCCGCTGATCACCGCAGTATCCGGATTCGCCCTGGGCGGCGGGTGCGAGGTGGCCATGCTCGGCGACATCCTCCTGGCGAGCGAGTCAGCCACGTTCGGCCAGCCCGAGATCAACCTCGGCGTCATCCCAGGAATGGGGGGAACGCAGCGTCTCACCAGGGCGGTCGGCAAGTACAAAGCCATGGACCTGATCCTCACCGGACGCATGATGAAGGCCGAGGAAGCGGAGCGAGCAGGGCTCGTGTCCCGCGTGCTGCCCACCGAAGGATTCGCCGAGGAAGTTCATAAGATCGCGGCAGGCATTGCCTCCAAGTCCCACGTGGCGCTCGAGGCGGCGAAGAAGACCGTCGACGCGGCCTACCAGACCACCCTCACCGAGGGCGTGGAGCTGGAGCGCCAGCAGTTCTGGAAGCTCTTCGCCACGGAGGACCAGAAGGAAGGCATGTCCGCATTCGTGGAGAAGCGCGATCCGGAGTGGAAGCACCGCTAAATGGCTAAGAAACCTCAAGGGAAGATCTTTAAGCGCGACCTGCCCGTGCCGCTGGCCGAGGCGTACCGCGTGGTGAGCTCGCGCACCTACCTGTGTACCGACGAGGACATGGCGCGGCCCGAGCAGAACAGCACGGGTGCGGAGATCTTCCACGCGGACTACACCGTGGATGACGAGGGCGTGACGCACGCCGTAGTGCATATGCGCAGTGCGGATGGGCAAGAGGGTGCGGAAGCGCCGGAAACGGGCCAGGCGGTGGCGGTGCAGCCACTGGAGGAGGACGGCTTCTCCATGCACACCCTGGTGTCCCTGCCCCACAGGATGGGCAACCTCCGCACGGTGCTGACCTTTGAGCCTTCGGCGGATCCGGACGTGGTGCGCGTCACCGCGTACGTGGAGGCGGACATTCCCGTCAAGGCGGTGGGCAAGGCCCTCACGAAGAAGCTGCTCGCGTCCTCCCCGGACAGCGTTGATCGTGGTCTGGAGCGCATTGTGCGCCTCAGTGCGCGCGAGGATCTTTAGGAGTGGGGGCAATTTTGGGGGTATAGGGGGTGTGGCATATACTCACTGGGACAGTGCCCTGGAATCTAGGATTCCCCCCATGAGGGCACCCGGTGTGAGGAGTAACTACGTGGAGCAGCAACGCCACCGCGATGACGAGGATGCAATTTTTTCCGCTTTGAACTCGTTGAAAAACGCGACGGGCATCCCCGCCACGATGTATGGAGCTGTGCAAACAGACGGAAAGCTACGCATCAACAAGTGGGTGGGCCTGCGCACTCCCGCGCTCCACAACCTCGAGATGAACGTGGGGGTAGGTGTGGGTGGCCGCGTCCTGGCAACCCGCCGCCCCGTGGGTGTATCTGACTACACCCGTGCGAAGTCCATCACCCACGATTTTGATCGCCACATCCGGGACGAGGGGCTCCACTCCATCGTCGCGGTGCCGGTGATCGTGAACCGGGACATGCGCGGCGTGCTTTACGCCGGTGTGCACTCCAAGGCCCGCATGGGGGACAAGGTCTTAGAGGAAGTGACCATGACAGCCCGCTGCCTGGAGCAGGACCTGGCGGTGCTGGACGCGTTGCGTCGTCAGGATGGCGCGCGTAACAGCAGCTCCGCCGCAGCCGCCAATGCCACCACCAACGCCAGCAGCAACGCCGCCCAGGCGGCGGCGCCGAAGCAGAACCGCTCCATGTCCGGTGCGGAATGGGAACAGGTGCGCGCCACCCACTCCAAGCTGCGCATGTTGGCCAACCGCGTGGAAGATGAGGCGCTGCGTCGGGATTTGGAAGTCCTGTGCGACCAGATGGTCTCGCCCGTGCGGGTGAAGCAGACCACCAAGCTGTCCGCCCGCGAGCTGGATGTCCTGGCCTGCGTGGCCCTGGGCCACACCAATGTGGAGGCGGCCGCGGAAATGGGCATCGGTGCTGAGACTGTGAAGAGCTACCTGCGCTCGGTGATGCGCAAGCTGGGGGCGCACACCCGCTACGAAGCGGTCAATGCAGCGCGCCGAATTGGAGCCCTTCCCTGATCGGTTGTTGGTTGGTTCTTTGACGGCATCTGCGGTGAATATTGTCTACTGTGGAGGTCGTGAAAGACAGCTTTATCGTCACGGGAGGCGCGCGCCTAAGCGGTGCGGTACGGGTACACGGCGCAAAAAACAGTGTGCTCAAGTTGATGTCTGCAGCTCTACTGGCTGAGGGCACCACCACGTTACACAACTGTCCGCAGATCGCTGACGTGGCGTATATGGCCGATGTCCTGCGGGGGCTGGGCTGCGAGGTGCAGGTGGATGGTGCGACGATTCACATCACCACGCCCGCGGAGATTGAATACAACGCGGACTTTGACGCGGTGCGGCAGTTCCGGGCGTCGGTCGCTATTTTGGGGCCACTGACCGCCCGGTGCCACAGGGCCCGCCTGGCCCTTCCCGGCGGCGACGCCATCGGTTCCCGCCCACTCGACATGCACCAAACGGGCCTGGAGAAGCTGGGCGCACACACCCGCATCGAGCACGGGTGCGTGGTGGCGGAGGCCGATCACCTGAGTGGGGCCCACATCAAGCTGGACTTTCCGTCGGTGGGGGCGACGGAGAACATCCTGACCGCGGCCGTGCTGGCGGAGGGGACCACCACGCTGGACAATGCGGCGCGTGAGCCGGAGATCGTTGACCTGTGCAACTTCTTGAACGAGATGGGCGCGAAGATCTCGGGCGCGGGCTCCAACGTGATCACGGTGGAGGGCGTGGATAGTCTGCGCGCCTGCGAGCACGACGTGGTGGGTGACCGTATTGTGGCCGGAACCTGGGCGTATGCTGCGGCGATCACGCAGGGTGACATCACGGTGGCGGGCATTGATCCGCAGCACCTGCACCTGGTGTTGGAGAAGCTGAAGCTGGCGGGCGCGCAGGTGGAGACCTATCCGTCCGGCTTCCGGGTGGTGCAGAACGCGCAGCCCACGGCGGTGGATTATCAAACCCTGCCGTTCCCCGGCTTCCCCACGGACCTGCAGCCCATGGCCATCGCGCTGTGCGTGGCCTCGGAGGGAATGTCCGTCATCACCGAGAACATCTTCGAGTCCCGTTTCCGCTTTGTGGATGAACTGATGCGACTTGGTGCCGACGCCAGCATCGATGGCCACCATGTGGTCATTCGTGGTGGACGTCCGTTGTCTTCCGCGCCGGTGTGGAGTTCCGATATTCGCGCGGGTGCCGGGTTGGTGCTTGCTGCGCTGGTGGCTGAGGGCGATACAGAGGTGCACGACGTCTATCACATCGATCGCGGCTACCCGGGCTTCGATGAACAGCTCCGTGCGTTAGGTGCGGGGATTAAGCGCGTTAAACGTTAGTTTTTAGCTGTACGTTTTCACGCTTTGAGCTGGGGATTTGTGTTGTGTGTGGGTTGTGTGTAGATTAGTTCAAGTCAGAGCGACCGACACCGGCTCCCAGACAAGCCACACAGAGTGATTGTGTGGGGTTGTTGTTAGGGGAGGGGCAGGAAAACGGCCCTGATGATCTGTACCGGAACGTGTTTGTTTCTGGTTTTGCTTCATGATTTGCATTCAATGTTGTTGGGTGTGGTTGTGTGTGCGCAGGTTGTTTGAGAACTCAATAGTGTGATGAACCAAGTTTAATTTGTTTCCACAGTACTGATGCACCGTGTGGTGTGTTGGTGTGAGGACATGGTTGGTGAATGCCCCTTTTTGCATGTTGTGGTGGCCTGGCGTCGTGTTGCTGGGTGGGTGTTCATTCTCATGATGATGCTTTTGTGTTGTTGTGGGGCTGTTTGTGTGCCAGTGTGCGGTAGCGCGCATGTGACACGGGAATAGTAATCGATGATGGCGCATGCAGGTTTGTGTGTGTTGTTGTTGTCTGACTGTGGCTTGTTGTTGTTGGAGGTCCCTTCTTCCCGTCGGGGCTGGTGATGACGATGACAGGTTTTTGAATGATTTATTTTGATTCTTTTGTCAGTAGTTTTATTTTTTTGTAGCTAGTTTTTGGCTCTCTTGTAGTGCTGATTTGCTTTTATGGAGAGTTTGATCCTGGCTCAGGACGAACGCTGGCGGCGTGCTTAACACATGCAAGTCGAACGGAAAGGCCTCTTGCTTGCAAGGGGTACTCGAGTGGCGAACGGGTGAGTAACACGTGGGTGATCTGCCCTGCACTCTGGGATAAGCCTGGGAAACTGGGTCTAATACCGGATAGGACCATCGTTTAGTGTCGGTGGTGGAAAGTTTTTTCGGTGCAGGATGAGCTCGCGGCCTATCAGCTTGTTGGTGGGGTAATGGCCTACCAAGGCGACGACGGGTAGCCGGCCTGAGAGGGTGTACGGCCACATTGGGACTGAGACACGGCCCAGACTCCTACGGGAGGCAGCAGTGGGGAATATTGCACAATGGGCGCAAGCCTGATGCAGCGACGCCGCGTGAGGGATGACGGCCTTCGGGTTGTAAACCTCTTTCGCTAGGGAAGAAGCCTTTTGGGTGACGGTACCTGGATAAGAAGCACCGGCTAACTACGTGCCAGCAGCCGCGGTAATACGTAGGGTGCGAGCGTTGTCCGGAATTACTGGGCGTAAAGAGCTCGTAGGTGGTTTGTCGCGTCGTCTGTGAAAGCCCGGGGCTTAACTCCGGGTCTGCAGGTGATACGGGCATAACTAGAGTGCTGTAGGGGAGACTGGAATTCCTGGTGTAGCGGTGAAATGCGCAGATATCAGGAGGAACACCGATGGCGAAGGCAGGTCTCTGGGCAGTAACTGACGCTGAGGAGCGAAAGCATGGGTAGCGAACAGGATTAGATACCCTGGTAGTCCATGCCGTAAACGGTGGGCGCTAGGTGTGGGGATCTTTCTACGATTTCCGTGCCGTAGCTAACGCATTAAGCGCCCCGCCTGGGGAGTACGGCCGCAAGGCTAAAACTCAAAGGAATTGACGGGGGCCCGCACAAGCGGCGGAGCATGTGGATTAATTCGATGCAACGCGAAGAACCTTACCTGGGCTTGACATATGCAGGATCGGCACAGAGATGTGTTTTCCCTTTGTGGCTTGTATACAGGTGGTGCATGGTTGTCGTCAGCTCGTGTCGTGAGATGTTGGGTTAAGTCCCGCAACGAGCGCAACCCTTGTCTTGTGTTGCCAGCACGTTATGGTGGGGACTCGCGAGAGACTGCCGGGGTTAACTCGGAGGAAGGTGGGGATGACGTCAAATCATCATGCCCCTTATGTCCAGGGCTTCACACGTGCTACAATGGTCGGTACAGTGGGTTGCGATACCGTGAGGTGGAGCTAATCCCTTAAAGCCGGTCTCAGTTCGGATTGGGGTCTGCAACTCGACCCCATGAAGTCGGAGTCGCTAGTAATCGCAGATCAGCAATGCTGCGGTGAATACGTTCCCGGGCCTTGTACACACCGCCCGTCACGTCATGAAAGTTGGTAACACCCGAAGCCAGTGGCCTAAACTCGTTAGGGAGCTGTCGAAGGTGGGATCGGCGATTGGGACGAAGTCGTAACAAGGTAGCCGTACCGGAAGGTGCGGCTGGATCACCTCCTTTCTAAGGAGTATTTTTGTTTTATTGTTTTGGAATCTGGGTAGATCGCATGGATGGTGATTGTGTCTGACTCGCACCGAAGAGGGTGTGGGTGTGGAAGTGGATTGGTGCTTGGTTTGTTGCTACTGTTGGGTGTCTGGAATGACGTTTGTTATTCCTGTGCATGGGGAGCATGTGGACGGTGACTACCGGTAGGTGGTTGGTGTTTGTGTGTTTCGTGTTGTTTGAGAACTGTATAGTGGACGCGAGTATCTTCTTTTTTGCAATTGACGTGAGTACTCACCGCGTGCCCGGGTTTTTCGGGTTCGTGTGTGTGGTTTGCGTGGTTGTTTTAGTGTTTTTTGTAAGCATTTTCTGTGTTGTGTTTTTGTTAAGGGCACACGGTGGATGCCTTGGCACGATAAGCCGATGAAGGACGTGTAAGGCCACGATAGGCCT
Source organism: Corynebacterium zhongnanshanii (assembly GCF_014490575.1). Lineage (NCBI taxonomy): Bacteria > Bacillati > Actinomycetota > Actinomycetes > Mycobacteriales > Corynebacteriaceae > Corynebacterium > Corynebacterium zhongnanshanii. The sequence continues at coordinate 450,941 of NZ_CP061033.1, forward strand.
CGGGGAGTTGCCAATAGAGCGTTGATCCGAGGGTGTCCGAATGGGGAAACCCGGCCGTAGTTGTGTGCGGTCACCTGCCGATGAATTCATAGTTGGTATGGAGGGAACGCGGGGAAGTGAAACATCTCAGTACCCGTAGGAAGAGAAAATAATTTAATGATTCTGCTAGTAGTGGCGAACGAACGTGGATGTTGGCTAAACCATATGCGTGTGATACCTGGCAGGGGTTGCGTGTGTGGGGTTGTGGGGCCTTGTTGTGCGGTGCTGCCATGCCGTGCATGATGCGTGTGTGTTAGCGGAAGTGGTTTGGAATGGCCTGCCGTAGACGGTGAGAGTCCGGTACGTGAAAGCATGTGTGTGTTGTGTTGATGAGTGTCCCCGAGTAGCAGCGGGCTCGTGGAATCTGCTGTGAATCTGCCGGGACCACCCGGTAAGCCTGAATACTTGTGTCGTGACCGATAGCGGAGTAGTACCGTGAGGGAATGGTGAAAAGTACCCCGGGAGGGGAGTGAAATAGTACCTGAAACCGTGTGCTTACAATCCGTCAGAGCCTCCTTGTGGGGTGATGGCGTGCCTTTTGAAGAATGAGCCTGCGAGTCAGCGGCATGTCGCGAGGTTAACCCGGTGTGTGGGGTAGTCGTAGCGAAAGCGAATACTAACGAGTGTGTTTAGTGGCATGTCCTGGACCCGAAGCGGGGTGATCTACCCATGGCCAGTGTGAAGCAGCGGTAAGACGCTGTGGAGGCGCGAACCCACTTAGGTTGAAAACTGAGGGGATGAGTTGTGGGTAGGGGTGAAAGGCCAATCAAACTCCGTGATAGCTGGTTCTCCCCGAAATGCATTTAGGTGCAGCGTCGTGTGTTTCTTGCCGGAGGTAGAGCTACTGGATGGTTTAGCGGGACCAACATCTTAGCGACATCAGCCAAACTCCGAATGCCGGTAAGTCAGAGCGCGGCAGTGAGACTGCGGGGGATAAGCTTCGTAGTCGAGAGGGAAACAGCCCAGATCGCCGGCTAAGGCCCCTAAGAGTGTACTAAGTGGAAAAGGATGTGGGATCGCGAAGACAGCCAGGAGGTTGGCTTAGAAGCAGCCATCCTTGAAAGAGTGCGTAATAGCTCACTGGTCGAGTGGTTCTGCGCCGACAATGTAGTGGGGCTCAAGTACACCGCCGAAGCCGCGGAACTCCATTTTTGGGGTTGGTAGGGGAGCGTCGTGTGGCCGTTGAAGGTGCGGGGTGACCCAGTGCTGGAGGCTATGCGAGTGAGAATGCAGGCATGAGTAGCGAATGATGAGTGGAAAACTCATCCGCCGAATGACTAAGGGTTCCTGGGTCAAGCTAATCTTCCCAGGGTGAGTCGGGACCTAAGGCGAGGCCGACAGGCGTAGTCGATGGATAACGGGTTGATATTCCCGTACCCGTGTGTGCGCGCCCAGTGGTGAATCATTGATACTAACCGCCCTGAACCCGCACCGGTGTTCTTTGAATGCTGGTGTGTGGGGATGCGTGGGACCTGATGTGGTAGTAGCCAAGTGATGGGGTGACGCAGGAAGGTAGCCAAGCCACTTATTGGATTGTGGTGTAAGCGTGTGGCCCGTGTGTTTGGTAAATCCGGCGCACATTTGAAGGGTGAGGCGTGATGCGTACCCGTTGTGGGGATGTTGGTGATCCTATGCTGCCGAGAAAAGCCTCTAGCGAGTGCATGTACGGCCCGTACCCATAACCGACACAGGTGGTCAGGTAGAGAATACTAAGGCGATCGGGTGAACTGTGGTTAAGGAACTCGGCAAAATGCCCCCGTAACTTCGGGAGAAGGGGGGCCACTGCTGGTGACAGACTGGTTGAGCTGGTGGTGGTCGCAGAGAATAGAGGGAAGCGACTGTTTACTAAAAACACAGGTCCGTGCGAAGACGGTAAGTCGATGTATACGGACTGACGCCTGCCCGGTGCTGGAAGGTTAAGAGGACCTGTTAGATCCCTTTGGGGGTCGAAGCGGAGAATTTAAGCCCCAGTAAACGGCGGTGGTAACTATAACCATCCTAAGGTAGCGAAATTCCTTGTCGGGTAAGTTCCGACCTGCACGAATGGCGTAACGACTTCTCTGCTGTCTCAACCACAGGCCCGGCGAAATTGCAGTACGAGTAAAGATGCTCGTTACGCGCGGCAGGACGAAAAGACCCCGGGACCTTCACTATAGCTTGGTATTGGTGTTTGGTTCGGTTTGTGTAGGATAGGTGGGAGACTGTGAAGCTATCACGCCAGTGGTGGTGGAGTCGTTGTTGAAATACCACTCTGATCGTATTGAGCATCTCAACCTCGGCCCATGATCTGGGTTAGGGACAGTGCCTGGTGGGTAGTTTAACTGGGGCGGTTGCCTCCCAAAGAGTAACGGAGGCGCCCAAAGGTTCCCTCAGCCTGGTTGGCAATCAGGTGTTGAGTGTAAGTGCACAAGGGAGCTTGACTGTGAGACTGACAGGTCGAGCAGGTACGAAAGTAGGGACTAGTGATCCGGCACCGGCTTGTGGAAGCGGTGTCGCTCAACGGATAAAAGGTACCCCGGGGATAACAGGCTGATCTTCCCCAAGAGTCCATATCGACGGGATGGTTTGGCACCTCGATGTCGGCTCGTCGCATCCTGGGGCTGGAGTAGGTCCCAAGGGTTGGGCTGTTCGCCCATTAAAGCGGCACGCGAGCTGGGTTTAGAACGTCGTGAGACAGTTCGGTCTCTATCCGCCGTGCGCGTTGAAACTTGAGAAAGGCTGTCCCTAGTACGAGAGGACCGGGACGGACATACCTCTGGTGGGCCAGTTGTCACGCCCGTGGCATGGCTGGTTGGCTACGTATGGAAGGGATAACCGCTGAAAGCATCTAAGCGGGAAGCCTGTTTCGAGATGAGGTTTCTTTTGAGGTTCCCTATAGATTATGGGGTTGATAGGCCGGATCTGGAAGCGCTGTGAGGTGTGGAGGTGACCGGTACTAATACACCGAAAAAAACACAACCTGTTTTGCAGGGTGTTTACAAAAAACATGTTTGAGTTGCTGCTCGCGTCTGTTATGCAGTGTCTGGGATGACACGGCACACCCCCTGGTGGGTGGTGTGTGTTTTCCTTTGTTTGGTTTGTCGGTGGTTTTAGCGATGGGGTCACGCCCGGTCCCTTTCCGAACCCGGAAGCTAAGCCCGTCAGCGCCGATGGTACTGCACCTGGGAGGGTGTGGGAGAGTAGGTCACCGCCGGCTTTAAAAATTGGATAGTGAGGGTGAGGGTGTACCGTTCAGGTTATAAAAGACTTGTACGGCACACCCTCACCCTCTTTTTTGTGTCTTTGTCGTTAGGAAGCAGAATATGTCTCAGCCTCAGTACGCAGCGCGTGCCGAAAACCTCACTAAAACCTATGGCCACGGTGACACCGCCGTCACCGCTCTTCACGGCGTGTCCGTAGGTTTCGAACAAGGCAAATTCACTGCCATCATGGGCCCGTCCGGCTCCGGCAAATCCACGCTTATGCACTGCATGGCAGCCCTAGACTCCATCACCAGTGGCTCCGCTTACATCGGTGATACCGACATCTCCTCCCTCAAAGACAAAGACATCACCAGTCTCCGGCGCGACCGCCTCGGCTTCATCTTTCAATCCTTCAACCTCATCAGCACTCTGTCCGCCGCGGAGAACATCACCCTGCCCATGGACGTCGCCGGCAAGAAGGTGAACAAGCAGTGGTTTGATGAGGTCACTACGCTCCTTGGTTTGAGCTCCCGACTCACCCACCGCCCCACCGAACTGTCCGGCGGGCAGCAACAACGCGTGGCCTGCGCTCGCGCCCTCGTCGCCCAACCTGAGATCATCTTCGGCGACGAGCCCACCGGAAACCTGGACTCCAACAGCTCCAAGGAAGTCCTCACCATCCTGCGCCAGGCGGTGGACGACCACGCCCAAACCGTTGTCATCGTCACCCACGACGCCCACGCAGCCTCCTATGCCGACAGGGTTATCTTCCTCGCCGACGGAGAGATCGTCGCGGAACTCGAAGGTGCCTCCTCCGAGGAGATTCTGAAAACCATGACTAGCCTCGAGGAGCGATAAGCCATGGCCTCATCATCCCCGATGCGTACCGTGGCGATGCGCTCGCTGCTCGCTCACAAGGTGCGTTTTCTTCTCACGATTCTGGCCGTCCTGCTGGGCACGGCCTTCGTGGCGTCCAGCTTCATGCTGACCAATTCCCTGTCCAAGACGTTCAATTCCCTGGTCGATGAAGAGCTCGCCGATGTGAGCGCCGTCGTCCTGCCAGCGGAAACGAACCCAGATGGGCTGTCCGTTCAGGACGTGGGGCGGATTCGTGAGATGCCCGGCGTCGGACATGTCAATATCAATCAGGACCACCCCGTCATCGTCGCCAACAGCAACGACGAAGCACTGCAGACCGGCGGCGCACCCTCGTCGATCAGCCCCTTCTACCCGCCCGGCGAGTCGGTGCGGGCGCTGGATATTGTGGACGGCGCTGCACCCCACGGCGCGCACGAGGTTCTGCTCAACAAGGGCGCGGCGAAGGACCACGGCATTCACGTGGGCGACACGGTGAAGGTGGTGGATCGCTCCAGACAGGAGTCCGTGACGGTCACGGGTATCTATGACACCCCGTCCGAAACGGGCGGATACATCGGCGTGCTCATGGAGGCGCCGGCGTTTGTGGAGCAGTGGACGAACGGGCATCTGGAGCAGGGCGTGATGGTGAGCGCGGCCGAGGGCACCTCGCAGGAGCAGCTGATAGAGCAGCTGCGGCAGGCCTACCCCAACGACCAGGTAAAGACTGGCCAGGAGATGGCCGATGAGATTTCCGCCCAGATCAGCAAGGCGCTCAGCTTTGTGAATTACTTCCTGGTGGCCTTCGGGCTCATTGCGCTGGTGGTTGGAACGTTTATCATCGCCAATACCTTCGCCATGATCGTGGCTCAGCGCCTGCGAGAGTTCGCGCTGCTGCGGTCCCTGGGTGTGTCCCAGGGGCAGGTCACCCGCTCGGTAGTGGGGGAGGCGCTGGTGGTCGGCATTGTCGGATCCCTGCTGGGAGTGCTTGCGGGCGTGGGGTTGGTCCATGCCATTTACGCGGTGATGGACGCCACCGGCTTCGGGCTGCCCGCCGGCGGTGTGGCGCTGAGCGTGAGCAGCGTGCTGGTGCCGTTGGTGCTGGGCACGCTGGTGACCGTCATTTCTGCGTGGGCGCCGGCCCGCCGCGCGGGTGCGGTGAAGCCTGTGGAGGCGATGCGATCGGGTGATAGCAGCTCGGCGTCCTCGTTGGTGCTGCGGACCGTGGTGGGGATCATCGGCATCGTGGGCGGCATTGCGTGCGCTGTGGCGGCCGCCCTGCTGCTGGATGACTGGTCCACCGCCGGCCGCGCGATTGTGGTCGGCCTGGGCGCGCTGGCACTGATCGTGGGAACGTTCCTGGCGTCCCCTGCGCTGTCCATTCCGATCGTGCCGGGCATCGGACGGGTCGTGGGGCTGCCCTTTGGTGCGATCGGCCGGCTGGCCGCCACCAATTCGAAGCGCAATCCGCGCCGCTCGGCCACCACGGCCTTCGCCCTGACCCTGGGAGTGGCGCTGGTGACCAGCTTCGGCATGCTGGGGGCGACCATGAAGTCCACGGTGGCGGACGTGACGGAATCCACCATTCAGTCCGCCTATATGATCACCGGGGCCAGTTCTACCGGCGGGGAGTTCCCGCTGTCCGAGCAGATCGCGGATGCCGCTGCGGACGTGGACGGAGTGCAGTCCGTGGCCGCGCTGGGTATTGCGCCGGTGACGGTTGCCGGGATGGACAACGCGGGTGCGATCAGCGCCGGCGTGACGAGCTTCTACCAGGGCGATATTGTCCGCTCGGTGGGGCTGAATCTCGTCGAGGGTTCGGCGGACTCCACCCACCCCGGCCTGCTGGTGGAGAAGAAATTCGCCGCCGAGCACGGCTGGGCGATGGGAGACACCCTGGAGATGGGTGTCCCCGGCACGCCGTTTACGCACCCGGTGTCCGTGACCGGCTTCTACGAGAGCAATGATTTGCTGGGCACGTTCCTGCTCTCGGAGCAGTCCGTAAAGGACTTCGCCAACGAGGCCGGAGGCTCGGCCGCGGTGAACAAGAAGGCACTGCTGGCGATTTTCGTGAACAGCGATCCGTCGGTCTCGGGCACCTCGGACATGGAGGCGCTGAAGCAGCGGCTGGTGGACGCGGTGAAGCCGTTCATCGTGGCCCAGGTGGTCACGCCGCAGGAGTACGCCGGCCAGCAGGCCGTGATGATCGATCAGATGCTCAGCGTGCTCTACGCGCTGCTGGCGTTGTCGATCGTGGTGGCCGTGCTGGGCATCATCAATACGTTGGCGTTGAACGTGATTGAACGACGCCAAGAAATCGGGATGCTGCGTGCCGTGGGAACTCACCGTGGTCAGGTGCGCCGCATGATCACGCTGGAGGCGGTGCAGATCGCCCTGTACGGTGCGGTGATTGGCGTGGCTGTGGGGCTGATCCTCGGCTGGGCATTCATCAAGGTGCTCGCCGGCGAGGGGCTGGGCACCGTGACCTACCCGTGGATGACGATCCTGGGCATGCTGGTCGGTGCCGCGCTAGTGGGCGTGGTGGCGGCCGTATGGCCGGCGGTGAAGGCCTCCCGCACTCCACCGCTGGAGGCTATCGCGGACTAGCCGCTGAGCCGTTTAGCCGTTGAGCTCCCGGGAGGCGATCGCGGCGCCCTCCACCAGGCTCTCCAGCTTCGCCCAGGCGATCTGCTCGTGCAGGCGGCCGCCCAGGCCGCAGTCGGTGGAAGCGACCACATTCTCCGGTCCCACGAGTTCCGCGAACTGGATGATCCGGTCAGCGACCAGTCGTGGGTGCTCCACCGCGTTCATTGCGTGGGAGACCACGCCCGGGTAGATCAGGGTGTTCTTCGGCAGCTCGCGGTTCTGCCACACGCGCCATTCGTGCGCGTGGCGAGGAGAAGCGCCTTCGAAGGAGTGGCCGCCCACATTGGCCTCCAAGATGGTGTCCACGATGTCGCCGAAGGGGACGTCTGTGGTGTGGGGGCCGTGCCAGGAGCCCCAGCAGATGTGCAGGCGGGTTTGTTCGCGAGGGATGTCCTTGATGGCGAGGTTGATGGCGTCGATCCTCTTGGCGATCCACTCGTTGTAGTCGTCGATGGACGGTTCAGGGTTGATCTGGTCCCAGGCCTCGGCGAGGTCGGGGGCGTCGATCTGGACGGTGAATCCCTGGTCGGCGATGATCTTGTATTCCTCCGCCATGGCTTCGGCGCAGGCGGTGAGGACATCGTCGTCATTGCCGTAGAACTCGTCCTTCAGGCGCGCGGCACTGCCGGGGGAGATGGCCGCGACGAAGCCACCCGTGGCGCCGGCGGCATCCGCGCCCTCGCGCAGCAGGGCCACGTCGGTGCGGACCTGGTCCTGGCCGATGTAGGTGATGGGGCCGGTGAATTTAGGATTGCCCACGGATTTGCGGCCGGTGAAGATGCCGGAGTCCGGGTCTTCGTAGGCGGCGTTGAACAGCTGGCGGTCGCGGCGGTCCGGGAAGCTGGTGAGCTTGATGTTGCCGGGAGTGGAGCGAATAACCTCGGCGTTGGCCCAGCGGTCCTCGTCGGTCATGGTGAGGCCGCCCAGGCGGGAGAAGATGTAGTTCCACCAGGCGCCGTAGTCCACGGCGCCGGAGGTGACGTGTCCGTACTCGCCTTCGTTGACGATGTCGATGCCCAGGTCCACCTGGCGCTTCACAACCTGGGCGATGCCGTCGCGGAGGATGTCCTCGAATTCCTCGCGCTCGATCTCGCCGGCGCTCCAGCGGTTGTTGGCCTCCAGGAGTTCCTGGGTGCGGGGTAGTGAACCCACGTGGGTGGTTTTGATGTGGATGCTCAACGGGTCCCTTTCTGTCTGTGGGGTGATCCCCACCAATATAGGAACCGCGTGGGCGCGAGAAAAGTTGCCAATGACGTTCAGTATTAGAATGGCTTCCATGAGCCTTGATCACACGCCCAATTCCGATATCGCGAACCTTCCGAACAGTGGGAGGGATGTGCAGGAGGGGGTGGAGCCTCTCACCGCGCATCAGCAGATTGCGCAGCTCAATGACTATTTCGAGGATAATTACCCCGAGGTCTTTACTGCCCTGACGCAGGATGAGGGCGCGCCGTACCGGGATGCGGGGACGGCCGTGCCCGCGGAGCTGGTGGAGTCCACGGAGCGTCAGTGGGCTCGCGCCGTGGACCTGATCAGCCATTCCAGCCTGTTGGTGCTGGGGGCGGGGCTGGATCATCGCATGCCGCATAATGCGTTTATTTCCGCGGGCCAGGTGAGTGCCGACGCCCAGCCTTCCTTCGCCACAGACCTGCCTGAGGGGGTCAGCGCCACGGTCATTCGGCCGGCCAACCCCGATGGGTCGGTGGCGATCAGTCTGCATGGCGGCCCGGGATGGTTCGGGGATGGGGAGAGCCATGATCTTTTCTGGTTGCCGTTGTTTGCGTCGGTCGCGGCGCAGTCGGGCACGACCATCGTGGATCTGACCTACCCGCTTCCCGGTTATGGTGCGTGGGATGCCACCCAGGCTGCGGTGGCCGGTGCGTGGGATGTGGTCCGCCAGGCCTTCCCCGGCGAAAAGTTGGGTGTGGTGGCGTTTGGCAGTGGACTGATCGCCGCGGCGCAGGTGCTGGAGCAGGCGGATTTTCTGCTGGCGATGACGCCCCGCATCCCGGAGGGCTTCCAGGTGGATCTCACGGGCGTGCCCACCTTGGTGACGGTGGCGGATTCCGATTCTCGGGGCACCTCGGCAAAAGTGTGCCGCCAGTGGGCGGAGAAGTCCGGGGCGAGCCTGACCTATCAGGAGTGGCCCAGCGAGCACATTATCGCTGCTCCGAGCGTGTGGCGGGACCGCGTCACGGCGGCGGGGCAGTGGCTGAAAGATTTATTGGGGTAAAAAAGTAACAACTCCACTGCGGGCTGCGTTGTTAATGGGGTAAGGTGTGAGATCGTTAGTATCCCCCATAAATATGCATCTCACTCTATAGCGTTTCAAGTACTGGAGTTTTTATGAAGGCTTTCCGCCGATCCAAGATCGCAGCCCTGGCCATCGCCGCCGTGAGCGCGCTGACTGGTGCCGTTGTTGCCGCGCCGGGCGCGTCCGCTGCGTCGAATAACATCGTCCTCTTCGGCGATTCCATCATGGCTAATTCCCACCACCCTATTGCCGATCACATGCAGGGCCCAGGCCGCGCTCCTGGCAATGCTCCGGCTGATGGCCGTTGTGCACGCGGTGCCTCTCGCGTGGGCCTGTCCCTGCAGCGGGTGACCGGCATCCGCGTGGATGACTACCCATGTAACGGTGCGGTGGCCCACACCCCAGTGGGTGGGGCTAACAACACCAACAACCAGATTTCCCACGCGATCGCCGAGGGTACCCTGACCCCCTCCACCCGCACGGTGTTTATCCAGGCGGGCTTCAACGATGCGTGGAAGGCCCCGGGCGTGTTTGAGTGGCAGCAGCAGGCCTACGTGGATGCGATGCGCGGCCAGATTGGCCGCATCCGCGCGGCCGCTCCTCACGCGAAGATTGCCTTCATTGGTTACCCCTCCATCGTGGGTCCGAATGGCGAGACCTGCCTGATCCACATCCCTGAGCTGCCGAACCCGGTGGCGCCGTTGGGCTTCACCCGCATGCCGTTCGACGCTGCAAACGCCTGGGAGCAGAAGGCCGCCCGGGAGCTGGGCGTGGGCTTCATTGACCTGCAGGGGCCGACCATGGGCCATGACATGTGCGCCCCCACTGAGCGCCGCTGGTTCGCCGGGTTCTGGGACAACCTGTCCGATCCGTACAACCTGACCGCGCACCTGACTGTCCCTGGAAACGACGCCGTGGCGCGCATCCTCGCGCCGCACGTCTAGATCCAGCGCGGCAGCGCGCTGGCATTCTAGTCGAGGATCAGCAGGTTGCGCTTGGTGTTCTGAACATCCTCCAGGCGATCCACAAGGCCTTCCACTTCCTTCCACTCGGAGGCGGTGAAGGCCTTGTCTGCGTTCTGCAGAACCTTCTTATCCTGGGTGCCCCAGGCGATCGGCATGGGGGAGACCTCCTGGTACAGGCTGCGCTCGCGCAGGGTCTGCACGCCGGTCACGGCGGCAGACGGCACGTGGGCTCCCACTTCGCGGGCCACGCCCGGCACGGAGCTCACGGTACGCACCGCAAGAGCGGGGGCTATCTTCTCCGGGTCCGCCGAGGCGTTCACCAGCGCCAGGATGTCCATGTCCCTGGGGTTCACGCGGGCGACCACAGCCGGAGCCAGCTTGTACAGGTCGTAGTACTGCTGGGGGCTTCCCATCTTGCGCGGCAGGATGGGGATCATGAGCAGGCTCAAGAGCCCGAAGACGCTGAACGCAATGCCCAGGCCTAAGGTCAGGATCGTCGCGCCCGCGGCCCAGAGCATGACCGCCGTGATGGCGAACATAATGACCGCCAGGATTCCGGCGGAGACTTGCAGGCGCTTGGCGTCCCGGAAAAACTCGTTGTGCTTCCGGGCGAATTCTTCATCCACGGTGAAGGGGAAATCGGTCATGAGGGGGAGTCGCTTTCTGGGTGGGATGTGTGAGGGTCGGGAAGGTCGAAGGAATCAATGATGCGGTAGCCATAGCCCTGCTCCGCCAGGAAGCGTTGGCGATGGGCCGCATAGTCCGCATCGAGGGTATCGCGGGCCACGATGGAATAGAAGAACGCGCCGCCGCCGTTGGGCTTGGGGCGCAGGATGCGGCCCAAGCGCTGCGCCTCCTCCTGGCGGGAACCGAACGTACCCGAGAGCTGGATGGCCACAGACGCGCCGGGCAGGTCGATGGAGAAGTTCGCTACCTTGGACACCACCAGCGTCTGGATCTCCCCGTCGCGGAATTGCTGGTAGAGCTTCTCGCGCTTGGTGTTTCCGGTCTTGCCGTCGATGACGGGCACTCCCAGCTTCTCGCCGAGCTCTTCCAGCTGGTCGATGTAGGCGCCGATGATGAGCGTGGGCTCGTCGGGGTGCATCGCCATGATGGAGCGCACCACCTTGTACTTGGTGGGGCTGGTGGCCGCGAGGCGGTACTTGTCGGATTGTTCGGCGGTGGCGTAGACCATGCGCTCGGCGTCGGTCAGTTGGACACGCACCTCGGTGCAGTCGGCCGGGGCGATCCACCCTTGGGCTTCGATGTCCTTCCAAGGGGCGTCGAAGCGCTTCGGGCCGATGAGGGAGAAGACGTCGCCTTCCCGCCCGTCCTCGCGCACCAGCGTGGCCGTCAATCCCAATCGACGCCGGCTCTGCAAATCCGAGGTCATCCGAAACACCGGGGCGGGCAGCAGGTGCACCTCGTCGTAGATGATGAGGCCCCAGTCGCGGGAATCGAACAGCTCCAGGGCGCGGAACTCGCCCTTCGTTTTGCGGGTGACCACCTGGTAGGTGGCGATGGTGATGGGGCGGATTTCTTTGCGTTCGCCGGAGTACTCACCGATCTCGTCCTCGGTGAGGCTGGTGCGGCGCAGCAGCTCGTCGCGCCATTGGCGGCCGGCGACGGTGTTCGTGACCAGGATCAGGGTGGTGGCCTTGGCCTTCGCCATCGCGGCGGCGCCGACCATGGTTTTTCCGGCGCCGCAGGGCAGGACCACCACGCCGGATCCGCCTTCCCAGAAGCTGTCGGCGGCCATGGCCTGGTAGTCGCGCAGCTCCCAGCCCTCGTGTTCCTGGGAGAGGTCGATGGGGTGCGCCTCGCCATCGACGTAGCCCGCGAGGTCTTCCGCGGGCCAGCCGACTTTCAGGAGCTCCTGCTTCAGACGTCCGCGCTCGGAGGGGTGCACCGCCACGGTGTCCTCGTCGATCTGGGCGCCCAGCATGGGCTTGATTTTCTTGTGGCGCTGAATCTCGGCCAGCACGGCCCGGTCCGTGGTTTCCAGCACCAGGCCGTGGGCGGGGTGTTTGGCCAGGGTGAGACGGCCGTAGCGGTCCATGGTCTCCGCCACGTCGATGAGTAGCGGTTGGGGCACGGGGAAACGGCTGTAGGTCTCCAGCACGTGCATGACCTGTTCGGCGTCGTGCCCGGCGGCGCGGGCGTTCCACAGCGCCAGCGGGGTGATGCGGTAGGTGTGAATGTGCTCGGGCGCTCGCTCCAGCTCCGCGAAGGGAGCCAACGCGTTGCGCGCAGCGGGGGCATCTGGATGGTCGATCTCGAGCAGTACCGTCTTATCGGACTGCACAATCAAGGGGCCTGTGCCAATGCTCACCAATAGCCTCCTGGGACAAAACTAGGCAGGGTTGTCATCATCGAATCCCCCCATTCTAGCGCCGATCATACGGTGCATGTGGAGGTGGAGGATGTCCTGGTCGCTGATGCGCACCACCGTGACTCGCGAGGGGGAGACCGTCACCACCTGGCACAGCACAGTGACGGTCTGGTTGTCCGCATCCGCGTAGGAGACTTCCACCGGGGTGCGCGCCGATTCCGCCTGGCGCAGAGCTTCCTTAATCTCCGCGGGCGTGGTGGCGGTGACGGCGCCATCCCCGTCGAGACCGTCCGCGCCGGTCGCATCGCGATACTCCTGCACCTGCTCCACCACCTGCGGCACCACGATGGTGCGCAGCTCCTCCCGCTCACGCGGCGGAAGCTCCACGGTGCCGACTGGAGTGGGAACCCGGTAGGCCGTGAAGGATCCAGCATCTGTCTGTGGGGCGCGACCTGCGCTGACGGCGCGCTGGGCGTCGGATAAAAGATAACGCAAGGATTGCGGCAACGAGTCCACGGTGCGGGCGGGAGACATGCGGCCCAGGAAGTCCAGGATCGCCTCGGCCGACCGTCCCTGCGCGATCGCCTGCTGCGCGAGGGCGGGGGTGACACGCCAGACCGTGGCGATGCCGGAGGACTCCTTGGTGGCGAAGGAGGACAGCATGTGCGCGTCCTCCGGGCGCAGGGGGCCGGGCGCTAGGATGGTGTGGTCGCCCTGCACGATGAGCATGTCCGTGTAGGCCGGAAGCAGCGACTGCAGGTGCGCGGTCAGCACCTCGCGAGGGGTTTCCGGTGCGTCCTCCGGGGTAGCTAGCGCCGCGTGGAAGCCCTGGAGCGCAGGGGTGATCGCCACCTGATCGCCATGGAGGACCACCAGACCGAGCTGCGCCATGTCCTCCACGAGGCGCTCCCAATGGGCCTGCGGCGTTGACCACGCGAGGTACGGGCGCAGGCGCCACACGTGCTCCCACACGTCCGCGCGGGACGGGCCGGCCTCCAGGAGCGCCTCGGGCAGGAAACGGCGGATCCGGGCGGTGTGCGCAGACCACAGCTGCGGGTGGCCCTGGCGCAGCTCCTCGTGGTGCATCCAGGGCGAGTAGCCGGAGCCGGCCCAGCCGAGCAGAAGCTCGGCCCATTGGGAGGCAATGTCGGCCTCCAGGACATCCAACGCCCGCTCGGTCACGGCATAGACGTGCGCCGGAGAGCCCTGGTAGCGCGGGGTGGTTTCGTCCAGGGCTATGAGGCCGCAGGCCAGCAGCCAGTCCAGGCGGGACACGATGTAGTCCTCCGGGCGGCCCAGCTGCTTGGCGAGTTTGCGCACATCGCGCACGCCGATGCCGCCCTTGGCCAGCGGGGCGAGCGGGGCTTGGGCTACCTCCTCGAGGATGTCCGCAAGCTCGGTGAGGAACTGGACGACCTCGGCGACTGAGCTGTCGGCCTCGGTGGGGTCCGCGGGGGTGGGTGCGTGTGGCGAGTCTGGGCTGTCTGGGCGCACCCATGTCCCGCCGGCGGGGGAGACCACGGCCTCGCGCAAGGCCTGCTGGACTCGCCCGGAGATGCGCGCGGTGGTGTCGTCGATGAGGTCCAGGACCCCGGCGCTCACCATCTTGGCCAGGGGATGGTCTGGATCCGCGTCTGCCGCGAATGCCGCCGAATGACCGACGCCCCCGTTGGCGTGCAGCGTACGCAACACCGCCTGTTGCCGAGGCGATAGCTCCTCGAGGGTGCGGCGCAGGTCCGCTTCCGGCTGAGGATTCCGGTGGGCGTCCACCAGGCGCCACACGTGGGTGGTTCCCGGGTTGAAGCAGTCGGGCAGCTGTGGCGGAACTCCCAGCAGGGTGGCCGGTTCGGTGGTGAGCAGCTCGATCACGTCCGTGGCGGGGGCGGTGAGTGCGAGCTCGGGGGAGAACAGCAGGCCGCGGTGGAGCAGTCGGGCTGCGGCGGCGCGGACGTGGTCGGTGGTGGGGATGCGCTCGGCGGGGGTGCCTGTGATCTCGAAGAGTTCGGCGAGGGTGTCCAGGATCTCCTCGAAGGAGGCGGGGTAACGGCCGGCGTCGAGCTCCGTGGCGGCGTGCAGGATCGCGAGCTCAACCCCGTCGAGCTGGGTGAGCAGCGCATCCAGGGAGCCGGGGGAGTGCATGGCCAGGGAGTTTAGGTGGCGGGTGCCATCGGGGTAGGTGGACTCCAGCATGTCGGTGAAGAAGTGGTGGAGAACCTCATCGTCGTGGCGGGCGAGCCACTGGAGGTATGAGGGAAAGAAGTCACCGTGCTGAGTCATGATCTGTCCATTCTAGTCGTTTATCACCACAAAGGTTTCTGCGCTGGAATCTGCACCGTTTGGGGGAAGCAGGTGGGGTTCGGCGTGAGTTTTGAGGAAGTTTGTGCGAAAATATGAAGCATGTCTAACCACAAGAAGAACGGCTTCGTCGATCCGGCTTGGCCAACGAACCTGCCAGAAGGCCAGCACGCAATGACGGAGCTGGTTGCAACCACCGCCGGTGCTATGAACCCCTACGGTGAGGTTGAATTCCCCGTGGATCCGTCCACCCTGAGCTACGTGCACCCTCACACGGTGATCAACAAGTAGCTCCTCGCTTCTGTCGCGAGAAACAACAAAGAACCCTTCCACCTTGTCGTTAAGGTGGAAGGGTTCTGTGCGTTGGGTGTGTTCTAGCGAGGCAGAACGGCGTTGATCAGTGCTTCGTTCTGGGAGTAGAACGCGTTCAGGTGATCGCGGTGCTGGTTGTAGACGTTGATGATCTCCTGAGGAACCTCGATGCCGCGAGCCTTCAGGTCGGCCACGATCTTGTTGAAGGTGGCGTCCAGGGCAGTCTCGTTGGGCTGGGAGGCCAGGGTCTGTACAGCGTTGTTGATCTCAGCGGCACGGTTCTGGTGGCCGGCGTAGCCCACGGTGCGCTGCTGCGCAGGGGAGTTCAGGCCCAGCTTTGCGGAGCAGGCAGGCCATGCTCCCCAGCCCTGCTTGGCGAGGACGCGCTCGGCAACAACGATCTGCTGCTCGCGGGTTGCCTGGTTTGCGGTTGGGGCGAACTCGCCGCCGCCGAAGGCGTTCCAGGTCTGTGCGGAGAACTGCAGGCCGCCGTGGTAGCCGTTGCCGGTGTTGATGGCCCAGTTGCCGCCGGACTCACACTGTGCCAGGCGATCCCAGTCAGAGTCTGGAGCTGCGGAAGCTGCTGGTGCGAGTGCGGCGGAAGCTCCTGCGAGAGCCACGCCGGCCAGGGCGATGCGAGCTCCAGTGGAGAAGGAGGTGCGCTTGGTGTGCTGTCCCATAAGTGTCTGTATCCCTTTCGGATCTTCGTATAACGAGGATCTTCATGATGCCTCTTCTCGGTACTGGGGCTACGCTACTTGGTGAAAGCTGCTGAGTCACCTTTTTCCGAGATTTTTTCTTGAGGCGCGTTGCGGCGGCTGGTGCCCCAACCAGCGCCGTGAGCAGGAGTTTATCTAAAATTTCCCAATTTGTTACCATTCTGTGATGTGATGAAGATCACACTGTGAGGGCTCGGGAAAGACGTCGAAACGCCCCCGCAGCGCGCCGTTTTGTCTACATCCGCCCCGCTCCCTATAATCTAATCTTTCAAACACGCCCCCCTTAAACACGTGAGGAGAGAAGCCATGCCAACGGGAAAAGTAAAGTGGTATGACGCTGACCGAGGATTCGGATTCGTCAGCAACCCAGGCGACGAAGACGTCTACGTCGGCGCACAGGTTCTCCCAGAGGGCGTGACCGACCTGGTGAAGGGACAGCGCCTGGAATACGAAATCGTATCCGGCCGCCGCGGCCCCCAGGCCCTGACCGTCACTGTGCTGGACGAGGGCCCAAAGCGCGCCCAGCACAAGTACAAGCCAGCGCAGCTGCACACCATGGTTCAGGACACCATCACCATGCTGGACTCCCGGGTGCTTCCCGTGCTGGAAAGCGGACGGCGCCCCGACCGCAAGGACGCCCGCCCCATCGCCGAGATCCTGCGCACCATCGCCCGCGAGCTGGACTCTTAAGATCGCGCCTTAAGCCACGATCTCCAGCGACCAGATCGTCATGATCGGCGTTTGCTGCTTGTCCGCATCCACGCCGATCAGCAGGGACTGCACCTCCACCACTTTCAATTGAGGCGTGGAGCCGTCACTGGCCTTCTTATCCGCCTCCACGGACAGCGTGACCTCGTGCTTCTCATCGGACTTAAAGTAGTTGTCCTCGTTGGCACCCGGATCGTCAAAAACCTTCAGCAAGGACCAGTCATGGTCGTACACATCCTCCGGAATCTTCAGCGTGAATTCCTTGGCACCGTGAAGTTCTAGTGTGGTGGGCTGTGAGGGCGTGCACTGGGCGTCGTCGACCTCGCACGTGGAATACGGCGCAAGTTCGATCTCGCGGTCGCCCACCACCGCGGTGATGCGTTGATCCTGCGGCAACACATCTACCTGGCGGTCCTTCCACGCGTTGTAGCCCAGCACCGCGCCGACCACCACGATCACGGCGCACACGATGGCTAACCCGATCAGCAACTGACGGCGCTGCTGCTTCTTACGCCTTTGCTTCTTGGTTAATTCAGTCACGCGCACCATGGTAGAGCACAGGACTACTTATCCTTGAACTGGACCTCGTACAGCTCATCCCAATACTTGCCCGTCACATAGAACTTCCGCTCCGTTGCGGAGGTCCCAGGGATCGACGCAATGCCGTTCAACACGTCGGCGCCTCGATCCTCCTGCGCGGGCAGCATCCCCGCGAGGTCCACCACATCCTTCACCTCTCCCGTGTCCGGATCGATGCGTACAATGTCATCCCGCTGCCACACATTCGCCCACACGGACCCGTCCGAGGAGCAGTCCAGCTCGTTGAGCTTCGGCAGGGGATCGCCGTGGAGGGTGACGTCCACGCGCCCGAGCTCCTCAAACGTGTCAGGATCCCGGAAGTATAAGGTGCTCGTTCCATCGGACATCACTAGGCGCTGGCCATCGGAGCACAGGCCCCACCCCTCGGTGGGGTACTCCACCCGGCCGACCTCCGAGAGGTCGGAGGCCTTGCGCTTGATCGCCACGTGCTCCTTCCACGTCAGCTGCCAGACGTGATCCCCGTGAAGAGCAATGCCCTCACCGAAAAACTCCGCCGGGAGGTTGTGGTTCTGGGACTGCTTATTGTCCAGGGTGGTGCGGTAGATGCGGGATTGCGAGTACATGCCCGTGCCCACCAGCAGGCTGCCATCGGGTGCGACCTCCAGGCCTTGAGTGAAGCTGGACTTGTCCCAGGGGTGTGCCGCCAGCACCTCAGCAGTCAGGGTGTGAGCCTGGGGAGCGTCGGACGAGGAGGAGGTCTCGGACGAGGAGGAGCAGGCGGCCAGGCTGGTGGCGGCGCCGAGGCCCAGGACGGCAGCCAGGACAGCGCGCCACGGGACGCGATGAGTACTGCGGCGGGAAAGGCGGGCGGAGTTCAACATGGTCCAATCATGCCTTATTCCAGGGGTTCCATAGGTAGAGAACCCACAGAAAGGGCATAATGGTTTCTAATATGAGTAGAAGCAAACGACGTCGGGGGCGTTCCCGCCCCGCAATCTTATTCAGCCCAGAGGCTGTTGACCTGGCTCGGGACGCGTTGTCGGACGTGGGGGGCGACGAGGTGGGGGAACACCTGGGAGCAACGGTCAGCAACGGGATGGTGATCCACCGATTCGAGAGCCTTACCCCCGGATATAGTGGCTGGGAATGGAACGCCGTCCTGGCATGTGTCCCGGGAACCGGCAACCTGACGGTCAGCGAGGTCACCCTCCAAGCGGGCAAGAAAGCCCAGCTGGCGCCCAAGTGGGTTCCCTACGAAGACCGCGTCCGCCCGGGTGATCTGGGGCCGGGCGATGTCCTTCCCCCGAAGCACGACGACGAGCGCCTGTGCCCCAAGCGCGACGTGCGGGACAAGAACGGTTTCCAGCGCAACCAGAACGCCAAGCGTGTCCTGTCCGAAAAGGGACTGGAGGCAGCGACGAAGCGGTGGCGCGCCGAACGCGGCCGCGGGTCCCTGATGGCCCGCCGCGCGGAACACACCTGCGCCACTTGTGCGTTCTTCCTGCCGTGGCGGCAGAACACCGTGGTGTACGGAATATGCTCCAATGAGTACTCCGCCGATGGTCAGGTGGTGGACTCCCGCTATGGGTGCGGCGCCCACTCCCTGTCCAAGGAGGAGAAGCCGGTCCAGGAGGGCAAGCGGTACGGGGTGTTCGACGACGGGGCCTACTAGGGGCAGGCTCTGCGTGTGGTCCTAACTTGCCCGCAGATGGGGTGGCGTGGCAGTTTTATGTTCAACGTGCGTGCGCGAACCGCGTGCACGCATGACCATACTGCTTGGACCATGACGCGTGAAGAGGGAGAGCCAACCAACCATGGCGACGACGAGGGCACCACAGACCAAGGGCACAGGCAGTGCCCTGGACCGCTATTTCCAGATTTCCTCCCGCGGATCCAGCGTGGGCACCGAACTACGGGCCGGTGTAGTGACCTTCTTTGCGATGGCCTACATCATCATCCTGAACCCGCTGATCCTGTCCGGCGCCGACCACACCGGGGCCACGCTGGGGCTCAATCGCGTGGCTGCCGTCACCGCCCTGGCCGCCGGCGTGATGACGCTGGCCTTCGGCATCTTCGCCCGCCACCCCTTCGGCATCGCCACGGGCTTGGGTATTAACACGCTGGTGGGCGTGACCTTTGTCGCCTCGGAGGGGCTGACCTGGCCGGAAGCGATGGGCCTGGTGGTCATCGACGGTGTAATCATCGTGCTGCTGGCCGTGACGGGCTTCCGCGAGGCCGTGTTCAACGCAATCCCCGCGTCCCTCAAGGCCGCGATCAGTGTGGGCATTGGTATGTTCATCGCCATGATCGGGCTGGTCGACGCGGGCTTTGTGCGCCGAGTCCCCGACGCCGCGCACACCACCGTGCCCGTCCAGCTGGGCAGCGCGGGCTCCATCAACGCGTGGCCGACGTTTGTGTTCGTCCTGGGTCTGTTGATCTGCGGCGTGATGGTGGTCAAGCAGGTCCGCGGAGGCCTGTTCCTCGGAATCGTGCTGACCACCATCATCGCCATCGTGGTGGAGGCCGTGACGCACGCCGGTTCGTCCGCAGACAACCCTGCCGGCTGGAACCTGGCCGTGCCGACCGTGCCAGACTCCCTCGGAGGCATGCCGGACCTGTCCCTGGTGGGGGCCGTGGACCTGTTCGGGGCGTTTAGCCGCGTGGGATTCCTCTCCGCGGTGATGCTGATCTTCACCCTGGTGCTGGCCAACTTCTTCGACGCGATGGGAACCTTCACCGGGCTGGGCAAGCAGACTGGTGTGATCGATGAGGACGGCAAGCTGCCGAACCTGCGCACCTCCCTGGTGGTGGAAGGTGCCGGAGCCATCGTGGGTGGTGCCGTATCCTCCTCCTCGAACACGGTGTACGTGGACTCCGCGGCGGGTATCGCCGATGGCGCCCGCACGGGTCTGGCCAACGTAGTCACGGGTTTGCTTTTCCTGGCGGCCATGTTCTTTACCCCGCTGTATTCCATCGTCCCCATCGAGGCGGCGGCCCCCGTGCTGGTGATCGTGGGTGCGCTGATGATGGCCCAGATCAAGGACATTGACTTCAGCGACTTCAGCATTGCCCTGCCGGCCTTCCTGACCATCGCGGTGATGCCGTTTACCTACTCCATCGCCAACGGCATTGGCGTGGGATTCGTGACCTACGTGGTGATGGCGCTGTTCGCCGGCCGAGGCCGCACGGTGCACCCGCTGCTCTACATCGTGGCAGCGCTGTTCCTGGTGTACTTCGCGGCAGAGCCCGTGATGAACCTGGTACAGTAACCCGGCTCATCGACCGGCCTAGCGCAGCTTCTTGCGCACCGCCGAGGCCCCGCGCCGCAGCTGCTGCAGCACAGACAGACCCACCTTCTTCGCCACCTCGGCGGTGGTGGGTTCGGCGCTGGCGGCAGGGGCGGCGTAATCGTCATAGCCGGAGCCGGCAAGGTCCGGAGAGGACGTGGAGTCCGCAGCGTCTGCGGCATCCTCGCTCCCGCCGCGCTTCCACGGCAGCAGACTGCTCACCGTGGACTCCGGGACCTTGGCCTCCGGGCGGCCGTCAATAGCGAACGCGGCCACGGGGATTTCCAGCACTTCTCGGGTGCGACCCCAGGCGTCGGCGTCGGCGGTCACGGGGAATCCCAGCCAGGATTCGGCGGCACCCATCGCCAATTGGGAGGGATCGAACGGCAGAAGGATGCCCGTGGTTTCGTGGGTGCCCTCCCAGTAGCGGGACTCGACCGGCTCGGGCAGCCCCTCGTCCTCAAAGACGGTTTGGCGGGTGGCGGAAAACGCGCGCTTGAGCTCCCCGCCCGACCAGTGTGCGAAGGCACCGTAGGTGGCGTCCAGCTGCGGCGCCTCCGGCTCGTGCCCTACCGTGCCCACCCCGGGAAGCTCCAACTCCGCCTCCTCGTCGCCGGAGGAGACCAGCGCGGTGGCGTATACATCCGCGGCGCTCACCAGCGTGCGGAAACGCTCCGGAACCTGCGAGATCCGCACCAACCCGGGGATCACCACCTGCACCACGGACACCCCGGCGGGGAAGCCGCCGATGTAGAACTCATTGATGCTGGGCGGGGTGGAGCGGATCATATCGAAATCGCCGATATGGGTGCGCGGCCACGCGGGATTGAGCTGCGCCAGGTACTTGCGGGCGAAACCTCGATCGGCTTCTGGCTCCGCCAGCAGAATGTCGCGCGGGCGGGCAGCATTAACAAACCAAAGGGTGACCAGGGCCATGGGGTCCTTCTCGTTGACTATTTCTTCTTAGGGTTGGTGCGTACTCCCAGCAGGACATCCTCCCAGTGGGGTGTGACGGCCTTGCGGCGCTTCTTCTTCTCGCGCTCGGACGGCTGGGCCGGCGGGTTCTGGAGGAAGTGCTCCCCCTGATTCTGTTCAGCGGGCTGAGCGCCGGGGATCGCGCTGGGTGCTGGTTCGTCCAGTTCCGCGGCGAAATCCACTTCTTCCACCGGCGCCAGGGTGCGCACAGGCCGGCCGTACCGGGGATCCACCAGATCCGCGGCCAGGCTATTGTGCGGCTCGATGATCTGCGGCTCACCCTGGTGACGATCGAAACGGAACTCCGCTACGTGGCGCGCCGTCTGGCCCGCGGTGGACTTGTTCCAGCTCACGGTCACAAACCACTGGCGGGAGGCATCCTGGTGAGCGTCCCATTCGCAGTCGTTCAAGGACTCCCCGCGCGCCGCCAGTGCCGTGGCCAGCACCTCCCACAGGGTTTGCTTGGACGGGCCGCCCTCCGCCTCCACGATGGGGTGCGCCGAGTGCGCCGTCTCCGCCACGAGCGCCCGCTCCTGCAAAATCGGCCACGCGTACGGCTCGATGGTGGACTCGTCCGTGTCCGCCTCCTCCGCCAACTCGGCGATGGTTGCTCCCTGACGCAGGCGTTCCTGGATGGCGCGAGGACGGATGCTTAAGTGCGTGCGGCGAGGTCGCGACGTGGCCGCAGGCTCCGCGGCGGGGGAATCCTCGTGGGTGGGTGCGCTGGGGGTGGGTGCGCTGGTGGCGTCGTTGTCATTATTATCATCGACGCCCAGCTCGCCCTCCGCCGCATCTCGTTCGGTGCCGGCGATCCCCTCGAGCACATCCCGGAGTTCCTGTGTGACGGGCAGGTAGAAATCCTCGGCGGGCGACTCATCGCTGCTGCCCTCGGTGGCGGAGGCGAGCGCCAGAACTAGCGACGAAGAATCACTTTCTGATACGACGAGCTTGAGTTCCTTCACGAACAAGACCTCCAGAATGAGCGGGGACACGAGCGGGCTGCATTGCTGGTGCAATGCGCGATGTTTCTACTCTATCGAAAATACCGCCCACACCGCGGGAACGAAGCCCCGAGGCGATGGGCGGCAGGTGCGCTGCTGCGCAACGCGCGGCGGGTTACGCCTGAGCGTGGCCTCCATCGAGGATGAAGTCGATGGCGCCGGTCAGCTTCTTGATGTCCTCAGGGTCGATGGCTGGGAACATGCCGATGCGCAGCTGGTTGCGGCCAAGCTTGCGGTACGGCTCGGTGTCCAGGATGCCGTTGGCACGCAGGATCTTCGCGATCTTGGCTGCATCCACATCATCGTTGAAGTCGATGGTGCCGACCACCAGGGAGCGGGAGTCAGCATCGGCGACGAATGGGGTGGCCTCCGCGCGGGAGTCAGCCCAGTTGTACAGGGCGGTGGAGGACTCGGTGGTGCGGGCAACCATGCCGTCCAGGCCGCCGTTGGCGTTCATCCACTTCACCTGGTCGTCCAGCATCAACAGGGTGCCCACGGCTGGGGTGTTGTAGGTCTGGTTCTTCAGGGAGTTATCCACTGCGGTCTTCAGATCCAGGAAGGCTGGGATGTAGCGGTCGGTTGCGGCGATCTCCTGGACGCGCTCCAGAGCGGCAGGGGAGAAGGCGGCGAGCCACAGGCCACCGTCGGATGCGAAGCACTTCTGAGGGGAGAAGTAGTAGACGTCAGCTTCCTTGATGTCGACGGGCAGGCCGCCGGCGCCGGAGGTGGCGTCGATGGCTACCAGGGCGTCCGTGTTTGGGCGGGTGATGGGCACCATCGCACCCGTGGAGGTTTCGTTGTGGGCCCAGGCGACCAGGTCGGCGTCGGTTCCATCCAGCTCGGACGGGGAGGGAGCGGTGCCTGGCTCAGCGGCCACAACCTGTGGCTCCTCCAGCCATGGGGCCTTCTTGGAGACGGAGGCGAACTTACCGGAGAACTCGCCGTAGGTCAGGTGGGCGGACTTGTTACGGATCAGGCCGAAGGAAGCGGCATCCCAGAAAGCGGTGGCGCCACCGAGGGACAGGATGATCTCGTAGCCCTCAGGAAGCTGGAACAGCTGGGAGAGGCCCTCGCGCACGGAACCGACGACGTCCTTGACGCCCGCCTGGCGGTGGGAGGTGCCCATCACGTGGGCGTTGTCCACGATGGACTGCAGCTGCTCAGGGCGAACCTTGGAAGGGCCGCAGCCGAAGCGACCGTCGGAAGGGATGAATTCCGCTGGGATGGTTGGAAGGGAGGAGTCCGTTGCGCTCATGAAGTAGTTGCTTTCTGTGAACGGGCGTGTGAAAACGGCCCGGCCGGTGGACAGTATCAGTGACCAGCGTAGCGGTTTCGGGGTGCCTTCCCTAGCCCAAGTGCTTATATTTTTATGCCGCACCCCACATAAGAGGGCAGAAGGTGGTGGGCATCTCACGGGGCGTGCGCGGCTATCGTGGGCGCTTATGGGGGTAGTTTTTCATCATCGCGCGCCGGGCGTGTGGCGCGTATCTCATAGGACCGGCGCGGTGTGCCCTAGGACACTTTCCCTGCTCAATGCCGGGTTGGTGGGGTGGACGGCGGTGGAATGTGGCGTTGTGAGGCAGGGGGCAGGGGAGAGGTTGGCATCCTTAATGTTTCCCCCGATCTAGCCCACGGCCGGAGGAAAGCTGTAATCTGGGACATACTGAACGTGAAGCACGTGAACATTTCAGAAAGGGATGTCAATGGCGACCGATAATCCAGACAAGGCAGTCCTCCACTACCCAGGTGGAGAATTCGAAATGGACATTGTCCACGCAACCGAAGGCAACGACGGAATTGCACTGGGCAAGATGCTGGCAGAAACCGGCTTGACCACTCTGGATCCGGGATACATGAATACCGGTTCTACCGAGTCCGCAATCACCTACATCGATGGTGCAGAAGGCATTCTGCGTTACCGCGGATACGACATTGCAGATCTGGCCAACAACGCCACCTTCAATGAGGTCTCCTACCTGCTGATCAATGGCGAGCTGCCAACCCCAGAGCAGAAGGAAGAGTTCAACTCCAACATCCGCAAGCACACTCTGCTGGATGAGGACTTCAAGTCCCAGTTCAAGGTGTTCCCTCGCGACGCTCACCCTATGAGCGTGCTGGCCTCCTCCCTGAACATCCTGTCCACCTACTACCAGGACAGCCTGGATCCTTTGAACAAGGACCACCAGAAGCTCAACACCTACCGCCTGATGGCGAAGGTTCCAATGCTGGCTGCCTACGCGTACCGCGCATCCAAGGGCAAGCCATTCATGTACCCAGACAACAAGCTGAACGCACGCCAGAACTTCATGCGTAACATGTTCGGCTACCCCACCGAAGAGTACGAGAACGACCCAGTGCTCACCAAGGCTCTGGACAAGCTGCTCATCCTGCACGCTGACCACGAGCAGAACTGCTCCACCTCCACCGTGCGCATGGTGGGCTCCTCCCAGGCGAACATGTTCGTCTCCATCGCGGCCGGCATCAACGCACTGTCCGGCCCACTGCATGGTGGTGCAAACCAGGCCGTGCTGGAGATGCTCGAGGACATCAAGGCCCAGGGCGGCGACGCCACGGACTTCATGAACCGCGTGAAGAACAAGGAGCCAGGCGTGAAGCTGATGGGCTTCGGCCACCGCGTCTACAAGAACTACGACCCACGTGCGGCCATCGTGAAGGAATCCGCACACGAGATCCTGAACCACCTGGGCGGCGACGAGCTGCTGGACCTGGCTATGGGTCTGGAAGAGATCGCACTGGCAGATGACTACTTCATCTCCCGTAAGCTCTACCCGAACGTGGACTTCTACACCGGCCTGATCTACCGCGCCATGGGCTTCCCAACGGACTTCTTCACCGTTCTGTTCGCCATGGGCCGCCTGCCAGGCTGGATCGCCCACTACCTGGAGCAGGTCAACGATCCTACCGCGAAGATCAACCGTCCTCGCCAGATCTACACCGGCCCAGCCGAGCGCAAGCTGTCCTAACGCTTCAAGATCACACGAGCCGCCAGCCCTTGAGATGTTCGAGGGAGGGCGGCTCGTCCGCGTTGTCCGGCGAATTTTCGGTAGACTGGCACAGACTTTAGATACATCATTGACAAAGGAGTCTTCAGATGTCTGATGCACAATCCAAGCCGCTCATCGAAGTAGATGGTGGTGAAGCGCCCCAAGATCTGGTCATTGAAGACATCACCGTGGGCACGGGTAACGAGGCCGTGGCAGGCGGTCAGGTAGAGGTTCACTACGTGGGCGTGGACTTCGAGACCGGGGAAGAGTTTGACTCCTCCTGGGATCGCGGACAGTCCATCGAGTTCCCTCTGAACGGTCTGATCCAGGGCTGGCAGGAAGGAATCCCTGGAATGAAGGTGGGAGGCCGCCGTAAGCTGACCATTCCACCGGAGAAGGCCTACGGCCCAGCCGGTGGATTCCACCCCTTGGCGGGGCGGACCCTGGTGTTCGTGATCGACTTGCTGAGCGCGTAAACGCGCGTCGCGCGGCTCGCAGCAACCGTCGCGCGGCCGACAATCACGGATGCAGCCGCAGGAATAATAGCGGCATAATCGCTGATAAACGCGCTGATAAACAAAAAACCCTGGTGTATTCACCAGGGTCTTTTGCATGTTTAATGTGTAGTTCTCATTATTCTTTTGTGCAAAAGAATGGTTTAAGGAAAATAAAATGGAGCTTTTAAAAAGTAAACAACCTGAGTTTTTCTTATGTCTTTAGCTGTGTGTATTATGTTTTTCGGAGTTAATACTCAGGATATATTCAGGCAACATGAGCTGCGGGACTGGCCGCTGATGCTGCTGACATTCGAGAGGACTTATATTCATGAAAAAGACTTTTGCGCGCTCAGTAATGGCAACCGCAATTGCGGCCGCTGCAACGCTTGCACCTGGTGTTGCTGCCACGTCTTCGGCACTCCCATTGCCACCAGCCCCACAGCTTCCAGCGGCTCCCCAGCTGCCAGCAGCCCCACAGCTCCCAGGACTGCCACCACTTCCATTCCAGGCTGCACCAAAGGGTGCACAGATGGTCACCTTCGGTGACTCCTTCACCGCCAACGGTGGCACGAACCCAGCGCGCAACGAAGGTACCCGCGTGCAGTGGAACCCAATGTGCCGCACCGACCACAACAACTGGGCCAAGGAAGCCGCACGCCACCTCAACAAGTCCATCGCAGACTACTCCTGCAACGGCACCACCGCAGGTTCCGTGAACCTGTACCTGGAGACCGCCATCGCTAACGGCGACCTGGGACCTGAGACCCAGGACGTTGTCCTCATGTACGGCGGCCTGGACCCAAGCTTCTACATCGACGGTGCCGGCAACGTGCTCAACCTGCCCACCCCAGTGGGAACCCCCTACCAGGCTCAGCTCTTCGCCCTGAAGGAGCGCATCCGCTCCGTAGCGCCGAACGCTCGCATCACCCTGGCTAGCTACCCACGCCTGATCGACAACGATCGCGTGTGCCCAGTGGGTATCGCCAACGTCCCAGTCCCAGGTGGCACCGGAGCCGAGAACGCGGTGAACCGCTCCATCGCCAACGCAGCGCACGTCCTGGGCATGCACTACATCGATGTGCACGCAGCGTCCGATGGCCACGGCCCATGCGCCGCCCCTGATCAGCGCTGGGTCAACATCATCCCAGAGCCATCCTCCCCATCCGTGATGCCAAGCCACCCAACGGACCGTGGCCACATCGCCATGGGCGAAGTTGTGGCCAACGGCCTGCGCTAGCGCCTACTTACCGGCAATAGCGGTCTTCCAAGACATCTTCTGACCATTGTGCAGGATCGCATTCTTGTAAATGCGAGCCACCAGCATAATGATCAGAACGGTGGCCACCAAGGTCACACCGAAGGATCCCAGAACCTGGATCAGGTTCATATTGCCCGCCGCCAGCTGTAGCGGAGCTACCGACAAGCTGGTGGGTGGGATCCATGCCAACACGGTCATGACGGTGGAATCCAAGAATTGCCACCCGAAAAAGGGCGCGTAAATCATTGCAAAGACGAGTAACAGGATGGGGGCCTGCGTCGACTGCAAATCTTCCGTTCGGGACACCAGGGAACCCGCAGCCGCATACAGACTGCCGAAGAGCAACATGCCCAGGACGAACGCCACCAGCATCAGCAGCAAGGTTCCATAGTCAAAGTCCACATCCTTGGCAAGACCCGTGAGCGACAGTCCCACCGCTCCCACGCCCATGATCAGCGTGGATGCCACCACACCGAACAGCGTGTTCGCGATGATCTTGCCCGCCAAGAAGTCCGTGGGGCGAGCCGATGCCAAAATGATCTCCACCACGCGGGAGGATTTCTCCTCTGTCACACGGCTGCCAATGTTTCCCGCGAACAGCATGACGAAGAAGCACATCATGCCGACCGCGATCATGACCGTGACGATAGCGGGGTAGTTGACGTCGTCGTCAGATTGCTCGTCCAGGGAGACCATCGTGACCGTCGACGCCGGCATCGCCTTCTGAAACTCTTCCGGCGAAATGCCCAGTGTGCTGAGCGCCTGGTTCTGAGCCATGGACGAGATCACGCCCTCAACCAGGGAATGCAGGGCAGGATCGGGAGTGTTATCGAAGACGAAGTCCACGCCGTTGTCAGTTTTCACCACAGCAGCATCCGCGTCGCCGTCTTTGACGCGGGCTTCGGCGTCGGAAGAATGATCAAGGACGGTGACGGTCACGGCGGAGTCGGTGGCCTGCTCAAACGGCTCGGCGGACATGCCCACCACGGCCAACGTCTTCGGGTCGGCTTCCTTGTCGGAGAAGAATCCCACCAGGCCGATCGCAGCCACCATCGCGACCAGCATAATCGCCAACGAAATCAGGATCGCTTTCGACTTCAGGGACACCTGAATCTCACGCTGCACCACGGTGGACACAGTTTTTGCGGAAGAGTAACTCATGATTCCACGACCTCCTGGAAGAGCTCAGACAGATGGGGGATACGGCGGCTGAAAGAATGCACAGGGCCTTGGGCCAGCGCGGCGTTCAGGATTTCCTGGTCCTGGTCTTCGCCGCGGGCCTGCAGCAGGACGTGATCCTCCGACGCCTCGACCAGCTGCGTTCCCTCCGGGTACCAATCGCGCGCTGTCGTGTGGATCTCATAGATCACGGGGCCGCGGGTGCGCAGTTCATCCACCGTGCCCTCGGCCTTCATGCGGCCATCGCTGATGATTCCCACGCGGTCGCACAGGCGCTGCACCAGATCCAGCTGGTGAGAGCTGAACAGCACAGGCACGCCCTGTTTCGCCCGATCGACTAGCAGCTGCGACATGACATTGACTGCGACGGGGTCCAGGCCGGAGAAAGGCTCGTCGAGGATCAGTAGCTCAGGATCGTGAATCAACGACGCCGCCAGCTGCACCCTCTGCTGGTTTCCCAACGATAGTTGGTCCAATTTATCATTGGCTCGCTCCGCCAGTCCCAGCTGCTCAAGGAGCGCCTCAGCATTGCGGGCGGCTGCAGCTTTGTTCAGCCCGTGAAGACGGCCGAAGTAGCCCAGCTGGTCGGCGATCTTCTCCTTGGCGTACAGGCCGCGCTCCTCGGGCATGTAGCCAATGCGGCGGCGCAGATCCTGGTTCATGGGGGTGTCCCCCACCCGGACCTCACCGGAATCACAGGCCAGAACTCCCAGGGCGATGCGCATCGTGGTGGATTTGCCCGCACCGTTGGAGCCCACGAAGCCGTAGATTTCGCCACGGCCCACGTGGAAGGTCATGTCATGGAGGACCTGGTGGTCTCCATAACTCTTGTTCAGATGGTCAATATATAACGTATCCATAGAATGAATAAAACGTCCTTCAGTGTTTGTGTGTCCCCGGAAAAAGCTGGCGTGAGCAGCTGACATGGATATACATGGAGCGTGAACATGGGTGGAACACAGCGCGACAACCACGTGAAAACAGCCACATGAATAGCCGGACGCACAGCGAGCTCAGCCGGAAACGCGTACAAAGGATTGCATGAGTGACATTAGCCTGAACGATGGAACGACGATACCCCAGGTTGGGTTTGGCACATGGCAACTCAAGGGCGACGTGGCCTATGAATCCACGCTCGCTGCAATCACGGCCGGCTATCGCCACATCGATACCGCGGCGATTTACGCCAACGAGGAAGAGGTGGGGCGCGCCATCGCAGAGGCCATCAGCCAGGGCATCGTCACCCGAGAGGACCTGTTCATCACCACCAAGTTGTGGAACGCAGATCAGACCCGCGCCGCCGAAGCCCTGGACCTGTCCCTGTCCAAACTGGGTCTGGACTATGTGGACTTGTACCTGATCCACTGGCCATGCCCCGGCTACGGACAGTACGTGCCGGCGTGGAAGGCGATGATGGAGCTGAAGGACGCGGGCAAGACCCGCTCCATTGGCGTGTGCAACTTCTACCCGGAGGCGCTGGATGAGCTGATCGCTGCTGGCGCCACCCCCGTGGTCAACCAGATTGAGATCCACCCCGGGTTCTCTCAGGACGAGATGCGGGAAGAAAACGCGGCACGCACCATCACGACGCAAGCCTGGTCCCCACTGGGGCAGGGCACCGTGCTGGAGAACAAGGAAATCCTGCGCATCGCCGAAGAAGTGGGCAAGACCGCAGCTCAGGTGATTATCCGCTGGCACATTCAGCGTGGGGACGTGGTACTGCCACGTTCCTCCAATGCCGGGCGCATCGCCCAGAACCTGGATGTGGCGGATTTCAAGCTGAGCAATGACCACATGGCGATCATCACCGCCCTGGATGATTTGGCCGATCAGGAGGAGTCGGGTGTGACGGGCAGGGTTGGCCCACACCCTCATGAGTTCAATCGGGACACCCCGGCTGAATAACAGGGCTACAGTAAATGCATGACAGTCCAGAGCCTGCGAGTAGAGCGCGATAGCCACAATCCTCACGTTGCGATCATCACCTTGAACGATCCGGACAAGCGCAACGCGCTCGACGCGGCGAAGGCCAGCGCTCTGGAGAATGCGATTATTGAGCTGGAGGCCACTCGCCAGACTGATCAGCCCGTGAGGGTGATTGTGATCCGCGGCGAGGGGCCTGCTTTTTGTGCGGGTGCGGATCTGTCCGGTGGGGTGTACGCCCGAGACTTTTTCGATTCGCTCACGCGCATGCTCACCGCGATTGCGCGCTGCCCGATTCCGGTGATTGCCGATGTGCAGGGGCCGGCGGTGGGCGCGGGTTGCCAGGTGGTTCTGGCCTGTGACCTGCGCGTCTTTGGGGACCGTGGTGCCGTATGGGTGCCCGCGGCGCAGCATGGATTCGCGCTCGATACGTGGACGCATCAGCGTCTGTGTGAGTTGGTGGGCGGGGGACATGCGCGCAACATCATGATCGGGGCGGCCACCATGGGGGTGGAGCAAGCCCTCGCCACGGGATTCGCGTCCTTGCACGCGGATCCCGCTGGGGCTGTGGAGTACGCCCGCACGATCGCGGCCCAGGCGCCGCTGTCCATGGAGCACTCCAAGCGTGTGCTCAATTCCGCCGACGCCAGCCGGGACCCATCCCTCGACATGCTCTTCCGGAAGGCGTGGGCCAGCGAGGATGCACAGGAGGCGCGGGCTGCGCGTGCGGAGAAGCGGGTGCCCCGGTTTAGAGGGCAGTGACCGTGGCGACGACCTCCACGTGGGGCATGATGAACAGCGCGCCGGGAGTGTCCTTCCAGGTGTTCCAGCCTTCGACGATCTGTGCGATGGCTTCCTGCGTGGTTGTCCTCTGGCCGGACGTCTGGGCTGAGCTTGGCTCCAGCTTCCGAGAGGTGTTCTGTATGTCGCCGAGTGCGACGGCCACGCGCTGCTGGTAGTCCTCGTCCTGCGTGCGCGCAACCCACGTGGACGCCAGGTGTTTGCGCTGCTCCGACGAGGCGTAGGTCCCGTTGCTGGAGCTCACCTGCAGATCGTCAAGACCGGCCTGCACGAACCAGGTGGGCAGGTGGCGGCCAGCATTCGGTTGCGCATCGGCAAGGTCTGCAACCACGGAAAACACAGCGCGCCAGCGCGACAACCCAGGATGCGGTGGGTACCAGGTCATCGCTCCGTAGTCCACTTCCCGAGCGGCGATGAGTCCACCCGGTGCGAGCACACGCGCACATTCTCGCAGCGCTGCCACGGGATCCGGTACGTGGTGTAGAACCTGGCTTGCGAACACCACGTCGAAGGAGTTGTCCTCGAACGGTAGGGCGTCCGCATTGCCCTGGGTGAAGGACACGGCGGATTCGCGTTCGGCGGCGGCTGTGGTGGCTGTAGCGATGGCGTCGGGATTTATGTCCACACCCGTGACCTGGGACGCGGCACCACTTAGGGATTCGACGTGCGCGGCCAGGTCCAAGGTCAGGGAGCCGTGGCCGCAACCTAGGTCCAGCAGGCGCGTTGTTGCCGTGAGGTGGGGGAGGAGGAATGCGGTGGCGTGGGCGTGGGGCAGGTGTTGGCTCATGGTCTCAATACTACGGCATCTCCGACTCATTTAGTTGATGTATCAACTACTTTGTGTATGATGAGGCTATGCAATTCGGAATCTTTACTATCGGCGATGTCACTACAGACCCCACGACCGGGCAGACACCCAGCGAACATGAACGCATTCGCAACACGGTGGCCATGGCGAAAAAGGCTGAGGAGGTAGGCCTGGATGTCTTTGCGACAGGCCAGCACCACAACCCGCCGTTCGTTGCGCCGGCCAACCCTCCGATTCTTCTGGCGCATCTGGCTGCTCAGACGAGCAACATCCAGTTTTCAACGTCCACGACCCTTATCACCACTACGGATCCGGTCCGTATCGCAGAGGACTACGCCTATGTGCAACACCTCGCTGATGGCCGCGTGGATCTGATGATGGGGCGCGGCAACACCGGGGCGGTGTACCCGTGGTTCGGGGCGGATATCCGGAAGGGAATCCCGCTTGCCATTGAGAATTATCACCTTCTGCGCCGCCTGTGGCGTGAGGAGAATGTGAATTGGCGCGGGGAATTCCGCACACCACTCCAGTCCTTTACCTCCACTCCGCGACCGCTTGATGGAACCCCGCCCTTTGTCTGGCACGGTTCGATTCGCTCTACGGAGATAGCAGAGCAGGCCGCATTCTATGGCGATGGGTTCTTCCACAATCACATTTTCTGGACGCTTGACCACACCCAGCAGATGGTGAACCTGTACCGTCAGCGTTTTGAACACTATGGCCACGGCCGGGCTGACCAGGCCATTGTTGGTCTGGGCGGCCAGGTGTTCATCGGCGATACGGAGAAAGAAGCGAAGAACTTCTTCCGCCCGTACTTCGATAATGCCCCGGTGTATGGACATGGTCCTTCCCTGGAAGACTTCGAGCGTTCCACGCCGTTGACTGTGGGTACAGCGGAGCAGGTCATTGAACGGTACCTGAGCTATGCCGATGCCGTGGGTGATTACCAGCGCCAGTTGTTCCTCGTTGATCATGCGGGCTTGCCGCAGGATGTGGTGCTCGAGCAGATTGAGATCCTGGGTAGGGACGTGGTTCCTGTCCTTCGGCGAGAATTTGAAGCCCGACGCCCGGCGCATGTTCCTTCAGACCCTCCGACCCACGCCAGCTTGGTTGCCGACGGAGCTTCATCCCGTCACCATGCCGTGACACCTGCAGTGATGTCAGACAACGATACTCAGGACGGTGAGTAGTCATGAAAAAGTTGGTTGTTCTGAATGCAGGGCTATCGACTCCATCCACCACGCGGATGCTCGCGGAGCGGATTTCCGGTGCGGTGGAGTCCAATGTTGCTCGTAAAGGGGAGGGGATTGACGTTGCTTACATTGATATCCGCTCTTTGGCAATGGACTTGGCCACAATGATGAGCACTGGCATTCCTTCGGAGGGGTTGCGCCACGCACACGATGAGGTGAGTAATGCCGATGCGCTTATTGCGGCAACCCCGGTTTTTGCTGCAAGCTATTCAGGCCTGTTCAAAATGTTTGTGGACACGTTGGACACAGATTCTCTTAATGGAATGCCGATGATCATTGCGGCCACCGCAGGAACGGCGCGCCATAGTCTCGTTCTCGACTTTGCGCTTCGTCCTTTGTTCACCCATTTGCGAGCGGTCATCATGTCTACCGGAGTATTCGCTGCGACAGATGACTTTGGCGCGGATTCAGGCCTCGACAACAGAGTTCAACGCGCAGCCGTGGAACTGGCTGACCATATCGTGTCCACTGAGGGGGCGGTTGCTGGGCTGGCTCCAGCAATGGATCGTCCCCAGCATCACTCGGCGCGGGATACGGGGGTTCACCTAGTGCGAACCAGTGGAACTCAGGTCGATACCAACGTCACGGATTTCATGACTCTGTTGCGGGGACACGACGGCAACTAATTGCCTAGATTGTCTACCGCGTACTGTGCCTCCTCTGGGGTAAACTTCTCGCCGTATTCACTGGTCAGCTGGTCAAAGATAGCGCTGGGAGACATTGACATGTGCTTTTCGTACGTCTTTGCCTTCTCTAGCGCATTCTTGTTGTAGTCTGCCTGCAAGTTATCCACCGCATATTGGGCGGCATCCGGACTGAACTGTTCGCCGTATTCGCTGACGAGCTGGTCGTAGATTCCCTGACGGGACATGTGCATCATGTCCGAGTAGGTCTTGGCCTTGCGTGCAGCGGATTGGAACTCCCGGGGGACGGACTCGGTAGCGCGCTGGGGCTGAGGGGCTTGTTCCTCCGACTCCATTGCTGCCGGAGCGGCCATGGGTTGTTCGTTGTCCCCGCTGGTGGCCTGCTCTGTGGGGATGGCGGCTTCCTGCATGCCCAGTGAGGATGCCACGGTGGAGGAGTTTTCTGTGGAGTTTTTGTCTCCGCCACCGCCGGCCACTCCGATGATGATCAACACCAGGAAGATTCCTGCGGCGATGGCGGCCCACGTGCGCATGCCGCCTTTCTTTTTCTGGGGAGTGTGTGATTGTTGGTTGGTGCCGGGCTGGTGGTACGGGTTCTGATGATGGGGAGCAGTCATGGGTGACTCCTAGTCCTCTGGGTCAGGTTTGATGGGACCTGACGCGTGAAAAGAAACGTCTGCTCTGTACGGCACTGGGGGTGCTGCAGGAGCTGAGAATCAATCTAGTTTTCACCACATACACTGCGTCCCAAAACTAAGTGAAAAAATCGAACGCGGGAACGAAGTGCCAGCGTGTGGGCTATGGTGTAGGAGTCTCGGCTGGAGTGTTTTCTGCAGGTTTAGTTGTCAGAGGAGCGCTTGTCGAACACGCGCGCCATGTCCTCGTGAATCTCCTCATGCGGAGAATCCTTCTCTGTGGACTGAGTCGCAGGAGCGTGCACTGCCTGGGGAACCGGTCGAGACGGAGCATCGGAATCGGTGGCGGAGGATTCCTCATCCTCGGACTCATCGTTGCTGACCTCTTCGCTGGACTTAATCACGTACGCCAGCAGTGGGAACAGCAGGACCGTCAAGGATCCGGCGGCCACCAGCACGGAGGCGATTTCTTCCTCGAG
This sequence comes from Corynebacterium zhongnanshanii, assembly GCF_014490575.1. Lineage (NCBI taxonomy): Bacteria > Bacillati > Actinomycetota > Actinomycetes > Mycobacteriales > Corynebacteriaceae > Corynebacterium > Corynebacterium zhongnanshanii. The sequence continues at coordinate 485,533 of NZ_CP061033.1, forward strand.
GAACCCAGATTGCAACGCCACTTCGGTGACCGCCACAATGATCGGCAGCGCGGTGGCCGCATACAGCGATAGTTGCAGACGCTCGCGCCAGTCTTCGAGCTTGGATCCTGTGTCCATGAACTGCTCCCGCAGGAAGATCGGCAGACCTCGGGTGACGTAGATGAGGGGAACCAGCAGGACAGTCATCCAGGGGTGCTTGGCCACGGCGTCCGGGTCGATGCCCATGCCGGAGCACACAAAGAACACGGGAATGAACAGGCTGAAGGCCACGATGTCCAGCAGGTGCTCCATGGTGTCGGAGCGCTCTGGGGTGACCAACTGCCGCAGGATGAAGCCAGCGGCGAATGCTCCCAGCACCACATCCAGTTCGAAGACGGCGGCCACGGCCATCAAAATAGCCAGGATGGTAATCACCAGGCGCAGGACCGTTTGGTTATTGGAGCCGGCGCCGTCGGCCATGGCTCGGCTGAGCCACGGCGCGATGAAACTCACCACAGACGGTAGCAAGGCCACGGTGATGGAGATGAGGACGAAGAACAGGAGGATGGCGATGGTCAGCCAGGTGGCGCGGGTGGACAGCAACAGTGCCATGGCCAGGATGGGTGCGATTTCGCCGATCGCTCCATGAATAAGCAGGGACTTTCCCACGTTGTTGTTCAGCATGTCCTGTTGCCTCATGATGGGCATCAGCGTGCCGACGGCAGTGGAAGTCAGCGCGATGGCCAGAACAATGGCGGTGGCGCGGTTCTCAGATCCGAGTAGGACGAAAGCGCCTCCGATGCACAGCAGAAGGCAGACCAGCCATGTGCTGATGGCGCTGCGCGATTGTTTGCCGCGCAGATCTTTGGGATTGATTTCGAATCCGGCGAGGAGGAAGAGCATGCCCAGGCCGATTTCACGGATGAGTCCTACGCCTCCGTCGAGGCTGGCGAGCCCCAACACGTTGGGGCCGATGATCATGCCGAATGCGATGAGCAAGACTGTGGCGGGGATGCGTTTGCCAGTGGCGAAGGAGATTAATGGGCTGAGCAGTGCCGCGCCCATGATCCATGCGAAGGAGGCAAGGACGTCTGGATTCACCGCGCCCGCGGCGAGTACAAGTTCATCGCTACCTGTCATGAGGGGAATACTACAAGATTGTGAGGCGGGTTTTTAAAAGCGCATGAGGCGCTTAATAGCGCTGCTGGCTTCTGCTATTTTCTCTTGGGTGAGTTGCTCGTCCTGCATGTGCGCGGCGTCCAGAACACAATGGTGAAGATGGTCTTCGAGGAGACCAGTGGCAACTCCTTGGGCGGCTTTCGTGAGCGCGCTGATTTGGGTGAGGATGTCGATGCAGTATTTTTCCTCTTCGATCATTTTTGCGATACCGCGGGCTTGCCCTTCCAGCCGCTTCATGCGGCGCAGATAGCTTTCCTTGTCAGCGATGTAGCCGTGTTGGTGATTCTCAGAGCCGCAGTGGTTGCACTCGGTGGGCTCGGTGGACTCGGATGGGGTGGCGAGGTTGTCGTATTCGATAGTCATGGTGTGCTGGCCAATCTGAGGTTCTTTTATGAGTGGGTGGTGGAGCGGAATCGACGCAAGCGCAGACTGTTGCCCACCACAAAGACGCTTGAGAAGGCCATCGCTGCGCCTGCCAGCATAGGATTGAGCATGCCGAATGCCGCGATGGGAATGGCCGCGGTGTTGTAGGCGAAGGCCCAGAAGAGGTTGGACTTGATGGTGGACAGTGTGGCTCGGGATAGGCGGATTGCGTCGACTGCGCTGGTGAGGTCACCTCTGACCAGGGTGATGTCTGCGGCTTCGATGGCCACGTCCGTGCCGGTGCCCATGGCCAGGCCGAGGTCTGCTTGAGCGAGCGCGGGGGCGTCGTTGATCCCATCGCCCACCATGGCTACGACCTTGCCTTGGTCCTGGAGCTCGCGCACCACGTCCACTTTGTCTTGCGGCAAGACGTCCGCGTACACGTCCGTAATGCCCACCTGGTCGGCGATGTGGTGTGCCACGGCTGAGTTGTCACCGGTTAAGAGAATGGGGTGAAGACCCAACTGTGTGAGCTGCTGGAGTGCTGTGGAGCTGCTGTCTTTCAGCGTGTCGGCTACAGCGATGAGGCCGTGTACCTGTCCGTTCCAACCCACGGCCACGACTGTTGCTCCGCTGTGTTCCGCGGATTCCTTCGCCTGGAGGAGGGAAGGGGCGATAGAAGAGGAATCCTCGAAGAGGCTCAGCCGTCCCACCTGAACGTTCTGCCCGTCCACGGTCCCGCTGACACCGCGGCCCTCGAGGTTGTGGAAGTCCGTCACGGTAGGTAGAGTGCCTGCGCGCTCAGTAGCCGTGCGGGCGATGGCCTGGGCGATGGGGTGTTCGGATGCGCTTTCAACACTTCCGGCCATGGCGAGAACTGTCTCTGCATCGCTGCCGTGAACCTCCGGGGAGGTAATGACGTCCACAACTGTTATCTTCCCTTGGGTGATCGTTCCGGTTTTATCCAGCACGATCGTGTCCACTGCGCGGGTGGATTCCAAAACCTCAGGCCCTTTGATGAGAACACCCATCTGCGCACCGCGCCCGGTGCCCACTAGCAAAGCCGTGGGGGTTGCGAGCCCCAATGCGCACGGGCAGGCGATAACCAACACAGCGACAGCGGCAGTGAACGCCATCGTGGCACCGTGGCCCGTCGCAAGCCAGGCGATCAACGTGACGAGGGCAATCACCAGGACGATGGGCACGAAGACCCCGGAAATACGATCGGCCAGGCGCTGGACCTGAGCTTTTCCGGTTTGCGCGTCCTCCACCATCGCAGCCATGCGCGCAAGCTGCGTATCGTTGCCCACGCGAGTGGCTTCCACGAGCAACCGGCCGGAGGTGTTGATCGTGGCACCAGTGACCCTGTCCCCAGGAGCTGCATCGACGGGCACAGATTCGCCCGTCAGCATGGAAGCATCAACGGCGGAGTGGCCCTCCATGATCACGCCATCCGTGGCGATCTTCTCACCGGGACGCACCACGAAGTGGTCGCCGATGCGGAGCTGAGTCACCGGCACACGTACTTCGGTACCGTCCCGCACCACGGATACTTCTTTGGCGCCCAGTTCCATCAGGGCACGCAGAGCCGAGCCCGCTTCGCGCTTGGACTTCTTTTCAAAATAGCGCCCGGCCAGCACGAACATCGTGACGCCTGCAGCGGCTTCCAAATAGATATTCGCATCACCATGGGAGTGGGTGAGCGTGAAGTGGAACCCATGCTTCAGTCCGGGCTCACCGGCTGAGCCGAAGAAAAGAGCATAGAGCGACCACAGAAAAGCGGCAGCCGTGCCCATGGTGATGAGGGTGTCCATGGTGGCGGTACCGTGTTTGAGGTTCGCCCAGGTGGCCTTGTGGAACGGCCAACCAGCCCAGACCACTACAGGTGCAGCCAGCGTGAGGGAGAGCCATTGCCAATTCGTGAACTGCAACGGCGGGATCATCGCCATCGCGATGACGGGAATAGTGAGGATGCTCGCCCCGATCACGCGCTGCCGCAGGCTGGTGAGTTCCGGATCAGAGTGCTCTTCCGGATCCATGGCGTCCAGCGCCGGCTCTTCCTCACGAACAGTCGCATCCGTTGCCGAATACCCCGCCCCTTCCACGGTGGCGATGAGTTCCTCTACGGTCACTCCAGGTGCGGCAAGAACGGAGGCCTTTTCCGTGGCGTAGTTCACGCTGGCGTCCACGTGAGGAAGCTTGTTGAGCTTGCGTTCGATGCGGTGAGCGCACGACGCGCAGGTCATGCCGCTGATCGCGAGCTCGTAATGATCGCTGAGGCCGGCGTCGGTCGACATGGGGACGGTGCTCATCGCTGCGGCCTAGCGTGCGGTGACGGTGTAGCCAGCTTCCTCAACGGCGGCGATCACGGCGGATTCGTCGACCTTGCCGTCTGCGGTGATGGTCAGGACGCCGGTGGTGGCGCTCACGTCCACGCCGGTGACGCCGGGAACTTCGGAGACTTCCTCGCGAACGGATGCTTCGCAGTGTTCGCAGCTCATTCCGGTGACGGAAAACTCTTGGGTGCTCATGATTGTCCTCCTCGATAGCAATTGTGTGAGGATACCCTCCGGGGGTATCTGCTTACGTCACCAATTTATACCCCTATGGGGTATCTTGCAAGGGGGGTGAATTACTTGAGTTTGTCCCACGCATTGCCCTCGTAATCAGTGGCTAAGACAAACGAGGACCGGCCCTGGACTCCCACCTGAGTGGGTAGCGGAACCGGTCATGTTGACTTCTACTATACCGTCTGCTTTCTGGTTCAACACCTCAGGAGGGGGTCGGCGTGATTCACGGCTGATCGCCATGGAACTTCCGCGAACTTGAACGAGAGCCGGGGGCCTATTCAGCCTTTGCGCTGCGTTCAATTTTCTCCAGGTGTTCGCGCAGCTCCACGATCACTCCTGTACGTCCATCGAAGATGTCGATCACTGAACCTTCTTCATCGAAAGGAGCCTGGAAAATTTCCTCATAAGTCACTCCTCCGTTGTGTACCAGCACGTCAACCAGTGTTTTAATGAAGCGGATCTGCGCCGCGGTCAAGGTGGAGTTGTTCAGCAAATCTTGAAACTCCTCGAGCATGGCAGTCTTGTCCAATCCAACCAGCCGACGTATAAATGCCGGGATCGAATCCCCACCCAAACGCTGACGCAACTCTTCAATACCTTCCGAATAGCCAGGCTCGCCACCGTCGGCTTCTGCCACGATAGACTCCAGCGTGGCCACATCTGTGGCAGTCAAAGGGCGTGCAGTTCTCAACTTCATCATTGCCACATTATTTGAATGCTCTTCCAGTAGGTCGCGCAGGCGTTGTTCCACACTAGTCATGTAAGACACTGTGGTGACTGCTGCATGAGGAGTGAACTCCTCCACGCTTAATTCGCCCATCTCATCGGCAATGTCCAAAATTACGGGACTGCGCTTGCTCTTAGGGATAAATTGAATGAGGTCGCGCAACCCTAGACGAATTTCTTCCAGATCTTCCACGGTCACGTGAGCCCACCAGTCCACGTTCAGAACTCGCTCCATGAAGGAACGGTGCTGAGCTACCGCCGGTATATTCGTGCTGACTGCCATGAGGTCATCCGCCATCTTTTCCACAGCCTCGCGAAGTGTATGGAACTTCGGAGAGCTGTTTAGTAGATCCGCTTGAAGTTGCAACACCAGAAGGTCAAACCGTTTCGCGCTCTCGGAATCTTTCATAGTGAGCAGCGGTAGGTGTGCAATATGGTTGACCAGATTCTGAACGTCTCTTTCCTCTAGGCTGTTCCACTCTTCCCGGGTGCTGAACCGCAGCAAGGTTTCCTTATCTTCGGGCCTGACCATGATGTTGTCCAAGGGAATGGAGGCCGTGGCGGTGTACAACTCATCCGCCAGTCTTGTTCGAAACTCTGGCGATACTTGATGACTGTCTAATTGACCAAGTAAATACGCTCGATGTGTAAATAGCTTCTCTGACAAAGAGTGAGGACGTTGGACAGAGACCTCGGTTGCAGATCCTAAGAAAAACTGATCTATATTGTCGCAGAAGTCAAAGATCAAAAAGTTTTGCTTATCTCGATCAGGGCCAAACAGATTCGGGCATAAACGTGTTCCGCGACCTACCATCTGCCAGAATTTGGATGGAGAATATACTGGCTTGAAAAAGACCAGGTTAACTACCTCCGGAACATCCACCCCGGTATCCAACATGTCCACGGAAATAGCCACATTGACTGGCCCATTGGGCTGGGAGAATTCATTCAAAGCGCTCTGCGGATAGCGCGTGTGATTGGTGATAACCGAGGCGCCTTTTAGAGAGTATTCTGGGAAAGCCGCATCGAAAACCTCTTTAATTAGTTCCGCATGCTTCTGACTACGCGCGAAGATGATGGTCTTGCCCAGCTGATCGCCACCCACGCGAATCGCGTGTTCCACTACGGTTTTCAGAACCTGCCGAATAGTATCTCGATTGTACAGGTATCGGTTGATGTCGGCCGAAGAAACCTTGTCCGGCGGGTTTAAACGTGAACCGTCTTCATCCGTACCCCATTCGGCCATATCCCATGCCACCTGCTCTTCGGGGGAGAGTTGGTCATACTTGACGCCCCGATGCATGAATTTGGACTCTTGCTTCAAGGTTTTAAACGGAACCAGATTTCCGTCCTTGATTGCCTCATCGAGGCTGTATTCGTACGTCGGCGTATTATCATCTACGCCAAAAAGTGCGTACGTATCGTGATTGATATCGGACTTAGGTGTTGCTGTCAGGCCGAGAACGTAGGCGTCGAAATAATTCAAAATTCGACCGAAATGGTTATACACGGAACGATGAGCTTCATCCACAATGATCAAGTCAAAGTCGAAGGGATTAAAACGTGCCGAGTTAGCACCATCATCGTTGATGAGGTTCATGATTGTGTGATGAGTGGAGATGTACACGTCACCCACTTGATCCGGATTCTCTAGCAGATTCACCGGTGAGGATTGTGGATAGAGGTTCAAGAACGCTTTATGTGCCTGATTTACAAGAGCGGTTCTATCTGCGAGGAAAAGAACTTTGCCCACCCAACCGGCGTTACGTAGAAGCTTAGCGGTGGCTACAGCGACTCGTGTTTTGCCTGTACCGGTTGCCATTACCAGTAGTGCTTGGCGATGCCGTTGTTGTTCCAGCGTTTCTGTTAATGCACGGATGGCTTCGAGCTGGTAAACGCGTCCGCCTGCGCCCGCAATCTCTGGGTCTACTTCCATATTCGCCAGAGACGAGCGCGTGTTCCGTCGTGCTATCATTCGCCGCAATTGTGGAGCATTTGGAAAGCCCTCTACCTCGCGGGCCGGGTAGCCAGCGCCAGATCCGGGAAGGTTTGCTGCGTCGTCGATAATGTCAATCTGGAAACCATTGGTGCAGAACATCACGGGGCGCTGACCGTAGGCACGTTCTATGCAATCAGCGTAGAGTTTCACTTGCTGTGCGCCCGCGCTCATGGACTCCATTGCTTTTTTCGCTTCAATTACGGCAAGAGGGGTGCGGTCATCGTCCCATAAAACGTAATCTGCGTAGCCCATGCCGCTGGGGGTGGGCATGCCTGTGAGCTTCAGTTCGCGGGTTATTGAATCGCCAGTGAAACCTGCGTCGGCGAGCATTGGGTCGATGAGTTGGCGGCGAGTCTCAACCTCGCTAATCGCCAAGGGAGCAGTGGGGCGTCCTGTATCTACAGACTTCGAAGCCTGTTGTTTGGCCAATTCGGCTTGGAGCTGTTCAATTTGCGCCGCGAGCTCACGTTCGACTTCCTCTTTCGCAACTCGTTCGGCTTCTGCCCGCGCCTCCGCGTCCGCGAGTTGTGACTGTGCCTGCATCTGCGCGTTACGGCGTTGCAGCTCAAACTTTGCTTTTTCCCGCAACCGTTGAGCTTCTGCATCGCGCATTTTTTGTTGCGCCTCATCGAGGAGGAGCTTTTGCTGCTTGTATTGCTGGTCCTTCTTTTCTAGCTCCTTGAGGTATCTTGCCGTCTCCGCCTGTGTTCGGCCGGGCAGATGGAGGCCTGTTGTGTCAGCCGATGCCTGCCCGAGCAGGGAGGGGTCGAATCCCGCCTGTGGGCCCGGAGCTAATTCGGGGTAGGCGGAGTGGTGGCGTGCTGCCCACACCATTACGTCATAGAGGTGGCCCGCGGTGTGGCGTGCTTTGTCTGATGTGGCGGGGGTTAGTCTGCCTTGGAGGTCATCCGCGTGCGCGGCGTTGTTGCCGTTTTTGCGCAGGATGTGCAGTTTCTCCATGATGGTGGTGCTGCGTACTTCTTCATAGAACGCGCGGTCTTTCATTAGGTCTAATAGGGATCTGCGCTCTGTTGGTCCTAGAGATCGGAAGGCCCAGATGTGGTGAACTACGCGTTCCACGACCTTGCGTGCGTAGAAGCAGGAGATGACTGGGTCTGCATCTACGAAGCGTTCAACTTTGAGGCATTCTTCATGGGCTTTGGGCCAGATATAGCGCAGGAAGTTGAAGTTGCTGCGTGGGGTGGCGTGTCCGTGGTTTGAAGAGGCAGGAGGGTTCATAGGTGCAAGTATTTCTGGAGTCTAACTAAAGTGCTTATTAAGTGTATCTCAGATGATCTTGCTTTTTGTCATTCTCGGTTTGATCGCATCAGCTTTCTTGAAATGCACAAGGCTCAACCCACTCGGCTTGCATGAACCAGAGCATCGCTAGCCTGTAGCTCCTTGCGGTCCTCTGAGGTCACACCGTCACGCTGAGCCACAGCTTCAATCAACGGGCGCCGTTTCCATCTCTTCCCATCAGTGGCCAACTGCTCCAATACTAGGATCAGGTACCCGTCCCGCTTCCTTTCCGGCGTCAGAGTTCGCCTTGGAAGGCGCGGGTAGACAGTACAGCTTGAAGTTGCTTGAGTAAGCCCAGCTTTTCTTGCAACCTTCCAGTTACATATTCGATGCCTTGGATAGTAGCTGCCAACGCGTGTTGCTCGGTGGAACTCAATTCGGGGACCTGAATCTGAAGAAACGCAGATTGGGTTATATTCTTCATGCTCCCACCGCTTCCTGTCGCCTTCGCACTGATCCGCGCTCTGACTTGCCTGTGCTGAAGGATCCCCACTAATGCGCTTGGGTCAGCAGTGTCCTTCAGCTCGAGACGCCACAATTTATCTGGAAGATATAGGTTCGAGAAATCTCCCTTTATCAGCGCCGACGCTCCCACTAACTCCATAGTGTTAGCGCGGCTCACCAGAATATCGCCCCGGCTCACGGCATGCTGCGGAGCCGGCTCATAGTCGTCAGGCAATGGCTTGGATTCTTCCGGCAAGAACTCGCCGGTAGTCACCGAGCTAACTTTAAGAACTCGATTTCTCACGTTGTCCGAAGTGGCTTCTTTAAGGCTCTTTCCAGAACTTATGCCCTCAACGTAGTGCGACAGTGGGCACTGGGGCTTTCCGAGGATAAATCGCTCAATTTCTGACTGCTTTAGTAGAAGGAGATTCGATAGTTCATTCTGAGTCGCCTGTACATTGTGGACAGTCTCATCAAGTAGTACTGCGATGCGGTGTTGTTCCTCCAGTGGGGGGAGGGGGAACTCAACCTGTCCCAGTGATTTCTTGTTGAGAGTTTGGCCCATCACAGCTCGACTACCTTCGAGGTTGGCGCCGTAGTGGCTCATTGCATGGAACAGATAGCCATTGGATAAGGAAGCCCTATCTTTGGGCAGAAGCGCCGCGATTGCCTCGTTGGTGTACAGGGGAATCTTTGATACGCCGACTTTCCCAATGGTGAGCTTAAAGGAAAAGAGCACGGTACCTGGGTCGCACAGTCGCGGTCGAGTCTCCTCGACAGCGAGATCAGTGATCTGCTCTGCAGTGCTGGAAAGTGCACTGCCCTGGTTCATGTCCTTAATCGACAACCAGGGATGACCGGAACCCCAATACGCCGGATTCTTTCGAGACGGTGTCTTTCCAATCGATATGTCGCATACGTCTCCGAGCTTCACCATGGGCCAATCGTGATGTGTGGTGGTCATGTTATTTGCCTTCCGTGAGCATGGCCTTGAGCTTGGCCAGGCCGGCGGCGATGTCCTGGTCCAGCGTTTCGATCTCGGCGATGATTTCTAGCGGGTCGCGGGTCTCAGTAGCCTCCAGGATGATTTCCTTGTACCGGTTCATCGACAAGTCAAACCCGGCAGCAGCGATCTCCTCCCGTGGCACAGTAAACGAGTACTCCGTGCGTGCCCGGTCCCGTTCGGTGGTGGTGCGCTGATGCCAACGGGCCACCACATCCGGCAGGTTATTGAGTACTGCTTGCTCAGCTGTCAGGGTCACCGGTTGGGGGTCAGCAGCAAAATCTGGGTCATCAAGATCCTGAATATGAGAAAGTGGTGCAGGGCCCAGCAAGCGAGCCTCTAACAAAGGGGTGCGCTTATCATCCAACGAAAAGCCATCAGCGGTGACGTCGTAGAACCACACATCGTCCGTCCCACCGGAATCCGTGCGTGTGAAGCACAGGATCGCGGTAGACACCCCGGAGTACGGCTTAAACACGCCAGAAGGCAGCTTAATCACTGCATCCAGGCGCTGATCCTCAACCAAGTGTTGACGCAGCACCTTGTGCGCCTTGGTGGAACCAAACAGCACACCCTCAGGCACAATCACAGCCGCGCGCCCACCGGGCTTGAGTAGCTGCAGAAAACGGTTGAGGAAGAGCAACTCTGTCTTCTTTGAGGTAGTCACAGCCTTTAGAGCCGGATCAATGGTCTCCTTATCCAGGCTTCCGGCAAACGGCGGATTCGCCAGCACCAGGTCGTAGGCTTCGTGATGCACAGCATCGAGCTGTTGGAGGGAATCCCGGTAGGAGATGTTGGGCTCCTCGAACCCATGCATGAACATGTTCATTGCCGCGATGCGCACCATGGTCTTATCGAAGTCGAAGCCTGTGAGACCAAGTGAGTTATAAGACTCGCGTGTTGTTTTGGTGAATAGCTCCGAGCGATGATGGGACTTAATCCAATCGTTAGCCGCCACAAGGAACCCGGCAGTGCCGCACGCTGGGTCGATAACGCGCTGCTGAGGTGTGGGTTCCATGAGAGACACTATTAGGTCGATGATGTGACTAGGGGTGCGGAACTGCCCATTTTTACCCGACGTGGATAGCTTATCCAGCATGTATTCATAAAGGTCTCCGGTCAGGTCCCTATTGCTGAATGTCAATGAATCGATCAGCTCCATGACGCGTGCCAAGGTGGCTTCGGACTCAATCTCAAAAGTGGCGTTCGTCATGTGTTGTTGGTAGCCCGTGCCGCCCATGGTTTTGATGAAATCAAATACCTCGGTGGAGATCGTACGTTTCCGGCGGGTGAGATCGGAGTCATTAATGAGGTTTCGCCAACGAAGATGCTGCTGATCGCGATCGAAAATTGGAGGGGGAGTGGTGGGATCGGCAAGAGCAAGGCGCTTGTCGATGTTGACCTGGCGATCGTCAAGATTCTTGATGAACAGCAGGAATGTGAACTGTTCAATGACTGTGATCGGGTTGGAAATGCCTCCAGACCAGAAGGTGTCCCAGATCCGGTCGACATGAGTTTTCAGTGCGCCTGTAATCATAGCTAATACCTTAAGCTGCCCGACGTGCGTCGCGGCTGATCGCCATGGAACTTCCGCGAACCTGAACGAGATCCGGGAGTGGATTAGACTAGTCGCACTAGAATGAGGACAATGCGCTGAGCTCAGCAGGTAGCCAGCAGTCATCGAACGCATAAGAGCAAAGGAGCTGGCCATGGCAGCCACCGACATCACCGACAAGGTCACCGTGTACTACGCAGACTGGTGCCCCTACTGCAAGAAGCTGATCACGGACCTTAACGCGAACAATATTCCCCATACCTTAATCGACGCCGACAACGGTCCACATGCCGCAGAGGATTCCGAATGGGTGAAGTCCGTGAACAACGGCAATAGGGTCGTGCCAACGGTGCGCTTTTCTGACGGCACGCACATGACCAACCCACCCGTGGCGGATGTTGCCGCCAAGCTTGAAGAATTGAGCTGATTCTTTAGCGGCGAACCACGGGGGATGGTTAGAACGAGGTGAGGCCGTTTGCGGCGAATATCTCGTCGCGAATGGCCCGGTTCTTCCTCCGCATCTCGAAAGTGATGAAGAATGCATCAATGAGGGTCCATAGTCCGAACCCTCCCAGTGTGAGCGTCATAAACACCGCGTAGACGATGTTGCCCAAGTAGTAACGGTGGGCACCGACGGTTCCTAGGAATAACCACAGCAGCCACATTACTATGGGGTTCTTTTTCCTATCGTCGTATTCCATCTGCGCTTTTTGGGCACGGAGTGGGTCCACGCTTTGTGGTTGATTGCTCGGGAAAGCTTGGGGCTGAGGCTGGGCGTTGTTGCTGTGGTGGTAACCGGAGGAGTAGGGGTTTTCTGGGCGTCCGGCGATGGTCATGGTGTGTCCTTGTCTCACGGGGACGCTCGTGGGGTGGTCCCGTGGGGTTGTGTTATTGGTTCTCTCAGTTTATTCCACTCAACGGAAGATAGCAGATCTTCTGCGTTGGAGGTTACATAATGTCGTCGAGTTACAAGCCACTCAAGACCCTGTTTCACATGGCTGACGGAGATGGGGACGTTCGCGTGGCAGATGAACTTCGGCGTCGATGGGATTCGCCAACTACACATCACTGGAGCTATGTGGTGAGAGATGATCGGATCTTTGTGCTGATGACTACCGCGCTGTCTCGATTGATAGATCGTATTTGGGTCAATGAGGTGAGCATCGCTGGCATCTGGCAATCCTTGCCAGAAAGTGTGCGGAGTAGTTATACCACGCAACTGCTGGTGAAAGAGATTCGTTCCACTCATGAGATCGAGCACATCTATCTCACTGGCGCAGAGATTATGGATGCCTTGACCGCTGTGCATGGTCTTGCGCGAAATGGAGGAGAGGTAGGCAGGTCTTTTATTAAAATGGTGCGAACTTACACCGAGGCATTCAACGCAGATGGAGCATTGCGATACCCCCAGACTGTTGGAGATATTCGGCAGGTCTATGACATGCTGCTTTCACATGAGCTGGCCGATGAGGATGTGCTTGATGGGCAACTCTTCCGGGCGGGAAGCGTATCCATCTCTAACGGCATGAACACTATTCATGCTGGTGCGGTGGGGGAACAGAATATCATCGATAGAATGCAGGTGATGCTCGACTCCTCCACGGATCGGCAAGGCAAGGGGTTGGTCAACGCAATGGTAGAACACTTTATGCTGGAACACACCCATCCCTTTTATGACGGCAATGGTCGTTTCGGACGATTTCTGCTGACCATGAGGTTGGCGCAGCTGCTTTCTAAGCCAACTGCTTTGTCGCTTTCTGGGCATCTTCTTGCCCATAAGACGCGTTACTACAAGGCATTTCAAGACGCTGAGCACCCCAAAAATCACGCTGAGCTGACGTTCTTCGTTCAGTCAATGTTGTCCTTCCTGCAATCTGCTCAGGAAGAATTGCTGACTCACCTCAATGAACAGTTTGAGCGTTGATCTTCTAAGGTTCAAAGTTTTCAATCCTAGGATGGATATGATCTAGTTTGATGATTTGAAGGTTGCGGCACGTATACGTTCTAGTTTTTGCATATTTTCTTTATCGAGGGAAGAGCTACGTGTTGAGTCGAAAAGTGACCGTTCAGAATTGAGGATGTCGGAATGGTTTAGGTCATTAATGGTGTGCTGGTGAAGGTGTATCTTGGATTCGTAAGTAAATAATCCTCGAGCTGATTTCAGCTGTTGTGCCTCGGGAACCCAGTGGTATCGGGAGTCTTCTACGAGTTGGTAGTCAATAGCTCGCTTGACGAGTGCGCAGATCCAGTCCGCAAATTGAATGTTCGTTGAAAGCTCGCTATCAATATGCATGGGCGGTTCGATGAGGCGTCGCATTTCAGGGTGCTCTGACGAGCGGCCAAGAATATGTGCGTACATTGCGGGCAGCCGTTGAATTCGAGATTTTTCATTAACTTGGTCGATCATGACAAGAACGTTTGATTTCTTCGTGTCAGCGTAACGCGCAATGCGATTGAGAGCTTCGCGCATCGCTGTCTCTTCGCGTTCTTTGAACTCGAGTTGTCCGCAATTGGTTTCTTTGGGGGGTTCCAACGGGTTTCTCTCCTGCATAGTAGAAAAGGCGCCCCTTGAGCTGCCGTAGCTCTCCTATGAGCGACCCTAAGATTCGTAGATTTTGTGGTCGCTCCTCGGCTACTTTTGCGAAGAGGAGGTCTGCTCCCTTTTTCTCCCAGCGTCCAGGATCGATATCTACTGGTATTTCCTTTCGAAAGAATACTTTTTTATGATGGGAAAAGTATGCTCCAAAGTCTCGGACTTTTTGTTCGGGAATTATGAATCCGCCGTATCCAAACGCTGGACTGTCGCTAAAACGAGAATGCCTAGGATGGACAAAGGCGCCAGGGCTTCCGATTTCATCGAGATAGGCGAAGAGCATGGATGATCTACTTTCGTCTAAAAGCACAGGGACTCAACCGCTTCTGCAGTGAGTCCCTGGAGTTGCTGCCCTGGGTATTCTTGCATATGCTCAACCCTGGCTTACGCACATCACGTTACAGGAAGCTGTGGATGTGTACAATGCTGGGGGCAACTAGGGGGTAAGTTCGTTTGTTGTCCAAAGTGTACACCATAGCTAAAAACAAATACCGCCCCAGGTAAAGAACAACGTCCCAACCCTAGAGCGGTATCTGTCAACCATGTCGCGACTGACAGTGTCAACTATGTCCCGACTGATCACAATGCGCCCCAGAGAGTGTTGTCCGTCAGGACATAGTTGACACATTCTTCCTGCGGTTTTCTCAGTGATAGTTGACAGATCAGTCAGGACATACTTGACACCCTGGCCCCCTGACCCGGCGGGCATGATAGTTGACAGCTCAGTCGAGACATCGTTGACACAACTCACCGATAATGAGCCATGAGCTACAACAACCCCAACCTGGCAATCGTCACAGCAATCCGCAAACAACACATGACAGTCAGCCAAGCCGCCAAAAAATTCAAACGCTCACGCCAATGGATCTACACACTGCTCGACCGCTACGACCACGGCGGCCCGGACGCAGTCCAACCCCGATCAAAAGCACCCAAAACATCCCCCACCAAAATCCCAGACACCCTCGCTGATGAGATCGTCGCCATCCGCAAAGAACTCACCAGTAAAGGCGCCGACAACGGACCCGAATCCATAGCCTGGGTACTCCAACAACGCGGACTCCGCAGCCCCGCAGAATCAACCATCAGACGAATCCTCACCACCCGAAACCTCATCACACCCCAACCCCATAAACGCCCCAAAGCCTCACTACGCCGATTCGCAGCCACACTGCCCAACGAATGCTGGCAAGCCGACGTCACCTACGTCAGGCTACGCGACGGACGCACCATCGAAGTCCTCGACTTCCTCGACGACCACTCCCGCTACCTGCTCTACCTCACCGCCTTCTACCGCGTCCACGGCCCCACCGTCGTCACAGCCATCGAAGAAGTCACAGCCACCTACGGACTTCCCCAATCCACCCTCACCGACAACGGACTTATCTTCACCGCACGCCTAGCAGGCGCCAGAGGCGGGAAAACAGGCTTCGAAAAATTCCTCGAAACCCACTCCATCAAACAGAAAAATGGTCGACCAGCTCACCCACAAACCCAAGGAAAAATTGAACGCTTCCACCAAACACTCAAAAAATGGCTCAAAGCCCGACCGCCTGCAGAAACACTCCCGCAACTGCAAGCACTCCTCGACGAATTCCGCACCTGGTACAACAACGACCGCCCTCACCGCGCCCTAGGACGAAACACCCCACACCAGGCATACAACGCCCTGCCCAAAGCCAGCCCACAACCACTAGTAACCGAAGACAACCGAGTTCGACACGACAAAGTCGACACATCAGGCCGCATCACCCTACGCTTCGCCGGAAAACTACGCTACCTAGGAATCGGCCGATCCTACGCAGGAACCCCAACACTAACCGTCATCACCGGCAACACAGCCACCACAACCAACGCCACCACAGGAGAACTCATCGCCGAACACATCATAGACACCCAGCGCCAATACCAACCCAAACTCCCCAAGAACACCCAGCACTAAAAACAAATACCGCCCCAGGGAAAGAACAACGTCCCAACCCTAGAGCGGTATCTGTCAACCATGTCGCGACTGACAGTGTCAACTATGTCCCGACTGATCACAATGCGCCCCAGAGAGGAATCGAACCTCCGACACCGGCTTTAGGAGAGCCGTGCTCTATCCACTGAGCTACTAGGGCATAGCACCACAGACTTTACCGTGTTGCTGCGCTGAGAAAAAACTACAGCAAAGCCCCGGCCAGAAAGCCTGAGGCCTTCCGCCGGGGCACACGTGGACTTAGTGATCCACTGGCTTTTCCACCCCCACGCCGGTGAGGGAGCGAACCTCCATCTCCGACTGGAGCTCGTCGAAGTTGTCTGGCTTGCCCAGGAAGGTTCCGATGATACCGGCCAAGAAGCCAGCTGGGATGGATACCAAGCCTGGGTTGGTCAGTGGGAACCATGCGAAGTCAGCGTTCGGCAGCACAGAGGTTTCACTGCCGGAGACCGCAGGGGAGAAGATGATCAGCACAATTGCGGTGAGCAGTCCCGTCCACAAGGAGGCCACGGCACCCGTGGTGTTGAAGCGCTTCCAGTACAGGGAGTACAGGATCGTCGGCACGTTTGCGGACGCCGCCACACAGAATGCCAGGGAGACCAGGAAGGCTACGTTCTGGCTCATGGCGCCAATGCCCAGCAGGATAGCGGCGATACCGATGATCACCACGGTAATGCGGGACACGCGGACCTGCTCCTCTTCCGTGGCCTGGCCGTTGCGCAGCACGGAGTTGTAGAAGTCGTGAGCCACAGAGGCGGAAGCGGTGATGGCCAGACCTGCCACCACAGCCAGCACGGTGGCGAACGCCACGGCGGAGATCACGGCCATGAAGATTGGCCCGGCAAGCTCCAGGGCCAGCAGCGGTGCAGCGGCGTTCGCGCCACCTGGGGCGCCCTTGATGCGCTCAGGGCCCACGAACGCTGCAGCGGCGTAGCCCAGAACCAGGGTCAGCAGGTAGAAGCTACCGATCAGGATGATGGCCCAGGTCACGGACCGGCGTGCTTCCTTCGCGGTTGGAACCGTGTAGAAGCGCATCAGCACGTGAGGCAGTCCAGCCACACCCAGGGCCAGGGACAGCCCCAGAGCAATGAAGTCCAGCTTGGTCACATCGGACTTTCCGTACTTCAGGCCCGGCTCCAGGATGGCGGCGTTGCCACCATGGGACTCCACGGCGCGCGCCAACAGCTCAGAGAAGTTTCCCTTCACCAGCACGAAGATGATGATGACCATGATGACCACGCAGGAGCACAGCAGCACAGCCTTAATCATCTGCACGATGGTGGTGCCCTTCATGCCGCCGATCAACACGTAGGCGATCATCACCACACCCACAACGGCCACAATGCCGGCCTGTGCGGTCTTGTCGTGAATATCCATCAGCACGGATACCAGCGCACCTGCACCGGCCA
The DNA here is from genome assembly GCF_014490575.1 of Corynebacterium zhongnanshanii. Taxonomy (NCBI): domain Bacteria; kingdom Bacillati; phylum Actinomycetota; class Actinomycetes; order Mycobacteriales; family Corynebacteriaceae; genus Corynebacterium; species Corynebacterium zhongnanshanii. Next base: position 502,630 of record NZ_CP061033.1, read on the forward strand.
TCTGTGCGACCAGGTAGAACAGGGACACGCCCAGGGTGGCGAAGGCAGCGGCCACGCGCACGGGGCGCTGCTTCAGACGGAAGGACAGCACGTCAGCCATGGTGAACTTACCGGTGTTACGCAGCGGCTCAGCGACCAGCAACAGTGCGATCAGCCAGGCTACGAAGAATCCGATGGAGTACAGGAATCCGTCGTATCCGGTCAGCGCGATGGCGCCGACGATTCCCAGGAAGGAAGCGGCAGAAAGGTAGTCACCGGCGATGGCCAGACCATTTTGCGTTCCAGAGAAGGACGCTCCACCGGTGTAGAAGTCGGACGCGGACTTCTGGGGCTTCTTCGAGGCGTACGCCACGATGCCCAGGGTGATGACGATGAAGGCAACGAACACCGTCATATTCAGGATGGGGTTACCAGCACTTGCGCCGGCGTCGGCGGCAGTAAAGAAAGTCATGGTGTGTGCTCCTTATGCCACCGTGGTGGATGGTGGGGTGGCGGATGGGTGCTCGAGGGACTCACGGATCGCTTGGGATCGTGGCTCGAGGTTCTTGTTGGCGTAGGACACGTACATCCAGGTAATGCCGAAGGTGGTTACGAACTGGGAGACTCCCATGAGGATTCCCACGTTAATGTTGCCGAAAACCGGCTTGTTTAATACGCCTGGTGCGTACATGGCAATAACCACGTACAGCATGAACCACACCAATCCGGCGATGGTTAGCGGAAAGGTAAAACCGCGCTGCTTTGAGCGGAGCTCCTGGAACTCAGGGCTCTGTTGGCAGGCCTTGAACTCTGCAGCGGATGGGGTATGCCGCTCAGTCGAGGGTGCTGGCTGATTCAACAGTCTTCTCCGAAATCGTCATTGTAGTGAAACGCATCACAAAGGATTTGTGATTGCGATTCAAGCTACAGAACACGTTCTCTATTGCAAAAGTAAATGGCAGAGATAAGTACTTGCTCTTACCCCCTTGGGAGGGGAGGCATAGAAAAAGACCATCTGACATGCAGATGGTCTGAAGCCGTATCGCGCGGCGGGGGAGGGGAAGGGGGTGGGGGAAACTAAAGAGTCACGCCGCGATGTATCTATCTACATATGTGCATATAGTTACTCGCGCGGGCGCCGCTGCTGCCCACGTGTTGCCTGCCGCCGCACGTACTCACAAATCCGGTAATCCACGGTCGCGTCGCTGTCCACGGGGTGCCCCGTGGCGGAGGTCTCCCACGGTCCCGCGTTCTCCTCGAACTCGGTCGCGGGAATCTCCGGCGCATGCACGCTAAACCGCTCGGGCGCCACCATGTCGATCTCCGTAATCACCACGCGGTCGGAAATCGGCATGCACTGCGCGTACACCTGCCCGCCGCCCAGAATCCATACCGTGGGCGTGAGCTCCGTCTCTGGCTCCTCTGCCCGCCGCTTACTGATCCACACCGCGGCCTGGGCAATCGCCTCGCTCAGCGAACTCACCCGATGCCCGCCCGGCGACGAGTACGCCTCGTTGCGCGTCACCACCCAATTCTCGCGCCCCGGCAGCGGCCGGTAGGGGGCCTCCAGCGCCTCCCAGCTGGTCCGGCCCATCACCACGGGATATCCCATCGTGGAGAGTTGAAAATGCTTCAAATCCTCGGGCAAATACCAGGGCATGTCCTTACCGTCGCCGATAATGCCCGCCGTGGTTTGCGCCCAAATCTGTGCGATTTCAATATCCGACGCCGACACGCCAGAAATCCCCGCCTCAGCGAACGCTCGCTCAATGGCCTCATTGACCTTGTCCCGAGTGATCTCGGGGTAGTCACCAGGCTCAAAACCTGTGGGACGCGACGTAGTTTCCGCCATTACACAGCCACCTTTCCCTTAATCGTGGGGTGAGGATCGTAACCGTCGAAGGATATGTCCTCGAATGAATAGCTAAACATGTCCGCCGCCTTATTCAGCACTAACTGGGGATACGGCCTGGCCTCGCGGGACAGCTGCAGTTCCACCTGTTCGCGGTGGTTGTCGTAGATGTGGCAATCGCCGCCGGTCCAGATGAACTCGCCGACCTCCAGGCCCGCCTGCTGCGCAAACATGTGAGTCAGCAGGGAATAGGAGGCGATATTAAACGGCACGCCCAAAAACATATCCGCGCTGCGCTGGTACAGCTGGCAGCTCAGTTTGCCGTCGGCTACGTATAGCTGGAAGAGCAAGTGGCACGGAGGTAATGCCATATTGTCCAACTCGGAGACATTCCACGCGCTGACAATATTGCGCCGGGAATCGGGGTTATTCTTCAGCATTTCCAACGCCCCGGAAATCTGGTCAATGTGCTGACCGTTGGGAGTGGGCCAACTGCGCCACTGCACCCCGTAGACCGGGCCCAGGTCCCCATTCTCATCGGCCCATTCGTTCCAAATGCGAATGCCATTGTCCTGTAGCCACGTCACATTGGAGTCACCCCGCAAAAACCACAGCAGTTCGCCCACCACGGACTTAATGTGCACATTCTTGGTGGTAATGAGGGGGAAGGACTCGCTCAAATCGAAGCGAATCTGCTTGGCGAAAAGGCTGGTGGTTCCGGTTCCTGTCCGGTCTGGCTTGCGTGTGCCAGAATCCAGAATCTCCCGGAGAAGATCCTCGTACGGAGTGGGGATAGCGCCAGAGGCCACGGTGGACAACCTTTCCATCAACACAAACCTAACGCCGCTTAGTCTACCCGCGATTTAGCCGCGCTGAAGATACTTGTCGGCGGCGCTCAAGAGCTTATCGGCAATGTCCGGCCGGCAGATCAGCAGATCGGGAAGATAGGTATCCTCCGCGCCGTAATCCACAGGGGATCCATCCAGCCGTGAGGTATGCAAACCCGCAGCTTGGGCCAGGCCCACGGGGGCTGCGTTATCCCATACGTATTGTCCTCCGGCGTGAATGTAGGCGTCGTTATCCCCCAAGATGACGGAGACGGTTTTCGCCCCGCACGAGCCCATGTGCACCAACTCCATGCCCGTTTCTTCCGCAATAAACGTTCCGATCTCCGGGGAGGAGTTTTGGCTGATGACCAGGCGGTTCGTGGGTTTGCCACCCACGGCGCGGATGTCGTTGCTGTGGAACACGCGGCCCAGGTCCGGCATGCCTACGGCAGCCTGCGTGATCACGCCCTTTTCTGCCAATGCGATATGTACCGCCCAGTCCTGGCGGCCACTGCCGTACTCGCGGGTGCCATCCAGCGGGTCGATGATCCACACGCGGTCCTTCACCAGGCGGGAGCCATCGTCGGGGGCCTCTTCGGATAAGACGGCATCGTCGGGACGGTGCTGCTCGAGGCAGCGGGCGATCCATCCTTGAGCGGTGGCGTCGCCGGCTTTGCCCAATACGTCGTCGCGCAACAGGCCTACGTTACGTACGCCTTTGAGGATCTCTCCCGTGCCTAACGCCAGGCGCAGTGCCAACGTTGCATCGTCTACTTCGGCAGTCATGGCACTAAGTCTAGCCGTCTGTTTAACTGGTGACATGCCCGCCGACGTTCTTGATCGCTTTCATGCCCCCGTTGCTGCATGGTTCAGGGACGTCTTCGCGGAACCAACGCTGGTGCAAACCCAGGCATGGGAGGCCATTTCCGCAGGTGATAATGCGCTTGTGGTGGCGCCGACGGGATCGGGAAAAACGCTGGCGGCGTTTCTGTGGTCCCTGTCCACGCTCACGTCCAGTCCCTTGCTGATCCCGTCTGACCTCCCCCAGCGTGAGGGATCAGATGCTGCAGTCCCTTCAGACTCCACACACACCGCCACCCACCGGGGAACCGGCACCACCAAAGTGCTGTACGTCTCCCCGCTGAAGGCCCTGGGCGTGGACGTGGACCGCAACCTGGCCGTGCCGCTGGCAGGCATCGCCCGCACCGCCGACGCCCTCGGCCACAGCATCGCACCTGTCCGCGTGGGCGTGCGCAGCGGCGATACCCCGCAGACTGAACGCGCGAAGCTGCTGCGTAACCCGCCGGATATCCTCATCACCACGCCTGAATCCCTGTACTTGATGCTGACCTCGAAAGCCGCCGGGACTTTGGCCGGCGTGGAGACGGTCATCGTGGACGAGGTCCATGCGGTTGCCGGCACGAAACGCGGCGCGCATCTGGCGCTGAGCCTCGAGCGCCTGGAGATGGTCACCGGCGCCCCCGTGCAGCGCATCGGCCTGTCCGCCACGGTGAACCCCATCGATACCGTCGCCAGTTTCCTGGTCGGCGATCGCCCCGTGACCGTAGTGAATCCGCCGATCATGAAGCGATGGGATGTGCGCGTGCGCTCCGTGGTGGAGGATTTTCAGGATCCGCCGCCGGCGGAGGACCGCACCGATACTGAATCCGATCCTGCCGCCGATCCTGAGACCGACGCCGAAGCCCCCATCGACGAGGCCCTCGTCGGACCCAGCCTCATGGGGGAAGGATTGGGAGGGGCGAGTTCGGCGGGGTCGGGGGCGCGTGTGGCCAGCGGCGTCGATAAAGAATCGGCGCTACCGCAGCAACGGTCCGTGTGGCCCCACGTCCAACGGGCGATCTATCAGCAGGTGATGGACAACCAATCCACGCTGGTGTTCGTGAATTCCCGCCGCGCGGCGGAGCGGCTCACAGGCGCGTTGAACGAGCTATGGGCCGCCGAGCACGACCCGGAATCCCTCGCCGCGCCCACCCGCAGGGACCCGGCTCAGCTGATGGCGCAATCGGCGCAGGTCACGGGCGCACCGGCGGTCATCGCTCGAGCCCACCACGGGTCCGTGTCCAAGGAGGAACGGGCGGATATTGAGCAGGCGTTGAAATCGGGGCGTCTGAAGTGCGTGGTCGCCACCAGCTCCCTGGAGTTAGGCATCGACATGGGCCTGGTGGATCACGTGGTGCAGGTCGGCGCGCCACCCAGCGTGGCCAGCGCGGTGCAGCGGTGCGGTCGCGCAGGCCACACGGTGGGGGCGACCAGTTCCGCGACGATCTATCCTCTGCACAAGCAGGACGCCGAAGCGGCCGTGGTGGTGGTCGACCGTATGCTCAAAGGTCAGCTGGAGCCGCTGCATGTGGTCACCAATGCGCTGGATGTGCTGGCGCAGCAGACGGTCGCGGCGGCAGTCCAGGCGCCGGGTGGGCGCTTGGACGTGGAGCAGTGGTGGACCGCCGTGCGCCGCGCCCTGTGCTATTCCGCCCTGCCCCGCGAGGCCTTCGACGGGGTGATCGAGCTGATCAGCGGCCATTACCCCTCCACTGATTTCGCGGACCTGAAGCCGCGTGTGACCTACGACGCCACGGCGGGCGTCCTGGAGGCGCGCCCCGGAACGCAACGCATCGCGGTGACGACGGGAGGAACCATCCCGGACCGTGGGATGTTCGGCGTGTTCCTGGCCGCCGGCAGCGAGACCGGAGCCCGCAGAGTGGGGGAGCTGGATGAGGAGATGGTCTACGAGTCCCGCGTGGGCGACGTGTTCACGCTGGGAGCGTCCAGCTGGAAGATCCTGGAGATCACACGCGACCAGGTGATCGTGACCCCCGCGGCCGGGCACACCGGCCGCCTGCCGTTCTGGACCGGGGACGCCGAGGGCCGCCCGGTGGAGCTGGGACAGGCGATCGGGGAACACCGCCGCCAGTGGGGAACCGGACAGCTGGGCGACATCAAGGGCCAGGACTTCCTGGATGAGTACACCATCAAGAATCTGGACACGTACTACGCCGCGCAGAAGGACTCTGCGGGCCTGGTTCCGGATGAAAAGACCATCCTGATCGAACGCTTCAAGGATGATATTGGTGACTGGCGCGTGGTGATCCATTCCCCCTATGGCCGGGGTGTGAACGCCCCGTGGGCGATGGCGCTGGCAGCGCAGATCCAGGCGGAGACCGGGGTGGACGCGATGGCCGTGGCCGGCGACGACGGACTGGTGCTGCGCGTGCCGTACTCGGACACCCCACCGGGTCTGGAGCTGGTGCTGGGCAGCGGACCCGCCGAGGAGCGCGCGAGCACCGCGGTGGCGGACGTGATGGATAACGTGGGTTCCTCCGCGCTGTTCGCGGGCCGTTTCCGGGAGTGCGCCGCCCGCGCGTTGCTGCTGCCCCGGCGCAACCCCGGCAAACGCCAGCCGCTGTGGCAGCAGCGCCAGCGGGCAGCCCAGCTGCTGGACGTGGCGCGCAACCACCCGGAGTTTCCGATCATGGTGGAAACCATGCGGGAGTGCATCCACGATGTCTACAGCATGGATGCCCTGCGCACGGTGCTCACGGCTCTGGAGGAGCGCGGCGCGCCGGGCGGGGCGATCAGGGTCGCGGAGGTCACCACGGACGGCCCCAGTGCCTTCGCAGAATCGCTGCTGTTTAGCTACACCGGCGCGTTCATGTACGAAGGGGATTCCGCCGAACGCGCGGCGGCCTTGGCAGTGGATCCTGTGCTGTTGGCGCAGGTCCTGGGCACCTCCTCCCAGAGTCATGTGTTGGACCCGGCGGTGGTGGGGCGCGTGGTGGAGGCCGCGCAGTGGCTGGCCGAGGGGCGCCGGGCCGCCTCGGCGGAACAAGCCATCGACATGCTGCGCAGCCTGGGGCCGCTGACCCTGGAGGAGATCGCCCGCCGGATCGAGCCGTGGGCTGAAGCCACCGAGCACCTCACGCCCACGGGGGTGAGCCTGGCGCAGCTGGAGGAGCTGATTCCCCGGCGCCTCATGCGCATCAGCTTCGGCGCTCAGACCAAGCTGGCCGTGGTGGAGGACATGCCGCTGCTGCGCGATGGCTTAGGTGTGCCGGTCCCGCCGGGCGTGGTGGCCGATGCGCGGGTGATTCCCGACGCGCTGGACCAGCTGCTGCTCAGATGGCTGCGGCATCGCGGCCCGTCGTCGGCTGATGAGGCCGCCCAGGAGTTCGGCATGGGCGTGGCCGCGGCCCAGTCGCTGCTGAGCCGCTGGGTGAGCCAGAAGCGCCTGGAGCGCGTGGAGGATTCCACGGGCACGGGTATGCCGTTGTTCGTGGACGTGGCGATGCTGCGGCGCCTGCGCAGCGCCTCCCTCGCTGCCGCCCGCGGTGCAGTGGAGCCGGTCGCGCCGGAGGCCTACGCGCGGTTCCTGCAGGTCTGGCACGGCCTGGCCACGCAGGAACGCGGGGACCTGCTGAACGTGATCGAGCAGCTGGCGGGCGTGGCGTTACCCGCCAGCGCCTGGGAGACCGTGGTCCTTCCCGCGCGCATCCCGGACTACCAGCCCGGCGACCTGGACGAGCTGCTGAGCTCCGGCGACGTCATCGCGGTGGGCTCCGGCGTGGCCGGCAGCGCCGATAGCTGGATCACCCTCCTGCCTGCGGATATGGCCCCGGCGCTGCTGCACTTACGCCCGCAGGAGGAGTCGGCGCTCAGCATGCTCGCCCTGCAAATCACCACCCACGTGGATGCCGGCGGTGCCTTCCTCGCCAGCGAACTCGCCACCGCGCTGGGGACTGATGCGGGTGCGGGCGTGGCCGAGGCGGCGAAGGATCTGATTGCTGCGATGTGGGAATTATTCGACGCCGGCCTCATCACCCCCGACTCTTTCGCCCCGATCCGGGCCCGCCTTGCCGAGGCTGGAACGAGCGGCGGGCGACAAGCGCATCGCGCTCCCCGCCGGGATCGCGGGCGCGGAAGCCAGCGGCGGGTGCGCTTGGGGCGTCGGGGATTTACGCACGGATTCGCCGCCGAAGCAGCCACGGCCCGCCGCAACGCTCTGGCCGCCAGTGCCCGCTCCACCGTGCCAGGGCGATGGTCGGCGCTACCCCGTACCTGGGACATCACGTCCACCGAGCTGGCCGCGATGCAGGGAGAAACCTGGATCGAGCGCTACGCGGTGGTGACCCGAGGGGCAGTGATGGCGGAGAAGGCCTCCGGCGGATTCGCGGAAGCCTACCGGCTCCTGTCCGCGTGGGAGGATTCCGGAAGCGTGCTGCGCGGATACATCATCGAGGGCCTGGGCGGGGCGCAGTTCGCACCGCGGGATGTGATCGGCCAGCTTCGGGATGCGCCGGAGCATACGTCTGAGCATGTCCCGGACGCGGGACCCGCCGAGCCCATCGTGCTCGCCACCCTGGACCCCGCCAACCCGTACGGCGCGGCGCTGCCCTGGCCCTCCGTGCGCGACGGCGCCACCACCCCCACTCGCAGCGCCGGGTCCCTGGTGGTCCTTCATGGAGGAGAGCTGCTGGCGTGGATGTCCCGCGGTGGCAAAAACATCAGCGTGATGCAGCACGGCGTCGTGGACGAGAGCCAGGGCGACCAGCCGGTTGACTCCGCGGTGGTGGAGCACGTCGTCGGAGCGTTGCAGGTCGCCGTGCACGCCGGGCGGCTGAGCCCCATCCTGGTGGAGAGGATCGACGGGGTGCCGGTGCTCGACGCAGACCTCCGCCCCTGGACTCGCGCCGGCGCGCGCCTGGTGCCCAAGGGCTTGAGCATCAAGTAGCCTAGGCGTCATGCCCGAGGGAGATTCCGTCCTGCAGCTGTCCGAACGCCTGCAATGGATGACCGGCCGAACAGTCACCCACACCGATATTCGCGTACCCCGATGGGCCACCACCAGCCTCACCGGTCAGACAGTCCACCGCGTATGGCCCTACGGAAAACACCTGTTCATGCACATCGGGGACACGCTGGTGCACACACACCTGAAAATGGAGGGCGTGTGGTCCATCCATGCACAAGGAACCCGCTGGCGCAGACCCCATCACACAGCCCGCATCATCCTTCGCTTCACTCCGCAACACGAGGGCGGCCCGCAGATCGAAATCGTGGGCCACAGCCTGGGCTTCGTGCGCCTGCATCCCGCCGAGGCCTACCCGGAGGTCATCGCGCACCTAGGCCCGGACATCCTCGCTGAGCCACACACCTGGGAATCCACAGGGAAGGAGTGCGCCTTAGCCAACATCATGACCCGCCCCGGCCGAAGCCTCGGCGCCGCGCTCGTGGACCAAACCATGGTCGCGGGCATTGGCAACGAATACCGCGCCGAGGTGATGTTCCTGCTCGGCTGGCATCCCGCCATCCCCGTCGACGCCGTCGGCGAGTCAGGGGTCACCCGCGCCCTGGAGGTTGCGCGCCGAGTGATGTGGGACAACAGGCTCGAACCTCACCGGGTGTTCACCGGGGACCGGCGCCGCGGCATGAGTACCTACGTGTTTGGGCGGGCCGACCGCCCCTGCCGACGCTGCGGCACGCTCATCGAGACCTCTACCCTGGGAGGGCGCTGGGCCGGAGGGGATTCGGAGCTCGACTCAGCAGAGCTGGAGCGCATCATCTGGTGGTGCCCCCACTGCCAGGCGCTTGAGCGCTCCGCAACGTCAGGTCGCTAGCGCTCCGCAACGTCAGGTCGCTAGCGCTCCCTGCGACTGCGGTAGTGGTGGATCAGATCATCGGTGGAGGAGTCTCCGGTGTCCACCGCGCTCTCACCGTGGAGCAGGTCCAGCAGGGTGGTGGCCTGCGCCTTACCCAGCTCCACACCCCACTGGTCGAAGCTGTTGATGCCCCACAGCACACCCTGGACAAAGGCGATGTGTTCGTACAGAGCAATGAGCGCTCCCAGCGTGCGCGGGGTCAACTTGTCACCAAGGATCGTGGTGGACGGGCGGTTGCCCGGCATCACCTTGTGGGCAATCAGAGCCTCGTCCAAGCCCTCCTCCCGAAGCTCCTCGGCAGTCTTGCCGAACGCCAGCACGCGGGATTGTGCAAAGAGGTTGCTCATCAGCATGTCGTGCATGCTGTGCGCGCCGGTGGCGTCGGCATGATCCACGTGCGGGTTCACGAAGCCAATGAAATCAACGGGGATCAAGTGAGTGCCCTGGTGGACCAGCTGCATGAAGGCGTGCTGACCGTTGGTGCCCGGCTCGCCCCAGTAGATCTCGCCCGTGGGTGTGGTGACAGCGCTGCCGTCCAGGTGCACGGACTTTCCGTTGGACTCCATCATCAGCTGCTGCAGGTAAGCCGGGAAGCGGTCCAGGTCCTGCGAGTAGGGCAGCACCGCGTGGGACTGCGCGCCCAGCAGGCTGGTATACCACACGCCCAGCAGAGCCATGAGTACGGGAACGTTCATCTCCAGCGGCTCGGAGCTGAAGTGCTTGTCGACGTCGTAGAAGCCCTCCAGGAAGTTCGTGAAGTCGCGTGGGCCGATCGCTGCCATGAGGGTCAGGCCAATAGAGGAGTCCACCGAGTAGCGGCCGCCTACCCAATCCCAGAACTCAAACATGTTCTTTGGGTCGATGCCGAATTCCTCGACCTCCTCCTGGTGGGTGGATACAGCCACGAAGTGCTTCGCGGTGATCTGGCGGATCTGCTCGTCGGTACTGACGTCCACGCCGGTGCGCTCCAGCCGGGCCAGCAGCCAGCGGCGTGCAGCGTGCGCGTTCGCCAGCGTCTCGGCGGTATTGAAGGTCTTGGATGCCACCACAAACAGCGTGGATTCTGCACCGATCTTGCCCTGCTGTTCCAGCTGATCCAGCACGGCCTCCAGGTGTGCAGGGTCCACGTTGGAAATGAAGTGAGGGGTAATGCCGGCGGTCTGGTACGGGCGCAGGGCCTCCGCGGCCATGGCGGGGCCTAGGTCCGAGCCGCCAATGCCGATGTTCACCACGTGCTTGATCGTGTGGCCGGAGATGCCCTGCCACTGACCGGAACGCAGCGCTTTCGCGAAGTCCCGCATGCGGCCCAGGACCTGGTGCACGTCCGCGGCGATGTCCTGCGTGTTGCCTTCGGCGTCCTCCACGGTCAGGTCGCGGTCGACGGGCAGGCGCAGTGCGGTGTGGAGCACGGAGCGCTGCTCAGTGGTGTTGATCTGCTGCCCCTCGAACATCGCCACGCGGTAATCCTCCACCTTCTTGCTGCGGGCGAGGTTCACCAGCAGGTTCAGGCCGGAGGGGTCAATGAGGTTTTTGGACAGGTCCACCCGTAACGGGCCGCACTGGAATGTCATGTCCGACGCCCGGCCTGGCTGCTCCTGGAAGAGCTTGCGCAGGTTCAGGGTGTTATCCGTATCTACTGCCGTGGGAGTGCCCAGGGAAGTGGTGAAACGTTCAGCATGCTCCAGCAGTTTTTCCCATTCATACAAGGTGGTGAGGTCTTGTTCAGCCGGTGGTACGAAGTGCTGATGGGACATTGGGGGCGACGCTCCTCATAACTTAGGTAGTACGCGGATTGCGAGAAAGTTTCTATTGTCCACAGTCTACGCGGGTCCGGGAATGTGTGCCGGTGGCCTTAGGCCAGGGAGTCGAGAATCTCCTGGTGGAGAGCCCCATTGGTGGCCACGGCAGAGCCGCCGTGCGGGCCTGCCTGGCCGTCCACACTGGTGAAGGTTCCACCGGCTTCCTCCACGATGGGAACCAAGGCGGCCAGGTCCCAAAGGTTCACCTCAGGCTCGGCGGCAACATCCACCGCGCCTTCGGCGACCAACATGTAGGACCAGAAATCACCGTAGCCCCGCAAGCGCCATGCCCGGTCCGTGAGCTGGATCAGCTGCTCCCGCTTACCGCAATCGGCCCAGCCGGTCAGGGAGCTGATCGCCACGGAGGCATCCGCCACCTTCGTCACGCCGGAGACACTCAGCCGACGCGGGGCAGCGCTCGGGATGGGGTGGTCGGTTCCCACGGCGCCCTGGATCATAGGGGTGTTGAAGGTGCGCCACGCGCCGGTTCCCTGGGAGGCCCACCAGCGTCGGGACAAAGCAGGGGCGGAGACCACGCCCACCACGGGCACACCATCGACCAACAGGCTGATCAGCGTGGCCCATACGGGCACGCCGCGGACGAAGTTCTTGGTGCCGTCGATGGGGTCGATGACCCACTGGCGGCCCTCGAACACAGCCTCGCCGCCGAACTCTTCACCCACCACCGCGTCCTCGGGGCGCTGCTCGGACAGGATGCTGCGCAGACGTTGCTCTACGGCCGTGTCCGCGTCCGAGACGGGGGTGAGGTCCGGCTTGGACTCGATCCGAAGGTCGCCGGATTCAAACCGTGCCATGGTGATGGCGTCCGCGGCATTCGCCAAGGTCAGCGCAAGTTCCAGGTCCTCGGCGTAGGGAGAGGGTGCGGGGGTGTGAGTGCTCATAGGCACCATACTAGCGTGACAGGTGTGACTGCTGTGATGGAAAGTGTCTAACGGTGCGCTTCCAGGAGCTCCGCCACCTGCTCCACCGCCGTCGGCGCGCCAGCAAGCGACCAGGTGGTGGAGCCAGCCTCCACCTTCCGGCATGCGCCGCCGGCACCCTCCACCAAAGCGCGACCCGGAAGCCAGTCCCAATCGCACAAACTATGCTGCAGCCACACCCCCGTGTGGGATGCCGCCACATCCGCCAAGTCGATGGACGCCGAACCCAGCATCCGCACGCACGCCGCGCGGGTCACGACGGACAGCCACGCCTCACGGATGGAATCATCCGCGAAACTCGTGGGGTGCAAGTAGCCGCCCAGTGCGGAGGAGGACAGTGGGGCGTCGGACACAGTAATCGCCTCCCCGTTGCGCGTGGTGGGGATCGACGGACCACCGAACCACGTGTAGCCCATGGCCGGGCGATGCACGGCGCCGAAGATCACCCGTGAAGGGTCGGTGGGGTCGCCCTCCACTAGTGCCAGGGCGGAGCACCAGTAATCAGAGCCCGTGGTGAAGTTGTAGGTGCCATCCACAGGATCAATCACCCACGTGCGGCCCGTGGTGGATTCCACCGCGGTACCCTCTTCGCCCAACAGGCCATCGTCGGGGCGGATCGCGCGCAGGGCATCCCCCACAAACTTTTCCGCGGCGCGGTCGGCAGCAGTCACCACGTCGGACACGCTGGTTTTCTGCTCCACGGATAGCCCCGACTCGCGCATGCGCCACGCCAGCCGACCCGCGTTATACACCAGAGCCTGCGCCAAGTGCTCATCCGAATCATCCACATGCTGGACAATGAACGTCTTAATAATTGCGTTGAGCATCTCCTCCGGAATGGGAGAGTCCTGAGCCGGAGAACTGTTCTGGGCGCGCGCGTGCGTGTTATCGGAAGCCATGCCCTCTATTGTGCACCCCTCGCTGTAGAATTGCGCATTATGCACCCCGATGTTTCCGCAGACCTGCAAGACCTGGACAGCACACTCACCACAATCGAGTCCGTGCTGGACCTGGACGAACTGGACTCACGCGCCCGCGAATTGGAAGACCAGGCCGCGGACCCCAGCTTGTGGGATGACCCGGACCACGCCCAACACGTCACCTCAGAAATGTCCCGTGTGCAGGCAAAACTGAAGAAAGTTCGCGGGCTGCGCCAGCGCCTCGAGGACCTGCCGATCATGTACGACATGGCAGAGGAAGCCGCCGCCGAGGCAGGCGATGGGGACAGTGAAGCCGCCGAAGCCCTGGAATTGGCCGAGGCGGAGCGGCAGGAGATCCGCCAGGAGATCGAATCCCTGGAAGTCACCACCATGCTGTCCGGGGAATACGACCAGCGCGAGGCCGTGCTGAACATCCGCTCCGCCGCCGGTGGCGTGGACGCCGCGGACTGGGCGGAAATGCTGCTGCGCATGTACACCCGATGGGCGGAACAGCACGACTACAAGGTGGACGTGTATGACGTCTCCTACGCCGAAGAAGCCGGCATCAAGTCCGCCACGATGGTGATTCACGGGGAATACCTCTACGGAACCCTGTCCGTGGAGCAGGGAACCCACCGCCTGGTGCGCATCTCCCCGTTCGATAATCAGGGCAGGCGCCAAACTTCCTTCGCGGAGGTGGAAGTGTTGCCTGTGGTGGAGCAGACGGACCACATCGACATTGATGAGAATGAAGTGCGCGTGGACGTGTACCGCTCCTCCGGCCCCGGCGGCCAGTCCGTGAACACCACGGACTCGGCGGTGCGCCTGACCCACATGCCCACGGGCATTGTGGTGACGTGCCAGAACGAAAAGTCCCAGATTCAGAATAAGGCCTCGGCCATGCGTGTGCTCGCCGCGAAGCTGCTGGAGCGCAAGCGCCAAGAAGAACGCGCGGAGCTGGATGCACTGAAGGGTGACGGTTCCAACTCCTGGGGTAACCAGATGCGGTCCTATGTGCTGCACCCGTACCAAATGGTGAAGGATCTGCGCACGGACTACGAGGTCAATGACCCCACCAAGGTGCTCGGCGGGGACATCGACGGCTTCCTGGAGGCCGGCATCCGCTGGCGCATGTCCCAGCAGCAGGGCCAGTAGCCCGGCGCTCTAGTGCTTCTGAATGAAGCCGAAGCGGTGCTTCGTCTCGGACACTGCCTGTTCCAGCAGCAGCGGCAGCAGCTCGCGGCGACCATCGGCCAGCACATCCTGGTCCAGGATCACTGCGCCGGACTTCGCGGCAGCCACGTAGAACTCCTCGGGAGTCTCGCCCAGGCTGCGGATACGCGCGCAGCTGGCGTTCTCGATCTCCTGAGCGAACTGCTTATCGCTGGTCACGCGGATCAGGTAGCCGTTGACAGCGGAATCGCCATAGGCTTCCGTCACCTTGGCAGGGGCAGCGTTGGCTGCCTCGTGCAGCGCCAGGGACAGGCCGGCGAAGTTCTCCGCGTTGATCTCGTTGGCGGAGATGTCCAGCGCGGTGCCGGTGATGTAGGACGCCAGCACCAGACGCAGCAGGTCACGCGCGTTGGTGTGCTCGTTGACGCGCACACGCAGCGGTTCCAGCAGGCTGCGGTAGCGGAAGATGTTGGACTCCACGGTCAGCCCGGTCTTGTCGTGCTCGATGCCGAACTCGGTGGCCCAGTTGAACGCATCAGACTCCGCAGCGGTACGCAGCCACTCGTGATCCGCGCCGGACAGGGCGTTGTCCTGGTCGTTGACGGGGATCGCCGCGTGGAAGGTGCGCAGCAGCTGGGTGATGCGGGCGTCGATGGTGCCGGTCGGCAGCTCGGCGAGGTCACCTTCGGACCAGATGCCCTGCTGTGCCACGTAGTTCGGTCCGCCGGCCTTGGCGCCGGAGCCGATGGAGGAGTTCTTCCAACCGCCGAAGGACTGACGCTGCACGATAGCGCCGGTGATACCGCGCTGGATGTAGGCGTTGCCGACCTCCACGCGCTCGCGCCAGTAGTCCTTCTCATTGTCATCCAGGGTGTGGATGCCGCCGGTGAGGCCGAATCCGGTGGAATTCTGCCACTCGATGGCCTCATCCAGGGTGGACGCGTGCATGATGCCTGCCACGGGGCCGAAGCACTCGTGGGTGTGGAACCAGGAGCCTGGCTTGACGTTGTCGCGCAGGCCAGGGGTCCACAGGGTGCCTTCCTCGTTGAGCTTCTGCGGCTTGACCAGCCACTTTTCGCCTGGCTCCAGCTGGGTCAGGCCGCGCAGCAGCTTGTCGCCGGGTGCCTCGATCACGCCGTTCATGTTGGTGGAGATGTCCGTGCCGTGGCCGACCTTGATGGTGCGCACGGCGTCCACCAGCTGGTTGCGGAATCGCTCGGACTTGCCCAGGGAACCGACCGTAATGATCAACGACGCCGCCGAGCATTTCTGTCCTGCATGTCCGTACGCGGACTTAAACACGTCTGCCACGGCCAGGTCTGGGTCGGCCGAGGGGGTGACGATGATGGCGTTCTTGCCGGAGGTTTCTGCGTTGATGGTCAGGCGGGGCTTCCAGCTGCGGAACAGGGCCGCGGTCTCGGAGGCGCCGGTGAGGATCACGGAGTCCACATCGGGGTGGGACACCAGGTGCTTGCCGGCGTCCGCCTCGTCGGCGTTGACCAGCTGGACGAGGTCCTCGGTCACGCCGGCGTCACGTAGGATCTCCATGAAGATCTCCGCGATGCGCAGCACTTGTGGCGCTGGCTTGATGATGACGGTGGCACCGGCCGCCAGCGAGGCGAACACGCCACCCAATGGGATGGCGATGGGGAAGTTCCATGGTGGGGTGACCACCACGGTCTTGTACGGGGTGAACACGGAGCCGCGGACCAAGTCCAGCTGGCGAGCGGACTCGGCGTAGTAGCGGGCGAAGTCGATGGCCTCGGAGACCTCGGGGTCCGTCTCGGCGATGGTCTTGCCAGCCTCGAACACAGCAGCGGAGATCAGGCGGCCGCGGTTATCCGCCAGGGCGTCAGCGGCGCGATCCAGAAGTTCGGCGCGCTCAGCGCCGGACTTGGAGCCCCAGGCCTCGGCGGCGCGCCGGGAACGATCCACGGCGGCGTCGATCACGGCGGTATCGGTGACCAGCTCAGACACGGCAGGGCCGGGATCGTTGGACGGATCGATCAGCTGCAGAGCCCACTCGCGGTTGGCGGGCAGCACAGGGTCCGTGTCCGGCTCGTTGATGAAGTGGCCGGCGATGCCGCCGGAGCGGGTACCGGCGCGCTGCTTGGATTCCTCCAGGCGGTTCTGCGTGCGGTACGGGCCAGCAACGGTGGTCCAGCGGTCCTGCACGGAGTTCAAAAATGCCTGCTTCTGGCCATCCATCGGGGAGAAGCCAGCGCCCTCGTCATCGCCGGGTGCGAACAGGGCGTAGAGGAAGTTCTGCTTCGCGCCGTTTTCCTCCAGGCGGCGAACCAGGTAGGAGATCGCGACGTCGAAGTCCTCCTTCTTCACCACAGGGGTGTAGAGGATCAGGTCACCGACCAGCTCGCGGATGGCCTTGGACTGGCCGGGGGCCATGCCCTGCAGCATCTCGATATCCAGCTGATCCTTCACTCCGCGCTTGTTGGCCAGCTCGATGGCCAGACCCAGGTGGAAGAGGTTGTGGCTGGCCACACCGATGCGGATGTTGTCCGCGTGCTCCGGCTGCAGGATGTAGTCCAACAGGCGCACGTAGTTGGCGTCCACCTCCGGCTTGGTGGGGTAGGGGGCCAGCGGCCAGTCGTGGATCTCGGCGTCCACGTTTTCCATGGAGAGGTTCGCGCCCTTCACCAGGCGCACCTTGATCTTCGCGCCGCCGGCCTCGCGGCGCTTGCGGGCGAACTCCGCCAGAGTCTGCAGGGCGTAGAACGTGTCCGGCAGGTAGCCCTGCAGAACAATTCCGGCCTCCAAGTCGTGGAACTCCTCCTCGCTCAGCAGTTCCGTGAACAGGTGGATCGTGAGATCCAGGTCCTTGTACTCCTCCATGTCCAGGTTGATGAACGGGTGAGGGTTGCGGGTCATGGCCTGGCGGTACAGCGGACGCAGACGATCCTTCAGGCGCTCGATGCTGCCGTCGTGATCCCAGTGGTTCAGCTGGGACACCACAGAGGAGGCCTTGACGGACACGTAGTCCACGCGTGGGTTCTTCAGCAGGTTAATGATGTCGTCGCGGCGGCGCGTGGCTTCCTCTTCACCCAGCACAGCCTCGCCCAGCAAGTTGAGGTTCAGGCGGAATCCCTCTTCGCGGCTGCGGTCCAGCAGCTCGTCCAGTGCCTTACTTTCTGCATCCAGCACCAGGTGCGCCACGGTAGAGCGCAGGTAGCTGCGGGCAATCGGCATCACCACGCTGGGCAGCAGTGGGGCGAAGATGGAACCTGCGGTGACCAGCAGGGAATCGATGGGGCCCATGAAGTCCGGGATCGGTGCGGACTTCTTGAACGGGTGGGCGATCTTCACGAATTCTTTGGCAGCGACGCGGTTGTCCTCGGGGCGTGCCACGCGGTCCACGAAGGCGAAGGTGAACTCCACGCCGTCGGGGTCATGCACCAGGTCAGCCAGTTGCTGCGTGGATGCGGAGGTTTCTTCAATCTGGAGCCATTCGTTGGCGCGGGAGATAGCGGCGTCAACAACGGCTTCCACGTCGCCGCTGTTGGGAAGTGGGGTGTTTGCAGGAGAGCTCATGCCTTGTTCCTTCTACAAGATGATGTGCACAGGCGTGCATGCTTAGGGATTACAAAAGGGATCATCGGGGAAGGAGTGGGGCGACGGGAGGTCGATCGCCGGTGGGGCGGACTCGGTTGGTGTTCAGCACGGTGTTCCTTGGAGCGGTTGTAGCTGTGTTCCTTGTCACCGGATCTTAGCGATTTGTTTACCGCGTGGAAAGGGGCCGGGGGATAGTTTCGATTGCCCCCGGTTTTCCCTGCTGTAGCTATGTTTTTAGGTGTATTTTCGTGCGCTGTGGGCAGGCTGCAGGCAACCTTTGGATAGGCTGTGTGGCGCCTGTGAGGAGAAGCGGGAGAGATCGCGCCGGGCGTCGGGGAAAATAAGAAAACAACAGTCACATGTGTCACACAATTCACTTAAGAATTCACGCTGCTGGGCTTTTTCGATAGACTGAGGCGCTGTGATCACTTTTGAGCATGTATCTAAGAGCTATCGGACGTCCACGCGCCCCGCGCTGAAGGACGTGAGCCTCCACATCGACGAGGGGGAGTTCGTCTTCCTCATCGGCCCCTCCGGCTCCGGTAAATCCACCTTCCTGCAACTCATGCTCGGCGAAGTCACCGCCGACGAAGGCGCGCTGGAGGTCGCCGGATTCGACCTACGCACGCTCAAAGGCAAGAACATCCCCAAGCTCCGCCAGCGCATCGGCTACGTCTTCCAGGACTTCCGTCTGCTGCCGAAGAAGAACGTGTACGACAACGTAGCCTTCGCCCTGGAAGTCATCGGCAAGAAACGCTCCGAAATCCAAGAAACCGTACCCGACGTGCTCAAAACCGTGGGCCTGGACGGCAAGGAACGCCGCTTCCCCAACGAGCTATCCGGCGGTGAGCAGCAGCGCGTCGCCATCGCCCGGGCCTACGTCAACGAGCCGAAAATCCTGCTCGCCGACGAGCCCACCGGCAACCTCGACCCGGAAACCTCCACCGAAATCATGTTGCTGCTCAACCGCATCAACCAAACCGGAACCACCGTCATCATGTCCACCCACGACAACGTGGCCGTGGACTCCATGCGCAAGCGCGTGGTGGAACTGTCCAACGGCAAACTGATCCGCGACGACGCCCGCGGCGTCTACGGCGTAGGCCGATAGAAGGGGAGAAGCACAATGAAACTAGGATTCGTCCTCCGCGAAGCCCTCGCCGGCTTCCGTCGAAACATGACCATGACCGTGGCCATGATCATCACCACCGCCATCTCCTTGGCACTGCTGACCACCGGCTTCCTGCTGACGGACATGACCCAGCGCACCAAAGACATCTACATCGACAAGGTAGAGGTCATGGTGCAGCTCAACGATGAGCTCTCCACCACGGATACGGACTGCTCCAGCGAGGAGTGTGTTGCGCTGAAGGAGACCCTGGAAGGCGACGACGGCGTGGAGGCCGTGACCTTCCGCAACAAGGATCAGTCCTACCAGCGCTTCGTGCAGCTGTTCGGTCAATCCGACCCACGCCTGGTGGAGCAGACCTCCCCGGATGCGTTCCCCGCCGCGCTGCACGTTCGTCTGGTTGACCCCACCGAAACAGAGCCCATCGACGCGATCAAGGACAACCCCGCCGTGGGCAACATCGTGGACCAGGGCGCCGAGGTCCAGGAAGCCACCAGTAACCTGGACGCCATCCGCAACGCCGCGTTCCTCATCGCCGCGGTGCAGGCCCTGGCCTCCATTTTCCTGATTATGAACATGGTCCAGATCGCTGCATTCAACCGCCGCAGCGAGATCTCCATCATGCGCATGGTCGGCGCCACCCGCTGGTTCACCCAGGCGCCGTTCGTGATCGAGGCCGTGATCGGCGCCGTGATTGGTGCCGTCCTGTCCATTGCCGCGCTGGTGGCGGCGAAGACGTTCGTGGTGGACAAGGCCATGGCGTCTTTGTACGACGCCAACCTCGTCGCGCGCATCACCAGTGGTGATATCTGGATCGCCGCGCCGTTCGTCGTGTTGTTGGGGGCGGTGGTCGCCGCCGTGACGGCTCAGGTGACGCTGCGCTGGTACGTGAAGAAGTAGCACACCGGGCAACCGCCCTGCTGGTGCTGCGCGGTTGCTGATGGCTGGTCCTGCGGTTGCTGGTAGGCTGTGAGCAATCATGGCGAAAAAAAGTACACCCGTACACTCCGGAAAAGCGGCCTCCAAGGCATCGCGGGCCAAGGCAAAAGGCTCCAAGGGGACAGCGAAGGGCGCTGGCCCCTTGGTTGTTGCGACCAACCGCAAGGCCCGCCACGACTACCACATTGTGGACACCTACGAATGCGGCGTGGTGCTGGTCGGCACCGAGGTGAAGTCCCTGCGCGAAGGAAAAGCCAGCCTGATCGATGCCTATGCCACCATCGACGAGGGCGAGGTCTGGCTGCGCGGCCTGCACATCCCGGAGTACTCCATGGGGCACTGGACCAACCACTCCCCACGCCGCGTGAGGAAGTTGCTGCTGCACCGCCGGGAGATTGATTCCCTGCTGGGTAAAGTCCGCGAGGGGAACTCCACCTTGGTTCCGCTCCAGTTGTACTTCTCTGGGGGACGTCTGAAATGCGAATTGGCGCTGGCCCGGGGTAAGCAGCAATACGATAAGCGCCAGGACATCAAGCGCCGCACGGAAGAGCGAGAAGCCACCCGTGAGCTCGGCCGGCGCATTAAGGGCCTCAACGCCTAAAATCCCATACCGCATGAGCTGTCGGTGTGTTTAAACAACCGGCATGGATGCCTTTTCCCGATGGCGCCGAGTTTCCCGACTCAACGCCCTCCCGTCGGCGCCGTCAGCTCACGCAACAGGCACCTGAGCACGACGGCGAGTAGGCGGCGTCGGACGTCCGATTAATCGTCCTTGCCTGCGGCGTTGGGCGTGGACGAGCCGGAGGTGACATCGGAATGGAGGGATTCGTCGATCTCGCCGGAGATGAGGGACTCCTTGCGCATACGCCCCCGCGACATGTCCACAACAAAGGCAATGGCCGTGGCGACGACGGTGGGGATCAGCCAGCCCAGGCCCTCGGTGAACAGGGGGATGGACGAGGTGAACGTCAGGGACTCCATGCCCAGCAGGTTGTGGTTCACGCCCAGGTCGATCAGGGAGAACAGCAAGGCCACATACACGGCGGTGCGGTAGCTGTACGGCAGGCGATGGCGAGGAACCAGAAGGTGGAACATGCTCAGCAGCACCAGGGCAATGGCGGACGGGTAAATCACGCCGATGACCGGCGCGGACATGCTGAGAATGCGCTCCAGGCCCAGGTTGGAAATCCCGAAACCGATCAGGGTGAAGGTAATCGCCCAGGCGCGGTAGGAGATGCCCGGCAACAGCTCGTTGAAGAAGGCCGAGCAGGCCGCGATCAGGCCCACAGCCGTGGTGAGGCAGGCCAAGAGGACCACGCCGGAAAAGACCATGTCGCCCGTGGAACCCAGCGTGAGCTTCGAGGCGGAAGAGAGCACCGCGGCGCCGTCGGAGTAGCTGGACTTGTCCGGCATGCGGGTGCCCATCACACCCAGGCCGATGTACACCAGCAGCAGGAACGCACCAGCGGTGATGGCGGCGATGGAGGTGAGCTTCACGACTTTCTTGTGATCGGTGATGCCGCTGCCGCCGAAGCTGGACACCACGATAATCGCAAAGGCTAGGGCCGCGATGGAGTCCATGGTGAAGTAGCCCTGCAGCACGCCGGCTACCAGGGCGTTGGAGCTATATTCCTCCGTGGCGTCGATGGGAGGATTGTTCATCGAGCGGATGCCGACGATGGTTAGCACTGCCAGAAGGATCAACAGCACGGGCGTGAGGTAGTTACCCAACGTGTCCGCGACTTTGCCGGGGAACATCACAATCGCGAACGCGATAGAGAAAAACACAGCGGTGCATACCAGGCGCCAGAGGCCGCCGCTTAAGCCGAAGGTGGATTCAATGCCGAGCTCGTAGCCGATTGCTGCGGCGCGGGGGAGGGCGTAGAACGGGCCGATGGATAGGTAGGCCACGACGGAGAAAGCTACGCCGAAGATCGCGCCGGCACGGCTGGCCAGGTCCCGCACGCCGGATCCGGACACAGCCACCGCGATCACGGTGATGACGGGCATGAACACGCCCGTGAGGAGGAAGCCGGTGATTGCTGGGACGAAGTGGTCACCAGATTCAATGCCCAGCATGGGAGGGAAGATCAGGTTTCCCGCTCCGAAGAACATGGAAAACAGCATGAGACCCACGGCGAAGAGGGTGGAGATGGTTCTTTTTTTCGATGACGTGCTGCTGGTTGTGCCGCTGGATGACATGCGTGGGGATCCTTGTTCTGAGTGCGCTGCGTGAGTGTAATGCTGACTATTGGCTATATTTCTACAACTTCTGACAGTACGTGGAGGTGGGCGCGCCTGTGAAATTAACAGGTAGGGTGACTCAGCGTGGGTGACACAGGTTGGGTTTCGGTGCTGCGTGGGGTAGCATGGGACGAACTGTAGAGAATAAGCATTTCCGCTCTACGGCACCATGGGGTCGATTCTGGTTTCGACTTCGTGTGTTGAGTTAGGGGAAGCGTGCCGGTGCAGGCAGGAGACCACCGTGAGCGTCGCTGCACACCTATAAGCGCCGAGAACACTCAGCGCGACTACGCCCTCGCTGCCTAATAAGAAAGGTCTAGCGACCGCGTGTCTGTCAGCCCAGGCCTGTCCCTCGTCTGGATCCTGGCATCGTTTTTAGGGACTTGCCTTTCGGCCTTGTTGGTTGGGTCGGAGGGGACTTTCAAACCAACTGGGTTCGTCATCCTCGCTAGTTCGTGTGACGAGGAGAGCCGAGTAAAGACAACAGCGAACTGCGCACGGAGAAGCCCTGGCGAGATCGCGAAGGACCCGGGTTCAATTCCCGGCGGCTCCACAGATAGCAAAATCCCAGCTCAGCAATGAGCTGGGATTTGTTGCATCTGAGTGCGTGAATGCTCGATCAGTTGAGTGATTAGTGATTAAAGTCGTTGGTCAGATTATTGTGTCTAAAAAATATTATAATCACACAGTATAACAATATAGGTTAATTTCCACTTGCCAAATGTTTTGACGTCTGTATAATCGAGCTTGCCCCAGTTCAAATTTTGTTAGGAGATAACATGTCTGGTGTGAAAACTCGCACAGTGTCGCTATGTTTGGCCTTGATTGTTCCTGTGAGTTCGGTGACTGTTGCGCAGGCAGATTCCGTATCGAAGCGTGCTTCTGTGGAGGCGCTCTCGGAGCTGGTTACAACGGGCCCTGCCCCAACGCAAGAGCAGATTGATGAGATTCATGAGTATCTCGGCCCGCAGGCGGTGGAGGAGCTTAATCGAGCTCTGCTAGAAGTAAATGATGGTGATCGTGCTCTTCCGGTGATCGCTGGTGTGGCGATTTCGGCGGTTGCGTGGTGTGCCTCTGGTGCCTTAAGCAGTGTTCCTGACTCTGTTTTGACGGACATTGTGAATCGAGGCGCGGGCGGCGGTGACTATATTC
Organism: Corynebacterium zhongnanshanii; assembly: GCF_014490575.1. Classification (NCBI taxonomy): domain Bacteria; kingdom Bacillati; phylum Actinomycetota; class Actinomycetes; order Mycobacteriales; family Corynebacteriaceae; genus Corynebacterium; species Corynebacterium zhongnanshanii. Next base: position 525,826 of record NZ_CP061033.1, read on the forward strand.
AAAATGCAGTCATTGGATGTGTAACTGGTGCTACCGGGAAAATAGCTTGGAAGGTAATTCCTCCTAGTGTGAAGCAGAAAATCTTAAACGCGGCCGTTAAGTTTTATTTGGATCATATTCGTAAAAAATAGAGGTGAGTGTGAAATATGCATAGCTGGTTAGTCTTTGCTCTGTTCGCAGGATTATTTGTGAGCTTCGCGGGAATAGCAGCTATATGTATGCCTGAGGAGCCGGCCCGTTCTCGCATTGCCGCTATTGCGGCTGCATGCTGGGCTGTCCCTGCCCTGATCAGCCTGGTACTCATTGTTAAAGATGGTACGCGAAGCCAGTCAACAGCTGAATTTTATTTTGTCGCTGGGTACGTGTTGGTTATTTCCGTAGTAGTCGATTATATGATCGAAAAGGATAAGCGGCGCGCGAAGTAGTTTTTGCCGTCCCTGGGTGTCGTGTTTTTGCAAAATAGGCGTGAAACGTCGCCGACAGTGTTGGCCACTGATTTTCAGCATAATTGCTCACACCGGTGTCGATAAGCATGCTAGGTCTAAACCCTTGTTACCTTCACGAACCTGCACAGCCACTGTGTCACTGATACACTATTCTAGCGAACACAACCACGTCTACACGAGATGAGGAGACTGATATAAATGCATAGCTGGCCATTTTTTACGGTGTTTGCTGTCAGCTTTGTGATCTGCGCGGGGTTGGCGGCGATTCGTACGCCTGAGGAGCCAGGCCGTTCGCGTATCGGTTTTATTGTGGCCATATTCTGGTTGTTTCCCGCACTAATTATTTTGGTTCTGATCCTTAGGGACGGCTCCCGGTCGGCTCCATTAGGTGAATTAATCGCGATTGCTGTATATGCCCTTATTGTATCTTCGGCGGGTACTTATGCCCTCGAGAAGCGTAAGCTTCGCAAGCAGTAGCCTGTGGGGCCATCTGATGTGGGACAGCGACTATCGCAGGGTACTCCCTTTCGGGTGTAGGTAAAAATAGAATCGAAAAGGTGTACTCAATGGTCGCCTTCGTGTGCGTTCGCGCAATGTTTACTGCGGGCTACATATACGCTACGCGTGCGGACGTAACCCAGCGTATGCCTTCCATCTGGTACGTTTGGTTAGTGAACATGTTGTCGTGACTCAGAAAGGCTTCTTGCATGTCTCAATCACGAGCTGGTCGCATGTATCATTCGATTCTCGGCCTCTGGATCGTCTCCATGGTGTTGCTCATCGGATCTGCCGCTCTGAATTTTGATAGTGGAGTGGCGACGGCATTGGTGATGGCCTCCGGTGCTACCGGTATTTTATCCGCGCTCTATGTTTATTATCTGGCGGAAAAACGTGGGAGAGAAGAAAGGGTCAACCCGCTTCTGTTGACGGTCACCGGACTTCTGGTCGCAGTATTTTTCTACGTCGTGGGTAGCACGGTCGTCATGTGAGCGATCGTGGATGTGCAACAGAGTTTCCTTGCAATAGTATTAACGCCGATCGGCACTAGCGCCAAAACCCCGTTGCTGACTTCTTGTCTTCAATATTGAATTCGATCATGCGTCGCAAGAGATCATACGGTGGCTCTGCGCCCCACGGAACGCGAAACAGGTTCGCCGTGTAGGACACACCCAGTTCTTTCAACGCCTCCTCGAACTTCGCGATCCCCACCTGCTCCGGCGCAACGGATAAATGCTTGGCCGCATACGAAAAGCCAATGATATATCTCCCATGATCCGTGAACATGGGCTGATTCCACGCAATACACACCCCAAGGTCCGGGAATGTGCTGTGAATCCAGTGAAGAAGCTCCAGCGCCTGCTGCCTATGTTCCGCGGTGGAGATTTTCTCTAAAACAGGGGAGAAGAACTCCTCCAGGTTCTCTCCCTGCGTCATCTCAACAGTCATGAACCCCAGTATTCCACCCCGCGCCCTACGATGCTCACCGTGCTCATCTCCGCACAATGAGCCGAGCCCTTACATCCCATACAGCCGCCGCTGGTTCTCCTCGATCTGTGCCGTAACATCGCTCCCCCGCAGCTCACTCAGGCGATCCAGCGTCCACCGCAGCGAACTCATCACATCGTCCGCGGCTGCCGCGCCACACGCCTCACCAACTTCAGAGGACTGACGCTTCGGCAAATCAGTCTCCAACAACAACCGCTCCGCCGGAACCTGCCTCACATACGCCCGCCCCTTCTTGGACTCCAACATCCGCGGATTTACCGAAATATACCCGCCCGCGCGCATCACCCGAGTGAGCTCGTCACTGTTCCCCGAAAACCAATGAAATACCGGCACCACCGAACTATCATGAGAATCGACGCCAGCCTGCGCCAAAATATCCACCGCCACTCCCGCGGATCTCACTGCGTGAATCGATAACACGTATGGCTCCGTATCGGCACTCCCATTATCCTCAGCACGCTGGCGGACCGTCTGAACAATGGAGCGGAAAACGTCGGATTGGAGCTCCTGGGAGGCGGAGGCCAGGCGTCGGGGAGAAAAATCAAGACCCACCTCACCAATGAAACGGGTAGTGCCCACTGCCTGTTGAAAAATACGCAGCTGCCGGTCCGCCTGCTCGCGGGATTCAATGGCCCACGGGTGAAAACCCAGCGAGGCACGTGGCACCTGCTGCTGCGCACGAAAAGACTCCGGCGTGAGCGTCTGCGGCACAATTCCACCACCGGCGGCGTCCACGGCAGACAGAAAAGCCGCACGTTCAGACAGCGGTAGAAAGTCCAGGTGATAATGGGTGTCGAGCAGCATGGCCTAAGCCTGGATACCGGCCGCAGCTAACGCTTCCTCCCGGGAACGGTACCGGCGCGGCGGACGCGGAATGTCTTCCATGCCGGCAAGCCTGCGAATCACCTTTCCCGCCAGCATTTGCCCCATAATGGGCGGCATATAACTCATCGAACCCAGATTCTCACCCTTGGAGCGGCTGGTGCTGTTTTTCCTTTTCACGGGCACCTCCGTGGAATAGAGCACCTCTAGCCCCTTAATGCGGCGCTTTCTGCATTCCGTGCGCACCACCTTGGACAGGGGACAGTTGATGGTCTTGCGGATATTCGCGAATTCCAGGTACGTGGGATCCAACTTATTGGCCGCCCCCATGGAGGACAATAGCGGCAGTTCACGATCCGCGCACCAGCCGGCGATATTCAATTTCTGGGACACTGTGTCAATGCAATCCACCACGTAATCCGGGCGGGGGAATGCGTCCAGTGTTTCGGCAATTCCTTGCGGAGTGAGAAACACCGGCTGGGCGTGGGTGATGATGTCCGGGTTGATCTCGTAGACCATGCGCTGCATCACCTCCGCCTTCTTCTGCCCGAGCGTGCTGGTGAAGGCTAGCGCTTGGCGGTTGATATTGCTTTCCTCCACCACATCCCGGTCCAACAGGATCAGCGTGCCCACGCCACCTCGGGCCAGGGCTTCGGCGCAGGCCGAACCTACGCCACCTAAGCCCACCACCATCACGGTGGAGTCCTCCAGCTTGTCCAGTCCACTATCGCCCAGGAGCAGCTTTAGCCGTGCCAGGCGCTCGCTACGAATCTTCACGTGCGTTCCTTGATCTCGTCCGTCTTGTCTGTTTCGTCCTTCACTCAAGGACAACACGATAGCCCACTCGCGCTGGCTCGCCCCTGTTGGATCCCCCACTAAGTACCCCACAATGCTTAGTGCATTTTAATCAAATATGCGCATGCGATTAATGTGTGATGAATGAATGCAGTGTTAGTCGCAGTGATCGTGATGTTGGTACTGTCCGTGTGCCGCGTTCACGTGGTCCTCTCCCTGTTCATCGGCGCCCTGGTGGGCGGGCTCCTGTCCGGCATGGGGCTGGACGCCACCATGGTGGCCTTCCAAGAGGGACTGTCCGGCGGCGCGAAAATCGCGCTCAGTTACGCCCTGCTAGGTGCCTTCGCCATGGCCGTGGCCTCGGCCGGGTTGCCGCGCCTGCTCGCCGAGTTCATCATTGGCAAGCTCGGGGTGGAGAACGAACAGACCAAAGCCACCACTATCGCCGTGACGAAGTGGCTGATGCTGGCGGGCATCCTGGCGATGGCGATCATGTCCCAGAACCTGATCCCTGTGCACATCGCCTTCATCCCGCTGATCATCCCGCCACTGCTGTCCATCTTCAACAGGCTCCGCATCGACAGGCGCCTGGTTGTCTGCATCATGACCTTCGGCCTGGTCACCACCTATATGTGGATCCCGCTGGGCTTCGGCTCTATCTTCCTCAACGACATCCTGCTGGGCAACATCAACAACGCCGGCATGGACACCACGGGCATCAACATCATGTCCGTCATGGCCATCCCCGCCCTGGGTATGTTCATCGGCCTGCTCATCGCCGTGTTCTTCAGCTACCGCAAGCCCCGCGAGTATGCCGAGAAGCCCATCGAGGGATTGAAAAAAACCGACGCCGACGAGCCCATCTCTCGCTATAAAATCGTCGTCTCCCTCGTTGCGATCCTCGCCACCTTCGCCGTGCAGATCATCATGCAGACCCAGGACACCGAAGCCGATTCCTTGCTGATTGGTGCTCTGGTGGGACTGGCTATCTTCCTGTTGACGGGTGCGGTCAACTGGAAAGAAGCCGATGATGTCTTCACCGGTGGCATGAAGATGATGGCCCTGATCGGCTTCATCATGATCACCGCTCAGGGCTTCGCCGCGGTGATGTCCGCCTCCGGCGAGGTGGAAAGCCTCGTGGCCACCTCCGCGGACCTGTTCGCAGGCAACAAGGTTGCTGCCGCGTTCGCCATGCTGCTGGTAGGCCTGGTGGTGACGATGGGCATTGGGTCCTCCTTCTCCACGCTGCCGATCATCGCCACCATCTACGTACCTCTGTGTGCAGCTATGGGATTCTCCCCAGCCGCCACGGTCGCGATCATTGGTACTGCGGGCGCGCTGGGAGATGCGGGATCCCCGGCGTCGGACTCCACATTGGGTCCCACGGCCGGACTCAACGCCGACGGCCAGCACGATCATATCCGCGATTCGGTGATCCCTACCTTCTTGCACTTCAACATTCCACTGCTGCTGGCAGGCTGGGTCGCTGCGATGATTCTTTAGCTATCATCGTGGATTATGGCGGATTACAGCGAAGGAAAATACGCAGATATTGCTTTCGACGACTATGTTATTGCGCGCCAAGAAGCCATCGGCGCGCATAACAGAGTCAATGACACGGTCGGCGGGCAGGACTTTGAGTTCCGCGACGGGGAAGTGAAACTGATCCGCTCCGCGCAACACTTTTTCCTCTCCACGGTCACGGGTGCCGGATGGCCTTACGTGCAGCATAGGGGAGGGCCTCCGGGCTTCGTGCACGTCCTGAACCACAAGACCCTGGCCTTTCCCGAGTTTCAGGGAAACATGCAGTTCGTGACGGCCGGAAACGTGGACCGGGACGGGCGTGTGTGCCTGTTCTTCGTGGACTATCCCACCCGCTACCGGCTGAAAGTGTTTGGCCACGCGCGCTTTATCGAAGCCGGCGAGGACCCGGAGTTTGAGGAGAGAATCCGGGACCTGGGAGACAGCGAAATCCGGGCGAAGATCGAAAGAATAATGGTCATCACCGTCACCGCCACGGATAAGAATTGCTCCAAACAAATCAAGCCCCGCTACACAGAGGAACAGATCCAGGAACGCCTGGACCTGTATCGCGCGGACATTAAGGAACTCAAAAACCGCGTGGCGGAATTAGAGGCGCAGCTCGAGAGCGCACAGGGTAACTAGCACAGGGTAACTCACACTGCAGCAGCGCTAATTAATCCGTGCCTCGTGCCCAGCCCAGGCCTCATCCCGGAGCTCGTTCTTCCGCACCTTTCCCGTGGACGTGCGGGGCAGCTCCTGAAGAATGCGGATGTCACGCGGCACCTTGTAGCCGGCGATGTGAGCGCGGCAGTGTGCAATGATCGCCTCCTCGATGGCCTTCCTGGCCTCCTGGTTTTCCGCGTTCTCCTGGGTCTCCGCGTCACCATCGCACACGTTCGCCGCCGCCTCTGGCCGCAGCACCACATAGGCGCGGGGGCGCTCGCCCCACTTCTCATCGGGCACGCCAATGACCGCACAGTCGGACACGTCCGGGTAGCTGACCACGGCCTGCTCCACCTCGATGGTGGAGATGTTCTCGCCGCCGGAGACCACCACGTCCTTCGCGCGGTCCAGCAGCTGAATGTAGCCGTCGGGGTGCTTCACGCCCAGGTCGCCGGTGTGGAACACCCCGCCGCGGAAGGCTTCGGCGGTGGCGGCGTGGTCCTTAAAGTATCCGGCCATCACGCCGTTTCCACTCAAGACAATCTCGCCCATGGTGGTTCCATCGAACGGCACATCCTCCACCAGGTCGGAGTCCTTCTCGGTTTCCTTGATGACTCGCACCTGCTCATTGGTCACCATCGCCACTCCCTGCCGGGCTTTGAGCACCGCGCGGCGTCGGACGGTCATGTCCTGCCAGTTCGGCTGGGGTTCGCACACGGTGTAGGGCCCGTAGGATTCGGTCAGGCCGTAGACGTGCGTGACCTCCACGCCCAGGTTTTCGCATCGGGTGATGATGGTGGGGCTCGGCGGGGCGCCGGCGGTGACGATGGAGAGATTCTTCACGCGCTTTTTATTGTCATCGTCCACCAGGGTGGTCAGCACGGCCGGAGCGCCGCACATGGCCGTCACGCCCTCGTCGGTGATGAGACGCCACATGTCCGGGCCGCGAACCGCACGCAGCGCCACCTGGGTGGCCGTGACCGCCATGGAGGCCCAGCCGGTGCACCAGCCGGAGCAGTGAAACATCGGCAGGGTCCACAGGTAGACCGTGTCCTTGGTGAACTTCTGCGTCTGCACCTCGCCCAGTGCGTTGAGGTAGGCGCCGCGGTGCGTGTACACCACACCTTTGGGCTTGCCGGTGGTGCCGGACGTGTAGTTGATGGCGATGGCTTGGCGTTCATCGGCCACGCGGTAGGTCAGCCGCTCACCGTCGCGATGTGGCTGAAGGTAGCTGCTGAATGTCGTGATGATGTCCGACGCCAACTCCACATCCCCCAGGTCCGCGCCCGGTTCAGTCCCGTGCTCGTCGGCAATGAGGATGAGGCGCGACAGGTCTCGATCCACGGCCGTCACCGCGGCGGCCAGCAGGTCCCGCTCACCCAGCACGATGCTGATGCTGGAGTGGTCCAGGATGTAGGAGACCTCCGCGGGAGCCAGTCGGGTGTTGATCGCGACCACCACGGCGCCGGCCAGGGGGATGGCGAATTGCGCCAGGAGGGCTTCGTAGGAGTTGGCGGCTAGCACGCCCACACGGTCGCCGGGCTGGATTCCATCGGCGCGGAGTGCGCGGGCGAAGGCTTGGGCGTCGGCATCGAATTCACGGAAGGTGATGCGGCGCGGCCCGTCCACGCAGGCGATTTTGTTGGGACTGATTCCGGCGCTGCGCTGCAGGAACCGTAACGGAGTGAGGGCCACGTTCAGTCCGTCGCCGTAGGTGGGGGCGGGCTCTGGGGCCGTGGTGACAAGGGTATAGGGCACATCGGAGGATGGAGTATTCATGGAAATACCCTATAGTTTCGTGGAACATAGAAGGGGCGTTTTCGATGAAATACATCGAAAACGCCCCTGTTGTGGTTCACACGGTGTGGGGGAGGCTCGAGATCTCCGAGTGCTTTAGGCTCCCGAGCGCCACGGGTTGTTGGTGTCCACCAGGAACTGGTGCACATCCTCCGGCTTCGCGCGCAGCTTCGGATCGAAGTCCAGGTACGCCTTGGTTTCGCGGGCGATGAGGCCAGACAGAACCAGCAGACCCACCAGGTTCGGCAGAGCCATCAGGCCGTTGGCGAGGTCGGCGAAGGTCCACGCCAACTCCAGCTCCGTGGTCGCACCGAGGAACACCACGCAGGTAAACGCGGCGCGGTAGGGCAGGGACGCCCACAGGCCGAACGCGCGCTCCGCGTTGCGCTCACCGTAGTAGGACCAACCCAGGATCGTGGAGAAGGCGAAGAACACCACGGAGACGGATACGATCGTGCCGCCCCAGTCCGCGCCGATGCCGCGGCTGAAGGCTTCTGCGGTCATCGTGCCGGCGGCGTCGGCACCACCTTTCCACGCGCCCGTCGTGACGATGACCAGTCCGGTCATGGTCACCACGATGATCGTGTCAATGAACGTCTGCGTCATGGAGACCAGGCCCTGGCGGACAGGGTGTGTGGTCTTCGCTGCGGCCGCAGCAATGGCCGCGGAGCCCATGCCGGACTCGTTAGAGAAGATGCCGCGGGCCACACCCATGCGCAGAGCTGCGATGATGGTGGCGCCCAAGAAGCCTCCGGTGGCGGCGGTGCCGGTGAAGGCGTCGGTAACAATCATGCCCAGCGCTGCGGGGATTTCGCCGGCGTGCTTGCCCAGAACGATCAAGCCGCCGCCGATGTAGATCACGATCATCAGCGGCACGAAGGCAGAGGTGACCTTACCGATGGACTGGATGCCGCCCAATAGCACCGTTCCCACCAGTACGAACATGATGATGCCGGTGATCCAGGGATCCACATGGAAAGTGTCCTCCAAGCCGGTGGCCACGGCGTTGGCCTGGGTGAGGTTACCGATACCGAAGGAGGCGATGATGGCGGCGATGGTGAAGAACCAGGCCAGGAACTTACCGAAGCCACCCTGGATTCCCTCGGAGAGGTAGCGCTGCGGACCACCGGAAATGTGGCCGTCAGCATCCTTGGTGCGGAAGCGGACACCCAGGAAAGCCTCCGAGTACTTGGACGCCATGCCCAGAAGACCCGTGACCCACATCCAGAACAGCGCGCCGGGACCACCCACGCCGATGGCGGTGGCCACACCGACGATGTTGCCCACACCCACCGTGGCGGCCAGTGCCGTGGTGAGCGCCTGGTACTGGGTGATGTCACCCGCGCCGCCTTCGTCGTTACGGTCGATGAGTCCGTGGCGCAGGGCCACGCCGAGGGTGCGGAACTGGAGACCCGCCAAGCGAATCGTAAGGAAAATTCCTGTTCCCAGCAGGAGAGGGATCAGGAGGAATGGGCCCCACAGGATAGATCCGGCGGTGCCCAGAATCTCGTTAAGCCGGTCTGCAAATGAAACGTCATCCATGGACGGTTAGATTACTCTGTGCGCAGGCAGTTTCACTAGGGAATGCGCAAAAAATCATGGCAAAAGTCCTAGAACGCTGCCAGTTTGCTGGCAATGGGGGTAGGGAAGATGCTAACTGTCTGTCAAAAGGGCACATGAGGCCCCGTAGGGCTTGGTAATTTTACGTGGTGGTTGGAATAATGATTCGGGTATAAAACGCGAAAGGACTACTCCGTTGAGTCAGAAGATTAAGGCGCCACAGCAGGATTCCAGCAAGGGATTCATCTGGGGCATCGTCGCTATCCTCATCATCGCGGCCGTGGTAGGCGGCCTGTTCATCAAGAAAAACAGTGACCATAATGCTGCCGGTATGGATATGCCACAACAGGACGTTGCATTCGACGTCTCCTTCAAGGACAACGCCGTTGTCCTGGCCTCCAAGGATCTGAATCCAGACGCAAAAACGGCTGTGATCTACGAAGACTTCTCCTGCCCGCACTGTGGAGAGTTGGCGGAATCCGATCACGAGAACCTCCTGGCGGCGTTGAACAACGGCGACATCAAGGTGGAATACCGCATCCTGAACTTCCTGGACGACCCCGAGCGTCGCTCCTCCTCCCGGGCCGGCGCAGCCGTCATCGACCTGGCCAAGGAAGGCAACGCCAAGGGCTTCTGGAACCTGCAGCAGTACATTTTCGCCAACCAGGTTGAGGTGTCCCGCACCTGGGGTAACGAGGAAATGGCCCGCGCCGTGTCCAGCTACGGCGTGGACCAGTCCATCGTGGACGGCGTGAAGAGCGGCAAGAACCAGGAAGCTACCCAGAGTGTCTTCCAGGCCAACAGCGACAAGCTGTCCAAGCAAGCTGGCCAGGTGTCCACCCCTCGCATCTTCGTGGATGATAAGGAGATCGAGCTGGTGGCCGATAAGAATACCGGCTCCATCAAGTCTTGGGTTCCCGAGGTTGTTAACCCTTAAGCATTGGAAGCGTGTGATGCCTGCGATTGTTTGATACAGCGCGGGCGTACAAAAAGTCCCCAACCAGGCGATTTGTTTAGTCGCTTCACGGTGATGTAGGCTTTTGACGTTCGAGAGCACACACGCTTTCCACGGGGCTATGGCGCAGCTGGTAGCGCACCACACTGGCAGTGTGGGGGTCACGGGTTCGAGTCCCGTTAGCTCCACAAACAGCCACCGGGAATACCCGGTGGCTTTTTCACACAAGTGGCAAGGACGACCATGGCTCAGAACACCTTCAACGAATCCACGAGCAACAACTCCACCAACAACTCCACGGCCCTCCCGCGGGAGGACAGGTCGGGCGGGTGGGGAGCCACGAAGCTGTTCGGTGCCACGATGCTCATCCTGGCCACCATCGGCGAGTTCTTCTCCTTCCTCATCACGGTGGACAAGATCGCCCTGCTGGTCGACCCCACGTTCGTCCCCGCCTGTACGTTCAACGAGGTCGTCTCCTGCAGTGACGTCATGCAATCACCGCAGGCCAACGCCTTCGGATTCCCCAACCCTCTCATCGGCATCCTGGGCTACGGCGTGGTCATGACCATCGGCGTGGTGCTCATGACGGGCGCTAAGCTTCCCCGGTGGTTCTGGTGGTGCACGCTCGCCGGCATGACCTTCGGGATCGTGTTCGTCCACTGGCTCGCCTACAGCGCGATCTTCGTGATCGGCGCCCTGTGCCCGTACTGCATGGCCGTGTGGGCGATCATGATGCCGCTGCTCATCATGACAATGGTTCACATGATGCGCGAGATCCGTCGCGACCGCGGGGACGTCGTGGCGCACTCCGCGTTCGGCATGCCGCTACTGGTGGTCATTGCCTGGTACCTCGGCGTGGCCGCGGTCATCTGGATTCAGCTCTTCATGTAACGAGCGCCACCGCTGATAACTAGCGCCACCACTGGTCGTGAGGCGTGACGGGCATGGCCCGCTTATGGCGAGTTCGCCTCCACCAGGATTCGATGATCGCTGCGGCGTCGGCGTCGATCTCTCGTCCCTCGAGGTAGGCGTCTATATCTTTATATCCGACGCCCAACGCCACCTCGTCCGGAAGCGCCGGCCTGTCTTCCTCCAGGTCCGCCGTGGGCACCTTTTCCCAGGTGGAATCCGGGGCGCCCAGATGGCGCAACAGGGACGCGCCCTGGTTCTTCGTCAGGCCCGCCAGCGGGATCAGGTCGGCTGCGCCATCGCCGTGCTTGGTGTAGAAGCCGGTGACGGCCTCCGCGGCGTGATCGGTGCCGACCACCAGGGCGCCCACCTGGCCGGCGAGGGCGTATTGGGCGATCATGCGCGCGCGGGCTTTAATGTTGCCCTTGTTGAAGTCCGTGATGGGGGAGCCGTCAAGGGCCTCGGCGGTGGCGCGGGCCATGGCGTCCGTGGAGTCCTTGATGTTGATGGTCAGCGCGCGGCTGGGCTGGATGAAGCGCAGGGCGATCTGAGCGTCCTGCTCGTCGGCCTGAACGCCGTAGGGCAGGCGGACGGCGTAGAAGGTGAAGGAGTGTTCAGCCTCGGTGCGTTCAGCGTTGGCGGCGTTGAGCTCATCCACCGCGAGCTGGCAGAGCTTGCCAGCCAAGGTGGAGTCCTGGCCACCGGAAATCCCCAACACCAGGCCGCGGGCGCCGGTGGAGAGCAGGTAGTCCTTGATGAAGGCCACGCGCCGGGCGATCTCCGCGGCGGGGTCGATGGTGGGGGCGCAGCCGAGCTCCTCAATGATCTGTCGGCGCAGGGGAGACAGGTGGTGGTCGTCAGTGGACGGGGTAGAGTTCATGAACACCATAGTAGCCACCGTGGGGTATGAAGAAACCGTAGCTCATTTGTGTTTTTTGCTAGGTGCTGGGTAAACTAATCGCTTGTGTTTGAGTTCGAGGCTCACTGGGCGCTAGCTTAGATGTTCGTCTAACAGCACCCGCCAGCCCGAACGCTTTGGAATAGATGAGGAAAGGAGCGCCCAATGAAGGTTCGCAAGTCCCTTCGGTCGCTGAAGAACAAGCCGGGCGCTCAGGTCGTTCGTCGCCGTGGCAAGGTTTATGTGATCAACAAGAAGGATCCACGTTTCAAGGCTCGTCAGGGCTAATCCTTTTAACAGCGCGACTCTTGAACCAACCCCTTCTCCGCGAGTGACGCGGGGGAGGGGTTGTCGCGTGTGTGGGGTGGAGCTGTAGCGCGCACGGGGTGGGTTGTGGTGGTGCTCACGAGAGTGAAATTACAAGAATGTTTTTTTACCGTCTAGATGTTGTAGCTCCGCCAGAATACGACCTGCGAATTCCATAGTTGTAACTACTACATCTAGTGGTATAGGGCTTTCTGTGGCCCTAAATATTGTGTTTTCCATGTTGTCTCCCCGCCCGATTCTGTGTAAGCTCAAGCACGTCACAATGATGGAACACAGGCCATCACTCACCGCCGCTTTTCAGGAAGGTCACGCCATGATCACTCTCTACACCAAGCCAGCTTGCGTTCAGTGCACTGCAACAAAGAAGGCCCTTGATAAGGCTGGCTTGGAGTACGAGACCGTGGACATCAGCCTGGACGACGAGGCTCGCGACTACGTCATGGCCCTGGGTTACCTCCAGGCACCCGTCGTGATTACCGAGGACGGCCACTGGTCCGGCTTCCGCCCAGACCGTATCCGCAGCCTGGCCTCTGCAGCCGCCTAAGAAGCTCTACAACCCGGCGCTTCACCTCACACACCACGCCGGCACGTGCCGACGCCCGGCGTCGGTATGTCATAGGCACGTCATGGTGACGGGCGTTGGACACGTCATGTCGGCGTGATCCTGGACGTCACGTCGGAAAAGAGCAGCACCATGCTGATTACCTATTTCTCCTCCACCACGCTCAACACCCACCGATTCGTGCAGAAACTGGGCATTGACAACGTGCGGATTCCCTTGCGAGCCAGCGAGGGCGAGCTGATCGTGGATCAACCACACGTGCTGATCGTCCCCACCTACGGTGGCGGCGCCAGCATTTCAGGAGACTTCAGCAGGCCGGTGCCCAAACAGGTCATTCGATTTTTGAATAACCCACACAATAGGGGACTGCTGCGCGGCGTGATCGCCAGCGGAAACCTGAACTTCGGCCCAGACTTTTGCAAAGCCGGCGAGGTCATCGCAGCGAAATGCAAGGTTCCCTACCTCTATAGATTCGAGCTGATGGGCACGGATGAGGACGTGGTCCGAGTGCAGCAGGGGCTCGCCGAATTCGAACAAGCGCTCCGATCTGAACACCGCTGGGGAGCGGATGTGAGACCGTCCGTGTAAAACGGACAACGTAGAACGCACGAGAAGACACACCAGAAGAAAGACACCAAAGGTACAAGCGAATGACTTCCACCGAACTCGGAAAGACCGTGGCGGAGCCTGTCCACCAAGCCGAGCAACTCGACTTTCACGCGCTCAACGCACTGCTGAACCTGTACGACGAGAATGGCAACATTCAATTCGATAAGGATCGCGAAGCAGCCAACCAGTACTTCCTCCAGCACGTGAACCAGAACACGGTCTACTTCCACGACCTGGAAGAAAAGATCGATTACCTGGTCAGCAACAAGTACTACGACCCGGAGATCCTGGACAAGTACGACTTCGCGGACATTAAGGCCCTGTTCAAGCGCGCTTATGCCAAGAAGTTCCGTTTCCAGTCCTTCCTGGGGGCGTACAAGTACTACACCTCCTACACCCTAAAGACCTTCGACGGGCGGCGCTACCTGGAGCGCTTCGAGGACCGCGTCAGCATGGTGGCGCTGGGCCTGGCTGATGGTGACGTGGAGCTGGCGGGACACCTCGTCGATGAGATTATCGACGGCCGTTTCCAGCCAGCCACCCCGACCTTCCTGAATGTGGGTAAGGCTCAGCGCGGCGAGCCTGTGTCCTGCTTCTTGCTTCGCATCGAGGACAACATGGAGTCCATCGGCCGCTCCATCAACTCCGCACTGCAGCTGTCCAAGCGCGGCGGCGGCGTGGCACTGCTGATGTCCAACATCCGCGAAGCCGGTGCGCCCATTAAGCACATCGAAAACCAGTCCTCTGGCGTGATCCCCGTGATGAAGCTGCTGGAAGACGCGTTTTCCTACGCCAACCAGTTGGGTGCCCGCCAAGGTGCGGGGGCTGTGTACCTGCACGCGCACCACCCGGACATCCTCAAGTTCCTGGACACCAAGCGCGAAAACGCTGACGAGAAGATCCGCATTAAGACCCTGTCCCTGGGCGTGGTGATCCCGGACATCACCTTCGAGCTGGCCAAGCGCAACGATGACATGTACTTGTTCTCTCCTTATGATGTGGAGCGCATTTACGGCAAGGCCTTCGCCGATGTGTCCATCACGGAGCACTACGAAGAGATGGTGGAAGATCCACGCATCCGGAAGAAGAAGATCAACGCCCGTCAGTTCTTCCAGACGCTGGCGGAGATCCAGTTCGAGTCCGGCTACCCGTACATCATGTTTGAAGACACGGTGAACAAGGCCAACCCAATCGACGGCCGGATCACCCACTCCAACCTGTGCTCGGAGATTCTGCAAGTCTCTACTCCATCCGAATTCAACGCGGACTTGAGCTACGCCACCATCGGTGACGACATCTCCTGCAACTTGGGATCGATGAACATCGCGGCAGCCATGGACTCCGAGGATTTTTCCAAGACCATCGAGACCGCTATCCGTGGCTTGACTGCCGTCTCTGACCAGACGTCCATTGATTCCGTGCCATCCGTGCGCCAGGGTAACGACCACTCCCACGCTATCGGCCTGGGGCAGATGAACCTCCACGGCTACTTCGGCCGTGAGCACATCTACTACGGCTCCGAGGAATCCTTGGACTTCACCAACGCGTACTTCGCAGCCGTGATGTACGAGGCGCTGAAGGCATCCAACAAGATTGCCATCGAGCGCAAGACCAAGTTCGACAACTTCGAGAACTCGGACTACGCTACGGGCGCGTTCTTCGACGCGTACGACCCTGCAGACTTCGCACCGAAGACCCAGCGCATCCAGGAGATCTTCGAGGCCTCGTCCATTCACACCCCGACGGCCGAGGACTGGGCAGCGCTCAAGGAATCCGTGATGGAGCACGGCATTTACAACCGTAACCTTCAGGCCATCCCGCCCACAGGCTCGATTTCCTACATCAACAACTCCACGTCCTCGATCCACCCGATCGCGTCAAAGATTGAGATCCGTAAGGAAGGCAAGATCGGCCGTGTGTACTACCCAGCGCCACACATGACCAACGAAAACCTGGAGTACTACCAGGACGCCTACGAGATCGGCTACGAGAAGATCATTGACATCTACGCGGCGGCGACGAAGTACGTGGACCAGGGGCTGTCCTTGACCCTCTTCTTTAAGGACACGGCCACCACCCGTGACATCAATCGCGCGCAGATCTACGCATGGCGCAAGGGCATTAAGACCATTTACTATATCCGCCTGCGCCAAACGGCCTTGGAAGGCACGGAGGTTGAAGGCTGCGTATCCTGCATGCTGTAGCTGTAACAGGCCGGCGCGTCACAGACAACAGGCTCTGTGCGCACTGGGTCTTTGCGCTGCTCAGGCTCACAACACATAGCGAAGACCCCGTCCCTTGAACTTAAGGGACGGGGCCAACGCTAGTTAGTATCTGAGGAATTCCCTTTGAGGGAATCGAGAGGGGAGGCTTAGCGGCTACCCAGCTGAGCGTCAATGCGCAGCAGGCCGGATCCGTCGTTGCCCACCAGCTTCAGGTGGTCGATGATCTCGCTGACGGTAGCTTCCTCTTCGATCTGCTCGTCCAGGAACCAGTTCAGCAGGGAGCGGGAGTCGATGTCCTTGGTCTCCTCAGCCACGGCAACGATCTCGCGGATCAGGCCGGAGACGTGCTTCTCGTGGTCCAGGGCTGCCTCGAAGGCGTCCAGGGGAGTGGAGATCTTGATGGAAGGCATGTCGATGTTCTCAACATCCACGCGGGCGTCGCGGTCCAGCAGGTGGTCAGCGAACTTCTGTGCGTGCTCGCGCTCCTCGTCGGCCTGTGCGAACATCCAGTCGCGCATGCCGGTGAAGGACAGACGGTCGAGCTCGTAGCCGAGCTGAGTGTACAGCAGAGCTGCCTTGTGCTCTGCGGTGACTTGGTCGTTGATGATCTTCTGTAGTTTCTCGTTGATGCTCATGAACCCGACTATAGACACACAATGACGGGTCTGCCACTAAGTTTGCACTGCCTTTTTGCAGGTCAGGGACCATAAACAACAGGAAAGGCTGGGTTAACTTAGGGATCGCTGCGTGATAGTAAAAATATGATCATGACCAGGACTTTTGTAAAGATTTATGATCGCTACCGGATGAACTTCGTAGCGGCGTAAACAAGCCACTATGCCCCCACATGAGCAAAAAAATTCTTCAAAAATTTTTTCCGACGGGCGTTGCGACGGGGAGTCAGGGCAGCTTCTGACCGTTATGGGGTCTTCGTGTCGCAAAGGGGATATAGTCGGGAAGGTAAAGTCCGATTTGAAGGAGCGCATGGGCAATGACGGCACGTAAGCCACTGTCCCCAGCACATCACCAGGCTGGGGAACCTATTTCTGCCATCAACTGGAACAACATTCCAGACGACAAGGATCTTGAGGTCTGGGACCGACTCACTGGAAACTTCTGGCTTCCGGAAAAGGTCCCCCTGTCCAACGACGTTCCCAGCTGGTCCACCCTGAACGAACACGAGCGTCAAACCACCATGCGCGTGTTCACGGGCCTGACGATGCTGGATACCATTCAGGGCACCGTGGGTGCTGTGAAATTGATCGACGACGCCGTCACGATGCACGAAGAGGCCGTGTACACGAACATCGCCTTCATGGAGTCCGTCCACGCGAAATCCTATTCCTCTATCTTCATGACGTTGGCCTCCACGCCGGAGATTAACGACGCCTTCCGGTGGTCGGAAGAAAATGAGCACCTGCAGAGGAAGGCGGATACGATCCTCAATTTCTATGAGGGCGATGATCCGCTGAAGCGGAAGATCGCCAGCGTGCTGCTGGAGAGCTTCCTGTTCTATTCGGGCTTCTATCTTCCGATGTACTGGTCCTCGCACGCCAAGCTCACGAACACTGCGGATATTATCCGTCTGATTATTCGCGATGAAGCTGTGCATGGCTACTACATCGGTTACAAGTACCAGCGCGCTTTGGAGAAGGAGCCCCAGGCCCGTCGGGATGAGCTGAAGGATCACACCTTCGAGTTGATGTTTGAGCTCTACGACAACGAGGCTCAGTACACCGAGGACCTCTATGACGAGCTGGGGTGGACCGAGGATGTGAAGCGCTTCCTGCGGTACAACGCCAACAAGGCTCTGAATAACTTGGGGTATGAGGGACTGTTCCCGGCCGACGAGACTCGGGTTTCCCCGGCGATCCTGTCGGCACTCAACCCGGGTGGTGACGAAAATCACGACTTCTTCAGTGGTTCCGGCTCTTCTTACGTCATTGGTAAGGCCGAAAACACCACGGATGAAGACTGGGACTTCTAAACAGCACCCCCAAAACGTGGGTTCCGCAGCACTCATGAGGGACTCAGCTATTTAAATCGACGTTTAAGGGATAACATAGGAGCTATTCCTATGTCCCATAGGTATGTTTCGACGATCGGACCGCAGTTTTTCCAGCGATCAGCTCGCCAGCAGACCAGTGGATGTAAGGATCCAAAAAACTTGGGTGACCAGCACGACGAGCTGATCACCGCGTAGTCAGGAGGAACGAATGACCGCAGTAGCGCCACGGGAGGGTCAAGAACTCACCCCGTCTAGGCCTGCTCCTTTCGGTAAGGCTCCACGCGGAAGCCTTGCTTGGAAGATGCTGACCACCACCGACCACAAGCTTCTGGGCATCATGTACATGATCATGTCCCTGAGCTTCTTCATGATCGGTGGCCTTATGGCACTGTTGATCCGTATCGAGCTTTTCGAGCCGGGTATGCAGTTCCTGTCCAACGAACAGTTCAACCAGCTGTTCACCATGCACGGCACCATCATGCTTCTGCTGTACGGTTCCCCGATGGTGTTCGGCTTCGCAAACTACGTCATGCCACTGCAGATTGGTGCGCCTGACGTTGCCTTCCCACGTCTGAACGCCTTTGGTTTCTGGCTGACCACCGCCGGTGGTGTAGTCATGATGGCCGGCTTCCTCACCCCTGGTGGTGCAGCAGACTTCGGTTGGACCATGTACTCCCCATTGTCTGACGCTGTTCACTCCCCAGGCGTTGGTTCCGACCTGTGGATCCTGGGTGTTGGTGTTGGTGGTGTTGGTACCATCCTGTCCGCCGTGAACATGATCACGACCATCCTGTGCCTCCGCGCTCCAGGTATGACCATGTTCCGCATGCCTATCTTCACGTGGAACATCTTCGTGACCTCCCTGCTGGTTCTGCTGATCTTCCCACTGCTGACCGCAGCAGCCCTGGGTGTTCTGTACGACCGTAAGCTCGGCGGCCACCTGTACGACCCAGCTAATGGTGGAACCATCATGTGGCAGCACCTGTTCTGGTTCTTCGGCCACCCTGAGGTGTACGTCCTGGCGCTGCCATTCTTCGGTATCGTCTCTGAGATCTTCCCAGTGTTCTCCCGCAAGCCAATGTTCGGCTACGTGGGTCTGGTGTTCGCAACCCTGTCCATTGCTGCTCTGTCCATGGCCGTGTGGGCTCACCACATGTTCGTGACCGGCGCAATCCTGCTGCCATTCTTCGCCTTCATGACCTTCCTGATCGCGGTTCCTACCGGTATGAAGTTCTTCAACTGGCTGGGCACCATGTGGGGTGGCCGCATCACCTTCGAAACTCCGATGGTGTTCGCCCTGGGCTTCTTCTCCACCTTCTTGTTCGGTGGTCTGACCGGTGTGATGATGGCAGCTCCTGCACTGGACTTCCACATCTCTGACTCTTACTTCATCGTTGCTCACTTCCACTACACCCTCTTCGGTACCGTGGCCTTCGCATCCTTCGGTGGTATCTACTTCTGGTTCCCGAAGATGACTGGCCGCATGCTGGACGAGCGCCTGGGTAAGCTTCACTTCTGGCTGACCTTCGTGGGCTTCCACACCACCTTCCTGATTCAGCACTGGGTCGGTAACATCGGTATGCCACGTCGTTACGCTGACTACCTGCCAACCGATGGATTCACCATCTACAACCAGATCTCTACGGTCGGTGCGTTCATCCTGGCAATCTCCGTGCTGCCATTCCTGTGGAACGTCTTCAAGTCCGTACGCTACGGTGAGGTCGTTACCGTGGATGACCCATGGGGCTACTCCAACTCCCTGGAGTGGGCAACTTCTTGCCCTCCTCCACGTCACAACTTCACCTCCATGCCACGTATCCGCTCCGAGCGTCCTGCGTTCGAGCTGCACCACCCACACATGGTCAAGCGCATGCGTGACGAGGCACACGTTGGACCTCACTTCTAAAACAGTGTGTCCCAGGCCGTAACTGCCTGAGACAACGGGCCGTCTCCCAACTACGCGGGAGGCGGCCTTTTTTGCGTTGCTCACCCGATAACGAGCGCTGGAGCGGCACTGTGAAAGAATAGAGCCCGTGAGCACCAACAATGAGACCGAATTTCACGACGCCCTGCAGGACACCCTCAGCGACGGCAAGGCCCCAGCGATCATCACCATCACCGGCAAGAAGGACAAGCCCGGTGTGACCGCCGCCTTCTTCACCGTCCTGACCGAATACGCCGTTCAGCTGCTGGACATTGAGCAGTCCGTATTCCGCGGAAGCCTCTCGCTCGCCGCGCTGGTGGGCGTGGCTTCCGACGAGCTCCCCGCCTTGGAGCAGAGCCTGGTGGAAACCCTGGAGCCTTACGGCATGTCCGTGAACGTGGACTCCGACGAGCACTTGAGCAGCACTCGTCCACAGTCCTCTCACGTCATGGTTGTCATCGGCCGTCCGGTCACCGCCGCTCACATCTTCAAGATCGGCGAGACGCTGGCCAACCATGGTGCCAATATCGACGCGATCCACGGCATCGCTGATTACCCCGTCACGGGCCTGGAGCTCAACGTCACGGTCGCAGACCCCACCCCGGGCGGTGGCGTGGAACTGCGCAAGGCCCTGGCTGCCCTGACGCGAGAGATTGGCGTGGACATCGCGATCGAGCGTGCGGGACTGGCTCGCCGCTCCAAGCGACTCATCTGCTTCGACGTGGACTCCACCCTGATCCAGCAGGAAGTGATTGAGATGCTCGCTGCCTTCGCCGGCAAGGAGGCCGAGGTAGCGGAGGTGACGGAGCGCGCGATGCGCGGTGAGCTGGACTTCGCCGAGTCCCTGCATGAGCGCGTGAAGACCTTGGCTGGTTTGGACGCCAGCGTGGTGGATCGCGTTGCTCGCTCGATTGAGCTCACCCCTGGAGCTCGCACCACCATCCGTACCCTCAAGCGTCTGGGCTACAAGACCGGTGTGGTCTCCGGTGGCTTTATTCAGGTGATTGAGCCGCTCGCCCGTGACCTGGGCCTGGACTTCGCCCGCGCAAACACCTTGGAGATCAAGGATGGTGTGCTGACCGGCCGAGTGATTGGTCCGGTGATCGACCGCAAGGCCAAGGCGGAGTCCTTGAAGGAGTTTGCGTGGTCCAACGGCATTAAGCTCAACCAGACCGTCGCGGTGGGCGATGGCGCGAATGATATCGACATGCTCTCCACCGCAGGTCTGGGTATTGCATTCAACGCCAAGCCGGCTTTGCGTGAGGTAGCCGATGCCGCGGTGAACCACCCGTTCTTGGATCAGGTGCTGTTCATCCTCGGCATTCCGCGCTACGAGATTGAAGATGCTGACCTCCGGGACGGCACCTACCGCCGCCCCCAGCTAGAGATCTAGCGCAGCATCAGAATTAGGCCTGCTGCGCCTCTTCGTGAGCCTGGCGCAGCTCGCGGCGCAGGATCTTTCCGGTGCTGGACTTCGGAATCTGATCGATGAACTCCACCAGGCGGATCTTCTTGTACGGAGCCACATGCTCCTCCACAAACGCCATGATCTCCTCGCCGGAGATGTCTTGCCCATCCTGCAGCACCACGTAGGCCTTGGGGATTTCCTCGCCATCTTCCTCGCGGGTCACGCCCACTACGGCGGAATCGGCGATCGCCGGGTGGGACAGCAACAGAGCTTCCAGCTCTGCAGGGGGAACCTGGTAGCCCTTGTACTTGATGAGTTCCTTCAAGCGGTCCACGATGTAGACGTGGCCGTGCTGATCCTGCTGTGCCATGTCACCCGTGCGCAGCCAGCCGTCGCCCGGCAAGGTGGCTGCGGTTTCCTCGGGGCGGTTCAAGTAGCCCAGCATGATCTGCGGTCCTCGCACCCACAGCTCACCGACCTCGGACTTGCCCTCACCCTCGGGGAGCGCGATCTCTTCGCCGGTCTCTACATTCACCAGCTTGTGTTCGGTATTGGCGACGGGCTGGCCGATCGTGGCACGTGGCAGGTTCGGGTCAATGTTCGCGTGCGTCAGTGGGGAGGTTTCGGTCATGCCGTAGCCCTGCTGGACGTGGGTGCCCAGGCGCTTTTCCACGGCGCGGGCCAGCTCCTCGTCCAGGCTGGCCGCACCGCAGAACAGACCGCGGAGGCTGGACAGGTCGTAGTTGTCCACCATGGGGTGCTTCGCCAGCACCACGGCTACGGGTGGGGCGATGAAGGTGAATGTGACCCCGTACTTCTGGTGTGCCTCAAGGAAGGGCTGCAGATCGAACTTGGGCATGGTCAGCAGCTTGGCGCGGGTGGATAGCGCGAAGTTGATGAGTGCGGTCAGCCCGTAGATGTGGAAGAACGGCAGGATGCCCAGGATGATGTCGTCACCGGTGACGATGGGCAGATCCGTTCCCTGCAGCGCGTTACTGACCAGCTGCCGGTGGCTGAGCTGCACACCCTTCGGTAGTCCTGTGGTTCCCGAGGAGTAGGGAAGTGCGGCCACGTCCGTGTCCACGTCGAAGGTGACCTCTGGTGGCTGGTGGCCGGCGGTGAGGATCGCCGGAAGGCCTTCCGGAGTGTCCAGCTGGATGATCATGTCCTCAGGCAAGCCGTGATTGCGCGCGCCTTCAGGGGAGACATCGCCCAGCGCGGAGATAGTGAGCAGCATCTTGGAGTTGCTGTCCTTCAGCTGCGTTTCGACGGACTTCACCGTGGACAGCAGGGACAGCGGGCTCAAGATAGCGCCGATGCGCCAGACAGCGTGCGCGACAATGATGAACGCCTCGGAGTTGGGACAGTGGAGCGCCACCACGTCGCCTTTGGTGATGCCTTTGTGGCTGAGCCATCCTGCCATGGCGTCAACTTTCACGCGCAGTTCGGCGTAGGTGGTTTCCGTGTTGGTCGCAAGGTCGATGACGGCGGTTCGTTGCCCGTCTTCCTCGCTGAGGGATCCGAAGACAAGGCTGTAGAGGTCGGTGTTGTCCAGGGGAAGGGGTGGACGCTTGCTAGAGATCGGCACAGAGTTCTCCTCGTGGGTGATAAGTGGCACACTGACAACGTGTTTCGCGTCTTTTATGACGCACACCATAGAATACTTGGTGCTGTGACCTAACTTACATATTTTCGCCACGGGAGATAGTTTCGGGTACCCTCAGCCGCACCGACCAGCCACCTTGTCCCGCCGCGCCGCTACGCGGACTCATTCAACCGACGCAGAGCACCCCGCACCACCTGGCCGTCGCTCGTTTCCCAGAAATCCGGCATGGAGGCGCGAATGTAGCTTCCGTAGCGAGCCTTCGCCAAACGCGGATCAAGAACCGCCACCACACCCTTGTCTGTCACGGACCGCAACAGCCGGCCCGCGCCCTGAGCCATCAGCAAGGACGCGTGGTTGGCCGCCACTTCCATGAACCCGTTGCGCCCCGCCCGTTGGGCCGCCTGCTGACGCGCCTGCATGAGGGGATCGTTCGGCCGGGGGAACGGAATGCGGTCCATGATGACGAGCTGCAGACTAGGCCCCGGAACATCCACGCCCTGCCACAGACCCAAGGTGCCGAACAGGCATGTCTCGGGGTCCTCCCGAAACTGAGTCACCAGGCGGGAGAGTGAATCCTCGCCCTGAAGCAGTACCTTGTGAGGGCTTAAGCTGCGCAGCTGCTCGGCCATGTACTCGGCGGCCTTCCGGGAGCTAAACAGCCCCAGCGTGCGCCCACCGGCGGCGTTGATGAGCTGCGCCACCTCGTCCACCACCGCGTCCGCGGCACCGTCGCGCCCGGGGGTGGGCAGGTGGCTGGCGACGTAGAGGATGCCGTGCTTTTTCGCGTCGAAGGGGGTGCCCACGTCCAGCGTTGTGGTGCTCTTCGCCAGCCCCCAGGCTGCTAGCATCGCCGCGAACTTCCCGCCGAGCGCTAGCGTGGCACTGGTGAGCACCACCGTCGAGTTCGAGAACAGCCGTTGTGCCAGAATGTCGGACACGCTCAGCGGGGCCACGCAGATATTCTTTTTTTCTTCCGACGCCAACCACACCACGTCGTCCTGCGATCCGGTGATGCTGAGGATCCGCACGACCGTGTCGTGAATCTCTTCCGTGGCGGCCTTCATGGCTTGGCGCTCCGCAGCCTTGTCTTCGTCCGGTTCCAGGGAGGAGATGGATCGGTTGAGCGTCCATGCAGCTTCCTTCAGGCTCGTTAGGGCCAGCTCGAAGTGTTGGGGCAGGCCATCCCATTTTCGGTGCAGTGGAGTGTCGCTGTTGTTCGGGTAGGCGTTCAGCTGTTCGTCGAGGGTCTGGGTCCAATTCTCGAGGGCCGCGAGGAGACGATCCCCGGCGTCGGAATCTTTGGGAAGCAGGTTGCCCGCACGTTTGGCGACAATGCTGATGCCGGCGGGGGATAGCTCGCTGGTGGCTACATTGGTGACGCGGCCCTCCAGCTCGTGGGCCTCGTCCACCACGATGACATCGTGCTCGGGAAGTACGGCGTTATCGGACAGGGCGTCGATGGCCAGCAGGGCGTGGTTGGTGACGATCACATCGGCCTGCTGGGCGGCTGAGCGCGCGTGCTCGGCGAAGCATTGATCGCCGAAGGGGCAGTGGGAGGCGCCCACGCATTCGCGGGAGGCTACGCTCACCTGGCGCCAAGCTACGTCGCTCACCCCACGCTCAAGGTTGTCCCGGTCGCCGTCCTCAGTCTCCTGCGCCCACTCGTGAAGGCGAGCCACCTGAGCCCCAACGGAGGTGAGTTCGTGCGCGGAGACCAGGGCATCTTCTTGCGGCTCGGAGGTGCCCGATGTGCCGTGGATTTTGTTGAGGCACAGGTAGTTGTTCCGCCCTTTGAGGATCGCGAACTCGAGGGGGCGCGGAAGGTCGTCTTCCAGGGCCGTGGCCAAGCGCGGGAGGTCCCTTTCCACCAGTTGACGCTGCAGGGCGATGGTTGCTGTGGAGACGATGACGGGATTGTCCGAGTGCATGGCATGGTTGATCGCCGGAACCAGGTAGGCCAAGGACTTGCCGGTGCCGGTGCCTGCCTGAACGGCCACATGTTTCTTGTTGTGCATGGCTGAGGCGACGGCGTCCGCCATCTTCTGCTGCCCTGGGCGAGGGGAGCCGCCCACCGAGCGCACTGCCGTGGCGAGCATCGGCTGGATGTCCGGCGGGGTGGATGAGGAAGACGACGAGGACTCTGACGAGGACTCTGAGGAGGATTCCGACGGGGGTGTGGTGGGCATGGCGAACTCTTTTCGCTCTTCTTAATCTCGCGCGGTTTCCACGTGCCGCACGCTAATGGCCGGCTCGTCGCGGGTGAGCGCGAGTCCCTCCCACGGCAGTGTCACGCGCTGCTGCTTGCAGTAGGCGCGGGTTTCTTCCAGGGTGGGCTGGCCGTCCACGATCTCCCCATCGCGAATGAGCGGGACCGTCAGCGGGTAGGCGTTCAGCATTCCCGTGTCCGGGACGGCGCTTCCGATGGGGTAGGTGATTTCCTCCACGGCCGTGCCGGTGGATCGGGTGGCGCGGATGGCTGCCTTGGCGCCGCCGACCGACTTCTTCCCACGGGAACGCTTCATGACGTGGTGGCCGTCCACTTCGACCAGCTTGTAGACCAGGCCCGCCGTGGGTGCGCCTGAGCCTGTGACCACGGATGTTCCGACGCCGAAGATGTCCACGGGTTCCGACCGCAGGGCGGCGATGGCGAATTCATCCAGGTCGCTGGAGACCACAATCTTGGTGTTCTTCGCACCCAACGAATCCAGCTGTGCGCGCACCTGTCCGGACAACACCCCAAGGTCACCGGAGTCAATGCGCACCGCTCCCAAATTCGGTCCCGCGACCTCCACGGCGGTCTGCACGCCCTGGGTGATGTCGAAGGTATCCACCAGAAGCGTGGTGTCCGTGCCGAGGGCATCTACCTGCGCTTGGAACGCGGCCCGTTCATTGGGCGTGCCGTCCTCGTTGACATGGAGCAACGTCCAGGCGTGGGCGGCAGTGCCGGAGGTGGGAATGCCGTAGCGATAGCCGGCCTCGAGGTTGGAGGTCGCGTCGAACCCTGCGACGTAGGTGGCGCGTGCCGCCGTGACGGCGGAGTATTCGTGGGTACGCCGCGAGCCCATTTCGATAATCATCCGCCCTTCCGCGGCGGACACCATGCGGGATGCCGCAGATGCCACCGCGGAATCAGAGTTCAGGATCGAGAGGATCACGGTCTCCAGGATCACGCCCTCACCGAAGGTGGAGCGGATGGTGAGGATCGGGGATTGAGGGAAGTACAGCTCGCCCTCACGGAACCCATCCACCTGCCCGGTGAAGCGGTAGGAGCGCAGATATTCCAGGGTCTCCGGGCGGAGGAAATCCAGCTTTTCTAGCTGCTCCTCAGTGAAGCGGAAGTTCTTGATCGCCTCCAGGACGCGGGCGGTGCCCGCCACCACTCCGTAGCGGCGCTCGTTGGGAAGCCTGCGGGTAAACACTTCGAAGGCGCACTGCCTATCGACCGTTCCGTCCAGGATGGCAGCTTCCAGCATGGTGAGCTCATACATATCGGTCAGTAGAGCTGTTGATCTAGTAGTCACCTCGCCCATGGTAGTCCATAGCATCTACAGGGCATCACCCCATCGGCAGCGCATTGTCGGTATTCTGGGTTTCATGACTTCACCCGCTGCCCCTTCCGCAACCCCTGTGGCGGAGAAGCTTCCCGAGACCGCCACAGAAGCGAATCTCCCATGGATGTGCATCTGCTGGGATGATCCCGTCAACCTCATGAGCTACGTGACCTATGTCTTCCAGACCGTGCTGGGATACTCACGCAAGCGAGCCACCGAACTGATGATGGAGGTCCACACCCAAGGCAAGGCTGTGGTGAGCTCTGGAGAGCGGGACAAGGTGGAAGCCGATGTGAAGAAACTGCAGACCGCAGGGCTGTGGGCCACGATGGAACAGTCCCAGGGCTAACACGAAGGCGCACTCACGGCTAACCACGAAAGGACTGGTGAACTCTCCCCATGCAGCCATGGACGAAGAAAAACAGCCTGCTGAAAGGCACTCGCTTCCTCACCGTGTTGGAGCCTTTGGAGCGAGAGATGCTGGGGGACTCCGCCGCCTCCGTGTCCGACAAGCTCATGGAGCGCGTGCGCACCGCCCCGAAGGATGAATTGTCGGAGCTCACGGGCATGCCCTCCGGCCATGCCGAACCCCCGGCGGACCCAGGGCTCGCCCGCCTGCTGCCGGACTTCTTCCGGGATGGCGCAGAGCAGATCGACGGCGATGCCAGCCTCACCCGCCAGCTCAACGAGACGGACATCATCCGGGGAAAGCTCAGCAATCTGCGCTACCTCATTGACTATCTGGGCCCCAACGGCTCCGTGAATATCTCTCTGACACAGGAGGAAGTCCAGCCGTGGCTGGCGGGCCTGACGGATATTCGCCTCTACCACAC
This sequence comes from Corynebacterium zhongnanshanii, assembly GCF_014490575.1. Taxonomy (NCBI): domain Bacteria; kingdom Bacillati; phylum Actinomycetota; class Actinomycetes; order Mycobacteriales; family Corynebacteriaceae; genus Corynebacterium; species Corynebacterium zhongnanshanii. The sequence goes on from NZ_CP061033.1 coordinate 552,754, forward strand.
CGCGCAGCTGGAGGAGTTCCGCGAGGAGCTGGGCGAAGATTCCAACCAGGTGCAGGCCGCTCAGAATTACCTGGACTGGCTGGGTTTCCACCAAGACAGCCTGCTGACCGCACTGATGGGGGATCTGGGTGTATAGCCCGCGGAGAGGCACACGCGTATGAGCACTGAACTGTTCGGGTGCCGCCCCGGTACCACCAACTCCCTCATGGACGTGGAGGGGCTGGGCGTGGGCCACGCGGTGTGCGAGGACGAGCAGGGGGACTCCGGCACCACGGTGATTGTCGCGCCGGGCGGTGCCGTCGCCGGTGTGGACGTGCGGGGTGGCGGACCCGGTACCCGGGAAACCGACCTGCTGGAGCCGCACAACACGGTGCAGGCCGTCCATGCGATTGCCCTGTCGGGCGGGTCTGCCTTTGGGCTGGACGCGGCCGGCGGGGTCATGCGCTGCCTGGAGAGCCGCGGCATCGGATTCCCCGTCCTGGGCGACCATGCCCCGGACAAAATTGTGCCGATCGTGCCCTCTGCTGTGATCTTTGACCTCCTGCTGGGCCGGTGGGATTCCAGACCCGACGCCGGCACTGGGGCCCTCGCGGCCCAGCGTGCCCTGGCGGCATACGCAGGCAAGGCTATAGAGTCCGCGACCGTCTCGGGGAACGTGGGCGCTGGCCTTGCGGCCTCCGCCGGAGCGCTTAAGGGAGGTTTCGGCCAGGCCAGCGCGACTTTCCCGGAGGGCAGCCCCTTGGCCGGCGTGACCATCGCGGCGGGTGTGGTGGCCAACCCGCAGGGGGCTGTTATTGATCCGAGGAGCGGGCAATTGTGGGGCTCGGCGTCGGTATTTTCGGGGGAGATGGATACCCCGCAGGTATCGTGCGACGCGGCAGAGGCACTGCGCGGCATGAACATCCTGGGCACGAAGATCACGCCACAGATGCTGGATACGCCGCAGCTCAACACCACAATCGGCGTGATTGCGACGAACGCCACACTCACGAAAGCGCAGTGCACGCGGCTGGCGATGAGCGGCCACGACGGGCTGGCGCGCGCGATCCGCCCAGCCCACATGCCGATGGATGGCGACACCCTGTTCACCCTGGCGACCGGGCACACGGATGTGGCCGTGGACCCGGTGGCGCTCAGCATGCTGACCGCCGCCAGCGCGAACGTGGTAGAACGGGCGATTGTGCACGCAGTCCTGGCCGCAGACTCCGCCTTTGGAGTTCCCAGCTACCGGGACGTGCTGGCCAACCCCTCGGGCCTCGCATCGAATTCCGCACTAGACACAACAGATCGGACCTCAAGAACCACCCCATGACTAGAACTTTCTCCGCAGTGATGTCCTCCATCGCGTTCCTGACTGTCCTTTGGATTGTCCAGATCGTGAACGTGTACATGGGAGGCTACCTCACGAACTTCGGTGTTCACCCGCGCGATCCCTATGGGCTCATCGGGATTCCGCTCGCCCCGTTTATCCACGGCAGTTGGGAACACCTCATCGCCAACACCTCCATCGCCTGGGCCTTAGTGTTCCTGGTGGCCTTGAGCGGCCGCGCGGTGCTGTGGCGAGCCTCCACCATTATTGTGCTGGTCTCCGGGTTGGGCACCTGGGTGGTGGCAAGCCCGCTGACCGTGCACGTGGGTGCCTCGGGCCTGATCTTCGGATGGGTGACGTTCCTGATCTTCCAAGGCTGGTACTCGCGCAGCATCCTGCAGATGCTGCTGGGGGTTGTGGTGGTGTTTGCCTACGGAGGTGTGCTGTGGGGAGTCTTTCCCACCACGATGGGAGTGAGCTGGCAGATGCACCTGTTCGGCGCCATCGGTGGAGTGATCGCCGCGCGCAGCGTGGGGCAGGACATGCGCCGCAACCGGCAGGTCATGAAGCGCAGGCAGCGGATGCAGCGGGCGCCGTATCAGGATGCTCCGCTGTACGGATCGGCTGGCCCTGGTAACCGGCCGTGGGGAGGCCGCTGATGGCGGGCACACGCGACAATTGGCAGGGCGAGAGCCAGCACGGAGATAACCAGCACGGAGACAACAGGCCGATCGGAGTGTTCGACTCCGGAGTGGGAGGCCTGACCGTGGCGCGCACCATCGCTGACCTCCTGCCACACGAAAACCTCACCTACATCGGGGACACGGAAAACTCACCCTATGGCGATAAGCCGCAGGAGCTCGTCCGGCACCTCTCCCTCAACATCGCCCACGAACTCGCCGACCGCGGATGCAAAATGATCGTCATCGCCTGCAACACCGCCACCGCCGCCAGCTTCCACGACGTGCGCGAGCAACTGGACATACCCGTTGTTGAGGTTATTACGCCGGCGGTACGCAGGGCCGTGTCGGCGTCGAAAAATAATAAGGTAGGAGTGATCGCCACACAGGGTACGGTGAGCAGCCACGCCTACCGCGACATGTTTCAGAAACTCTCCGCGGTGGACGTGGTGGAGCAGGCCTGCCCGCAGTTCGTCCCGTTCGTGGAACGGGGAATCACCGCCGGGCGGCAGATCATGGGCTTGGCGGAGAACTACCTGCAGCCGCTGAAGGATCGCGGCGTGGACACGGTGGTGCTGGGCTGCACACACTACCCGCTGCTGGCCGGCGTGGTGCAGCTGGTCATGGGAGATAACGTAACCCTGGTGAATTCCGCGGAGGAAACGGCAAAGACGGTGTTCCGAACGCTCAGCGAACGGGACATGCTGGCCACAGAGGGCAATGTTCGGCATCTGAGTTTTGAATCAACGGGAGATCCGCAACGTTTCGCGAACCTCGCCACGCGTTTTCTGGGGCCGGGAATTAGTTCGGTCTCTCACATTCCGGAGTCATTTTTAACTTTTAGACAGCGATAGTGCAAGAATAGCTAGCTATGGAACTCGTCGTGCTTGGTTGCTCAGGGTCCGTGCCAGGACCGGAGTCCGCTGCCTCTGGATACTTGCTGAAGAGTCCGCAGCACAATGCCGATCTCTTGATGGATATCGGCTCAGGTGTGCTCGCGGCCATGCAACGCACAGCAGATGTAGACCCAGAAAATTGCCACGTGGTTTTTTCACATATGCACGCCGACCATTGCTCCGATTTCCCCTCATTGATGGTGTGGCGCCGGTGGCATCCCACGGATAATTCCGAGTGCAAGCACACCCTGCTGGGGCCGACGATGGCAGAAGGACACCTGTGCCGCATGGGCGGCGACTACCTTGACCGGCCGGACGACCTGACGGACTCCTACAGCCTGCAAGTGCACCGCACGGGCACAGGGCCCTTCGATCCCGCGACCTATCCCGTCACACAGGTGGGGGACTTCTCCGTCTATTCCGCCGAGGCCATCCACACCACGGAGGCGTACATGATGCGCGTAGAGCACGAGGGGAAGTCCGTGGTCTACACGGGCGATACCGCCTGGACGGAGTCTTTGGTTCACATCGCCCAGGGCGCGGATGTTTTGCTCGCCGAGGCAACCTGGGGAGCCACCAGCGAAGATAAGCCGGAGGGGATGCACCTATCGGGCCAGGAGGCTGGACGGGCCGCGCGCCTGGCGGGGGTAGAGAAGCTAATCCTTACACACATTCCGCCGTGGGGGGATGCGGAGGCCACGCTGGCTGCGGCGCGCTCTGAGTTTGATGGGCCGATCGCTCTGGCTGAAGCGGGCATGCGGGTGACGATCTAGCGTACTGCGTTGTATCGTGCCGCGCGCCTGCGCTGTGTCTGTGCAGGGGGCTACACTAGAGGGCATGTCTACACCTTCTCATTCTGACGTCACACGCGCCGATGGCCGTGCCACCCATGAGCTCCGCCCAGTCAAAATCACCCGGGGTTTCACCACCAACCCTGCGGGAAGCGTGTTGGTGGAGTTCGGTAACACGCGAGTGATGTGCACCGCCAGCGTGAAGGAGGGGGTGCCGCGCTTCAAGAAGGATTCCGGTGAAGGCTGGCTGACCGCCGAGTACTCCATGCTGCCAAGCTCCACCCACGAGCGTATGCCCCGCGAGTCCATGAAGGGCAAAGTCAAGGGCCGCACGCACGAGATCTCCCGATTGGTGGGCCGGGCGTTGCGCGCCGCCGTGGACTTAAGCCAATTGGGCGAAAACACCGTGGAGATCGATTGCGACGTCCTGCAGGCCGACGGAGGCACGCGCACTGCAGCCATTACAGGTGCTTATGTTGCGCTGGCCGACGCCCTAGCGGTCTTAGAACAACGCGGTGTTGTTCCCGGACAGCCGCTGCGCGCGCCTGTTGCCGCTGTGAGCGTGGGCATCATCGACGGTGTGCCGTGCGTGGACCTGCCGTACGAGGAGGATTCCCGCGCGGATGTGGATATGAACGTCGTGATGACCGAGCAGGGACATTTTGTGGAGATCCAGGGCACCGGCGAGCATGCTGAGTTCTCCCGTGCTGAGCTGGGGGAGATGCTGGACCTGGCGGAGGGGGCGTTGCGTCAGCTCATTGATCTGCAGAATGAAGTGCTCTCCCAGCCACTGCCCACCGCTTCTACGCGAGCTCGCTAGGAGGCTGATCGGGCATGAAGGTTTTAGTGGCATCACGGAATGCAAAGAAGCTTAAAGAACTCCAGCGCGTGCTGCAGGCGGCGGATGTTCAGGGGATTGAGCTGGTGAGCTTGGCGGATATTGATGAGTACCCGGAGTCCCCGGAAACGGGAGCTACGTTCGTGGCTAATGCTCAGATTAAGACGCAGGATGGTGTGCGTTACGCGGGCCTTCCCACTATTGCGGATGATTCGGGGATCCGGGTGGACCGGCTGAATGGCATGCCGGGTGTGCTCTCGGCGCGTTGGTCGGGAACCCACGGGGATGACGCGGCGAATAACGCGCTTCTGCTGGCGCAATTGAAGGACTTCACGGATCCTGAGGAACGTGGCGCACAGTTTGTCTCTGCGTGTGTTTTGCAGCTGCCGGCAGACCTTGCCGAGCAGACCGGCATGCAGGAGGTCTATGCCGTGGAAGGTGTGTGGGAGGGCTCCCTCTTGATGGAGGAACAGGGCGCGGGTGGATTCGGCTACGATCCGCTGTTCAGCCCAGTGGAGGAGCCCGGCCGCTCAGCTGCAGAGTTGAGCCCAGAGCGCAAGGACGAGCTATCCCATCGAGGAAAGGCGCTGGCGCAACTGGTGGAGCCTCTGCGTCGGCTGGCACAGCATTGACATCGCCGACAACGCTCAATCGTTTGTCAATGTTTTCGTGTTCGCCCGCGTTGTAGCGTAGGCCCGCAGCTCAACAGAAGAAAAAGGATATGAACCCCACAGAGGTCAGCCCCGCTGACATCATCAATGAAGCACGTACGGATCTGACGTGGATGGAGGATGTGTATAAGCACTTCCACCGCTATCCAGAGCTCTCCGGAGCCGAGGAAAAAACCGCTGCCCGGATTCTGGAAGAGCTCCAGCGCTTCCCGGACTGGGAGGTGACCAGCACCATCGGCGGTTATGGCATCACCGCGGTGCGTCGCAATGGTGACGGTCCCGCCGTGCTCATGCGCGCCGATTTTGATGGGTTGCCCGTGGCGGAGAACACGGACGTGGACTACAAATCCCAGCATTCCCAGTTGAATGCTCTGGGGCAGCGGGTGCCGACCATGCATGCGTGTGGGCACGATCACCACACCACCAGCTTGTTGGGCGCCATGGCCTTGCTAGAGGATTCAGCCGATCGATGGACGGGAACGGTCATTGCACTGTTCCAACCGGCTGAGGAATTATCGGTGGGTGCCTTCCGCATGGTGGGCGATGGTCTGGCGCAGAAGATCCCGAAGCCAGACGTCTGCCTCACCCAGCACATCATCGCCGGGCCAGCCGGGAAGATCTTTAGTGCGGCGGGTCCCGTGATGACGTCCTCCACCACGATTGAGATCACCTTGTTCGGACGCGGGGCGCATGCCTCCATGCCACACCGTTCGGTGGATCCCGTGGTGCTGGCGGCATCGACGATCATGCGGCTGCAAACCATCGTGTCCCGAGAGGTGCCACCGGATAAGTTCGCAGTGATTACGGTGGCCTCCGTGGAGGCCGGCAAGGCCAACAACGTGATCCCGGACTCGGCAAAGATCAGCTTGTCCTGCCGTTTCTATGATGAAGAGTTGCGCCTCAAGTGCATCGAGGCGATCAAGCGCATTGTTCGTGCGGAAGTTGCTGCGGCCGGCGCGGAACGCGAACCGGAGTTTAAGTTTGTTGGATTGTTGGGGGCGACCAACAATTCCGATACGGTGTTTCGCACCATTCGCCCTCATTTCGATGAGGTGTTCGGTGAGGATTCTGAGGACATGGAGCCGTGGACGGCCTCAGAGGATTTCTCCGTGATCCCTAAACACTTCGGGGTTCCGTACCTGTTGTGGACGGTCGGCATTACTCCGCGAGCGAAGTGGCAGCGTGCACAGGCCGCGGGCCGGCTGGATATTGATATTCCTACGAACCACAACCCGGCGTTTTTGCCGGAGCTCTCCACCCTCGAGGTGGGGGCCCGTGCGGCAGCGACGGGCATTCTGGCGTGCTTGGGTGCGCAGTGGGCGCCTGGTGAGGACACCACGCAGGGTGGACCGACCGCCGCGGAAATTGATGCGGTAGCTGTGGAAACGGCCCCGGCCGACTAAAGATGCACCGGCTGGGTTGCCTTAGATATGAAAGGCGGCCTTCACTTCCTTACGACGCTTTGCCTCCACGATGAAGCTAAGGAAGGGGATCACGCCGGCCAGGATGGTGGTGATCCACTTGCCGGGTTCCCAGCGAGCCTTCGTGCCGAGATCCAGGCAGGTAATGGCGTAAATAATGAAGAACAAGCCGTGAGCCTGGCCGATGTAGGTGAACCATTCCGGGGTGTTCTCGGAGCCGAGGATCAGGTACTTGGTGATCATTTCCGCAACCAAGATGAGGAGCCAAATACCCGTGACAATCGCGGCGATGGAATAGAACTTCAGGGACTTGGCCACGCGCTTTTGTCGTTCAGGGTGAATGGGGTTCGCGGTCGTGCTGGTTTCGTTCACGTTTTTACTGCCTACTCGTCGAGGGAATTGTTGGGTGTGCGGTTACGGCGATTCCGGCGCCGGTCGTCCTCAAAGTCAACGGTGCTGATATGTGAGGGGCTGGCGTTGGCGAGCAGGTCCGTGGGAATTTCTCGCATGGAGTTCTTCACCTCATCGGGCACGGCAGCCTGGTCATCTCCCAGCACGCGCTCTTTCTCATAGCGGATGTACTTCCGATAGGCGACGATCAGGAGAATGCCGAACACAGGCCATTGGATGGCATAGCCGAGATTCTGGAAGGAGCCATCGGACTGGTGCCACGCGTTCCATTGCCAGCGCGCCAGTAACAGCGTAGCCACCACGGCTAACGTCAAAAAGATCAGTTGAACAATACGTACACGCAGCGGGAAGGGATTGCCCTGGGGGGTATTGTTGTCCGCGGTGCTCACGTGCCCAAGTGTACCCGGTTGCTGGGGGAAGACAATTCTGCCCGAGAGCATTTCTTTCCGGGGTGCACTTCTTGCTAGAGTGTGTGATGTACGCGCCTGTGGCGGAATTGGCAGACGCGCTGGATTTAGGTTCCAGTGTCTTATGACGTGGGAGTTCAAGTCTCCCCAGGCGCACAGCACCACAACTCTCTTAAGAGGTGAGAGGTATGATCGAAAAGATTCTCGTCCTCAGCTGTGGATTTCTCTTGCTTATCGCGGCACTATGCTTCGGTTTCGCAGGAAATAACCTTGTTGCCTCGGTATGTTCACTGATAGGAATTCTGGTCTTTTGGTACTGGAGGTGGTCCCCACCGTCCTCAAAGCCGGGGACTAACAGTGCATCGGACAACCCGTCCGCACAGGACGTTCGGCACTATCGCCAGGACCACCCGGGGACGAACAGTGCATCGGACAACCCGTCCCCACAGGAAGTCCGGCGCTATCGCCAAGAGCATCCGGGGACGTCCATCCTCCAGGCTGTCCGGGAACTGAAGCGTCGCTAGAGCGACAGCTCCTTGGCGATGCGGGCCACATGCCCCGTGGCCTTCACGTTGTACTTCGCTAGCTCGATCTTTCTTTCCTCATTCACCACGAACGTGGATCGGATCACGCCCTGAACCACCTTGCCGTAGTTCTTCTTCTCGCCGAAGGCGCCCCACGCTGTCATGACGGACTTGTCGGCGTCGGACAGGAGAGGGAACGTGAGGGAGTGCTGGTCGCGGAACTTCACCAGCGCGTCCACAGAGTCCGGGGAGATACCCAGCACCTCAATGCCGGCGTTATTCAGCTCGGTGAGGGAGTCCCGGAAGTCACAGGCCTCCGTGGTGCAGCCCGGGGTGTTGGCCCTGGGGTAGAAGTACACGATTACTTTCTTGCCCCGGTAATCAGCCAAGGACACGTCCGTGCCCTGGTCGCTGGTGAGGGTGAAATCAGGGGCTGCGTCGCCCACCTCAAGGCGGGTTGGTTGCGTTGCATCAGTCATAGGCACCACCATACGCCTTCGTTTCTCGGCATCGCAGCGGCTGATCCTCTACAATATGAGGGATAGACTGAGATCTTGGATCTAGTTACCCGTTAACCGATGACGATCATTGACGATCATGAGGAGTATCTCCGTGGCCCGTAGCATCGATGCCATTCAGCGCGATATTGAGCGCACCCGCAATCAGCTCGCCAAGACCCTTGATGAGCTGGCAGTCCGTGCAGACCCTAAGAACCTTGCCGATGACGCCCGCGGTCAAGTGATGGATACCGTGAAGGATCCGAAGGTGCAGATGATCCTCGGTGGCGTGGTTGCCGGCGTGGTTGTCCTGACGGCTTTGGCGCTGTCCTCGAAGCGCAAGGAGAAGAAGCAGATCAAGGAGATTCAGCGTCTCCTCGCGGCTGCCCGCAACTAAGAGTTTTTAGATTATCTTGCTGAGAACTCTTCTCCTGGTCCCAGTAGCGATTGCTGGGGCCTTTTTTGGCGAATCCATCCATGTCCCCGCCGCCTGGATTTTCTCCTTCCTTGTGGTCTTCGGCGCCGCCGCCATCTTCGGTGATCGCCAGGTCACCCCGTCGAAGAAGCTGTCCACGCCCGCGCAGGTCATCATCGCGCTGCTGTGTGCCTCGCCGCTGGCGACCGTGGATGGGCCAACGATGCTGTCCTACGCCGCGCCCACGGCCGTCTCGGTGGTGTTTACTTTGGTGGTGTGCGCCTCGGCGTCGTATTTATTAATAAAAATACGGGGAATCGACGCCACCACCAGCGTCCTCGCCACCCTCGCAGGTGGGGCGAGTGCGATGTCGTTGCTTGCTGTGGACCTTAAAGCCGACGCCAAGTTTGTGACCCTGACGCAATTCCTCCGCCTGTCGATTGTTGTACTGACGCTCCCCGTGTTCGTTCTATGGCTGGCCGACGAGCCGATACGGTCCGCCCCGGAGCACATTCCACCCAGTGACCTGCTGAAATCGGCGCTCGGGGCGCTGGTGGTCTACGGCATCGTGTGGCTGGTGACGCGGTTTATTAACATCCCCTCGCCGTATCTGCTGCTGGCGCTGGCGCTGGGCGTGGTGGGACTCATGGCGGGAATCCCCGCCGAGTACCTCACCCCTCGGGGAGTGCTGGCGGACATCGCGTTCGCGATTATTGGTGTGCAGGCCGGGGGAACTCTCACGAAGGGGGCGCTGCGGGAATTTGTGAAGTCCCTGCCCGTGATCCTGTCCGCCATCGCCGTGATGATCCTTGGCTCCCTCATGACCGCCTGGATCATCTGCACGGTCTGGGGGTACAGCATGCTGGACGCGTACCTGGCTACGGTTCCCGGCGGGGTGTACGCCGTGCTGGCGTTCGCCCACGAGGCGGGATCGGACCCCGTGGTGACGGTCATTCAGGTGATGCGTGTGATCGCGATGCTGGTGGTCGGGGCGCTCGTGCCCGTGGTGTTCGGCAAGCGCCGCGCCGGGTAGGCGGGCGCTGCGTTCCTTGTCGCTACGCAAACCAGTGCTGCGCTGCGTTCCTTGTCGCTACGCAAACCAATGCTGCGCGAGGATCTCCATGTTGCGCAGGGAATCCGGAGTGGACGGCGACTGCAACGCCACCATCAACTCATCGGCCTGCGACAGCTCCACAAACTCCTCAAGGTACTCCACCACCTGCTCGCCCGTGCCCTTCGCGGTGTACCGAAGCATGTCCAAGATGCGCTGACCGGCGGGGGAATCCATTACAAGATCGAGCTCGGCGTCGGTCAGTTTCTTCCCCGCCATCGCCCGCACACGTGAACGGCGGACGCGGCGGTCATGCTCCGCGGCGATCTCCTCCGAATCAGCGGCGGTGACGTTCACCGCGGCGATCACGTACGGCTCCGGGAAACGCTCAGACGGCTGATAGTTATCCCGATACACCTGCACGGCCTGCGTGAGGGCGCCGGGGGCGAAGTGGGACGCGAAACTATAGGGCAGGCCCAGCTGCGCCGCCAATTGAGCACCAAAGAGGGAGGAGCCCAAAATGTACAACGGGACATTCGTCCCGCGGCCAGGGACCGCGTTAATGCCTGGCAGGAGGGAGTTGTCCGTCAGATAGCCATCCAGCTCCTGCACATCCTGAGGGAAACTATCGGCAGCATGCACATCCCGGCGCAACGCGCGCATCGTCATCTGATCCGTGCCGGGCGCGCGGCCCAGGCCCAGGTCGATGCGGCCCGGGTGAAGCTCCGCGAGAGTGCCGAACTGCTCCGCGATCACCAAAGGGGAATGGTTCGGCAGCATCACGCCACCGGCGCCCAAATTAATCGACGCCGTGTGTGCGGCCACGTGAGCAATCAGCACAGCTGGGGCGGAGCTGGCAATCGACGGCATGTTGTGATGCTCGGAGTACCAGATGCGCTTGAAGCCCAAGGACTCGGCGCGCTGGGCCCACGTGACAGATCGGGCGAAGGCATCGGCGGCGGATTCGCCCCGGTAGATGTTCGCAAAATCGATGAGGGACAGTGGCACGCGGGAGGGGGAGGTGTGAGAATCAGTCATAGTACTGAGGTACAACAGCGCGCGGTGGAAGTTATTCCCTGGCGCTGTGGTGGTCAGAATCTGGTCAGAAACTGGCCTGAATGGCAGTCCTGCGCTTGCTATGCTTGCCTAGGAATGACAAAACCCCAGATCAGAGGTGATCTGGGGAATGTACGCGGTGGGTCATCAGGGACTCGAACCCCGAACCCGCTGATTAAGAGTCAGCTGCTCTGCCAATTGAGCTAATGACCCGCGGTCTGTGTTGCATCTTCTTGTCAAGTTCTTGTGAACTCTCTGTGCAACGAGACATTACTTTATACGCTCTGTGTGAACTTCACAAATCGCCAGGTCATAGCCTGTTTTTAGCGCGTTTGGTAACGATTTAGAAAAGTCTTGGTAACACGCCAGGTTTTGGTTAGTACTTTCCAAGCTTAGAGTTTTAAGGTTGTTGTCATATCGTTCACACCACTTGTATTGGGAGCCACATGCGCCGCATAGCTAGTACTCACGCACGCAAGGCTGTAGTTGCCACCTCCGTTGCAGCCTTTCTTGGATTGACCGCCGCCTGCACCATTGATCGTGGTGATAGCGGGTCCCATAACGGGGATTCTGCATCCCATTCCCAGGGGGAGGATGGCGACTCCATCGGTCTGACCGCGTCCGTGAAAGATAATGCAAAGGGTGTGAAGGTCACGGACACCATTTCGGTGGAGGGTAAGGACATGTCGACGGTGACCCTGACCAATGACGAAGGCACCGAAGTCGCCGGCGAGTTCAACGGTGACAAGTCGAAGTGGTCGTCCACGGAGAAGCTGGGTTACAACCGCACGTACACGCTGACGGCGAAGTCGGGGGACAAGACCCTTAAGAAGACGTTCTCCACCACCCAGGCTGATTACGTCGCAGATTCTGCGTTGTCACCGTTGGATCAGTCCACGGTGGGTATTGCCCAGTCCGTGGCTCTGTTTTTCGATACCCCTGTGTCCAACAAGAAGGCGGTTCAGGACGCCATTTCCGTGGAGACCAGCAACAACACCGAGGGTGCGTTCTACTGGCTCACGGACCAGAGCCTGCGGTGGCGCCCGAAGGAGTTCTGGAAGCCAGGCACGGAGGTGACCGTGAAGTCCAATCTCTACGGCGTGGAAGTATCCGATGGTGTGTTTGGTGACGCGGACCGTGAGGCGTCGTTCACGATTGGGGATGACGTGCGTGCGGAGGTGGACGATGCTACGAAGATCATGACGGTCACGAAGAACGGCGAGGTTATTAAGACCATGCCTGTGTCCAACGGCCGTGATAGTGCGCAGTGGGCTACTCCGAACGGCACGTACACGGTGGGCGATCAGTACGATACCCTCACGATGGATTCCAATACCTATGGTCTGGCCCCGGAGAATGGTGGTTATGTCACGCCGGTGAATTACGCCACGCAGATGAGCTGGTCTGGCATTTACATTCACGGTGCTCCGTGGAGTGTGTATGCGCAGGGTAATACCAATACGTCGCATGGTTGTGTGAATGTGTCTGACGCGAATGCGCAGTGGGTGTATGAGAACCTGAAGCGTGGCGACGTGGTGATCGTGAAGAATACGGTGGGCGGTCAGCTGGATGGCCACGATGGCCTGGGTGACTGGCAGATTCCGTGGGAGGAGTGGTCGAACGGCAACGCGTAAATCCCCGTTGCTGTGGCTGGGCGTTGATTGTTTTATATTCGACGCCCAGCTTCTCTTTTTTCACACTTAGCGTAAAGGGGTCAGCCCGTCGATGCTATAGAACTGGTGCCCCAGGAAGAGGAGGGCTGAGTGGTGTGGATCGTGCCACACGTTCAGCACTTCTGCGGCGCAGAGGGTGGAGTCTCCGGCCACGGCCGTATCAGTGATGGTGACGCGCAGGACTGCCCTGCATCCTGGCAGGAGGGGTTCGCCAGTGGGAGCGGTCTCCCAGCCTTGGGGTGGGCTGAAGCGGTCGTCTTGGGAGCGCGCGAAGCTTTGTGCAATGTCGGCGTGCTCGTCGCTGAGGAAATGCACCAAAAGGGAATCGGCACGGAGGAGTTTTCCGGCGGAGCCGGTTCTTTTCATGAAGGAAAAGCTGATCGACAGGGGATCGAGAGACAAAGACGCCACAGAAGATAGCGTGATGCCTACCGGCTGATTATCTACTGTGGCGGTAATGAGGGCAACCCCTGCCGGGTGGCCGCGGAACACATCACGGAATGCTGTGGCGAGAGTGTCCGACATGATGTGCCTCAAAGAAGAAAGTTTTGGGGTGACTGACGGGACTCGAACCCGCGACACCCAGGATCACAACCTGGTGCTCTACCAACTGAACTACAGTCACCATCGCTATTTTTCAACAGCGACGTTTATGTTAGACCACTGGCCCCCATTCAGCAAAATTGCAGGATATCGCAGGTTTTTGCTTAGCGGGTGCCAGAAATCGGACAACGAGCCTCCGCGGATGCAGCCGCAGCGGCCACCTCCTCGGTGCGCAGGTCTTGAGCGGGCATCAGAGCTTGTCGATAAAACTCGAGCTCCCGAATGGATTCCTGAATATCCGCCAGCGCGCGGTGGGACATGCCTTTTTGAGGCTGGCCGTTGTACACCCGCGGATACCAGCGGCGCGCCAATTCCTTGATACTGGAGACATCAATCATGCGGTAGTGCAGGTAGTCCCCAAGCTGTGGCATGTACCGGTTGATAAACAGACGATCGGTGCCGATGGAATTGCCCGCTAACGGCGCCTGGCCAGAGACCGGCACGAACTGCTTGATGTAGTCCAGGACGCGCGCTTCGGCGTCGGACAAGCTTAAGGTGGAAGCCTTGATCTGTTCCGTGAGGCCATTGGATTCGTGCATCGTCGTGACGTAGTCATCCATCTGCGCCAATTGTTCATCGGTGGCGTGGATAACCAGATCAATGCCCTCATCGAGGGGGTTTAAGTCCGCATCGGTGACAATAACGGCAATTTCCACTAAAACGTGGCGCTCGGGATCAAGTCCCGTCATTTCACAATCGGCCCACACGATGCGATCGTGTTTGGAAATCTGGCTTGGAGTATCTGGCATTTAGGCGTCTCCTTCCGCAGCCATCTTGGAATAAAACTTGCCGATAATGGGGGAGGCCACACGGCGCGGAATGTAGGTGGAGGCCCAGTTCATGGCCTTCGAGAGTGGACCTGGAACTACGCGCAGCTTATTAGACGCCAACGCATTCAAAGTATCCAGCGCACAGTCCTCGTAGGTGGTCCACAGGAAATCCGGCACGGCATCGTCCACTTCTGTGAGCTTGTCCTCTTCCTTGACCTCTTCGCGCACAGGACCTGGTGCCAGCAAGGTGCAGGCCACGCCACGAGGAGCCAGCTCATAGTGGAGAGACTCGGTGAACGTGTTCACCATCGCCTTCGTGCCCACGTAGGTGGCGTTGCCTGGAATGGCGGTATTGCCAGCGGCAGAACCAACGTTGATAATGCCGCCCGTGCCGCGGCTGACCATTCCAGGAATGACCGCAGCGGTGAGTTCAAATAACGCTGTGGCGTTTAATTCAAATTGGGCTCGTTCGTAGGAGTAGTCCAAATCCGCGAAGTTTCCGAACGTCGCGATGCCTGCGGAATTGACGATGATGCTGACAGTAGTGGAGCGCAATTCGTCGAGGAGTGTGGAACGCGCGCCGGCGTCGGATAAATCGACGGAACGGATCTGCACATCGCGATCGGGAAACGCATCGGCGATCTCCTGCATCGGCCCCATGGTGCGTGCCACCAGGATCAGGTCATAACCACGGCGAGCCAATTCTTTCGCGATAGCAGCGCCAATGCCGGAGGACGCGCCCGTGACAACGGCGTAGGAGCCAGCGGTGGCCGCAGGGAGGGAAGAGGACATAAATCTCCTTAAAGGATGGTGTTGTGGCAGCGATATCAGGGAAGCGATTCGATGTATTCAGGCAGCTGATCCATAATCCACTGGCCGGAGTAGAACGGAGTTTCCTCGGAGACGTAATTGCGGGCGTCCGTGTAACGCATCTTCCACATCAGATTCACCACGTCCTCCATCTGAGGAGATTCAAAGGCCAGCATCCATTCGTAATCGCCCAAGCCGAAGGCAGGAATGGTGTTTGCGCGGACCATGTTGAATTCGCGGGCTTCCATACCGTGCTGCACCAGCATGCGGCGGCGCTCCTGCTCGTCCATCAGGTACCACTCGGGCGTGCGCACGAACGGGTAGAGGCAGATCCAGCGCTTCGGCTCCGGATCGACCAGGAAATCGGGGACGTGGGAGCGGTTGAACTCGGCGGGGCGGTGGAGGGCTGCGTTGGAACGCACGGGTACGGCGACCTTGCCCAGCTGGGTGGTGCGACGGAACGCGCGGTAGAAGGCCTGGAGCTCGGCGAGGTCTTCGCCGTGGACCCAGAACATGATGTCCGCCTCGGGGCGGAGGGCGGAGACGTCGTACACGCCGCGGACGGTCACACCCGAATCTGCATAGGAGTCCAGGAACTGCTGAAACTCGGCTGCGATGGCCGCGCGATCGTCACCGAGCGTGCCGGCGGGGATCTGGAAGGCGGACCACAGTGCATACTGCAGAGTGCTGTTCAGCTTGTCAAAATCTAGTTTCTTTGCCATGGTTCACAGCTTACGCGGTGTGCACGCTGAGAGATAGTGCCGAGCGGATGTGGCTTGGGGTGGTGCGCGCGTTGGTGGGGGAGTAGCGCTGCCGCGGGGCGATTGTGGCATGAGCGTGGGGCAGGCGTAGCGCTGGGGCGCCGTGGGATTACGCAGGGTACGCGCAAACAGACTATGGGTCGGTTTCTGTGATTTGTCCGAAATATACATGAGAGTTTATTATTTTTTGGTTCATTGATAGGTTCACCCGCCTAGTAAGGTTGTTTATTCCTATGAAACTTTCTAAGTCTGTTTTCTCTTATGGTCTTGCCGCGCTGGCAACCTTGGGTCTGGCCATGCCCGCCGCACAGGCCGCCCCAGCTCCTGACGCTGTTGTGTTTGGCGACTCCCTGTCCGCTAACCCCACGGTGGACAACTACGTGGCAGGAAAGCTCAACCTGCCTACCGCGCAGCGCAACCACAACGGATGCCCAACGGACGGCACCTTCGCCCGCGCGTATGGCGAGGCAGCGCGCAAGGCCGTTGCTGACTACAGCTGTGCAGGTGCTTCCTTCTACACCGGCGGCAAGCACATCGCCGATTCTGTCAACGACGCCGCAGCACGCGGCGACCTCGGCCCCCACACCCGCGAAGTGATCCTGCAGGCCGGTACTAACGACACGTACCCACACATCATCGGAGGTCGGGAACCCGCTGCTGTCACCCAGCAGCGACTGACCGATGCGATGGTGAACGAGGTTAATCACATTCGCAGCCGCGCTCCGCAGGCTCGTATCAAGATCGTGGGCCTGCCACAACTGACGGATGCTCACGGAGCCGCTTGCGTGATCAACGTTGTTCCAGGCTTCCCATTGGTTGCCCTGCCCATCGCGCCGGTGGAGAACGCGATTGATAACGCTGGCCGCGAGGCAGCACGCGCAACCGGCGCTACCTTCGTGGACTTGAAGGCCATCAGCAAGGATCACCACATGTGCAACGACAGCCGCTGGGTTGCCGGCGTTGTGGACACCACCGCTGCACCTCACGCGCTGCCACTGCACTACACCTGGGACGGTTTGGCGGCATCGGCTCGCCACGTTGCGCGCTAAGGGCAGTGCCTTATTAAAAGTGCAGTGCTTTATTAAAGGGGGAGCGCGCTGTATGAGCAGGGGGGGCACTCTGTGTGAGTGCGCATTGACACCCCACCTCACCAGCAACAATGCTGGCGAGGTGGGGCGTTTCGTCTTGAGAGAGTTCAAGGGTGGGGAGCTTCGGGGTTAAACGACAAAATGTGTGTCTGTTGTCGGTGTGTCGTGGTCGTGTTGGGAGGTGCCGCGGCACAACCATAGGATTATTTCGACTTTTCGAGATTCTGTCCTGGGGAAATGCTCAAGAACCGCAACAAAGTCCTATGGTTGTGCCAGCGCGCTTACCGCCGGCAGGGCTGGCAATGTCCCAGCCGGTGCTGTGGGGATTGTCTTGTCCGCCGCACACCACAGGGTGGGTGCAAGACCGAGGATTTCTGGTGGAGCAGCCCGATACATGCTCGCTGAGCATATATTTTTGAGTGTTAGTCCAGGTCAGCTCCAGGGAATCGCCGTTTTCGGACGCATATTCTGTCGTTTAACCCAGCTTCGACGCCGAGTCATGGATGCGTGCGCAGGTAGTCTGGAGTCATAGTGCTAACACCGATAAATTATTCAGGGCCACCGACGAATCTTCCTATGCTGCTGAGGCGTTTGACAGTGAAAGGGGAGCCTAGGTCTGTGACAGCGTTTGCGGAGGTGATTGGGCAAGATGTCTAGCCGGTATAAGGAAATGGGCTTGGAGAGGCTCCCTATGAAGGAGTACATGGTGGATTCTGAGCATGGAACGCCGGGCACGGCGTGGATTTATCGGGGGGAGTCCAGTTTCGCAGCAGTGTGCTTTGATGACATTGACGTTCTGCGATCCGGTGGAGAGCGCGGGTTTTTCTCCATTGTGGATTTGCCCCTGTCTGGTCGGATCCAGGATTTGATCCATGATTGTGCGCAGCGTGATTTGTCGATCCCGGAGGCGCTGGAGGAGATCAAGGCTACCTTTGGTGATCCGGTGGAGGTTGTCCACCTGGAGAACATCAACGAGTCGGATGATGATCTGATTGCTGCCGTTGAGGGGCTATCGCAGCGCTGAGTCACTGGGGTTGCCCGCACTGCGACGTTCGGTAACCGTTGCGTCTGTCGGTCCGCTTTGGGGGAGGTGGTGGGGTCTCTATGATGGTCGCCTACGTGTGTGCCGGCATGTGGCTGACCGCGGGTTACGGATCACCACGCTAGAGGACACAACCCCCATCGGCTACTCAGCATGCCCGAAAAACAACATCCACAAGGTCAAGCAAACCCTTCATACCCGCCAACAACCTCACCCTCAGAGTTGACAAATCATATAGGTCCCCCTACCGCCTGAGCTGACCTGCACACTTGTGAAAACTGCACCCCCATGTCGTCGAAAATGCAACAAGCTACTTTCCCCACAATAAAATAAACTCCAAAACCAACCCCTCGAAAGCCTAAACCATGAGTATCGACCAGCCATCCCCCCATCCTGAAAGCACTAACCGCATGGACATGAACCCTTATCTAGGCCAGTCGGCAGCCACCCCGCCCCCACCAGGGCCGCACACTCCGAAGCCGAACACTCCTAAGCCACACACTCCCCATCAACAACCTTTCTGGAAAAAAGTGCTAGCCTTCCTCGCAGTCGGGCTAGGAGCAATCCTGGTTCTCGGTGGGCTCCTTAATGGAGACATTCTTTACAGCCTTTGCGCCGGGCTCGCAATCGCCCTTCCAGGAATCTGGTGGCTAATCCACGAAAACCGAGAGAAAAACGGGGCAGAACCAATGAAACGGCATTGGGGCACCATTACTATCGCATCCATCGTGCTGTTCGTGGTCAGTGGCGCGTTTGCACCAGAGCAGCAAGGAAACACCACGCCCACCACCGGCAGTGCCACAACCACCACCTCCGCAACAGCCACAACCACCACCTCTACAACGGCCACAACCAGCAAAAAACCAACTACTGGAAACACAACAACCAGTGAAGAACCAATCGCGGCAGAAAACGACACCCCTGCACACCCACCTAGCGATGAACAACCCCCAGCGTCACAACGCGAACCAGAAGAACCCATAAACAACTTCATCCCACCAGTCCCAACGCCCGCACCAAAACCCGAATACACACCCGCACCCGCATACGAACCAGCACCGGCTCCGCAACCCGTATACGAGCCACCGGCAACGAACGTCAGGACCGTACACCCCGGGGCATACTGCTCCGGCGGGACTGGCGTCAGCAAAACTGGCAAACCAATGGTGTGCGCCCTCGCCTCTGATGGCCGGATGCGGTGGCAATCAGCCGGATAAAATACGGGACGACCTCGACATCGGCAAGTCAACCTGAAGTGTCCCAGTTTTTGTTTCGTCTGAGTAAATGGGAAAATTTGGACTATGCCGAAGTAGATTTGATCAGGATGCGAAGGACCGGTCGGTCCGTCTCGTTGAAGACTGTATCTCGGCGAGCAATTTGTCGATGCAGGCCGCGTGCCAGGTGGTTGCTTCACAGCTAGGGGGTTCGTGGTACATAGTTCGCCGCTGAAAACACCCGGCGTCGTCGTGAACATCGAAAGCTGCGGGACGCCGCCCTGATAGAGCACATCCTCGAGATTCATCACGCAATCTATGGCGTCTACTGGGTGCGGACAATGTGGCATGCTTTTGGCCGTGAAGGCATCGTTGTTGGCCGTGAGCAGGTTGCTCGTCTGATGCGCCTGGCTGGGGTGTCTGGCACAGCCAGAGGGGCAAGGCCCTGTGACTGCACGTGTGGCGAAGCGTAAGGGATTTGCGCCCTGACCTGGTCAAGTGCCAGTTTATAGCCGGGCGGCCGGATGCATTGTGGGTGGCTGAAATGACCTATGTTCGGATACGTCAAGGGGTTTGAAAACGCCGCTAGTGTCACCGACGTAGTTTCACGTCGGATTGAAGCCCCAGGTCTGATTCGCCATTGAAGACACGGGTCACAGTACGTGAGCATTGTTTACAATGATCGCCTTGTTGAAAAGGGAATTGTTGTTACGGAGGTTGAGATCGTGACGTGTGAATGGGTGAATTGGTGCAACGAGACTCGTCTACAGCAGGGGCTGGGGTACCGCACGCCTGCTGAGGTCAAGGAAGGATTCTGGCGTGAACACCTAACCCAGGCCGGAAGATAATGGACATCACGGAACATGCCTAGGAGCAAAACCCGAGGCACTTCAAGGTGTAAGTTACCGTGTTTTTCGGGTTGAGGTGGGGTGGTTTTTGACGGGGGAACCTGGCCGGTTTGCGTGCCAAGTTTTAACCTCCTCAGCGTCCCACAGTGGCATGCGGTCGCCTAGGTCTGAGACCTGTGCAGGCGTCCTGCCTGCCGAGTTGTAGGTTCGCCAAGAGCCGGTGCTGATGCTGCAGTGGTTTGCGCAGTCTACGGCGCGCCAGAGTTCGCGTCCGGTGTCTGCGTCGGTGATGATGGGGCGCATGGGTTTATGCCTTTCTCCGCGCGATGTAGATCAGTCCGATACCTGTGGCTATTGAGCCTGCCAGTGTTAGGCCTGTGAATCCATGGGTTACGCCGTGGATGACTACTACGGCGAGCATGGCTACGGTGATGGGGTACATGGTCATCCTTTCGGTGGGTAAGGTGGTGGGGTAACCCCTTGGGGGGCTGGCTAGTGGGTTTAGCCAGCGCCTGGGGTTACTTCATTCTCCTTACTTTTCTATGCTTGCCCTTTGGTTTGGGTGTTCTTCCGATCATGATGACGGTTGGAATTTCCGTCGATGTGGGCAATTTGATCATATGGAACCCCTTCTCTGTAGGGGTAACATATAGTATATGACGGAATAGTTATATGTGTCAAGTTGAAAGATAGTGAAAATCACAAAGATTCTCAACCCCTAACTCTTTCCGGGTTTTGTCTTTTCTCATATTCAAAAGGAGGAAAATGGATTGGTTGAATGTGGATCCGGACGTGTTCCGGCTTATGAATAAGCACTTCATACCCGGCCGTGCCGGGCGCAAAATCCGGTACATTGTGCGTCATCACAACGCCGGTGTGCTGACAGTGGAGGATTGTTAGCGTGTGCGGCAGGCATGCCCGACGTCGGCGCACTATCGGGTGGAGAAAATGGGCAGGATCGGGTAGCTCGTAAACGACTCGGACACGGGGTGGTATGCGGGGAACCTGCAGGCGAACTATGAGTCGATTGGCATTGAGTATGCGGACGTTGGCCAGACCGGCTGCCCTTACCACCTGTCGCGTGGCGGGAAGTATCACAACGCGTGGATGGCTGAAGCGCAACGCTATTACGGCGAGTTGGCTGCGAAAAAAGCGGGTAAGCCGATGCCGGCGCGATCTTGCAACGATCTTGCCTCATGCTGCCTCATGTTGCCTCGCATGGAAACGTGCAAAATCTACGACATTTCCACGACACACGGCACCAAAACGCACCGCATGACACACGAACAGCAAAAACCAAAAACCAACAGCCATCAGCAAAAACTCAGGTAAACCCCACCCATAAAAAGCGCCCCCGGCAGGACTCGAACCCGCGACACATGGGGTAGAAACCCACTGCTCTAATCCACTGAGCTACGGAGGCAATCACAACTACAATAACGCACCCTCGGCCACGAGACCTACTGAGGTGGCCAAGTGTCGGCGACCATGTGGCGTTGTAGGGGATAGGCGGTAATGTCAATGTCTATGGAAACGGTCGAGGAAGACGTGAAGGCCAACCCTGGCGAACAGTCACCGACAACTGCGCGGATGAAGTCACCTGCTGTGGTGTACATCCTCGCCACCCTGGTCTCTGGTGTGGTGGCGGCCCTCATTGGGTTTAGCTTCGTGGGGGATTCGCTGGCGATCTTGGG
Organism: Corynebacterium zhongnanshanii; assembly: GCF_014490575.1. NCBI lineage: Bacteria > Bacillati > Actinomycetota > Actinomycetes > Mycobacteriales > Corynebacteriaceae > Corynebacterium > Corynebacterium zhongnanshanii. Next base: position 574,224 of record NZ_CP061033.1, read on the forward strand.
CATTCCAGACCCGGGCGCGCTCACTACGTTTGGCCTGCCTTTAGTGCGCGGCATGGCGCAGCTGATCGCCTGCATCGGCATCGGAGGCTTCCTCATGTCCGCCTTCGGTGCCCCTCCGCGCAAGGACGGCTACCTGGACTTGGATGGCTTCCGCGCCGCGCGCACTGGCACGTGGGCCATGGCCCTGTTTGCCCTGCTGTCTGTGCTGCTGGTTCCGATGTATTTGTCGGATGTGTCCGGCCAGCCCTTAAAGACCGCGCTGAATGTGGCCGCATGGGATACGGCCGTGGAGCAGGTTTCTGCGTCTAAAACGTGGATGTGGGTGGCCATTTTTGCAGGTGTAGTAGCAATGCTGTCCCTGTTGACACGCAAATGGATTTTCCAGCCGATATTCCTGGCGATTTCTATTCTGTCCCTTATTCCGTTGGCCTTGGAGGGCCATTCCGCCTCCGGTGGCTCCCATGACCACGGCGTGAATACGCTGCTGTGGCACATTGTGTTCACTGCTCTGTGGGTCGGTGGTCTGTGTGCGCTTATTGCGCATGTCAAACGCCGTGGTCCACACCTGACCGTCATCACGGAACGCTATAGCTTTTTAGCCTTGTTTTCGATTATCGTCCTGGCCATTTCCGGCGTGATTAATGCGTTGTTGCGCGTGGATCCTGCCGACTGGTTCACCACGAAATATGGCCTGGTGATAATGCTCAAGGCGCTGCTTACGCTGATTCTCGCGGGCTTTGGCTGGATGCACCGTTCCCGCATCATCCCTGTGTTGCGGGTGGTTGAGCGCCCTGATGGAACAATGACCGACGCCCAGCGCGCACCCTTCATTCGTCTCGCCATAGGGGAAGTTCTCGTGATGGCGGCAACAATTGGCGTGGCGATTTCCCTTTCCCGCATCCCCCCACCGCTGGAGAACAATCCCGACCTGACACAGCAGGATATTTTGCTGGGATTCACCCTGACGGAACCCCCGTCGATGATGGCCTACCTCACCCACTGGCGCTTCGACCTTGTCTTCGGCACGGGTGCCCTGCTTCTTCAGGCGGTGTACGTCTGGGCTTATGTGGTTCTGAAGCGTAGGGGCGTGGAGTGGCCCACCAATCGTCTGGTGTGGTGGACCTTGGGCAACGTCACATTGATTGCGGTGACATGCTCCGGAATGGGTATGTACGCCATGGCGATGTTCAGCCCTCACATGCTGCAGCACATGTTCTTGACCATGGTGATTCCCGTGTTCTGGGCATTGGGTGGGCCGATGACGATTCTGCTGCGAGCGCTACCTCCGGCGGGACGTAACGGTGTTCCGGGACCACGCGAGTGGTTAGTGGTCTTTATCAACAACCCGGTCTCCCGGTTCCTCACCAACCCTGTGGTGGCGGGTGTGCAGTTTGTGATCGGGTTCTACTACCTCTACATGTCCAGCCTGTTCGACAAGATCGCCCCAGAGCACGCCGGTCACCTGTTCATGATGATCCACTTCCTGATCTCCGGATACATCTTCTACTGGGTGGTCATTGGTGTAGACGCTGCTCCGCGTCAACTCAGCCCGTTCATGAAGATGCTGGTGCTGTTTGCCGTGGTGACCTTCCACGTGTGGTTCGGTATCGCCATGATGCAGATGGCCAATCCACTCAATGAGGAGTTCTATCGCAGCCTCAACCTCCCCTTCGAGGTGGACCTCTTGGCAGACCAGCACTTAGGAGGAGCCTTGACGTGGGGATTGGGAGAGATCCCTCTGCTCATCGTCACGGCCGCGCACGGCGTCCAGTGGCTCAGGACGGACCGCAAGCAGGCAGCGCGTTATGATCGCCACGAAGAACGAAGTGGAGACGAGGAGCTCCGTGCCTACAATGACATGCTGGCCGGGTTGGCGTCGGGACAAGGGGACATGGGTGAAAACGCCTACTACGGATCGGAGTATCACACGAATTCGGTCCACTCGGCGCTGCACTCGGACAAGCATGGACGAAAAAAGCACACATAGCCTAGTTTGTCAATAGTTTTTGACGTCCTTGTGGATAACTCGTCAGGGGAGGGGGAGTTATCCACAGGGTCAAAATTTTTCGGTGATGGGGGTGTGGATATGTGCCACACTGTGGTCTGAACCCAGCCGAGGATGGGCCTCGGGGGAAGACCCAAGGGAGGGACAATCATGGCCAATGTGGCTCAAGTGCAATTATGTGGACGCGTTGTACACGCTCCAAAACAAATGAATCATTCGGGGGAGACGTCGCACATCGTCATCAGAATGGCCGTCAACCACACCTACCGCGATAACTCTGGCATGTGGCAGGACAGGGGAACAACGTACCTCGATGTTCACTGCTGGGGGCGGCTGGCGACCAACGTGATTGGGTCGTCGCTGGTGCCGGGAACGCCGATCATTGCGATTGGTCGGATGGAATCGCGCGAGTACGTGGCGAAGGTTCGCGATGAGAACGGCAACGAGATCAAACGCACGGCGCTGAGCATGGTCGCTAACCATCTGGGTCCTGATCTGGATCGATGCCAGTGTGATTCCTACAAGGTGGAGCGATCCTCGTTCGGCGGGGAATCTAAGAACGCCTCCGGCTTCGGCCAGGAGGCGGGTGCACAAGCAGCTCAGGGGGATGGTCGTGGTCACGGGGAGGGTAACGTGTCCTTCGATGATCCGCCAGAGAACGCTTCTGGATCCGATGGGTCGGACGTGGGGTCGGCTGCACGGACGCTCGTGGGTGCAGGGGCTGCTGTAGGCGCTGGGGTCAGTTCGGGCGCGGAGGCAGGATCAGGATCCTCAGGTGATTCCTCCTCAAGGGACGACACTCCACCGTTCTGATGCGCACGCTGAGCGTGGAGCAGTGAGCTTTACGCATCAGGTTTAAGTGTGGAGCATTAGACCCCTTACAGAAAGGGGCGCTGACGGGATACTGAAGGGGGACATAGAGCAGTGCAGGCGGCGCGTGGTGGCACTTCGGGGGAGGAAGTCCCACGCAACTGGCAGTCAGGGATCGTGTGCGTGGACTAAAACACGTAGACTAGGGGACACTGTCAGGCTTGCACGAAAAGCCCAGGCGACGCAGCCTGGGCTTTCCATATGCGAGTGCGAAGAACATACGCGAAAGGGCATTGGAGTTCACCGTGGGCGAATTCATCTACACCATGAAAAACGTGCGTAAGGCGCACGGAGACAAGGTCATCCTCGATAACGTCACTATGGCCTTTTACCCAGGCGCCAAGATCGGCGTGGTGGGGCCGAACGGCGCCGGAAAGTCCTCGATCTTGAAGATCATGGCGGGCATCGATCAGCCCTCGAATGGCGAAGCCTTCTTGGATCCAGGTGCCACGGTGGGCATCCTCATGCAGGAACCTCCTCTGAATGAGGAGAAGAATGTGCGTGAGAATGTGGAAGAGGGCATGGGGGAAATCTTCCAGGTTCGTCAGCGCTACGAAGAGATCGCCGAGGAAATGGCGACCAACTACACCGACGAGCTCATGGAGGAAATGACCGCGCTTCAAGAAAAGATTGATGCCGCGGATGCTTGGGAGCTGGACTCCAAGATCGACCAGGCCATGGACGCACTGCGCTGTCCACCAGCTGATGCGGACGTGAAGAACCTCTCCGGTGGTGAGCGCCGCCGTGTGGCTCTGGCGAAGCTGCTGCTGAGTGAGCCCGATTTGTTGCTGCTGGACGAGCCAACCAACCACCTGGATGCGGAGTCCGTGCTGTGGCTGGAGCAGCACTTGGCAAAGTACCCTGGCGCCGTCCTGGCTGTGACCCACGACCGTTACTTCTTGGACCACGTGGCCGGCTGGATCTGTGAGGTCGATCGCGGAAAGCTTTACCCGTACGAAGGTAACTACTCGACCTACCTGGAGACGAAGCAGAAGCGCTTGGAAGTGGCAGGTAAGAAGGATGCCAAGCTGCAAAAGCGCCTGAAGGAAGAGCTGGAATGGGTTCGTTCCGGTGCGAAGGCGCGTCAGGCGAAGAACAAGGCTCGTTTGCAGCGCTATGAAGAGATGGCTGCTGAGGCTGAGCAGTACAAGAAGCTGGATTTTGAAGAGATTCAGATCCCAACGCCTCCGCGCCTGGGTAACCAGGTGGTTGAGGTGAAGGAGCTCAACAAGGGCTTCGATGGGCGTGTACTCATCAAGGATTTGTCCTTCACTTTGCCACGCAACGGCATCGTGGGTGTGATCGGCCCGAACGGTGTGGGTAAGACCACCCTGTTTAAGACCATCGTTGGTTTGGAGCAGCCAGATTCCGGCGAGGTGAAGGTCGGCCAGACTGTTCAGTTGAGCTACGTGGACCAGAACCGCGCCAACATTGACCCGGAGAAGACGGTCTGGGAGGTTGTCTCCGATGGCCTGGACTACATCCATGTGGGACAAAACGAAATGCCATCCCGCGCGTATCTCTCGGCGTTCGGCTTCAAGGGTCCAGACCAGCAGAAGCCATCCAAGGTTTTGTCCGGTGGTGAGCGCAACCGCCTGAACCTGGCGCTGACGCTCAAGCAGGGTGGAAACCTGATCCTGCTCGATGAGCCAACCAACGACCTGGACGTGGAAACCCTGTCCTCCTTGGAGAATGCTCTGCAGAAGTTCCCCGGTTGTGCTGTGGTCATTTCGCACGACCGTTGGTTCCTGGACCGAACCTGTACTCACATTCTTGCCTGGGAGGGCAATGTTGAGGAAGGTCAGTGGTACTGGTTCGAGGGCAACTTCGAGGATTACGAGAAGAATAAGGTGGAGCGCCTTGGGCCAGAGGCAGCGCGCCCAACGCGTGTGACGCACCGTAGGCTCACTCGCTAGGGCATTCCTGGCTCGCCACAGCGCCACATCATCCACGCAGGACGATGTGGCGCTACGTGCTTTATGTGAAAGATGTGATTAACCCCACCTGAGGGGATATGCGGCAGAAGGTTCAAAAGCTTACTTTCACTCAGGTAACTTTGTAGGTCTGTAGAGCGATAGAGCCAATACTGACACCAATCAGCCACTACCGGACACACCTACGAAGAGAGGGGCAGTAAAGATGCCATTTATCCTGAATGAGGACACTGGTACTCGCCGGCACACCTGTCATCGTGAACTGCGTTGGTCGGATTTTGATCAATACCAACACGTCAACAACGCCAAGTACTTAGAGTTCGCCCAGGATGCCAAGATGAACTTCCTCAAGGACGTTCTGTTGGAGCTGGACATTGCGGTTCCGCCGTTCTTTGTCCGTCATGCCACGATCGATTACCCCCACCCACTCTCGCCGGGCGAGGCAGAGGTGGCCGTGGATACGTGGATCACCAAGATTGGTCAGAAGTCGTGCGTGATGCGCCAGGAGATGAAGGACTCCATCGGGCGCGTGGCAACCATCGTGGATACTGTGATGGTGGGCATGGACCCGATCACCGGGAAATCCCGGGCATGGACCGACGAGGACATTCAGCACCTGCGCCTGTTCTATATTCCTGACGAGGCCGAGGAGCCCGACGCCGCCGTTCGTGCCGAGACAGCCGAAGAAAAGCCTAAGCACTCCACGGGCGCGGAGACCCGAGCCAATCGTTCAGCGGAAGCGTTGCACTAGAAGAGAAGTCCCACGCTAGAGAGCTACGACGCCACGCACCTGAGTGCAGCGGTTGTGTTGGTGCGTAGGATGTGTGCCATGGATACTAACGTACACGCTGTAGATCTCACCGGCATCGTGCGTGCCGACAATGTGGACGCGGCGCTCAACTCTTTTCGGCGTGCACGCGTGATGGTGGCTCGAGGATTAAACCAAGACTCCGGTGCGATCGTGAGGCTGCGGCAGGCGGGGGACCACAGCGTCGACATGTTTGTGTCCTCCCCATTGAAGTGTGTGGTGAGCATCCGCATCCCAGGGCGCGTCACGGGATCGGAGGTATTTGGCGCGGATACCGTGCTGAACGCGCTGTCCAGTTACCAGCCGGGACAGCAGGCACTGGATTGTGGTTTTCCGATGCCGTTGCGTTGGCCGGGAAGCCTTCCGCCCGCTGATGGTTTCCAGATCGTCGATATTGTACCGGCTCAGGTGATCCGCCAGCTTCACGCGGATATGGAACGCGAGAACCAAGGGACTCCCCACGGGATTGCGCGTTCACTGCTGGATCAGGACATGCTGACCATCACGTCGGAGGGAGATCCGGACGCAACCTCGGTCGCGATGAGTGGCCGGATTATCGCTGCCATGGGTGGATTCGGAACTGCCGCGGAGCCCACCTCTGAACGCTTGAGGGAGCATGACGAGGTGCGAGTGAGCGTGACCTCGAGCTGGATCCGAGTGGACGCACTATTCGGCACCCTGTTCACCCCGCGCCCGGGAGGCTTGGCACGCGTGCCCTAAGCACTACGCGCATCAGCGCTGAGACGGGTGTTACTCAGTGCAGCATGTCCCACGTCAGCTTCGCGGTCATGACCACCACCAACGTCAGGAGCGCCACGCGCACGAGCCCTGTACCCTTCGCGATGACCAACCGGGCTCCCAGCTGAGCGCCGGCAATATTGGCGATCGCCAAGCCCACGCCCAGAAGCCACCACACATGACCACCCACGGCAAAGACCACCAGCGCACCCAGATTGGTCGCTGTATTGATCACCTTGGTCATCGCCGCTGATTCCACGAAGGACCGATTCAGCAGCGCGGTCATAATAATAATGAGGAACATCCCGGTACCGGGGCCAAAGAAGCCGTCGTACCCAGCGATGACAGCAACCAGCAGCAGCGCTGCGACCCAGCGGCCTCGGGTCACCACCGTGGAGGCGTTATTGTCCGCACCGAACGTGGGGCGGAAGGTGACGTACACGCCCACGGCCAGCAGCAACACAATCACAATGGGGCGCAGCACATCACTGCTTAAGCTACTGGCCAGCAGCGCCCCGGCCGCAGAGCACAGTGCTGCCAGCGGAACCGCCCGATACAACAGGTGGCGATCCACGGGCACACGCCGCAGCATAGCCACCGCCGCGCTGGCCGTGCCGGAAATCCCGGCGACCTTATTCGTCGCCAGAGCGCTCGTGGCCGGCATGCCGGGAGCAGCAATCAACAGCAGTGGGATAAGAATCAGCCCGCCGCCACCAATCAGCGCGTCGACAAACCCCGCAACCAAGGATCCTCCCACAAGAAGTGAGAGGGGTCCTATGCTCATTACTGAAAGCCCTCAGCGTTCGGCGCCGTGTTTACCAACATGTGTGCCACGCGTTCAGCGTGCTCCCAGATCGCCGCACGGTGGGGATCATCCAGAGTCTCCCGATCGATCGTCGCCAGCGCGTTACCGAAGAGCTCCAGCCATCGATCCCGCGCGGCGTCGTCAATAGGGTAGGGGGCATGGCGCATGCGCAGACGAGGATGCCCACGCCGCTCGCTGAAGGTTTGCGGACCTCCCCAATACTGCTCCAGGAACCACCGCAGGCGATCCTCCGCACCATCAAAGTCGTGCTCCGGGTACATCGGCGACAGAATGTCGTCCGTGCGTACCTGCTTGTAGAACTCGTGGGTGATCTTCCGGAAAGTCTCCTCGCCACCCACGGCCTCATAGAAACTCTGTGCCATCGTGCGCTCCTTTACGTCACTATCTCTTCTTTTCTGCCGCAGTTCTGCTCAGTGCAGTCTTACTGAGCACCGTCTGCCTGGATCGCTGCGCGAGCCCGCGCCACTCGGTCGCGGCCCTCCATCAGCGGGCGGCGCCATCCCGCGCCGGGCTCGGCCGACTCAATAAGTGACGCGATAGCGGCATCGGTGTGCTCCGAATGATCCCACGATGGGTAGATACCCTCTACGGTACGCAGAGCCATTTCCGGTGACAAACGATTCCACAGATCCACCACCGTGGTGGCAAACAGCGGACCATAAGGCTCCAACAATTCCTGATGCCCCACGTGCGTGAATCCCGCGATCCGGTGACGTAACGCGAGGTTAGACATGCTCGGACCATTGGTGGTGATCTCTTGCCAGACCTCCTCCTTCGCACCAGGCGCAGCGCTGCGTGCCTGAAGAGCCAGCATTGCTCCGGTCGAGGACGTGTCCTGCGTGAGCTCGGCGTCGATTATCGATTCGACGCCCACCCCCGCGCCACTCAGGGCGATAATGAATTGCCAACGCAGGTCCTGATCGACGTCGAGGCCCTCGATCGCCACCGTTCCCTCGAGGATTCCCTGAAGGCGCGTGATCGCCTCGTCATCGAGCACGCACCCGGCGTAGGCACGGATGAAGGCAAGCTGAGCGGTGCCGGTGGTACGCTGCGCGCCTTCCCAGAACGCCTCGCGGGCACGGGACCAGCCAGTAGGCGCCCACGCCGGATCGGTGTAGTGGGAGAGCGCACTGCGCGCCTGCGCCAGGATCTGCTCCAGCACGGCCATCTCCGTTTCCGCGGCAGCCCCGCGGGCAACAAGCTCCACGAAGTCACGCGCGCGCATCTGCGCATTGCGGGTCATCTGCCAGGTAGCGGACCACAACAGGGAACGAGCCATGGGATCCTCCACGCGGTCGATGTTGTCGATCGCGAAGGCGAGGGATTGCTCATCGAGGGCAATGAAGGCATAGGTGAGGTCGCGGTCGTTCACCAGGATCATGTCACCGGCCTCGGTGCCCACGAGCTCATCTACGTCCGTGCGGGAACCCGTGATGTCCAACTCCACGTCGCGGATCTTCACCACGGATGCAGATCCTGCCTCGGAGCCTGCGTCCGTGCGTGCATCCGTGTCAGCGTCCTTCAACGCGAAGATGCCCACGCCCACCCGGTGCGTGCGCGTTTCACCCGCGCCGGGTTCCGCGCCGCTTTGTGTGATCGCGAAACGAGAGTAGCGGCCATCGGCGACGTCCACATCTGCTGCCAGCGTGTTGATGCCCGTGGTCTTCAGCCACTGCTGCGCCCAATCGCTTAAGTCACGACCGGAGGCCTTTTCCAGCGCTGACAGCAAGTCATCGAACGTGGCGTTAGACCACGCGTGGTTCACAAAGTGGGAGCGGATTCCCGCCAGGAACTCCTCCAGTCCCACATAGGCCGCCAGCTGCTTGAGCACAGAGGCGCCCTTGGCGTAGGTAATGCCGTCAAAATTGGCGTCGACGGTCACGATGTCCGTGGCATCGCTAAACACAGGATGGGTGGAGGATAGCTGGTCCTGGCCGTAAGCCCAGGCCTTCTCCTTATTCGCGAAGGTCACCCAGGCAGTGGTGAACTTCGTGGCCTCCGCTTGGCTCATCGCAGCAGACCACGTGGCAAAAGACTCATTGAGCCACAGGTCATCCCACCACTTCATGGTGACCAGGTCACCGAACCACATGTGTGCCAGCTCGTGCAGGATGGTATCGGCGCGGCGTTCGTACTGGTAATGGGAGGCTGCGGAGCGGAAAATGTATTCGTCCCGGATGGTCACGCAGCCCGCATTCTCCATGGCGCCCATGTTGTATTCGGGGCAGAACACCTGGTCGTATTTGTAAAACGGATACGCCACACCAAAGTGCTCCGCATACCAATCGAAGCCCTGCTTGGTGATGGTGAACAGCTCGTCCGCATCAAGGTAAGGGGCTAGCGACTGCCGGCAGTACAGGCCCAAAGGAACCGTCAGCTCACCCGAGGTCTGCACGCCCGTCGCCCCGGCGGTCTCTGGGTATTCGCGGATGGTTCCGGTCCAGGAATCCGTCACGCTGAACCACGGCCCCACACAAAAAGCGATCAAGTACGTGGACAGCGGGTAGTCCACCTCCGCGCGGTGAATATGAGAGTCTTCGTCCACGTGAGACGTCGTGATCTTGTTATTCGTCACCAGCGTCCAGGCCGGAGGGGTGTACACCTCCATTGAGTACGTGGCCTTGATATCTGGCTGATCGAAGCAGGCGAACACACGTTTAGCGTCCGCTGTTTCGAACTGCGTGTACATGTACACCTGGGCGTCGGCAGGATCTTGGAATCGGTGCAGTCCCTCGCCCGTGGAGGAATACACGGCATCGGCGTGGATGCGCAGGGTGTGATCACCGTCGGTCAGGCCAGCGATCTGGAGCCCCTGCTCCTCGTCGTAGCGTCCGTCGCGCATAGGCACGGCAGTCGAGGTAATGTCCGTTCCATCCAGCTCCACACTGTGCACCTGAGCTGCACGCAGATCCACAAAGGTATCGCCGGCGCCAGAAGTGAACGTGATCTCCGTGGTAGACGGGAATGTGGTGGTGTCTAGCGTTGCCCCATGGGTCAGATCCAGGGTGATGGCGTAATGCACATTGCTGATGAGTTGCGCGCGTGACGCGGCTTCGGTGCGGGTGAGATTCGTAGAAGTCATACTGACAACCCTACTGGTCTGCCGATACAGTGGGGCTATGACTAATCAACAAGCAACCATGTACTTTGATGTGACCTGCCCTTTTGCGTGGGTGACCAGCCGCTGGCTCAAGGAAGTGGAGAAGGTGCGCGACGTGGACGTGACCTTCATTCCCATGAGCCTGTCAGTGCTCAACGATGGCCGTGATCTTGAGGAATCCTACATGCGGGCGATGGGTGCTGCCTGGGCTCCAGCGTTGGTGGCTGCTGCGATCTACACCGATTATCCCGATAAAATCGACGCCTACTACACGTCCATGGGAGAGCGCATCCACGACGGCGGCAATGGGCACAAGCAGGACCCGCACGGCTACGACGAGATCATTGCCGAGGCGTTAGCTGAGGTGGGATTGCCGGCTGAGCTGATCGAGGTGGCACATAAGCGCGAGGGTGACGACGGCAGCGTAGAGTCCACGTTGCGCACACTGCACGAGCAGGCCATCACGAAGGTGGGCAACGATGTGGGAACCCCAGTGGTGCAGCTGGGTGACGTTGCGTTCTTCGGCCCGGTGCTGACCCGCATTCCGAAGGGGGAGAAGGCCGGCACGATGTTCGACGCCGCCGTGGAGCTGGCATCCTACGAGCATTTCTTTGAACTGAAGCGGTCGCGTACGGAAGACCCGCGCGCTGAGTTCGCGTAATGCTGTGGCACGGCTGTGGTTGCGCAGCGCCGTGGTACGGCTGTGGTTGCGCAGCGCCGTGGTACGGCTGGGGTTTACGCAGCACCGTGACCCGCTAGAATAGTGCTCATGCGAATCTATCTAGGTGCCGACCATGCCGGTTTTGACATGAAGAACGTGATCAAGGATCACTTGGCCTCTCAGGGCTTTGACGTTGTGGACTGTGGCGCGTTGGAATACGACGCGCAGGATGACTACCCTGCCTACTGCATCGACGCCGCCCGCAAGGTCGTGGCCGATGAAGGATCTCTGGGTATCGTGCTCGGAGGCTCGGGTAACGGTGAGCAAATTGCCGCGAACAAGGTTCCCGGCGCACGCTGCGCACTCGCGTGGTCTGTGGAGACGGCCAAGCTGGCGCGTGAGCACAACAATGCGCAGCTGATCGGCCTGGGTGGTCGTATGCACTCCGAGGAAGAAGCTCTGGCTATCGTTGACGCCTTTGTCTCCCAGCCATGGAGCGAGGAGGAGCGCCATCAGCGCCGGATCGACATCCTGGCTGAGTATGAGCGCACCGGCGAGGCTCCAGAAGTCCCGAACGCGTAGAGTTCTGCGTTCTTTCCCAGTGACGAGGTCCTGAGGCTGGCGTTGTGCCAGCCTCAGGACCTCAAGAGTTTACTTACGCCTATTCTGCTTCTGCTTGGGGCGCTTTTCGTGCCACTCCTTGACCTCGTCAGAGTCCCACAGGGTCAAACCGTGGAGCTTCGCTACTGGTTGAGGTGCACGACCGCGGCCGGCGTAACTGGTAAAGGTTCCCCGGGCGGTGCCGGAAAACTCGGCGCATTGAGCGGCGGTCCAGAGCTCAATGCCCTTATCTTTATCGATAATGATTGGATCCATGATGTCGGTTATACGCGTCTCCGTTCGTGGAAGAAAGCTAAAACGCATGTTCACAGCGCATTGTCAGGAAAATTCTAGGCATTGTCAGGAAAACCCTAGAGAACTTGAATCAGTTGGCCAAAACGGCGCTGCAACTGCTGATTTGCTTTGGGTGGGGGATGATGGTGTACAGTATTCCACGTGGCACAGCCACTGCACCTCGTGCTCATCGCCGGGCCGGCATAGCGTGAAGTGTAGATGGATAGTGCACCGTGGGAATGTCGTATAGTGGCTAATACCTCAGCCTTCCAAGCTGAAGACGCGGGTTCGATTCCCGTCATTCCCTCCATGTGATCAGTCGGGACATAGTTGACACTGTCAGTCGCGACATGGTTGACAGATACCGCTCTAGGGTTGGGACGTTGTTCTTTCCCTGGGGCGGTATTTGTTTTTAGTGCTGGGTGTTCTTGGGGAGTTTGGGTTGGTATTGGCGCTGGGTGTCTATGATGTGTTCGGCGATGAGTTCTCCTGTGGTGGCGTTGGTTGTGGTGGCTGTGTTGCCGGTGATGACGGTTAGTGTTGGGGTTCCTGCGTAGGATCGGCCGATTCCTAGGTAGCGTAGTTTTCCGGCGAAGCGTAGGGTGATGCGGCCTGATGTGTCGACTTTGTCGTGTCGAACTCGGTTGTCTTCGGTTACTAGTGGTTGTGGGCTGGCTTTGGGCAGGGCGTTGTATGCCTGGTGTGGGGTGTTTCGTCCTAGGGCGCGGTGAGGGCGGTCGTTGTTGTACCAGGTGCGGAATTCGTCGAGGAGTGCTTGCAGTTGCGGGAGTGTTTCTGCAGGCGGTCGGGCTTTGAGCCATTTTTTGAGTGTTTGGTGGAAGCGTTCAATTTTTCCTTGGGTTTGTGGGTGAGCTGGTCGACCATTTTTCTGTTTGATGGAGTGGGTTTCGAGGAATTTTTCGAAGCCTGTTTTCCCGCCTCTGGCGCCTGCTAGGCGTGCGGTGAAGATAAGTCCGTTGTCGGTGAGGGTGGATTGGGGAAGTCCGTAGGTGGCTGTGACTTCTTCGATGGCTGTGACGACGGTGGGGCCGTGGACGCGGTAGAAGGCGGTGAGGTAGAGCAGGTAGCGGGAGTGGTCGTCGAGGAAGTCGAGGACTTCGATGGTGCGTCCGTCGCGTAGCCTGACGTAGGTGACGTCGGCTTGCCAGCATTCGTTGGGCAGTGTGGCTGCGAATCGGCGTAGTGAGGCTTTGGGGCGTTTATGGGGTTGGGGTGTGATGAGGTTTCGGGTGGTGAGGATTCGTCTGATGGTTGATTCTGCGGGGCTGCGGAGTCCGCGTTGTTGGAGTACCCAGGCTATGGATTCGGGTCCGTTGTCGGCGCCTTTACTGGTGAGTTCTTTGCGGATGGCGACGATCTCATCAGCGAGGGTGTCTGGGATTTTGGTGGGGGATGTTTTGGGTGCTTTTGATCGGGGTTGGACTGCGTCCGGGCCGCCGTGGTCGTAGCGGTCGAGCAGTGTGTAGATCCATTGGCGTGAGCGTTTGAATTTTTTGGCGGCTTGGCTGACTGTCATGTGTTGTTTGCGGATTGCTGTGACGATTGCCAGGTTGGGGTTGTTGTAGCTCATGGCTCATTATCGGTGAGTTGTGTCAACGATGTCTCGACTGAGCTGTCAACTATCATGCCCGCCGGGTCAGGGGGCCAGGGTGTCAAGTATGTCCTGACTGATCTGTCAACTATCACTGAGAAAACCGCAGGAAGAATGTGTCAACTATGTCCTGACGGACAACACCGTCATTCCCTCCAACCAGACCTCGGATGTAATCAGTTCGAGGTCTTTTGCATTGCTGCTGCGTGATTAGGAGCTCGGGCAAAGCAATGGCCCCGGGGGTGTGCCGATGTTTCGCGGCATTGACCGTCCCGAGACCTATCCTCGTTGATTTTACTACGATTTCGCACTGAATCGCGCGAAGCGTGTGGTGTTATGCCGAATGCCGCTATTGGGCCAGTTGGATATTGATTGTCTGACGTGGGCCATTAAAGGCTACTGACCAGTGATTTTTAGTGTACCCTAATCCATTATGGAGCAACGAGACACCACAGAATGGGTAGAAGGATTCCGCGAAGGCTACGGCACGGGATATTCCGATGGCTATCGCGCTGGGTTGGAGGCCGGGCGCACGCAGGCCTTTTACGACGCCAAGGCGGAACGTAAGCGAGCGAAGTACGAGTTGAAGGCGCAGCGACGCGAGCTCAAGGCACAGCGCTATGGCAAACATGCCGCCCACACGAAGGACAGTCACGGGTCGCATGCCGGAGCTGAACACGCTCCGTCGTCGCAGCCACGGAAAGGGCGGAAAGCTATAGAGGCCACGATCACGGGCAAGGAGAGTGTCTCTCCCGCTATGGTTCGCATCCGGGCGAACGCCCCGGGACTGATCGGCCGAGAACTCACCAAGACCGATCACTACGTTAAGATCCTCTTCGTTCCAGAAGGGGCGCCGTACTCCTGGCCGTTCGATCTCGCCCACATTAAGGACACGCAACCGAAGAAGTACCGTCCCGTAACCAGGACGTACACGCTGCGCAGTGTGGATACCATCACCGGAGACATTGCCATCGATTTCGTTCTGCACGGCGATACGGGATTGGCAGGCCCGTGGGCCCGTGACGTGGAGGTTGGCGAGACATTCGCATTTGTAGGCCCCGGCGGTGGCTGGGCGCCTACGCCTCGCTACGACCACTTCGTGCTTGCGGGGGATGAGTCCGCCGCACCGGCCATTGCTGCGTCGTTGGAAAAGATCCCCTCCACGTCCACGGCAATCGCATTCTTTGAAATTGAGGAGCCGGGTCATGAGTTCGCAGTGCCCGAGGGGGACAACATCACGGTGCGTTGGGTGTACCGACACGGTTCCATGCCGGGGCGTGCTTTGGCGGATGCGGTGCGCTCCTACGAGTGCCCTGAGGGTTCCGTGGGGTGGTTCGTCCATGGCGTGGCCGAGATGATTAAGGAGATCCGGCGGGAACTGTATGTGGGACGAGGGGTCTCCAAAAAGGATGCGTCGATTTCTGGATACTGGCGTTTGCGCATGACGGAAGACCAATGGCAATCCAGCAAGCAAGAGTTTGTGGCAGAGATGGAAAGTGCCGAGCAGGCGGCGGCTCGTAAGAAGTGAAGCAATGCGTGTCACTAGCCCAAAAACCGTGTTTTAACATGCGTTTTGTTTTTATGGCGAGTAGCACGTAAAGTAGCTCTCGCACCACAGAGTGCGGCTCGGGATGTGGCGCAGTTTGGTAGCGCATCCGCTTTGGGAGCGGAGGGTCGCAGGTTCAAATCCTGTCATCCCGACACACACAACCGGTAGGTCCCAGACCTACCGGTTTTTCATTTTCTCGCTCACTGCTTCGTCGGTGGGATGAGCAGGTCACGGCCCCTGCACTTAATGTGCTGGCGTGTGAACCCCACCCCGAAGAATGCGTACAGTGGGCGCCCTATAGAATCGACTACGACCAACGCCACTGGCGTGTGACACAGACAAGCGCGCATGGTGGCCCGACAATAGACACAGGAGTGTGCATTCGTGAAGAGCTCTGTAGAAAAGCTGAGCGCCACCCGCACCAAGATCACCGTTGAGGTACCCTTCGAGGAGCTCAAGCCAGAGTTCGACAAGGCATATGCCTCTCTCGCTCAGCAGGTAAACATGCCAGGCTTCCGCAAGGGCAAAGTTCCTCCAAAGATCTTGGAGGCTCGTCTGGGACGCGGAGTAGTGCTGGACCAGGTCATCAACGAAATGCTGCCATCCCGCTACAGCGCTGCTGTCGATGAGCACGAGCTGAAGGTCCTCGGCCAGCCAGAGATCGAGATCACTGAGCTGGAAGACAAGGACCACGTCACCTTCACCGCTGAGGTTGATGTCCGCCCTGACATCGAGGTGCCAGACTTCTCCAAGATCTCCGTTGAGGTTGAGCCACTGAAGTCCACCGAAGAGGCTATCGACGCTGAGCTGGAGAACCTCCGTGCACGCTTTGGTTCCCTCAAGCCGATCAAGCGCCTGATCAAGACCGGCGACTTTGTCACCATCGACCTGTCCGCCACCATCGACGGCGAGACCGTTGACGAGGCCACCACCGAGGGCCTGTCCCACGAGGTCGGCTCGGACACCTTGATCAAGGGTCTGGACACCGCACTGCGTAAGCTCCACGCCGGCGAGGAGTCCACCTTCACCTCCAAGCTCGTGGCTGGCGAGCACGAGGGCGAAGAGGCTGAGGTTCACGTCAAGGTTCAGACCGCCAAGGAGCGCGAGCTTCCGAAGCTGGATGACGACTTCGCACAGCTGGCGTCCGAGTTCGACACGCTGGACGAGCTGCGTGACTCCCTGAAGGACCAGGCTGAGGCAGAGCAGAAGAACGCCCAGGCTGCAGACATCCGCGATAAGGTCCTGGCTGCGGCACTGGAAGAGACCACCGTTGAGCTGTCTGACAACATCGTTCAGGCTCAGGTGGACAGCCAGGTTCAGCAGCTGATCCAGCAGTTCGGTGGAGACGAGAAGGTCTTCGAAGAGATGCTGGCTGCACAGGGCATCACCCGCGAGAAGTTCGAAGAGGACGCTCGTACTTCCGCTGAGGACTCCGTACGCACCCAGCTGTTCCTGGACGCTCTGGCCGACGAGGAGCAGCCAGAGGTGTCTCAGGACGAACTGATGAGCCACATTTCCTTCACCGCCGCTCAGTACGGCATGGAGCCAAACCAGTTCATCATGCAACTGCAGCAGGCTAACCAGCTGGGCAACCTCTTCGCCGATGTGCGCCGCGGCAAGGCTCTGGCGCTGAACATCGCGAAGACCTCCGTGAAGGACACCGAGGGCAACGAGGTTGATCCGAAGCAGTACTTTGGTGAGGACGAGGCCGCTGAGTCTGCCGAGGACAACGCGTCGGAGAACGCATCCGCTGACGAGAACTAAGGCAACAGCCGAACCAACTCGTCACGCGTTCCCCAGCCCCCGGCCCCTGTGACCGTGCGATCGGCACTTCAAGTGTGCCGCACGTGGAACAGGGGACGGGGGCTGTGTGCTGTCAGCGAACAGAGCCATAAGATGGCCACATTGTCCCACCTAATTCACTAGGCTGGGGCGCACAATCTTTTTCGATCAGCTTTTCTGGATATGAAGAGCATTGAGGTGAGCAATGAGTAACAATCCTGTACAGGGCAACGACATATATGATCGCTTGCTGAAAGAACGCATCTTGTTCCTGGGCTCCCAGGTAGATGATGACATCGCCAATAAGTTGTGTGCCCAGATCCTGTTGTTGTCCGCTGAGGATCCCACGAAGGATATCTCTTTGTACATCAACTCGCCCGGTGGTTCCGTGACCGCGGGCATGGCGATTTTCGACACGATGAAGTTCTCGCCGTGCGATATTCGCACCTATGGCATGGGCCTGGCGGCCTCCATGGGCCAGTTCCTGCTGTCTGCCGGAACCAAGGGCAAGCGCTTCGCGTTGCCGCACGCCCGCATCATGATGCACCAGCCGTCCGCAGGTGTGGGAGGAACCGCGGCGGACATCGCTATTCAGGCAGAGCAGTTTGCCCACACCAAGAAGGAAATGGCGGAGCTCATCGCTGAGTTCACCGGCCAGACGGTGGAGCAGATTACCAAGGATTCGGACCGTGACCGTTGGTTTACTGCCGCTGAGGCGAAGGACTACGGTTTCGTCGACCACGTGATTACCTCTGCGAAGGAGAGCTAAGAATTATGCAGATGCCAGAAATGCGATACATCCTCCCTTCGTTCGTGGAGCACTCCAGCTTTGGGGCGAAGGAATCGAACCCGTACAATAAGCTGTTCGAGGAGCGCATTATCTTCCTGGGTACTCAGGTTGATGATGCTTCCGCCAATGACATCATGGCACAGCTGCTGGTGTTGGAGGGGCTGGATCCTGATCGTGACATCACGATGTACATCAACTCTCCCGGCGGTTCTTTCACGTCTTTGATGGCTATTTACGACACGATGCAGTACGTGCGTCCCGATGTTCAGACGGTGTGCCTGGGTCAGGCTGCCTCTGCTGCGGCGGTCTTGCTGGCTGCGGGTACGCCGGGCAAGCGTGCGGCGCTGCCGAATGCGCGTGTGCTGATTCACCAGCCGGCCACCGGCGGTGTGCAGGGCCAGGTCTCTGACTTGGAGATCCAGGCCAAGGAGATCGAGCGCATGCGTACCCTGATGGAGGAGACGCTGTCTCGCCACACGGGACGTTCCGCGGAGCAGATCCGTAAGGATACTGATCGCGATAAGATCCTGACGGCTGAGGAAGCTAAGGAATACGGGATTATCGATCAGGTGTTCGATTATCGAAAGTTGTCTGCTCAGCAGTAGGCTGCGTGGATAATGCGCTGGGCGTCGTCGAAAAATCACATGTCGACGGCGCTTTTCGCATTCTTCGCGTGACATCAGTGACCCCTGTGGCCCCTGTGCCGGGCGGGGCGTACGACACACGGGAAACGAGCCACACCCGCCCGATGTAGGACGGGAGCGGTAAAGTTCTAACAATCACATATCCGAACCAACGACCATGAGTGCGAGGACCACATGCCAGATAGCACAGATCTGCTGAAGTGCTCTTTCTGCGGGAAGAGTCAGAAGCAAGTACGCAAGCTGATTGCAGGGCCAGGCGTATATATCTGTGATGAATGCATTGAATTGTGCGTTGAGATCATCGAAGAGGAGTTCAGCGCCGAAAGTACTGCTGACTCCACCAATGCGCTGCCCACTCCACGCCGCATTGCGGAGTTCCTCGATCATTACGTGATTGGGCAGGACGACGCCAAGCGCACCCTCGCCGTGGCCGTCTACAACCACTACAAGCGCATCCAAGTGGAGGACGCGAGCGCGGGCGCGCGCCGCAGCGATGAAGAGGTGGAGTTGGCGAAGTCCAATGTCCTCATGCTGGGTCCTACGGGTTCGGGAAAGACCTATCTTGCCCAGACGCTGGCGCGGATGCTGGACGTGCCGTTCGCCATTGCGGATGCCACCAGCCTCACCGAAGCCGGCTACGTGGGTGAGGATGTGGAGAACATTCTGCTGAAGCTGCTGCAGGCCGCAGACTTCGATGTGGAGAAGGCGCAGCGGGGCATCATCTATGTGGATGAGGTGGACAAGATCTCCCGGAAGTCGGAGAATCCATCCATCACGCGCGATGTCTCCGGCGAGGGTGTGCAGCAGGCGCTGCTGAAGATCCTGGAGGGCACGGTGGCGTCCGTGCCGCCGCAGGGCGGGCGCAAGCACCCGAACCAGGAGTTCATCCAGTTCGATACCAAGAACGTTCTGTTCATCGTCTCCGGTGCCTTCGCTGGCCTGGAGAAGGTCATTAGCGAGCGTCGCGGTAAGAAGGGCATGGGCTTCGGCGCGGAGATCAAGGGCAAGGCGGATGAGGAGCCGGATCTGTTCCGCTTCGTGGAGCCGGAGGACCTGGTGAAGTTCGGCCTGATCCCGGAGTTGATTGGCCGTCTGCCGGTGCTCACGCACGTGGGTCACCTTGATGAGGACGCGTTGGTGCGCGTGCTGACTGAGCCGAAGAACTCGCTGGTGAAGCAGTACCAGCGCCTGTTCGACATGGACGGTGTGCGTCTGACTTTCGAGGATGGTGCACTGCGCGCCATTGCCCAAAAGGCATTGGCGCGAGAGACCGGTGCGCGTGGATTGCGCTCCATCATGGAGTCTTTGCTGAACCCCATCATGTTCTCCATCCCGGAGGATGAGGACACGGGCGAGGTGATCATCACCGAAGCCACGGCTCAGGGGCTGGAGGAGCCAACGCGGTTGTCTCTGGAAGAGGTTGCGGCGCGGGATAAGAAGAGCGCGTAAAAAACCAGCGCGGCTTAGCTCAAGTTGAAGTCGTCCTCAGACGGGTACTCCTGGCTGGAGTACAGAGACGCAGCCACCGACGACCCCAGTGAAGGGGAGTGTGAAGAATGCGTGTAGGACGAACCCTGGGTGGTGGCCATGGTGGTGGAGAGGAAGGTCACCGTGGCGTCGGAAATCATTTTTCCCATGCCCTCGGTGTTCTGCGCATCGCTAATGTCCATCCCGTAGAGCGCGTGGAAAATCGGACCCTGGGTGATCGGGAACGCGCACAGGGAGGTCAGCAACACGAACAGATCCTCGGCGGACACGCCCGTGCGGAACGCGCCTACGTCGTGGCCACGCATCAGTAGGCGATCGATCACCAGCACCACCGGGGAATCCTCCAGGATCCCTACCGTGGTGGTGATCGTGGCGCGCTGGAACATGTTCTCGGCCACGATGAGGCGCACGGCGTCCGGGAACTCTCGGAAACGCTCGAAGGTTGCTAGGGAAAAACGGCGGATTGCGTCTCCTGGGATCATCCGCTCCAACTCGTCGGAATCCTCCTGGGACCACGTGGGCCAGATACGGGAGTGCGCGTAGCGCAAGGCCTCGTGATACAACTCCTTGGTATTGGAGAACAGCTCATGGGTAGCCGCGATGTCGGCAGCGTGGGCGGCTGAGGAAATGTCGTCAGCGGAAAAGTGGTATCCCACGTGTGCGGCAACGGGCAGGAGGACATCCATGGCGGCACGGTACTGCGACGGCGCTAGTTCGTAGCGGGCGGCAGAATTAGGAAGTACAGGCATAACAGCACTCATAGTAACGGAGTAGCACCCGTGACAGAGCTTAAAAACAGCAAGCACCTACGCGCGGGGGTGACGGACAAAAAGGTAGGCTGGGCGGGTATTGGTGCCTCCACACGTGTCACGAGGCTCCCATGAGGATCAACACACAGATCAACACACATCGATAACTGATACACAACAGATTTTTAAGAGGTGCATGTCATGACTTCCACTACCTCCCCCGTGAACGTCGCGGTCACCGGCGCAGCAGGCCAGATCGGCTATGCGCTGCTGTTTCGTTTGGTGTGCGGAACGCACCGCACGGAGATTTTCGGCACCCGCCCGGTGAATCTCCAGCTGCTGGAAACCGAGCCGGGCCTGCAGCGCGCCGAGGGGGTGATGATGGAGCTGATGGATTCCGCGTTCCCGCTGCTGAACTCGGTGACCGTCACCACCGATCCGCGCGAGGCGTTTAAAGACGCGGATGTGGCTTTCCTGGTGGGGGCGAAGCCGCGCCAGAAGGGGGAGGAGAGGGCCGACCTGCTGGCGGCGAACGGCAAGATTTTCGGCCCTCAGGGTCGCGCGCTGGGTGAGGTGGCTCGCGATGATGTGAAGGTGGTGGTGGTGGGTAACCCCGCCAACACGAATGCTGCCATCGCTGCCGCGCATGCTATGGATGCGAACCCGAAGCTGCGCCCCGAGCAGTTCAGTGCGATGACGCGCCTGGATCACAACCGTGCGGTGGCTCAGGTCGCGGCACACCTGGGGGTTGCCGTGAGCTCCCTGTCCCGCATGACGGTGTGGGGAAATCACTCGCCGTCGCAGTTCCCTGATGTTGCCGAGCTTCAGCTGGAGGGCGAGGCCGTCGAGGGCTTGGATGCGTCCTGGGTGGAGGATGAGTTCATCCCGCGCGTGGCCCAGCGTGGCGCCGAGGTGATTGAG
Organism: Corynebacterium zhongnanshanii; assembly: GCF_014490575.1. Taxonomy (NCBI): domain Bacteria; kingdom Bacillati; phylum Actinomycetota; class Actinomycetes; order Mycobacteriales; family Corynebacteriaceae; genus Corynebacterium; species Corynebacterium zhongnanshanii. The sequence goes on from NZ_CP061033.1 coordinate 595,595, forward strand.
GTCCGGGGATCTTCCTCGGCCGCGTCCGCCGCGAATGCTGCGATTGACCACATGCGCGATTGGGTGAATGGAACCGCGGAGGGCGACTGGGTGTCCGCGGCCATCCCGTCTGATGGTTCCTATGGCATCGAGGAGGGGCTGGTCTGCTCGTTCCCCGTTCGTGCCGTGGATGGTGTGTGGCGGATCGTCGATGATTTATCTGTGACCGACGCCCAGCGTGCGCGCATCGAAGCCTCCGTCGCAGAGCTGAAGGAGGAGATTTCATCGGTGCGTGCGGAGGGCTTGCTGCCGGAGAAGTCTTAGCCCCTAAAAGGTTTTTCTGTCAAAAACCTGACGAGTGGGTCTGGGCAATGGTTCCATAGACGTTATGGATATTTCGTCAACACAATCATCGTCTGCACCCTCTTCGTCCGGGGCTCCTTCCGGAGCTGCTTCGTCCGGCAAGGCCCCGGTAGCGGCCAGGACCTACCAGCCGGATCTGCTCACCAAGCTCACTGCGCTGTCCGGCCGCGGCCTTTTGGCGTTGCCCCCGGCCCTACTCTCGGCGCTGGGATCGCTCACGAACCGTGACGGGAACCGTTTGGATAGCGACGTGAGGGCGTCGTTGAAACTCCTGGATGTGGTGAGCGGCGACGACATCGTTGACCTGCCACTGGACAAGGCCCGCGCGCAGGTGGACCGGGAAGCGCATTTGGCGGCCGGGACGATGCAGGCGGTGGGCGGCGTCACGGAGCACGACGTTGCCGGAGTGCGGGTGCGTCACTACCGCCCACGCGGCTTCGAGTCGGCGGGCACTGATTTGCCCACGTTGGTGTACCTCCACGGCGGTGGATGGGTGACGGGTTCCCTGAACTCTCACGAATCGACGGCGCGATGGCTGTGCTCCCGCGCGGACGTGGCGGTGCTCGCGGTGGATTATCGTCTGGCTCCAGAGCACCCCTTCCCAGCGGGTCTGGACGACGTGACGGCAGTTGTCAGCGCTGCGATGGCCGGCGAGGTTGCCGGGGTGGACGGCTCCAGGGTTGCCGTGGGTGGGGACTCTGCCGGCGGAAACTTGAGCGCGGCGGTGTGCCTGCGTCTGCGGGATGAGGGGAAGCCTCAGCCGCGCCTGCAGATGCTCTTTGTGCCGAATGTGAACCTGAAGGAGTACACCACGGCATCCTTCACCGAGTTTGCGGACGGCTACTATCTGACCCGCGGACAGATGGACTGGTACCGCGACCACTACATCCCGAATGAGGACGACCGCTCGAATCCGTGGGCGTCCCCGATCCTGGCAGAGGACCTGTCTGGCCTGGCGCCGGCATATGTGGCTGTGGCTGGATTCGATGTGCTGCGTGACGAGGGTGAAGTATACGCCCAGCGGCTCAAGGACGCCGGTGTGGCCACTACGCTGCGTAGGCACGAGGGGCTGGTGCATCCCTTCGTGAACTCTACGGGATTGTGGCGGGGCGCCCGCCGGGCTCTCGATGAGGCGGCCGGCGCCCTGCGCTTGGCCTTGGACGTGGTATAGATTCCGAGCGAGTTTCAGCGCACCAATCTCTTGTCAGTGAGAGCAGTGTAGGGCCTGTCTACTACACTGGCTAGGTGTGAATGACTCTAAGAATTCTCCAGTTCCAGAAACGCCAGCCGGCGCCGTGATGGGTGCCGATCGATCTGCTCAGTTGCCGAAGGCCTGGGAGCCTTCGGCGGTGGAATCAACGCTGTATAAGCGGTGGGTCGACGCTGGTTATTTCACGGCGGATGCCGGTAGTTCCAAACCTCCCTTTTCCATTGTGCTGCCACCGCCAAATGTGACGGGACAATTGCACATGGGGCACGCCCTGGACCACACGTTGATGGACGCCATGGCGCGCCGCAAGCGTATGCAGGGCTTCGAGGTGCTGTGGCTGCCGGGCTCCGACCACGCAGGTATCGCCACGCAAACCAAGGTTGAGGCAAGCCTGAAGGAGAACGAGGGCACAGACCGCTTTGACCTGGGGCGCGAGGCCTTCGTGGACCGCGTCTGGGAGTGGAAGCACGATTACGGCAATGTCATTCAGAACCAGATGCGTGCCATTGGTGACTCCGTGGACTGGTCCCGGGAACGCTTCACGCTGGATGAGGGATTGTCCCGGGCTGTTCAGACCATGTTTAAGGCCCTGTATGACGAAGGCCTGATTTACCGAGCACATCGTCTGGTGAACTGGTCGCCGGTTCTCCAGACCGCCATCTCCGATATCGAGGTGGTGTACTCCGATGACGAGGGCGAATTGGTCTCTATCCGCTACGGTTCCTTAAACGACAATGAGCCTCATGTCATCGTGGCCACCACCCGTGTGGAAACCATGCTGGGTGACGTGGCCGTTGCCGTGCACCCAGAGGATGAGCGCTACGCGGACCTGGTGGGAACCACCCTGGATCACCCGTTCTTGCCGGATCGAAAGATGATCGTTGTGGCGGACGACTATGTAGACCCTGAGTTCGGAACGGGTGCCGTGAAGATCACCCCGGCTCACGACCCGAACGACTTCGCCCTGGGACAGCGCCACGATCTCGAGATGCCGGTGATCTTGGATGCCACGGGACACATCACGGACACGGGTACGCAGTTCGATGGCATGGATCGCTACGAAGCCCGCGAGAAGATCCGCCTGGCCCTGGAGGAGCAGGGCCGCATAGTGGAACGAAAGTTCCCCTACGTGCACTCCGTGGGCCACTCCGAGCGTTCGGGTGAGGCAATCGAACCACGCCTGTCGGAGCAGTGGTTCGTGAAGGTGGAGAAGCTCGCCACGATGTCCGCCGAGGCTATCCGCTCGGGCGACTCGACCATTTACCCGGCGTCCCAGGAGCCTCGCTGGTTTGACTGGGTGGATGACATGCACGACTGGTGCATCTCGCGTCAGCTGTGGTGGGGTCACCGCATCCCGATCTGGTACGGACCGGACGGCGAAGTGGTCTGCTGCGGACCCGATGACGAGCCACCGACAGGGGAAGGCTGGGTCCAGGACGAGGACGTGCTGGATACCTGGTTCTCCTCGGCACTGTGGCCGTTCTCCACGATGGGATGGCCAGCAAACACCGAGGACTTGCAGAAGTTCTACCCGGTCTCTGTGCTGGTCACCGGATACGACATCTTGTTCTTCTGGGTTGCACGCATGATGATGTTTGCCACCTTCGCAGACACCCTGAAGGATTCTCCGTTGGCCAACACCATTCCAGGAATCCCCTCCGTGGACAGGGACGGCCGTCCGCAGATTCCTTTCAAGGACATTTTCCTTCACGGCTTGGTGCGCGACGAAAAGGGACGCAAGATGTCCAAGTCCCTGGGCAATGGCATCAACCCAATGGACTGGGTGGAGAACTATGGTGCGGATGCCCTGAGGTTCACCCTGGCCCGTGGTGCCAACCCTGGCTCCGACCTCCCGGTAGGTGAAGACTCCGCACAATCATCCCGAAACTTCGCCACGAAGCTCTACAACGCCACCAAGTTCGCGCTGATGAACGGCGCCCAGGTGGGTGACCTGCCAGAGCGCGAGGCCCTGACGGGTGCCGACCGCTGGATTCTGGACCGCCTGGAGTCCGTCCGCGCCCTGGTGGATAACGCGCTGGATCGCTACGAGTTCTCCCTGGCCAACGAGAACCTGTACCGCTTCGCCTGGGGCGAGTTCTGCGACTGGTACCTGGAGATCGCGAAGGTGCAGATCCCACGCAACTGGGACGAGGCCTCGGAGGCCGAGAAGGCCCGCGGCATCAACACCCAGCTGGTGCTCGGCCGCGTGCTGGACACAGTACTGCGCCTGCTGCACCCAGCCATGCCGTTCGTCACGGAGACTCTCTGGACCGCACTCACGCACGGCGTGGACGGCTACCCAGAATCTCTGGTGGTCGCACCATGGCCTGATAGCGACCTCACCAACGGTGGTGCCGAGGTGGATCAGGACGCCATCCGCCGGATGGCTGACGTGGATAAGCTCGTCACCGAACTGCGTCGCTTCCGTTCCGACCAGGGCGTGAAGCCCACCCAAAAGGTGCCAGCGATGCTGGACTTTGCGGCAGCTGACCTGGAGGAGTTCGAGCCAGCAGTCCGCTCGATCGTTCGCCTGGAAGAGCCCGACGAGGGATTCGCGGCCACCGCCTCCATCGAGGTGAGGCTGTCCCAGGCCACCATCGAGGTTCAGCTGGATACCTCCGGAACCGTGGATGTGGCCGCCGAACGCAAGCGCCTGGAGAAGGACCTCGCTGCGGCACAAAAGGAGCTGGACAACGCTGCAAAGAAGCTCAGCAATGAGGGCTTCTTGGCTAACGCTCCCGAAAAGGTCGTGGAGGGAATCAAGGAGCGTCAGAAGATCGCGCAGGAAGAGTTTGCCCGTATCACCTCCCGTCTGGAAGAGCTACCACAAGCATGAGCGAACACAGCACCGGCAACGACCCGCACGCCCAGGGCGAGAGCGAGGGGCTAGACTCTCGCCACGAGGTGGCGTCGGAGGGCGTGGACACGGAAGGCCTGGGAAGTGAATCAGTGGGCCTGGACGGAGTAGGGGAGGTATCCCTCGACAGCACGGGGCTGTCCCTTCCTATCGACGCTGCGGCGGACAAGAGCTTCGGCGTCGATAATGATGACGATCATCAGGCCCTCCCGGCACGGCCCATCACTCCGCAGATCCTGGAGGAATTGGCCCACGTCGAGGCCGAGTTGGATCAGCGATGGCCAGAGACGAAGATCGATCCCACCCTGGAGCGGGTGGAGATGCTCATGGACCTGCTGGGGCACCCCGAGCGTGCGTTTCCTGTGATCCACGTGGCGGGCACGAACGGGAAAACGTCCACCGTGCGGATGATCGAGTCCCTACTGCGGGCCTTCCATCGCCGAACCGGACGGACCACCAGCCCGCACCTTCAGCTGGTGACCGAGCGCATCGCTGTGGACGGCCAGCCCGTTCACCCGGAGGATTACATCAACGCCTGGCGCGAGATCAAGCCCTTCGTGGAGATGGTCGACGCGCGCTCCGCGGAGCAGGGCGGCCCCCAGATGTCCAAGTTTGAGGTGCTGGTGGCGCTGGCGTACACGTGCTTCGCCGATGCGCCGGTGGATGTGGCCGTGGTGGAAACCGGCATGGGCGGTCGATGGGACGCCACGAACGTGGTCAACGCAGACGTTGCGGTGATCACGCCGATTGGCCTGGACCACACTGATTACCTCGGCGACACGCTGGAGCAGATCGCCGGTGAGAAAGCCGGGATCATCAAGTCCCGGTGGAATAAGGACGACCTGCTGAGTCCCCCGGATAATGTGACGGTGATTGCGGAGCAAGAGCCAGTGGTCATGACTGTGCTGCTGACGGAGGCCGTGGAGAAGGATTCCGCGGTGGCTCGTGCGGGTCACGAGTTTGGTGTGGTGAGCTCGTCCATTGCGGTGGGCGGGCAATCGCTGGTGCTGCGCGGCCTGGGTGGTGTGTACGAGGACATCTTCGTGCCGCTGTCCGGCGAGCACCAGGCGCGCAACGCGGCGGTGGCTCTTGCTGCGGTCGAGGCGTTCTTCGGTGCTGGTGCCGAGCGGCAGCTGGACCCGAACACGGTGCGCGAAGGCTTTGCCCAGGTGCAGTCGCCGGGCCGCTTGGAGCGGGTGCGTTCCGCGCCGAGCGTGTTCATCGACGCCACGCACAACCCCCACGGCGCCACCGCGCTGGCTGCGGCGATGTCCCGCGATTTTGATTTCCGACGCCTGGTGGGCGTGGTGGGAGTGCTCGGCGACAAGGACGCGTATGGAATCCTGTCGGCGTTGGAGCCCGTGCTGGACGAGCTGGTGGTGACACAGCCGCAGTCGCCCCGCGCACTGGACGTGGACACCCTGGCGGAGTATGCGCGCGATGTGATGGGTGAGGAACGCGTCCACGTAGCCTCCAACTTGGTGGGCGCTGTGGAATTGGCAACGGAGTTGGCTGAAGATGATGCCGATGGCATGGTTGCTGGTTCGGGTGTGCTCATCACGGGCAGTGTGGTGACCGCTGGGGAAGCGCGTACCTTGTTTGGCAAGGAGCCCGCGTAGGTCGCTCCGGCGTGTGCGTGAGACCGGCGTGGTGTAGGCACAAGAAGAAAGGTCCTGTGAGATGAAGGAACACAACAAGCCCGAGGGCCCTGCTCAGGAGCCCCAGGGCTCTGCGGCGCGGCCAGGCGACGCGCAAATGGGTCCGCTCGGCCCAGGTCACGAGCTGGAAAACGACCCGATGAAGGGAGTGCGTGGCGTGATGGCTGGTGCGCACATCCTGGAGGCGATTGTGATCCTGCTGGTCCTTACGGTGATTACCCGCGTGGAACCGGACGTGAATGCCACCACTGTGAAGGTGACCTATGTGTCCGTTCTGGGTGTGCTCATGATCCTGGCGGCGTTCATCCAGAGAGCCAAGTGGGCTGATCCAGTCAACATCGGCCTGCAGGTTCTTGCCGTGGCCGGGTTCTTTGTCCACCCGTCGATGGGGTTTGTGGGGCTTCTGTTCGCCGCGACGTGGTGGTACATCTACCACCTGCGTCGCAACATGAAGGAGCGCATGCGCCGCGGGCTGCTGCCTGCGCAGCATGTGTAGCCGGAATGCAGCATGCGCAGCCGGGGTATGTGCCGCCTCGTGTACTATTTGTGATTATGACTGAACGTACCCTAATCCTGATCAAGCCAGATGGTGTCAAGAACGGTCACGTAGGCGAGATCATCGCCCGCATCGAGCGCAAGGGCCTGAAGCTCGTGGAGCTGGACCTGCGCACCGCTGACCGTGAGACCGCTGAGAAGCACTACGCTGAGCACTCCGACAAGCCTTTCTTCGGCGAGCTGGTTGACTTCATCACCTCCGCACCGCTGGTAGCGGGCATCGTGGAAGGCGAGCGCGCCATTGACGCATGGCGTCAGCTGGCTGGTGGCACCGACCCAGTGGCCAAGGCAACACCAGGCACCATCCGTGGTGACTTCGCCCTGACCGTGGGTGAGAACGTTGTTCACGGCTCTGACTCCCCAGAGTCCGCAGAGCGCGAGATCGCCATCTGGTTCCCCAACCTCTAAATCGCACGCCGCGTGTCGCGGCAGCCTGACAACGGGCCCAGCAGAATGTTCTGCTGGGCCCGTTGTGCATGCGAGCCTGCGCACCCGACCCAGACATCCGTTACCCACATTCGGGGGTTCTTCTAAATCGATAAGGAAAAAATGCCGCTCGGTTTGCCGCGCCATCAGGTCTAAGGTGAGGGTCTATGGCTACTGAACAAGTTTCTGAAAACAAAAGCGCCGCAGCTCGTCGCCCAATTCGCGTGGCGATCGCCGGCGTGGGTAACTGTGCAACGTCCCTGATCGAGGGAGTGGAATTCTACAAGAACACTCCGGACGATGAGAAGGTTCCTGGCCTGATGCACGTTCGCTTCGGCGACTACCACGTGGGGGACGTGGAGTTCGTGGCAGCGTTCGATGTGGACTCCGCCAAGGTTGGCAAGGACCTGGCCGAGGCGCGTCTTGCCCCCACCAACTGCACCATCCGCATCTGCGATGTTCCTCCCCTGGGCGTGACCGTCCAGCGTGGACCCACCCACGACGGCCTGGGCAAGCACTACCGCGAGGTCGTCGAGGAATCTGCCGAAGAGCCAGTGGACGTGGCACAGGCCCTGCGCGATGCAGAGGTTGACGTGCTGGTCTCCTACCTCCCCGTGGGCTCCGAGGAAGCGGACAAGGCGTATGCCCAGGCCGCTCTCGACGCTGGCGTGGCATTCGTCAACGCCCTGCCCGTGTTCATCGCCTCCGACCCAGAATGGGCAGAGAAGTTCCGCAGCGCCGGTGTGCCGATCGTTGGTGACGACATCAAGAGCCAGGTGGGCGCCACCATCACCCACCGTGTTCTCGCGCGCTTGTTCGAGGACCGCGGCGTGCGCCTGGACCGCACCATGCAGCTGAACGTCGGTGGCAACATGGACTTCAAGAACATGCTGGACCGTGACCGTCTGGAGTCCAAGAAGGTCTCCAAGACCCAGGCCGTGACCAGCAACCTTCAGGAATCCCCGCTGGCGGGCAAGAAGGAGGACCGCAACGTGCACATCGGCCCCTCGGACTACGTGGAGTGGCTGGATGACCGCAAGTGGGCCTATGTCCGCCTGGAGGGCACTGCCTTCGGTAACGTGCCACTGAACCTGGAGTACAAGCTGGAGGTGTGGGATTCCCCGAACTCCGCGGGAATTATCATCGACGCCATCCGCGCCGCGAAAATCGCCAAGGACCGTGGCATCGGCGGACCAGTGGATCCGGCGTCCAGCTACCTGATGAAGTCCCCACCGATCCAGTTGGAGGACACCAACGCCCGCGCACAGCTGGAAAGCTTCATCGCGGACGCGTAACAGGGCTGGTCAGGCCTAGGGGAGGGACGCCGCCCGTTCCTCTCACCCGGGGGACTTCGCACAGCGGTCCATCACAATGGGGTAGTGATGGTGACTGTGTGAGGTGATGGGGTGAGAGGTGGGCGTCGTATATTTATTGCGTGGGAGGGCGCAATCATGCACACGGGGTGAGGGAAGCATTGGTGGGGAGACAAAATGTGACACAATGGGGGAGATGCCGCGTGGCGCACAACGACGATGCCGCCGCCGGATCAAGACGTGACTACATTAAAGAACTTTTTCAAGGAGAATCGTGGCGACTTTTAGCCCGGAATTCGCGGCAGCAGCCGCAGAACTACATAGAGACACCATTGCAGAGAAGGAACGCGTTCACGCTATTGCGCGACAGTTGGGTGTGCGTTCGGCCGAGTTGGCTGAGATGTTCGCGTCCGTGGGGGTGGCTGGCAAAAAGCCGATGTCCGCAGTGACGCGGGAGCAGATCATCCAACTGTTGGACGCGGCGGCCGCTGCTGGTGATGGTGAGAAGGCTGAGGTTAAGGCTGAGGCTAAGCCACAGGCGAAGCCGAAGAAGCAGACCAAGGCCAAGGCGAAGCCGCGGACGAAGGCGAAGTCTAAGCCAGAGACAAAGGCTGAAGCGGAGCCGGAGGCGGAAGCCGAGGAGAAGCCCCAGGAGAATCAGCGCGACGCTGAGAAGCCTGCGGAGTCCCAGGCTGAAGTACCTCAGGAAGAGGAGGCTGCGGAGGAATCATCTCCCGTCGCGGGCGCTCCGTTGGAGGACGTTCCTACCGAAAGCGAGGACGAGAGCGACGGGGGAGAGGCCGAGAGAGACGGCGAGCAGGAAGGCGAGCAGGACAGCGCGCCACGTGCTACGCGGCGGCGTGTGCGCAGGGTAGTGCGCCGAGTAGGCTCCGCCCGTGCCTCGGGTGCTGAGAGCGCCGAAGACGCTGAGTCCGACGAGGAGCCTCGCGAGGCTGCACAGAAAACTGCAGCGAAGAAGTCCACTACGAAGAAGACGACTGCGAAGAAGTCTGCGACGAAGAAGACCACCGAGAAGAAGTCGTTAGGGGCAAAAACTTCGGCACCGAAACCGGCACCGAAGCCGGCGCCAAAGCCCGCAGCGAAAAAGGCTGCGGCCAAGAAGTCTGACCAGCTGCACCCAGCCGAACGGGATGAGTCCGATGTGGTGGACGAGCCAGTACGCCTGAAGCGCTCCACCCGCCTGGAATCTCAGCGCAAGTGGAGGGCGGAGAACCGAGGACAGAAGCGCACGGTGAGCCGCTCAGAGTTCCTGGCGCGCCGTGAGTCTGTGGAACGTCAGATGGTGGTTCGGGATTCGCACCGCACCGATCGCGAGGGCCTGACAACCCAGGTCGGTGTGGTGGAAGATGGCATGCTGGTGGAACACTTTGTGACCAGTGAGACGCAGAACTCCATGGTGGGTAACGTCTACCTCGGCCGAGTGCAAAATGTTTTGGGCAGCATGGAAGCCGCCTTCATCGACATCGGCACCGGGCGAAATGCTGTGCTCTACGCCAGCGAGCTCAACTGGCACCTCGATCACCTGCACTCCAAGAGCCGCAAGATCGAGCAGGCCCTGCAGCCCGGCGACCACATCCTGGTTCAGGTCATCAAGGATCCGTTGGGCCACAAGGGTGCTCGCCTGACCAGCCGTATCAGCTTTGCTGGACGCTACCTGGTGTACTTCCCGGGCGGCACCACCGCCGGCATTAGCCGCAAGCTGCCTGAAGATGAGCGGCGTCGTCTCAAGAGCATCTTGAGCAAGGTCGTCCCGGAGCCAGGCGGCGCGATCATCCGCACCGCCGCGGAAAACGTGACGGAAGAACAGATCGCCGAGGATGTGAACCGTCTCCACGAGATCTGGCAGCGCGTGACCCACGAGGAGAAAAAGGCCCGCGAGAACAAAAACGGCCAGCCGGTGGCTCTGTACGAAGAGCCGAATATGCTCATCAAGGTTGTCCGTGACATCTTCAATGAGGACTTCAGCGAGCTGTTGGTGGACGGTGAGAAGTCCTGGAAGACTGTGCGGGATTATGTCCACCGCTTGGCACCGGAGTTGAAGAAGCGCGTGCGGAAGTGGAACCCTGCCCAGCACGGTGGCGAGGATGTCTTCGCAGCTCTGCACTTGGATGAGCAGCTCACCAAGGCGCTGGCACGCAAGGTGTGGCTGCCATCCGGCGGACACTTGATCATTGACCGCACCGAGGCGATGACCGTGATCGACGTGAACACCGGTAGCTTCGTGGGTCGTGGCGGTGACCTGGAGGAAACCCTCACCCAGAACAACCTGGAGGCCGCCGAAGAGATCGTTCGCCAGATGCGTCTGCGCGATATCGGCGGAATGATCGTGGTGGACTTCATCGATATGGTCCTGGAGGAAAACCAGGACTTGGTGCTGCGCCGCTTGACCGAGTACTTGGGACGCGACCGCACCCACCACAAGGTGGGTGAGGTGACGTCCCTGGGTCTGGTGCAGATCACCCGTAAGCGCCAGGGTACGGGCTTGCTGGAGACCTTCTCTACCGTCTGTGAGGCGTGTGAGGGCCGCGGCATCATCATCCATGCCGACCCCGTGGATCATGACGAGGATGCGGATCAGGATCGTGGTCACCGTCGCGATCACGGCAACCGCAAGGAGCGCCAGCAGGCGAAGCGTCAGCAGCGGGAGCGCGAGGAGCGGGCCGCGGCACGCGAGGACTCGCAGGGTGAGCTGCAGCGTGACACGCGCAGGCGGGACGCCTCTGACGATGACGTGCACTCCATCGTGGAGCGCGCAGTGTCCATCGCTGATCGTGATGACCCGGATGAGCCGTCGGGTGCTGACTACGTCGCTCCGTCCGAGTCGAACGCGTCTGCATCCGCTGATGAGGAAACGTCGGGCGCGAAGAAACGTGGGACGAGGCGCGGCGGGCGTCGAACTCGTCGCGTGGTCCGTAGCCACGCCGAACCTGCCGAATCCGCGTCGGAATCCGCCGTCGAGGGGCACGGACGTGACGATGAGGCTGCGGCGAGGGATGCGCAGACCGATTATGGGTCCGACGCCGTGCTCACGTACGAGGAGGCGAAGAGGATTTTCGAACAGTCTCCTCGTCGCCAGCGCCGCACCCGCGGCAACTCTCGTTCCGATGTAGCGCCGCGCCGGGAGGACTTCGAGGACGCGGAGCCTGTGCCAGCGCCTGAGAAGAAGCAGGACGCCGAACAGAAGGGCTCCGCGCAACAGGAGTCCGAGCAGGCCACGGCAGCTGGTGGTTCGCGCGGTCGTCGGCGCAGGGTTGTGCGCAAGCACACCACGGCCAAGTCTTCCCGTGCAGCGGAAAAGCCGGCCGCTGAAAAACAGGCTGCTCACAAGCCAGTTGAGGAGAAGCCGGCCGCTGAAAAACCAGCTGACGCAGAGGAGAAAGCGCCTCAGAAAAAGGCCCAGACGGGTACTCGCCGCCGCGTGCGGAGAGTAGTGCGTCGAAGCAAGTAACACACGCCTGGGGAGGATTTTGTTTTATGCTCCCCAGCAGGTAGTGTTTACACGTCGCTGTTCATTCCACGCGCGAAGAACAATCATGTGATCGGACATGGTTGCTTCCGATACATCTCAATCGTGCCGGGAATGGACGCCGTGAAAAGTAAGTTAGTCCAGTCAGGACGCGCCAGGAGCTCACGACCGAGTGCTGGAACGTCCTGAGCCGATTTGAGAAAAAAAAGGGGTAGCCCTACATGTACGCGATCGTCAAGACCGGCGGAAAGCAGTACAAGGTTGCCGAAGGTGACCTCGTTAAGGTCGAGAAGATCGAGGGTGAGCCAGGTTCGTCCGTGGCTCTGACCCCGGTTCTCGTCGTTGATGGCGCTAACGTCACCACTGGTGACAAGCTCGCGTCCGCAAGCGTGAACGCCGAAATCGTAGAGCACGTCCGTGGACCAAAGATCCGCGGCATGCACTACCGCAACAAGACTGGTTACAAGCGCCGCTTCGGCCACCGCCAGGCCCTCACGGTCCTGAAGGTAACCGGTATCAAGTAAGATAACCGAGACACTTTTTCTTCCTAAGGAGGGAGAGACACATGGCACACAAGAAGGGTGCTTCCAGCTCCAACAACGGTCGTGACTCCGAGTCCAAGCGTCTCGGTGTGAAGCGCTTCGGCGGTCAGCAGGTTAAGGCAGGCGAGATCTTGATCCGTCAGCGCGGAACCTCTTTCCACCCAGGTGAGAACGTTGGCCGCGGCGGAGACGATACTCTGTTCGCACTGAAGGCCGGCGCTGTTCAGTTCTCCACTCGTCGTAACCGTCGACTGGTGAACATCGTTGAAAGCGAGGCTGCTGAGGCCTAAAGCCTCACGGTTCACACCTAACCCGCGGACACGGACGCTGACCATTAGTATGGAAGCGACCGGATCCGCGGGTTTTGTCATAACCACTGCCGCAGCAAGCCACGGCGCATCAGCGCTGTGTCGTCCACCCCTCCTAGAGTGCTCCTCACGTGCTCCTCGAAAGGAAAACCATGTCACCTCAGTTTGTTGACCGAGTCGTTCTGCACCTGCAGGCCGGCGACGGCGGACATGGATGTGCATCCGTCCGCCGCGAGAAGTTCGTGCCTCTAGGTGGCCCAGACGGCGGCAACGGAGGACACGGCGGCGACATCATCCTGGAAGTGTCCCCCCAGGTACACACCCTGCTGGATTTTCACTTCCACCCGCACATTAAGTCCAAGCGCGGTAATAACGGCGCAGGCGACCACCGTCACGGCGCCCGCGGAGAGGACCTGGTGCTCCAGGTTCCGGAGGGGACCGTGGTCTTGGATTCCCGGGGAGAGGTGCTCGCCGATCTGACGGGCATGGGTACCCGGATGATCGTCGCTGAGGGTGGGCATGGAGGCCTGGGTAATGCCGCGCTGGCGTCGAAATCCCGAAAGGCGCCAGGATTCGCCCTGCTGGGGGAGCCCGGCGAGGCCAAGGACATCACGCTGGAGCTGAAGTCCATGGCGGACGTGGGGCTTGTGGGATTCCCGTCGGCAGGGAAGAGCTCGCTGATTTCCGTGCTGTCCGCGGCGAAGCCGAAGATCGCGGATTACCCTTTTACCACGCTCGCCCCGAACCTGGGCGTGGTCCATCAGGGCCACGAGGTATTCACCATTGCCGACGTTCCGGGGCTGATCCCGGGAGCCTCCCAGGGCAAGGGGCTGGGCCTGGACTTCCTGCGGCACATTGAGCGCACCGCCGTGCTGGCCCACGTGGTGGATGCAGCGAACCTGGAGTCCGACCGCAACCCGGTGGATGACATCAAGGCCCTGGAGCACGAGCTGGCGAGCTACCAGTCCGAACTGGCCACCGATTCCGGCCTGGGTGACTTGAGCGAACGCCCCCGCGTGATCATCCTCAACAAGCTGGACATTCCCGAGGCCGAAGAGATGGTGGAGCTTCAGGAAGAGGAGCTCAAGGAGTTCGGTTGGCCGATCTTCCGCATCTCCACGGTGGCGCGGCGCGGCTTGAAGGAACTGACGTTTGCGCTGCTGGAGATCGTGAAGGAACACCGCAAGAACCACCCCATGGTCTCTGCGAAACCCGCACAGGTCATCACGCCGAAGGGAGTTCGTGGCAAGCGCGGCGGACGCTTTGCGGAGTTCGAGGTGGCCAAGGACCCGGAGTTCCCGGACGCATTCGTGGTCACGGGCGAGAAGGTGGAGCGCTGGGTGCGCCAGACGGACTTCGAGAACGACGAAGCGATCGGTTACCTTGCCGATCGCCTGGCCAAGGCCGGGGTGGAGAACGAGCTGTACAAGGCCGGTGCCCAGGAGGGCTCCGAGGTGACCATCGGGGAGATTACCTTCGAGTGGGATCCGCAGACGGCCGCGGGTGTGGATCTGATGCGTTCTGGGCGCGGAACCGACCAGCGCCTGGAGCAGAACACCCGAAGCTCTGCGCAGGAGCGTAAGCGTGCCTCCCAGGTGCGTCGTGGTCTGATCGATGAGGTGCGCTACGACGATGACGAAGTGGCCGATACTCAACGTTGGGAAGGCTAATCTTTCTGCGCAGGGTATAGTGCCACTGGCATAATGGTGTGCATGTCTTCTGCGAATAACGGAAATAGTGAGGATCGATCGCACCTGACGGATCCCGTACCGTCCTATGTGGATAGTACGGTGCATGAGCCAGGCCCGGTGGTTCCGGCCACCACGATTGAGTTCCCGGAGCCTGAGGCGGATCCTGAAGATCCTGCGATGGGGCATAGCTCCGATGTTCGCCGTGATATCTCCCACGCGCGCCGTTTGGTGGTGAAGATTGGATCGTCGTCCTTGACCGATGCGGATGGCTTGGTCAATCCTGCGCGTATCGATACTATTGCCGACGCCCTTGAGGCGCGCATGGACAAGGGTACCGATTTGATTGTGGTCTCCTCTGGTGCGGTGGCCTGCGGCATGGGTCCACTGCAGCTCAACCAGAGGCCAACGGATCTGGCGACGAAGCAGGCCGCGGCCTCTGTGGGGCAGGTGCTGTTGGCCCAGGAGTGGGCGCGTAGTTTTGCCCGCTATGGCCGCACCATTGGCCAGGTATTGCTCACCGCGGCCGATGCGTCTGAGCGTGACCGTGCCCGTAATGCACAGCGCACCATTGATCGACTGCGCCAGCTGAAGGCCGTGCCTATCGTGAATGAGAACGATACGGTGGCCACGTCCGAAATGCGCTTTGGCGATAACGATCGCCTGGCGGCCCTGGTATCCCACCTGGCCTTCGCTGATGCGCTGGTGCTGCTCAGTGACGTGGATGGCCTGTATGACCGCAACCCCGTGGAGCCAGGGGCGCGTTTCATCGCAGAAGTAAAGTCCTCCAAGGACTTGCAGGGGGTTGCGGCAGGTGACGGCGGACGCCTGGGCACCGGCGGCATGGCCGCAAAGGTGACCGCGGCACGCCTGGCCTCTCGAGCGGGTGTGCCTGTGCTGCTGACCTCCACGGAAAACATCGGTGCTGCGCTGGACGGTGCTGATGTGGGAACCTGTTTCTGGCCCGACCAGGATCGCCTGAGCGCGTGGAAGTTCTGGGTGCTGTATGCGGCGGATACCGCAGGCCGTCTGCACGTGGACGCCGGCGCGGTGAAGGCCATCGCTGAAAATCACAAGTCCCTGCTTCCTGTGGGAATCACCAAGGTAGAGGGAAGTTTTGAGCAGGGTCAGATTGTGGAAATAATCGGCCCTGACGGTGCCCTGGTGGGTCGCGGTGAGGCGGCCTATGATGCCAGCATGATGGACGGCATGATCGGTAAGCCCACCAGTGAATTGCCGGACTTTGCCCAGCGCCCAGCGGTCCATGCTGACTACATGTCCACCTACTCCAATCGCCAGGTCCTCCGATAGAACATCTACTTTTCGGTAGACTGTTGAATTATGACTGATACACAGAATCTGTCCCCTGAACGTGAAGCTGAACGTGCGGAGGTGTTGGCCAAGGCCGAGAAGGCTCAAGAGGTAAGCCAAACGGTTCTGCTATCGACGGTGCAGAAGAACGAGCTTCTTACTGCTGCCGCGGACGCTCTGGAATCTCACTCCGCTGAGGTTCTCGAAGCTAACGAGAAGGACATCGCCGCTGGCCGCGAGCGCGGTTTCGCCGAGTCCCTCATTGACCGCCTGGCATTGGACGAGGCTCGCATCCAGGGCATCGCCGGAGGTCTGCGCCAGGTGGTGGGCCTGGCTGATCCCGTGGGTGAGATCGTTCGCGGATCCACCCGCCCGAATGGCCTGCAGCTCAAGCAGGTGCGCGTGCCGCTGGGTGTGATGGGCATGGTCTACGAGGCTCGCCCGAACGTGACCGTGGACGCCTTCGGCCTTGCCATTAAGTCCGGCAATGTTCCGCTGCTGCGTGGTTCGAAGTCCGCGCGCCACACGAACGAGAAGTTGGTGGAGATCCTCCAGAACGTGGCCGAGTCCCAGGGTTACCCGCGCGAGATTGTGCAGCTGCTGCCGTGCGAGACGCACGACTCGGTGCAGGATCTGATCACCGCCCGCGGCCTGGTGGATCTGGTGATCCCACGCGGAGGTGCAGGCCTGATCAACGCCGTGGTGACGGGTGCCACCGTTCCTACCATCGAGACCGGAACCGGTAAGTGCCACTTCTACATCGACGCCTCGGCCAAGGTGGATGAGGCCATCGAGCTGGTGATCAACGGTAAGACCCGACGCTGCTCTGTCTGCAACGCCACGGAGACCCTGTTGCTGGATGCTGCCCTGCCGGACGAGGACAAGAAGCGCGTTCTTGCTGCCCTCCAGGACGCGGGTGTGACCCTGCACGGCGAGAAGGACCAGCTGGATTCCCTGGCTGACAACGTGGTGCAGGCCGAGGAGTCCGACTGGGCCGATGAGTACCTGAGCTTCGACATTGCGGTGGCGATCGTGGACGGTGTGGAGGATGCCGTGAAGCACATCCGCACGTTCTCCACGAAGCACACTGAGGGAATCTCCGCGCAAAGCTACGAGGTCACGCGCTACTTCGAGACTTTTGTGGACGCGGCCGCTATCTCCATCAACACCTCCACCGCGTGGACGGATGGCGAGATGTTCGGCTTTGGAGCAGAGATCGGTATTTCCACTCAGAAGCTCCACGCTCGTGGACCGATGGGCTTGCCGGAGCTGACCTCCACGAAGTGGGTTGTCAGCGGTAACGGCCAGGTACGCCCATAACGCGCGCCCGCTCGGGCTCACTCAGCGCTAGGCCACGAGAGTGAGTCCACACCCCAGAGTGAGCAGGAGAACATAGGGCATTTCCTTCATTCCTGCGAACTTTGGGGTCCATTTTTTTGGGTTAGCCGCGGCCTGCGGGGGAACCGTGATCGCGCGTGCCAGAGACAGCGTCATCACGATCAGCCCCAGCGCCGGCATCCACTGGTAGCCCGTTCGCGTGAGCGAATACGCGCTCATGACCAGCGCTAACGCCAGCGCGAGCCAGTGATAGCCCATGGATACGCGATAGAATCGGGCGTTTCCCTTCTCGCGGATGATGGATTTCACATAGAAGATCGTGCCGGTGAAATACAGGGCGATCATGGCGGTGGCTGTCCAGATGTCGGGCTGGGCGTCGGAAAAAAATTGGGGGAGGGGGACGCTACCGCCCGCACTGACCATGACGGGATAGAGCAGGGAACTCGCCAGGGTCGTGGAAATACCCGACGCCACGCTTCTCGGCCGACGGCGATAGATTTCCACCAGGGCGACCGTGACCAGGGGTAGGAAGGCGATAGCCCACCAGAGCAGGCTCGGCATGATGACGAGTGCGCTGAGCGCTGCCACGGCAGTGATGGCGCCGTAGGTCACGAGGGGAGTGGCGTAGGTTTGCTTGCGCGCGGGCGAGGAGGTTTTGAACCACAGACCGAAGGCGAAGAAGGTGAAGTAGCCGAGAACCCACGCGGTCATGATGGCGATCCAGAGGAGCCAGCGGACCGGATTGCCGAGGTCAGGGCTGGTAGTGATGCCGGTAATGAAGCCGACGAGGATGGGCACGATGAGCATGGCCCAGGCGCCGTGCTGATTGGGGACCCACGGGTTGATGCCACGACGTGCGGAGCGTTTCGCGGGTCGACGCCGACGGTGTGCGTCCGTGGAAGTGTTCGTTGAGGTGCGAGCGGTGGCTGAGGGTCTCATGTGCAACATGCTCCTGGATGATCTGTTCCCAGGTGTGAGGCCTGGGAATCAGATACAGTTACTTCTTATGACGCGGGTGGCGCGAGAAGCCACGGGCGGACAAGTGAGTGTGATTATGTCAGACCCACTTAAAGTAGCATATAAAAGGCATGTTTAGGAAGGTGCGATGCGCAGTCGAATCGGGATCATGGGCGGAACATTCGACCCCATCCACAACGGGCACCTTGTTGCAGGAAGTGAAGTAGCAGACCTCTTCGACCTGGACCTCGTCTACTACGTGCCCACTGGGCAGCCGTGGCAGAAGAAGAGCCTTCGCGTCTCCCCGGCCGAAGACCGCTACCTCATGACCGTCATCGCCACGGCCAGCAACCCCCGCTTTGAAACCTCGCGCGTGGACATCGACCGCGAGGGGGACACCTTCACCATTGACACCCTCCGGGACATCCGAGCCATCCACCCGGACGCGGAACTGTTCTTCATCACGGGAGCGGACGCCCTGGATAAGATCGTGACCTGGCGCGACTGGGAAAACATGTTTGACCTCGCCAACTTCATCGGCGTGACCCGGCCGGGCTACGAACTGCCGACCGTTGACCCCAACGACCCCGACGCCCCGGAAACCCCACTGCACCACGAGCTACGCGAAGGGCGGCTGCGCCTCGTGGAAATCCCCGCG
The DNA here is from genome assembly GCF_014490575.1 of Corynebacterium zhongnanshanii. Classification (NCBI taxonomy): domain Bacteria; kingdom Bacillati; phylum Actinomycetota; class Actinomycetes; order Mycobacteriales; family Corynebacteriaceae; genus Corynebacterium; species Corynebacterium zhongnanshanii. The sequence goes on from NZ_CP061033.1 coordinate 614,245, forward strand.
ATGGCCATCAGCTCCACCGACATACGCCAACGCGCCGCCGAGGGGCGGCCCGTGTGGTACCTCGTGCCCGACGGGGTGGTCCAGTACATCGCAAAACACGGCATGTACAGCACGCGCTAGATACATCACACGCAGGTGCGTGCGCTACCATGGTGCGTGAAGATTCCTTATACAACACCTGCCGTTTCGAAAGGCTGACCCATTTGACTGCCACCGCAGAATCTATCCACATCGCAGGCATTGCCGCACGCGCTGCCTCCGACAAGCTCGCTGAAGACATCCTGGTGATCGACGTCTCCCAGCGCCTCGCCATTACCGACTGTTTCGTTGTTGCCTCCGGCGACAACGAACGCCAGGTCAACGCCATCGTTGACGAAGTGGAAGATCAGCTGTCCGACGAAGGCTTCAAGCCCACCCGCCGCGAAGGCCGCGGCGAAGGCCACTGGGTTCTGCTGGACTACGGCTCCATTGTTGTGCACGTCCAGCGCAAGCAGGAACGTGAGTTCTATGCCCTGGACCGCCTGTGGGCAGACGCCCCACAGATCGAGGTTGAGGGCGTGGAGCAGGTAGAGCGCTCCGAGGTGTGGTCTGACGACACCTCCATCGACATCCTGGACGCCACCAGCGTGGACGACCTCCCGCTGGCAGGTCCCACCCCGGACACGGACGAGCTCTAGACACCATGAAGGGTGAGCGTCGACTCGTGCTCGTCCGTCACGGGCAGACTGAATACAACGCGACGGGCCGGATGCAGGGCCAGCTGGACACCGAACTGTCGGAGCGGGGTCGTCAGCAGGTGCGCCAGGCGTCGGAGGTATTAAAGGATTGGGACGTCTCCGCAGTCATCTCCAGCGACCTCGTCCGGGCACGGGAGACGGCGGAGATTCTCGCCAGCGGGTGGGGAACGCCCGTGACGACCGACCCACGTCTGCGGGAGACAGATCTGGGGCGCTGGCAGGGGGCGAGCCACGCCGAGATCGACCGGGATTACCCAGGACAACGGGCGTATTGGCGCCACGACCCCCAGTGGGCACCACCCGGCGGAGAAAGCCGCGTCCAGGTCGCTGAACGCGCCTTCTCCCTGGTTAACGACGTGATGCACTCCGAGGCCTTCGGCGATGGGGGCCTGGTGGTGATGGTTGCTCACGGCGGGACCATCGGCGCGCTCACCGCACGGTTGTTGGGCCTGCCGCTCAGCCATGTTCAGATTTTCTCCGGACTGGGCAACGTGCACTGGTCCCAACTGCTGGCCCGTCCGCAGCTGACCAGTGCTCCCGGGCAGACCAGCCCACCGGCCATTGACGGTTCCACCGTACCCCTCGTGCCGTCGGCGGACCCAGAGTGGTTCAGCTCGCCGGCCTGGCACCTCGAAGGGTGGAACATCAGCGCGTCGATGACGGAGCTGGCCCACGGCAGCGTGGGCACATCCAACCCTGATGAAGGGGAGTCTCAATGACCGTCTACGTTGTCACGGATACCTCCAGCTGCCTGCCGGCCACCATGGCCGAGGACGCGGAGATCACGGTCCTTCCCCTGCACCTGTCCGGCGAGGGGGCGGATGCAACCACCGCAGGGCTGGGCCAGTTAGAGCTCACCGCGGCGTATGCGCGTCTGTTGGAACGCGGTGGCGACGATGGCGTGGTGGCGCTGCACCTGTCGAAGGAGCTTTCGGCCACGTGGAGCAACGCGGAGACGGCTGCGGCGATCTTCGAGGAGAAGGTGCAGGTGATTGATTCGCAGAGCGCTGGCATGGTCCTGGGCTATGCGGCCGTTGCCGCAGCGCTCAAGGCGCGAGAGGGGGCGAGCCTCGAGGAGGTTGCCCAGACCGCGCGCGACGTCATCGATCACGCATCCCTGTGGCTGTATGTCCCCCGCGTGGAGGCTCTGCGCAAGGGTGGCCGGCTGTCCACAGGCCAATCCTTGCTGACCACCACGCTGGCCACCCGACCGGTGTTTCAGCTGGAGGAGGGCAAGTTATCCGTGGCGTCCAAGGCCCGTACGCAGTCCAAGGCGCTGGACAGAATTATCGATCTGCTGCAGGAAAAGATCCTGCCCGGCGCGCTGGAGGCGTTGCGTGCCGCCACGGCGAAAGCCAAGGACGAGCACCATGACGAGGTCAAGGCGCGCCACCGCACGAAGACAAAGGCGATGCTGGACATCGTGAACCCGAAGAAGTCCGACGCCGACCAGGAAAACCCAGACACCGCCTGGAATCCCGCGGAGGCGCTGAAGGAAAGGACCGCCGCGGCGCGCCTGGAGGCCCTGAATCTGTTGGATGCGCCCCGCAGCGCGCGGATTGCGATCCACACCGAAGAGGCCACGGAGGTGGCTGTGGAGCTTAAGGAGCGGATCGATGCGATGGTGGAGGAGATGACCCAGGCTAACAGTCAGCTTGAGGTTGTGGTGGATGTGGTGACTATTCCGCCAGTGCTGAGTACGCACACGGGCCCCGGCGCGGTGGCGATTGCGCTGGTGCTGGATGAACGCACTCCCAGTGTGGTGATGCAGCCTGAGGCGGTCGGCGAGCTCTGAGTTTTCCACACCCCGTGAGTTATCCACAGGGTCCAGGGCTTTCCTGGAGGGATCCTCATAATGACCGACGCCACGGCACACCACTGTATGGCATCGTCCTGAGGTATGGGAGCACAACCTTCATCCGCTACGCTGCGCGCCATCCAGGAAAGAATCGAGTCATTCGTTCAGCCGATGGCGGAGCATGACGTTCAGACTGTTGATGTAGAAACTCGAACGGCCCTTCACCCTCGGTCGGCGAAGGCCCTGATTGTTGTGGTGGCAGTGGCCACGGTGGCTGTGGGGATCCTGCTGGGACTTAAAGTCATGGGCGGGGAGCCATCTGAGCCAGAGGCAGGGGGAGTGTCTCAGTGGGGACAGCTTGCCCCGGCGAGACAGGACACGGCTGGTGGCACTGCCAGTAGTGCCACGGTGAGCGCTGATGCGCGGAACTCCACGGCAGGGCAAGATTCGGCGGCAGTGGGGGCGTCGGATAAAACGGACACGACCGCGACCGCGGAGAGGGCCGCGGGGCCAGCGGTGGTGAGTATTCAAGGGATGGTGGCGCATCCTGGCCTGCTGCGTCTGGATCCCAGCACGCGGGTGGGGGAAGCCATCGATGCAGCTGGGGGAACCGTGCCGGGGGCGAACATCGTGGCGATTAACCTGGCCGCCAGGATTAGCGATGGGATGCAGATCGTGGTCGATGATCACGGTTCGACGGTGGTGGATAGCCTGGTGCGCGCGCCTGGGGAAGTGGCGCCGGCGGCTGGGTCTGGTACTGCGGACGGTGGTGTGGGAGTAGGGCCAGGCGGCACGATTAACTTAAACACAGCCACCGAGGCGCAGCTTCAAACCCTACAAGGTGTGGGCCCTTCCACGGCCCGGGCCATCATCGCCTGGCGAGAAGCCAACGGCCGCTTCGCATCCGTGGAACAACTCCTGGAAGTCAAGGGGATTGGGCCCGCCAAATTCGATGCGATCAAGGGGTCCGTGAGCATTGGTTAAACACTGGATCCGGCGCACAGGACTGCTGGGAGTACCCATCGCCACAGTTGCGATGACGCCGCAGCAGGCCGCGGAGCGCGACCCATTCTCCCCGGAAGCCATCGCCTCCCGCAGAGGGAGGGACCTGCGCCTGCTGCCCGTGGCCGTGGCGAGCTGGGCCGCGGTGGCGCTCACGGTGGTGGAGCGCGTGATGTGGATCGCCGGGGTGTGTATGTGTGTGGTGGTCCTGTCCCTCGGTGCCTTCGCCTACCTGCGACGGAGCTCACCGCGCGGTGCACAGGCGGTGCGCCGGAAGGAGCGGATTCAGGCGAGTCTGGTGATGCTGGGTGCCGCGGCCTTCGTGGCCGGAGCCCTGTCTGCCAGTTGTGCCGCGCGCATGCATGTGATCGAACGGCACCCGCTGGTGCGGGAATCGGTGTCGCACGCGCACCCGAACACGTACCAGCACACGCATACGGGGATCGTGGCCGTGGCCGGGATGCCGAAGCCACTGACGAGCACAGGCGTGATGGTTCCCGTCCGAATTGAGGGGTTGGGGACGGTACCGCTGTTCTTGTCTGCGGTGCACGCACACGGGCCGGGTGGGGCTGCGCAGGACCTGCGGCCCGGACAGAGGATCGATGTGGCTTTTCGGGTGCAACAGGCGAGCCAAGCGGCGGGCCAGGCGGCAGAGGCACGTTCACAGACGCATGCAGGCATGATCCCCGTGACACTACGGGCCACGCGCTCCATCAACTCGGTGGAGGATCCCCGCGGGGTGTGGGCGGTGACGCACTGGCTTCGCTCCGGGCTGGTGGCGGCCTCCGACGCCATGCCGGGAGAGACAGGAGATGTGGTGCCCGGCATGGTGGTGGGTGATACCACTATGCAACCGCAGGAGCTACGCGACGACTTTGTGGCGACGGGCTTAAGCCACCTGAGCGCGGTCAGCGGCGCGAACTGCGCCATCGTCATGGCCACGGCCATGATGGTGGCGAGCATGTGCGGCGCTGGCAGATGGACGCGCCTGGCGGCGGCCGCATTGGCGCTCGCCGGCTTCGTGTTGCTGGTGGGTCCTGAGCCCAGCGTGTTACGCGCAGCCGTGATGGGAAGCATCGGCTTGGTGGCGGTGGCCACTGCCTTGTGGCGCGACATCGTGGCGACCGCATGCTGGGCGGTCTTGGGGTTGCTGTGGTGGGACCCAGGGCTGTCTGTGAACTACGGCTTCGTGCTTTCCATGGTGGCGACGGTCGGCATCGTGATCCTGGGTCCCTGGTGGTCCCGAGCTGTGCTGTGGCGCTGGTGGCGCTATATGGAACGCCGCTTTCATAAGCGTCCACCGCTGTGGCACGCGATGCTGGTGCGCATGGTGATGGTCTCGGCCGCTGCGGACGTGGTCACCGCTCCGGTTATTATGCACATGACCGGTCGCATGTCCGTGGTCGCTATTCCCGCTAATGTCCTTGTAAGCTGGGCTGTGCCGATCGTGACCGTGTGCGGTCTGCTTCTCGCGCTGTTGGGAGCATTGTGGGTCAGCGTGGCAGCGGTGCCTGTCGTGGGTGCGCTGCTGCATGGGCTGGTGCTCGTCGCGGGGCTTGCTGCCGTTCCCGGTGGTTGGTGGATCCAAGGGGTGGGGCGGAGCCTTGCGCGCTGCCCACATGTGGAAGCTCCAGCGGGAACCGTGTCTATGCTGTGCATGCTGGCAGGGATCGCAGTCATCATGGCACTCATCAGGTACAGACGCTCCTGGTGGTCGCCGTGGGCGCTGGGGATGGTGCTGGTGGTGAGCGCGGGAGTACTCCGCTGGGGAAGTGTCACTCTGGTGATCCCCACGGACACCCCAGAACAGTGGTCCGTGCCAGAGCGAGTGGATGTGCGCGGACTGCGTGTGGTCGAAACCCACGACGACACGCAGACACTCCGGGTGCAACCACCTGCGGCGGACGTCATTATCGATCGCACCTGCGGTAAGAGCTACGGCCGTCCCACGCTCAACCCTCAGGGCATCCCCGTGATCTACCCGTGCCGAGATGGCGTGCGCCTTGTGGAATGATGGACACCATGCCTTCACCATCGCGCTCGGCCGCTCAGCCCCCGGTACCCATTCATGTCATTGCGGGTGCTGACGAATTCTTGGCAGAACGACGCCGGCAGGAGATCGTCGACGCCACTCGTTCCTATGAACAGGATCCCCATATCCCGGTGGAAACATTCAAGGCCAATGAGGTGGATCCCGGTGTACTCGCGGAATTGCTGAGCCCCTCGCTGTTCTCCGACAGCAGGATCATCGTGATTCATGGCGTGGAGGATTGCGGTAAAGAACCCTTGGGGTTCATCACCGCAGCGATGGAGCAGCCGGTACCGGGGATGGTGCTGATCATCATCCACAAGGGCACCGGCCGGAACAAGAAGATGGTGCAGACCTGGGCGGGGATGGGCGCACAGATGCACGAGGCCGCGGAGCTGCGGCCCCGGGAGAAGCAGGCTTTTGTGGATCAGGAGTTCCGCAGGCATGGCACGCGGGTCTCACCCGATGTGGTCCAACTGTTGCTGGAGGTGGTGGGAAGTGACCTTCGCGAGCTGGCGAGCGCTGTCAGTCAGCTCGTGGCGGATACCAATGGATCCATCGATACGGCAGCGGTGAAGCGCTACTACACAGGCAAGGCAGAGGTCACGGGCTTCGACATTGCCGATTACGCCGTGGTGGGCAATGTGGCCGCAGCAGCGTCTCTGACGCGGCGTGCGCTTCAACTGGGGGAAAGCCCCGTGATGATCTCCGCAGCATTAAACCGGAACGTCAGCGGTATCGCCAAGGTGGTGGGGGCAGGACGGATTGACTCGCGCCGGGACGCGTCACGGTTTGGGATGGCCCCCTGGCAACTCGACCGCACCATCAAAACGGCGCGCCACTGGACCCCGGCCATGGTGGCCCGCGCGGTGCAGATCCTCGCCGAGTTGGATGCCGGTGTGAAGGGCGGGAGCGCCAGCGCGGACTATGCGCTGGAACACGGTGTGATCACGCTTGCCCGTCTGGTGGCTCAGCGCGGCGGGACGCGCTGAGCAGGGACTAGAACTTGGAACCGAATCCGCGCCACACACCAGCGTGAATGGCCTCGTCATAACGGTTCTCGAAGGCGTACGAGCGGGTTTCTTCCCACGTGTCCACGCCACCGTCGAGGTGTGCCCCGAGCATCGCGCCCGTCAGGGAGCCGCGCGTATTGCGGTTACCGGACCAGTTCACCGCCACATGCAGGAAGTCGTGCGGTGCGTACTGATCGCGGTGATCCAGATACAACTGGGACAGCAGCAGGGACGTGACGGTGCACGAACCGGCGTCCCATCCTCGGCCGAGGATCTGCGTGAACTTCCGGCTGGAACGGTAAAGCTCCTCGAAGTCGCCCTTCTCCAGGAACGGTGTGAGGTATTTGCGGCATTCCTTGGCGCGCTCAACCAACTCGATGAGTGGCACGTCGGGGCCCGTGAGGTCACGGATGAGTGCCTCGTTCAGGTCCTTCAGAATGTCGGACTTTTCCTCGGAGGTGAGCAGCTCGTCGGCGTCGAAGAAGGCATCACCAGCAAGGCCGGACGCCGTTTCCAGCAGGTCACAATCGGATTCGGTGAGCAGGGCAGCGGCGGCCACCGCAGCTGAGGCGCGCGATACGCCGGAGTCGTGGGTCAGCATGGCCTGCAATACGGACCAGCCCACGCCTTCATTCACAGGGGCCAGCAGTGCGCTGGCTGCCACGCGCATCACTGCTCCGGAACCGCCGGAGTGGGTGGCGGCATCCCACCAGTGATCGATGCCGACTTCTTCCAGGCGCTCCAGGGACTCGGTGTTGGATGCGCCGGGGAAGCGGTCGTAGTCCGGGTCGCGGTGGTAGGCCACGAAGTGCGTGCCGATGGTTTCCATACCCGCTTGGCGCTCGAGCTTGTCTTCGTCGATTGTGCGCATCGCGGCGGCCAGAGCCAAGGTCATCTGCGTGTCATCGCTGATGATGAGTTTTTCTGGCAGTGGGGTGGATTCGGGCTGGGGAGGCAGTTGGTAGGGGTATCCCCACGCATCGCCCAACGCGGTACCGAACAGGGCGGAGCGGAAACGAGCCTTCATGGGAAACTAACTCTCCTGAAAAAGTGGTGATGAGTGCGTTGTGATCGAGTGTGTACTGTGTTCGTGGAATAGAGAAAACCCGCACCACAAGAGGAATCTATAGGTGCGGGTATCCAAGCATAGCGAAAATGCTGAGCGTGTGGCTCCAGCTTAGGCCATCTTGTTGAAGCGCTGAGCCATACCGGACTTCTTGTTCGCCGCGTTGTTGCGGTGAATGGTGCCCTTGGTCACAGCCTTGTCGTACAGACGGGATGCAACACGGAGCTGAGCTTCTGCAGCGGCCTTATCGCCAGACTCAACGGCCTCGTTGAACTTGCGGGTTTCGGTGCGCAGGCGGGAACGGATGGCCTGGTTACGCTGACGAGCGATCTCGTTGGTGAGAACGCGCTTCTTCTGCTGCTTGATGTTTGCCATGGGTGGCTTACCTCTTTCAGTTGAAACAAAGATTCACGTGGGGTTTCGCGGCTCACGGGATTGCGTGTGAAGCGGTCTCTAACACCCTGCCCAAGGTCCTGCAGGATGCGGCTTCAGACTCCCACGTACAGAGCGTTGAAGTGTGAACTTTAGACACTTTAGCAGCATCCTACTTCCAGCCATAATCTTCCCTGAGGCGCGCCGCGATGCGCTCAAAGCGGCGCTCTGGCATGCGCGTGCCCCGTCGAAGAATAAAAGTTTCTGGAATCAGAAGCGTTTTGTCCACGCGGATCCAGCTCTCTGGGGTGGAGTCGTTCCACGGTCCGCTGCCGATGGGCAGCCAGTTGTGCTCGTTGGCGTGCTGGGAATGAGAGGAGATCAGCAGCCCCAGCAACGTGTGGTTGTTGCGGCCGATAAGCAGCACCGCCCGCTGTTCGTGAGCGGAGACCTTATCGAAACGAAGGTTGGCCCACACCACCTCACCCGGCTCGGCCTGGCCGTCCATATCGGGCGCGTAGATGATGGTCCGCGCGAGCTCTCGCGTGGGGCGCTTCAGTGTGACGTCAAGGTGCTGGAGGTGCGCCAGCGGCTCCTTGGACAGCCCGAGCTGTGCCTCGAGGCCCTGCAATCCTTCGTCGAGTTTGGAACGGTGACGGAAGTGCTTGTTGACGAAGCACGCCAGCCAGTTCTTCACGCCACCCGGGGAGCGTTTGTCTTCCTCGGAACCTGGCGTGGCATGCGTGGTGGACTCGAAGTGTCCGTCCGTGTGGTGTGGATGTTGTGGCTCATCCATGGGATCGTGCATAGCCCTAAACATTACTCCCATTGTGGGCGGTGCGTTGCCTTATGTCCTTTTGTCCTAGGTCTAGTAGGGTAAGCGGGGACAAGCGCGGCGATGCGACGCGTGTCGATTAGTTAGTGTTGAAACATCTCTCGAGAAGGACCACGGCAATGGCTGCGAAGCAGAGCAATTACGCAACGGACACGTTCACTGACCCGTCGCGTATCCGAAATTTCTGCATTATCGCCCACATCGATCATGGCAAGTCCACCCTTGCCGATCGCATTTTGCAGTTGTCCGAGGTGGTGGATGCCCGCGAGATGCGCGACCAGTATCTCGACAACATGGACATCGAGCGCGAACGCGGCATCACCATCAAGGCTCAGAATGTGCGCCTTCCCTGGGTACCGCGCTCCGGTGCCCATGAGGGCGAGCAGCTGGTGATGCACCTGATCGATACGCCGGGACACGTGGACTTCACCTACGAGGTCTCCCGCGCCCTGGAGGCCTGCGAAGGCTGTATCTTGCTGGTGGATGCCGCCCAGGGCATTGAGGCGCAGACTCTGGCGAACCTGTACCTGGCCATGGAAAACGACTTGGAGATCATCCCTGTTCTGAACAAGATTGATCTTCCCGCCGCGGACCCTGAGAAATACGCGATGGAAATTGCGCACATCATCGGATGCGAACCCGAGGATGTCCTGCGCGTCTCCGGCAAGACTGGCCAGGGCGTGCCCGAGTTGCTGGATAGGGTTGCTGAGCTTGTTCCGCCGCCATCGTCTGATTGTGGTGCCGACGCCCCGGCGCGCGCAATGATTTTCGACTCGGTCTATGACACCTACCGAGGTGTGGTGACCTACATCCGCATGATTGACGGCAAGCTCAACCCGCGTCAGAAGGTGGTCATGATGTCCACGGGTGCGACCCATGAGCTGCTGGAGGTGGGGATTGTGTCTCCCACGATGCAGAAGTGCGATGGCCTGGGCCCGGGCGAGGTGGGCTACCTGATCACGGGTGTGAAGAACGTCCGTGAGACGAAGGTGGGCGACACCGTGACGTGGGCGAACAAGGGAGCCGAGGAACCACTGAAGGGCTACCAGGATCCGAAGCCGATGGTGTATTCGGGATTGTTCCCCATCTCCCAGGCGGATTTCCCCGACCTGCGTGATGCACTGGAGAAGCTGCAACTCAACGACGCGTCCTTGACCTATGAGCCGGAGACCTCTGTGGCGCTGGGCTTCGGTTTCCGCTGCGGCTTCCTGGGACTGTTGCACATGGAGATCACCCGCGACCGCCTGGAGCGGGAGTTCGGCCTGGATCTGATTTCCACAGCTCCGTCGGTGACGTACCGGGTGGTGGCCGAAGACGGTTCGGAGACGTTCGTGCACAACCCGTCGGACTGGCCAGGAGGCAAGCTGCGTGAGGTGTACGAGCCGATCGTGAAGATGACGATCATCGTGCCCGAAGAGTTCGTGGGTTCCACGATGGAGCTATGCCAGTCCAAGCGCGGCCAGATGGGCGGCATGGACTATCTGTCGGAAGACCGCGTGGAGTTGCGCTACACCATGCCGCTGGGTGAGATCATCTTCGACTTCTTTGACATGCTGAAGTCCCGCACGAAGGGCTACGCCTCCTTGAACTATGAGGAGGCCGGTGAACAGCAGGCGGACCTGGTGAAGGTGGACATTCTGCTCAATGGCGATCCGGTGGATGCCTTCTCCGCGATTGTCCACCGCGATTCCGCGCAGTGGTATGGAAACAAGATGACGAAGAAGCTGAAGGAGCTTATCCCTCGCCAGCAGTTTGAGGTTCCCGTTCAGGCTGCGATTGGAACCAAGGTCATTGCCCGTGAGAACATCCGCGCCATGCGCAAGGATGTGCTGGCTAAGTGCTACGGTGGCGACATTTCGCGTAAGCGCAAGCTGCTGGAGAAGCAGAAGGCCGGTAAGAAGCGCATGAAGTCCATCGGTTCGGTGTCCGTCCCTCAGGAAGCATTCGTGGCCGCCTTGTCCACGGACTCCAACTAGGAAATCTTAATCAGTACTTTTCCTTGTACGTGGCCTTCTTCTACGGCAGCGAAGGCCTCGGCGGCCTGGTCAAAGCTGTAGACCTTGGACACCCGTGGCGTGAACTCGTTGGCGCCCAGGAGGGACACTAATTCGCTAAAGACCTCGGTGGTGCGCCGGCGCGTGACCCCGGAGCCGCCGTATTCCTCGGCGGTCGCAGAATCGGCCAGGGAGCGCAACACTACACCGGAGCCAGGAGCGCAGAGATTCTCCGCAGTAGTGCGGAGAATCTCGCCACCCACCAGATCAATGATCGCGTCCACGCGAGGGCTGGGCAGACCGCTGACCGTGGTGTGTAGAGTGTCCAGCCAGTCGTTCTGGTTTGTGGAGACCTGCTGTGCACCAAAGCCCTGAACGAAGGCGCGCTTAGAAGCCGACGACGTCGCACCGATCACCTTCATACCCTGATGCCGGGCAAGCTGGATGGCGTGCGTACCCACACCTCCACCGGCCCCCAGGATCAACAGTGTTTTATCCCTCAGGTTGGTGGAAGCGCCTTCGTTCGTGCGGACCTCGTCTGCGATGCTCTGCAACGTGTCCCACGCAGTGCCTGCCGCGACCGGGATGCAGGTGGCAAGTTCGCCGGGAACCCCATCAGGGATGCGCGCGGTCTGATCCGCATCCAGCAGCACCGCTGTATCACTGGCGGCTCCCGTGCCCGCCAGGGTTCCGCCGAACACCCAGTCACCGGGGTGAATCGTCTGAGCGAGGGCATGGTGAGGATCGACGGCGATCACCACACCGGTAGCTTCTCTGCCCATGGCCATGGGAAAGTTCACGGGAAAGGCACCCTGGCGCTGGCCAGAGCGCACCTTGATGTCCGCAGGATTTACACCCACGTATTTCGGCCGAATCAGCACGCTTCCCGGCTGGAGGGTTGGCTCCTCCACGTCAAGAAAGGTGCTGACGTCCTGTGATCCAAATTCCTGAAAACCAAAGATGCGCATGCCCTCTACAGTAGCGCGGCAGGCTAACACACTGGATGCTTCACTGTTGCACTGATGCGTGAGCGTTCGGCACGGAGATGAAGCACTGAGATGAAAATGGCAGCGCAGCCGGTGATTAAAACGGCGGCGGGGGTGGTGCGGTCAGGGACCTGCGGCGCCGATGCACACGAGTCTGCCCCAGATCCATCATCTCCCCGGTTTTATACCCCTTCGTGAATGCATGCGGATCCACCTGCGATTGCGAGCGGAATCTCGATGTCTTCAGGAAAGGAAAATGCTCCTGCGCCAGGAGATCTGCGGCACGGGCATCATCGAGGAGAACCAGATCGCCCGACTGCCCATCGCGGCCATAGTCCGCCGTGTGCTGCGCCTCAATGTCGTAGAGCCGGCTGTGAATTTTCTCAATGAACCCCAACATCCACGAGCGCTTCGCCCGGCGAGTGTGCACCGCATCGGCCCATAATTGATCGCCGTGGTTTTTGGCGCCAGCGATCATCTGGGGATTCAAAATATCGAACAAAATGGTGACCCGATCAATGTGATGGGGAAGTCCAAATAGTACCGCGCGCTTCACCGTGCGCTTGTTGTATTGGTGATAACGCACCGTGCGGCAATGCAGAATGCTTGCGATGGATAGCAAGAGTCGAAATTGCAGATCACTGTAGGAACCGGTGAAGTTAATATCTTTACGGATTGCTTGGCGCTCATTACCTTTGTCCAGCTGGCTGGCTTCCACCCCGTATTTCGCCATCAGCTCGAATGCTTTTGCCTCGAAGACGTCCCCCTCTGGAGTGCCCTGACGATCCTGCGCTTGACGCAGCAGTTTCGCCACTTTATCCCGGATGGACCCCTGATCGTTCAGTGTGGTCATATGCTCCCCCTTAAAAATGTTGTGTCCTGCAAGAAGGCGTGTGCGCACTGTATCACGCACGTGTGACAGTGCCTGGTGGTCACTGCACCCCACACAGTACAGACGGGGCGTGTGGGGGCGGTTTATCAACAGAAAATGTGGCTGTGGAAAAATGGAACTGTGCAGGTCACAGGGGTGTATGGCGGGCCCTGTATATTAAATGCACAAGCTCACACCAGGCCCCTGTGTAGCCGGTGTGGCACGAAGCAAGAAGCGCACAGCAACAATCAAGGAAACACTATGGTGAGAACGTGTGGCCGCATCACGCCGCAGCGCGCAGCGTCCTGCGCGCTGCTGATCTTGGGTATGAGCGTGGCCGCATGCTCGGCAGAGCACGCTCCTGCTGAGGTGACGTCCTCCGCGGCGACAGCTGCAGGATCGGGGACGGCCCAGGCGTCCTCGTCGGAGTCTTCTGTACAGAAGGAGGCTTCGGGGGAGAGAGGTTCGGCGTCGGTTCATAAGAAGGGGGAGGGGCAGAAACAGAAACAAGATAAGGATAAAAATACGGACACGGAAATCACAGGCATGGACGAACGCACGTCGATGGCAGTGGTGACTGATCAGGGAGTGGCGGCGACGGATAACGCGCGAGAGGCACGTCCAGGCCTGTCTGTTATTAAGCTCTATATCGCCGATTATGCGCTGCGCGATGGCGCGAGTAGTCCTGAGGAGTTTCAGAAAAATGCTGAGCTGGCGAAGAGGATGATCAGCGGGTCGGATGATTTCGCGGCGGATATTCTCTACAACAAATACCCCTATTCCATTGACCAGGTGGCGTCCGAATATAAATTAGCCAACACGTATTCCAACGGGACGTGGGGAGGGGCGTACACCAGTGCCTATGATGTGGCGCAGTATCTCCACGAGGTCAAGAAAAAGCGTCCGCAATCCCTGATTCTTCAGTGGATGCACAGCCCTCTGGAGATTGCCGTGGACGGCACCAAGCAGCAATGGGGCACGGCGCGTTTGGCGGGGGCAGAGGGGACCAAGTGGGGGTGGTCGGACTCTGGGCGGAAGATTGTGGCGTCTGCAACGCTGGGTGGCACCTACACTGCCGCTGCCTTTACGTGGGGGAGTGCGGACGATCAGAATAACGATATTAATGATCTGATTTCTCAGATAAACGGTCCAGTAGATAAGATTGTGTCAAAGTTTCGCTGAGAGTTTCACAGAGAGCAGAATCTTCATGGGACGTCATTCACTACCTCGTACACACACCGCAGCATCCAAGGCCGCACGCCGCGCCACCAGCATCGCCGTGGCGCTGGCTACCCTGACCGCCGGAACGGCCGTGGCTGGCACCGCCAACGCACAGGATCTGGGATCGCTGAGCTCCGCGCCGGGGCTTCCACCACTGCCGGTTCTGCCAGAAGCGCAGACGAAGACGGTTCATATTCCCGGTGTTGGTCCCCTGGATGTCACCATTCCCGCGGGAGTGCCCGTCCCTGAGTACCTCATCGCCCCCAACATCATCCCCGGATACCCCGGCATCAAGGTGACGGATAAGGGTGCTCCTCAGGGGGCGCATGCTCCGTCGCCAATTCGGGGCAACCAAACCATCCAGGGCGTGAACCCTCGCACCACCATGGCAATCGTGACGGACCAGGGCATCGCCGCCACGCCGAACGCCTACGAAGCCCGCCCGGCTCTGTCCATCATCAAGCTCCTGCTGGTGGACTACGCGCTCCACCGCGGAGATGGATCGCCGCAAGACCGTGCCCTGTCCGAGCGTGCCATCCGTGCATCCGACGACGCCGCAGCAACCGCCCTGTTTAGGAAGTACCCCGGCGGAATCGACCAGATTGCCCGCGCACATGGCATGAGTGCCACGCGCACCAACGGCTTCTGGGGCAACGCAACGACCAGCGCCGTGGATATCGCCCGCTACCTGGACACCATCAAGCGCATGGACCCGAACTCGCCTGTGCTGCAGTGGATGCGTGAGGCATACCCCGTCGCAGCCGATGGCACCCGCCAGAATTGGGGAACGCGTGCCCTGCCACGCGTTCAGGGCACCAAGTGGGGCTGGTCGGATATGGGACCGAACACCGTGGCTAGTGCAAGCTTTGCGGATAACTACACCGCCGCAGCCTTCACGTGGGGCGGAGCACAGGAGCAGAACGCCGACGTTCCGATCGCCATTGGTTATGTAGGCTAAAGCAACTGCCTGGCCTCCGGAGCATAAGGCATATTGAACGCTATGTCACCAAACGATAATCGGAATAACCCTTACAGTCGCGATGAGGACCAGCGTTCCTATGGAGACGAGCAAGAGACCCAGGTCTTCGGCAGTCTCGGCGACCAGCAGGGTGACGGTTCCGCCTGGCAGGACACGGATGCTCCGGAGCCACCACAGTATCGCCACCAGCCCGCCCAGCAGGGGTATGGCCAGCAGGGATACACCCAACAGTTCGACCCCAATCAGTACAACAACCAATACAACGCGGGCGGGGCAGGGGGCTACAACGGGCCCATAGGGCCCGGGCCGCAGGGCCCTCAGGGACCGCAGAGTCTGCAGGGCACGCACGGGTATCAGGGCTATGAGGAACCCCGGGAGAAGAAGCTGCCGGTAGGTAAGATCATCGCAGGTATTGTGCTGGTCATTGTTCTGGCCGTGCTGCTGCTCTTTGGCATCAATGCCTGGGATACCTTCTCCAGTAACCGAAACTCTGAGTCCTCGTCCAGCACCTCGGCCACCGATCCGAGCACGTCTTCCACGCGGGAATCCGACGACCAGAGCTCCCCATCGAGCCGCTCCAACTTGCCGTTCGGCATTGATCCCAGTGCGGTTCCCGAGCTGCCGGAGATGCCTCAGCTTCCCGACGGCGGCGATGGTCAGTCCCTGGAGGATCTGAACAAGAAGCTGGACGACATGCTGAAGAACCTCGAAGACCAGCTCGGTGACATCAATGGTGGTGCCGGCGGTGCCAATGGCGCCGGCGATACCGGCGCTGGCGGTGGGGAACTCGCTGGTTAAGCACTAGCTCCCACCGCCAACCGGCGCCGCCTACTCGCCGCCCAGCGTGTCTTCCTCCAACGTATCCGGCTCACCGATCCGCGCGCGTTCGGCAGCGATGACCTCCTCGATGAGCTTTGCCTCGGACACATCCAGTGCCTCCGGGTTGGAATCTGCCGCCACGGATTCACGCGCGAAGTGGTCGAAGAGCTCCCGCTTGTTCTCCAGCATCATCATCAGCCGTTCCTCCACGGAATCCGGGGTGAGCAGCCGGTGAACCTCCACGGTATTGATCTGTCCCATGCGGTGCGCTCGAGCAATCGCTTGCGCCTCCACAGCCGGGTTGAGCTGTGGCTCGAACAGAATAATGCGATTAGCCGCCTGGATGTTCAGCCCTTCGCTGGCCGCCGTAATCTGAGCCACCAGCACGGCTCCCGTCTCGGCGGCCGTGAAGTCATCCACGGCCTTCTGCCGCTCTTCGTGGCTCACACCACCGGCGATGGGGCCAAAAGCCCGGTCGCCCAGCAACTCCATCAGCTCGTCCAAGACGGAACGGAAGTACGTGAAGATGATGGTCTTACCCGCCTCGGCACCGTCATCCAGCAACTCTGATACGCGCTCCATCTTCGCGGACTCCCGGCCAGCGAAGGCCTTGCGCATATCCATGAAGTGCCCGCGGTGCACGGCGTTGTTGTAGCGTTGCCGTTCGGCGCTTTTCGCCTCGATCCATTCCTCAATTTCCGTCACAGGCGGAAGCTCATCCAGAACATCCTTCTGGTTACGACGCAGGTACACGTGCGCAATGGCCTGCTTGAAACTGTGGGGTTTTCCGCGCGCTTTCTCCAGGTCATCCACGATGTCCGGATGCAGGTAGGACAACAGCGTTTCGAATTCGCCCACCCGGTTTTCCAGCGGCGTACCGGTCATGAAGACGCAATGCTCCACCTTGTTCGCCAGTGCCTTCACGCCTTGCGACTGCAGGGATGCCGTGTTTTTCGCCCGGTGAGCCTCATCGACCACCAGCACGTCCACGCCCGCTCCGCCGCCCTCCACGGGGCCGGTGAGGTCCGCATTGCGACGCACCTCCGGGAAGCCCGCAATCGCCACACCACCTTTCAGCTTCCACGCCTCATACGTGGATTCCTTGTCCGGCCCGTGCAGAATCATCGGTGAAAGATCCGTGAACTTGGCGATTTCGCGCGCCCAGTTGATGCGCAGGGAAGGCGGGCACACCACCAAGGCCTTGGTTTTTCCGCTGCTCGCCAGATGCGTGATGACAGCCAGGGCCTGCATGGTTTTACCCAAGCCCATTTCGTCGCCAATCAGCACCCGTTTCTGCGCGAGGGCATACTTCGCGCCGAAGGCCTGGTAGCCACGCAGGGAGGCGTGCAGCGTGCCGTTCAGCGTGATGTCCGCGATCCGCTCGGCGATGTCGTGCGGTACGTCGGTTTCTGTCTCGGAATCCCCGAAACTGTGGAACTCGGCGGCACGAATGGCGTAGAGATTCCACGCGTCCTCCGCGCTGAGCATTGGCGGGGCACTGACCGTCGGAGTGGTGCTGTCCAGCAGGTCGTTGTTGCCGGCCACGGCCACCAGCGTGCCCGGCTCCACCCTCGCAATGTGCATCGGTGAGGTCGGCAGGTCGCGGAGCGAATCGCGGAAGGTCAACAGGCGAGCCAGCGCGATGACGTAGGGCGTGCTGGGTCCCTTGTCCTGGTAGTCAATCTTCGGCACCTGCGAATCCACCACGTCCGCGCAATAGGACCTGGCGGCCGCGATGGCTTGGCTCGCTGTTTTCTGTCCCACCCCGTCGTATTTTTGTAATTCCGACGCCGAGCTTCTCGCTATCTGACGTAACGTCAAATGTTGCAGTGGGCCTAACCGGAGGCGTCCGCCGGTGATCTGATCGATCACGGAAATGTCCGTCTGGGCGATGATCGCCTCGGCCTGGCTGAGCGCGAGCTGACGACCAGCCCGGTGCACCTCAGCTTCGAGCGTGTGGCCGATGGCTCGGGAGGCGTCGATCCGGGCAACATGGTCCGCGTGCGCATTCACCACCTCCGGCGTGGACCAGGTGATCGGCCAGCCGGTGATGCGCTCCAGATCGGCTTCGATCTCGGAGGTGAGCTTGGGCAAGCCGAGGTTCGTGAACTCGTGGGTGGGGGTGGAGCCCAGTTTTGCGTCGATGCCGCCCAGGATGGCATGGATTGCCTCGACATCAATGGCCTGCAGTTGGGCGATGGCCTGTTCACCGTGAACTGGGCGTCGGGAAAATAATTTCGTCAAGCCCCGGTAGCGCGGAACTTTACGGGCCTCGGTGGCCATCTCCTCCAGCTCGGTGTAGCTGGGCAGCACCACCTCGTCCAGGTCTTTGCGCAACGTGCCGATGTCCAGATTGCGGAACTGCGCCACGTAGGCCGCGGTCTCCACGGTCGGACCGAACGCGAAGACCCGCGTATCGTCATCACTGCCGATGGTGGGAGGAGTCCCGCCCTGGGCGATGGTGGTGAGGCGAAACTGCGTGGCCTCCCTGTGCTGGATCGCGCTGTGGACAGATCCAATCAGATTCTCCAGCGATTCAGTATCAATGTTCACAGGGAGGATTGTAGTTAGCTAATGAGCTCCCGCAGCAATTCCGCTGCCTGTGTTGGGGTTTTACCCACCTGAACTCCAGCCTCCTCCAGGGCCTTTTTCTTGCCCTCGGCGGTGCCCGAGCTACCAGAGACGATCGCCCCGGCGTGACCCATGGTCTTGCCCTTCGGTGCGGTGAACCCCGCAATGTAAGCCACGACCGGCTTCGTGACATTGTCCTTGATGTACGCCGCGGCGTGCTCCTCGGCATCGCCACCGATCTCGCCGATCATCATGATGGCTTCCGTCTCCGGATCATTTTGGAAGGCCTCGATGGCCTTAATGTGGGTGGTGCCAATGATAGGGTCGCCACCAATGCCGATGCAGGTGGTGAAGCCGATGTCCGAGAGCTCATGCATCATCTGGTAGGTCAGGGTTCCGGACTTGGATACCAGCCCGATCTTTCCTGGGGTGGAGGCAGTCTCCGCGGGAATGATGCCGGCATTGGACTGGCCGGGGCTGATGATGCCTGGGCAGTTAGGGCCGATGATCTGGGTCTTCGACTCTTTGGCCAGAGCATGGAACTCCGCCGTGTCTTTGACCGGCACGCCTTCGGTAATCACCACGGCGAGGGGAATGCCCGCCCGGATGGCCTCTTCCACAGCATCCTTGGTGTACGCAGCGGGCACGAAGATGACGGTGACGTTGGCGTCGGTGGCATGCATGGCCTCGCGCACACTACCGAACACGGGGATGGAAACGTCGTTGTTGAATTCGACCGTTTCGCCAGCCTTGCGGGGATTGACTCCACCGACGATGGTGGAGCCGGAGTCCAGCATGCGTTGGGTGTGCTTGGCCCCTTCGGAGCCTGTCATGCCCTGGACGATAATGCGGGAATTTGAGTTGAGGAAAATAGACATGGGTACTCCTTTTAGCTGTGCTGATCGGCCAGTTCCGCTGCGCGTCGTGCCGCAGCGTCCATGGTGTCTACCTGCTCAAGCTGGGGGAGATCAGCCTGGGTAAGGATCTCACGGCCCTGCTCGGCATTGTTTCCATCGAGGCGAACAACCAGTGGCTTGGGTTCGATGCCCTCGGAGGACAGGATCTTGAAGGCCTGGACGATGCCTTTCGCCACTTCGTCGCAGGCGGTGATACCACCAAAGACATTCACGAAGACGGACTTCACCTGGTTATCACCCAAAATCACGGACAAACCATTGGCCATGACCTCCGCGTTGGCGCCGCCTCCGATGTCCAGGAAGTTGGCGGGCTTAGGATTGCTGGCGAATTGCTCGCCGGCGTAGGCCACCACGTCGAGCGTGGACATCACCAGCCCAGCGCCGTTTCCAATGACGCCCACAGAACCATCCAGCTTCACGTAATTGAGCCCCAGGTTGGTGGCCTTCAACTCCAGAGGATCGGTGGCGCCATGGTCGGCGAGATCCTTGTGCTCGGGGTGGCGGAAGCTTGCGTTGCTATCGAGGCTGATCTTTCCGTCGAGGGCGATGATGTCGCCTCCCGTGGTTTTCACGAGAGGATTGACCTCCACCAGGGTGGCGTCCTCCTCTGTGTACACCTCGTAGAGTTTTTTGAACACAGGAACCAGAGCCCTGGCCTCTTCTGCGGAAAACCCTGCCTCTGTGGCCAGCTCTCGGGCGAAGGTATCCGTCATCCCATCCAGAGGGGAAAAGGTCTTCTTTACCAGGGCCTCGGGACGTTCTTCGGCGAGCTTTTCAATGTCCACGCCGCCTTCTTTGGACAGCATGGCCAGGTACTTGCGCTTGGTGCGGTCCAGAAGAATGGAGAAGTAGTATTCCTCGGCGATGTCTGCGCCCTCTGCGACCATCACCTTGCGTACTGTATGGCCCTTGATGTTCAGGCCCAGGATGTCATCGGCCGTGGCTTCGGCCTCTTCGGGGCTGTGGGCGATTTTCACTCCGCCAGCCTTGCCGCGGCCGCCGGTTTTCACCTGGGCCTTGACAACGACAACAGGGGTGCCGAGCTTTTCTGCGGCGGTGCGTGCTTGGGTAGAGCTGGTGGCGACGATGCCTCGAAGGACGGGGACATCATGCTGCTCGAACAGGTCACGAGCTTGGTATTCAAAAAGATCCATGTGGGGTCTCCAATGGGGTGTAACTGTGGGAATTGAGAACGGTGTGGTCTCGCAGGGGCGGGGGAGTTCACAGCATGAAAAAAAGGAGCAACTACTACAGAAGTAGTTGCTCCGGGAAGTCAAGGATCAAGGTCCATGAGCTTAGTGCTGGTGAAATCCGAACTCTGGCTTACTTTCCTTCGCCGATGATCTTGTTCACAGCGTCAGAAGCCTTGTCCTTCAGGTCCTCTACGCCCTGCTTGATGTTGGACTTCACCTGGTCTGCACGACCTTCGTTGGCGAGGGAATCATTGCCGGTAGCCTCGCCGATGTTCTCCTTAGCGGAGCCGGCTGCCTCTTCGGCCTTGTTCTTCAGGTCATCGATGGACATGTAATCCTCCTAGTAGGGGTCTGGTGGTGCTTGGTGGAAGGGGTTCCCTCAAGCGTGTGGTGCCCAGTGTACAGAAAAATTTTGGAGGGCTACTTGCTGTAGTCGTAGAAGCCCTTGCCGGACTTACGGCCAACGTGACCAGCGGTGACCATGCGGCGCAGCAGTGGTGGGCATGCGTAGGAAGGATCGCCGTACTCCTTGTACATCACATCAGCGATGAAGGCACAGGTGTCCAAGCCAACCATGTCAGCCAAGGTCAATGGGCCCATGGGGTGTGCAGCGCCCAGCTTCATGCCGGTATCGATGTCCTCTGGGGTTGCCACGCCCTGCTCCACCATGCGGATGGCGGAGAGCATGTACGGCACCAGGAGGAAGTTGACGATGAAGCCGGAGCGGTCCTTAGCCTCAATAGCGGTCTTGCCCATCACGTCCACGGCGTAGGTACGTGCACGCTCCACGATCTTCTCATCGGAGGTCAGCGCTGGGATGACCTCAACCAAGGGGAGCATGGGCACCGGGTTGAAGAAGTGCAGGCCCAGGACGCGGCCAGGGTTCTCCGTTGCAGAGGCAATGGTTTGAATCGGCAGGGAGGAGGTGTTGGAGCACAGTGCTGCCTGAGGGTCGGTCACGATCTTGTCAAGCTTGGCGAAGACATCCTTCTTGATCTCTTCGTTCTCGATGATTGCTTCCATCACCAGTTCGCGGTCTGCGAAGTCTTCAAGGTTCGTGGTGAAGGTCAGTCGACCCAGGGTAGCGTCCCGGTCTTCCTCGCTCAGCTTGCCACGTTCTACAGCCTTGGCGAGAGACTTTTCGATGCGTGCTTTACCAGCGTCCGCAAATTCCTGCTTGGCTTCCCATACCAGGACGTCGGAGCCGTTCTTTGCTGCTACTTCTGCGATTCCGGAGCCCATGAGGCCTGCACCGATAACACCTACGCGTTGAACCATGGTGATTTTTCTCCTTATATACGAGGTAGACATATTCTTGGGTTCGTCTTCAACTGTACTGAGTTTGGTTGGGCGGGGAGTTGTCGAGGGGGAGAAGATGGAACCTTTTGGGGGAGGCAGCGCGGTTGGCAGTACCAAGCTGTGCAGACGCTGGCCTTGGGCGGATTTTCTTGTGGGGTTCGGCTACTCAACCACTATGGAATGTGCAGTGGGAACACAGGGTTACCCAAGGTTGAGGCCTTAGATTAGGTGTCAGTGCTTGAGAGATTGAGCATGAATAGCGAAGAACCTATTGTCAGATAACCGAAAGGTGCTTGAAACGAAATAACGGTCTAACTCTCCTCTTGAAACGTCAGCGCTTCAGCCCTCGGTCACTCCGGCCGGGGGCTGAAGCGTGTGCTGTGACGGGGGGCACTGGGGGCACATGTGACGCGGATTATTCTTTCTTGTGTGATTCGCTCCACAGTAGTGATAGAGGAAAGATAAATAGGGTTAGGCCTACCCAGTTATCGGTAATGGCAATAAATAAAGCTCCAGCCCATACGGACACTGTGTCAACCCAGCGGTGCCCGTTGGCGTACTTGCCCTGATAGTAAGCGCCATCTTTTTGGGTCCAGAAGACTAGAGTGAAATCTGCGGCGGCGGAGATCAGGAGCACGATTGCTGCTACTCGCTGGCCAAACAGGATGAAGGCAAACGCCGCTATGAGTGTGCATACCCCAACGAGGAAGATCTTCTTGTTTGCCATGACCACACCGATATTAGTTATTTTTGTCCACTAATTCAATGTTGGGTCTGTAGTGACCTTATTCGCTGTCATCGTCTTCGTCGCCCTCCACATGGAAGCCGAAGGCTTTTAGTCGCTTGCGGTCAGCTGCGGACGAAGAACTCGTCAAGCGAAGAAGCTCACTATAAATCCCGCCCGAAGTGGCGAGCACGTCAGGCGAGCCGATCTCATCCACATGACCCTGATCCAAGGTGATGATGGTGTCCACGTCCGCGATCGTGGACAAACGGTGGGCGATCACAATCGTGGTACGCCCCTCCATCAACTTCTCCAGACCCGCCTGAACCACACGCTCAGCCTTCGTATCCAACGCCGACGTAGCCTCATCGAGAACCAGGATCGGCGCATCCTTGAGCATCGCGCGTGCCACCGCAATGCGCTGCTTCTGGCCACCGGAGAGCCGCAAACCACGCTCGCCGATCACCGTGTCATAGCCATCGTTAAACTTCATGATGAAGTCATGGGCGAACGCATCCTTCGCAACCTGGATGATCTGCTCTTCCGACGCCCCAGGATTGGCGTAGGCAATGTTTTCCCTGATCGTCCCGCTAAACAGCGCCGGCTCCTGGAAGACCACACCCACCGACCGGCGCACGTCAGCAGCCGACATCGTCGCGATGTCTCGACCACAGATGCGCAGCGTCCCCTCACTCGGCTCGTACAGGCCCAAGAGCAAGTTCACCAGCGTGGACTTTCCGCCACCAGACTCGCCCACCAACGCAACCTTCTCATTCGCCTCCGCCTGGAAAGTCACGCCGTGGATCACCGGCTCGCCAGCGGTGTAAGCAAACGTGATGTGGTCAAACTCCAATACGGGGGATCCGTCGGCCTGTGGCATGGGGCAGGCAGAGGGCGCGCTGTTGGCGTCGTTGGAGGACAATAACATCGTTCCTCCTGGCCTCGACGCATCGAGCAAGGCCTTCGGCGCGGAGCTTTCCTCCAGCTCATCCATGGCCATGAAGTACTCGCGGGAGCCCGCGGCGGCGCGCTGCGCGGTATCCACCATCCAACTCATCATCAGCGCAGGCTGGCGAGCCATCGTCACCAGCTGCAATAAAAACACCATGTCGCCAATCGAAAAGTGCCCGTGCAGCGTACGCCAAAATAGCGTGAAATAGATGGCAGCAAACACCAGATTAAGCCCGCCCAGGCGCAGCACATCCATGAAATGCCACCATCGCGATTGAGCCTTCGTGAGGCTGATCGTCTCGGCGAAATGAGACTGGAATAAACGCAATTCGCGCAGCTCCGTCACAAAGGACTTCACCACCTTCATCTGGCCAATAACCTCGGCGAAACGGCCCTGCGCGGTATCAATGTGTTCGTTTTTGTCCTTCTCCCACACCATCCACTTCTTGGAGGTCAGCATTGTCAGATACAGATACATCGGGAAGATAACAGCCAACAGAATCGCCAAAGGCCAGTAGTAGATGGCCGTAATGATCAGAACCAAGGTGATGGTGAACATCATCGAGATGAAGTTGTTGGCGAACGACTTCACAAAGTCAGACAAGCCGAGGATTGAGCGATCCAAACGGGAAATAATCGTGCCCGTTACTTGCTTGTCATAGTAGGACTGTGGCAAGGACAGCAATTTGGCGAAATAGCGATTAGAAAGAATCTGGCGCATCCGCATGGCCATCACATCGCCAAACCAGCCTCCGATATTCTGAATCACCGTGTGAGATAGCTCCACCGCCAACAGCGTGAGAGCAAGCCACAACACAACGGAGGAGGCTTCATCAAGAGTGCTGTCGCCAGAAAAATGCCCCACGATGGTGTCCGTGGCCTGTTTCACCAAAAAAGGAGTGGTGAGCTGAAGCAGAGACACGCTGACGGCAGCCAGCGTGACGATCAGATAGAAGGGCCACAGCTCCTTCGTGGTGCGGAAAATACGGCCGAAAACTGAAAGCATGACACGAGTTTCTTTGTGAAGTCTTCGAGGCACACGATCGTTTCGGCAGGTGGGCTTGGCCTACTGGCTGTTGGCCTCCTGGCTGAAGTCTGCAGCCGCGATCCGATCGAAGGCCTCGTTCAAAATTTCTTGGGAAGTAGCAAAATTAACACGGATGTGTCCCTGACCCAACGTGGGGCTAAACGTTGTGCCTTCGCTCACGACCACGCGGGCCTTCTCCAGGATCTTCGCCGCAGGTTTGTCAGCCAGGCCCGCTACCTTCCGAAGGTCCACCCACAGCAGGAAGCTAGCCTCCGGACGAATGATTCGCGCACCCGGCAACACCTCGGGCAGCCGGCGCTCGATCAGGTCCAGATTGCTGGAGAGGTATTCCAGCTCGTTATCCAGCCATTCCTCACCCTCGTTGTAGGCCGCAGCTGTGGCGATCATGCCCAGGGTGGATGCCTCGCCCGTGCGCAGGTTGTGCACTTGAGCCATCGTCCGCCGGTCCTCCTCGTTGGTGAAGATCATCTGCGCGCAGCGCAGGCCTGCGGTGTTCCATCCCTTGGAGGAGGCGATGACCGTCACGGTCACGCGTGCCGCCGTCTCGCTTATGGAAGCGGTGGGGGTGTGCTGGGCAGGGGAGTACACCACGGGTGCGTGAATCTCATCGCTGATCAGCCGTACGTTGTACTTATCGGCCAGCTCCACCAGGCGCTCCAGCTCCTCGGGGCGGAAAGAGCGGCCCAGTGGGTTGTAAGGGTTGCACAGAATCATCGAGCCCACGCCGTGGGGGTTCTTGGTGGAGGCGAAGGCTTCCTCCAGGGCGTCGTAGTCAAAGCCCCACTCCACGTCCTCAGGGTCACTTGCGCCGGGCTTCGGCCGCTGCACCATCTCAACCAGGACCGACGGGCGGTTGGTGGCCGTCGGGATGTCGAAGAACGGGTAGTAGGACGGCACGCAATTGATGATGTCGCTGCCTTCCGGCGTGAGTTCGTCGATAGCCACGGCCACGCCTTTCACCACGTCGGGAACCACCCGGATCCAGGAAGGGTCTACTTCCCACTGGAAGCGGCGCTGAAGGAAGCCGGCCAGGGCTGGCGGGACCTCGGCTTCTTCGGCGTGATAGCCGAAATACTCCCGGTCCACGGCCTGGTTAATGGCCTTGGACACCGCGGGGCAGGTTTCGAAATCGGACTCGGCGACCCACAGGGGCAGCGCGTCCTGTGGGTACCGGGACCACTTCATTGTCCCTCGGGCGCGGAGCTGGTCCAGGGTGGGGAAGGTGATCTGTGCGTCTGGGTTACCTGCTGGAGTAGACATGCCCACCACTATAGACCATGCTGTCTAGTTTGTGTGCGATCTGTGCCACACGAGAGCGTGCCTACGCCTGCTCATCAGCAGGAATAGGGGGATAGTGCTCGCGGATAAAACGCAAAGAATCCCGAGCATCCTCGCTATGCCTATCGGACAAAAACACCTCACGCACCGTCCGCGTCCCCTGGCGCTCATACGGCTCCCACGGTAAATCATTGCCGCGGGCAAATCCCACCACCAGTCGATGAAGCTCATCAGCGACAGGCTGAAGCCCCTCCACCGAATTCTTCCCACAAAACATCGTGGAAAAACCTGGATTGGACTTCAGGGCATCAAAAACCAGGGGAATATCCGCACAGTGCCCCGCAACGGGAACAAAATCACTACCCGGATCCACCTCACCACTGCGATAGAGCAGCGCCCACTGCGGTGCCTGAGCACCTGCCGCCTGCGCATCACGCCTGCGCTCCAGAATCTGGGACATGAAACGCAGAATCGTGGAATTGCCGATAGCGCGTCCCGCAGAATGCTCAGGATCGACAGCCTTTAACGGCGCGCCCACAGCTTTTGCCGCCACCAGCTTCACGCCTTTGGCCATCAAGCGCTGGCCCACAGAACCCTCTTGTGCCTTCTGATCCGCCCATTTTGCCAAAGGGAATTGATCAAACTCCGCCTCCAGCCCGGTGACGAGCAGCGGGATATCGGCCATTCTGCGAGCGTGAAGCGGATACGGGCCGGCGGCAATATCCCTGGAATAGCGACGAGCGAAAGTCCGATACGCCTCCGTCAACTCCTCCTCGCTCAATTCTTCCTTTTTATTTTTATTATTCGACGCCGAGCGCAACATTTTCTCAGCCACCGGCCCACGCTTAGCCCATCCAGATCGAGGCAAACCGGGAGACATGATCATGGCCCGATGAATAAGGGACTCCTCCGTCACCTCCGGCCGGGTCAGCACCATACTGAGCAGCCCACCACCGGCCGACTGGCCCATGGCCAACACCTTCGTGGGATCCCCACCAAACGCCGCAATGTTCTTCTGCACCCACCGCAACGCACACAGCACGTCCTGCACGCCCCGAAACTCGGGTGCATACTTGGGATCCGCCTCCGCTGCTGTGTCAGGAATCTGCGATGGAAGGAAGCCGTCAAAACGCTTCCGGTAGTTCATCGTCACGTACACCACACCATCCCTGGCGAAGGAATCCCCGCGATAGATCGGCTCGTCCGCGTGACCATGCTCGAAGCGACCACCGTGGAGATACACCACCACGGGACATCCCTCGGCGCGCTCGGCAGGCGCACACACAGACAGTGTGAGGTCCGTGTGGTTTTTCTCCTCATGGAGAGGAATGGGGTTCGGGAGGCAGGCGTCGAATAATTCATCAGACACATAGGGCACAGGATCGCTGAAACGATCCCGCATCGTCTCTGGCTGCCGAGCAAAAGGAATGCAGGACCAATGCGCCGCGACCGGGCCGCGCCACCCCCGCGCCACTCCGGAGGTGGTGCGCACATCCAAGGACGGGGACGGGATACAGCGGGGATTATTCATGCGTTTCATCCTAACCAGTGCGAGCAACGCCCACAGAGGAAATGCTCAGAAGCATTCGCCGTCAATTACAGTGGACACCTATGGACATACTGGATTACTTCGCCACCCCCTCAGAACTCGATTATGAGCTACCGGACTTCGCCGTGATCGAGACCCTTGTAGAACAGGACGCGATTGTTCCAGCCCTGCGCACAGCGTTAGACGACCACGCGGCGGAAATTGCCGCGATCGTGGACAATCCAGACACGCCGACGTGGGAGAACACGTTCGAAGCGCTTGAAGCATCCGGGCAGATGCTGGGCCGAGTCCTGGCGATCGTCTACAACTACTCCGGCACGATGGCGACCGACACGGTCGTGGCCCTCGAAGAGGAGGTCTCGCCGCTGGTTGCGGAGCACTACTCGCAGTTGTACTTACACGAGGAGCTGTGGACACGCATCCAGGCCATCCCGCAGCAGCCGGACGGTAGTGAGGAAGCGGCCCTACAGAAACACTGGACGCGCCGGTTTATCCGCGGCGGGGCTGAACTGGACGCCCAACAGCGACGCGAGCTGCAGGACATCGACTCCCGCCTGGCCACCTTAAACACCCGCTTCGGCAACCAGCTGCAGCAGGCCACGCGCCAGGCTGCGGTGCTGTTGACCGACGACGCCCACACCGCAGGGCTCAGCGAGTCAGAGAAGGCCAGCCTGCACCACCTGGCCATTG
Source organism: Corynebacterium zhongnanshanii (assembly GCF_014490575.1). Taxonomy (NCBI): domain Bacteria; kingdom Bacillati; phylum Actinomycetota; class Actinomycetes; order Mycobacteriales; family Corynebacteriaceae; genus Corynebacterium; species Corynebacterium zhongnanshanii. The sequence goes on from NZ_CP061033.1 coordinate 642,187, forward strand.
AGGAAGGGGCGATTGCCGAAGGCGAGGCCGGATGGCTGATCCGGCTGGGCCTGCCCAGTGTGCAGCCGATTCTTGAGCGTTTGGATAATCCCGAGGCACGTGAGCTGGTGCACCAGGCATCCCTGAACCGCGCGGCGGGCACCACGGACAGTATCGTGTTGGAGATCGTGCGGCTGCGGGCGCGCCGGGCTCGTTTGCTGGGGTATGACCATCATGCAGCGTTCGTGGTGGAGGAAGAGACGGCCGGCGAGGTGGATGCGGTGCGGACGCTTCTGGATCAGGTGACCCCCGCTGCGGTGGCCAATGCGCACAGTGAATACAAGCACGTGCAGGACCTCGCGGCTGTCAGTGGGGAAGAGGGGACTATCCGCGCTGCGGATTGGCCGTACTGGTCCGGGAAGCTGCGCGCGGAACAGTTGGACGTGGATGAAGAGGAGGTGAAGAAGTACTTCCCGCTGGAGCGGGTGCTGGTGGACGGCGCGTTCTTTGCTGCCGAGCGCCTGTACAACATTTCCGTGGTGCCGCGGCCGGATCTGAAGGGCTACCACGAGGACGTCCAGGTGTGGGAGATTATCGACAACGCCGTGGCGGGCGCGAAGGGACAGGAGCACGCAGGTATCGGATTGCTGCTGACCGACATGTACGCACGATCCACCAAGCGGGGTGGCGCGTGGATGAGCAGCTTCGTCGATCAATCCAACCTGATTGGGCAGGCCCCCGTGGTGGTTAACGTCCTCAATATCGACAAGCCCAGCGACGGCCAGCCGGCGCTGCTGACCATGGATGAGGTGGCGACCGTGTTCCACGAGTTCGGCCACGCCTTGCACGGACTGCTGTCCGACGTGCGCTACCCCAGCCTGTCGGGGACCAGCGTGCCTCGAGACTTCGTGGAGTTCCCCAGCCAGATCAATGAAAACTGGGCGCTGGAGCCGGAGGTGCTGGCCAACTACGCCCGCCACGTGGAGACCGGGGAGCCGCTTCCCTCCGAATGGGTGGCCACCGTGCGCGCCCAATCCCAGTGGGCTCAAGGCTTTGCGACCACCGAATACCTGGCCGCGTGCTGGCTGGACCTGGCCTGGCACAGCCTGTCCGTCGAGGAAGCGGATGCGATCACCGACGTTGAGACTTTCGAGGCTGAGGCGCTGGAGGCTGCCGGTGTGGCGATGGACGGGCTGGTGGCCTCCCGCTATCGCTCCCAGTACTTCAATCACATCTTCTCCGGAGGCTACTCGGCAGACTACTGGTCCTACCTGTGGGCGGAGGTGTTGGACGCCGATGGTTTTCAGGCGTTTGTGGACACGGGTGCGGCCCGGGGAGACAATCCACTGAGCACCGGAGACATTGACGCGGATGACGTGGCCTTCGCCGGTGAACGCTTCCGCCGCATGATCCTGTCCAGGGGAGCTACCATCGACTTCAACGATGCCTTCTGGATGTTCCGCGGCCAGCAAAAGAGCGTGGAGCCTCTGCTGCAACGCCGCGGTCTGTCCGGCGTGGTGTAGGACATGTGATGGAAACTTTCTTCAACTGGCTCATTAATGCCCCCGTGTGGATTCAAACGCCGTTGGTCTTGGCGGTGATGCTGCCCCTGTGTACGGGGGTGGCGTTGGTTCTGTGCCGTGCGGCTCGTCTGGTGTTGCCTGTGGATGAGGGTGAGCGGAGGTATGTGGAGGCGGGTTCTGGAACGGAGTCTGCCTCGGGAGAAGCGTTAGTCTCCGCAGGGGAGTCTGTATCGAGAAAGGAGGGTCACCCAGATGAAGCATAATTCCAAGGTGCGTCAGGCACTTGTGCTGCTGATCGTTATTCTGCTGGTTGCGTGGGTCGCGAGTAATTTCTTCTGATGTGTACCAAAATATAAAGCCCCATAAAACAGGTGTTGAATACTAAATATTTGCGCTCGCAATGAATAGGTTTTAAAACTAAAGTGTGCGTAAAAAATAAGCACTGAGTTCTGTAACCTGTGTCGCAATTCACAGTAAAACCCGGTATGCTTCACCTCAGTACACCCCAGGGTGAACTGTAAAGACTCGGGCACATAGATAAAGCCGCACACGATAAGGAGAAATATGTCGACGTACACCACTGATGCGCTGTACACCGTTGGAGACGCAGAGTCCTGCCTCACCGCCGTCCGTGACCGGGTGGATGAGTTTGGCTCGGACACCCTGTTCTCCCGTCCAGTGGGCTACGACTGGGAAGATGTCAGCATCGCCCAGTTCCTGGACGAGGTGTACTCCGTTGCCCGTGGCCTGATCGCCCTGGGGATTGAGAAGGGCGACCGCGTGGTCATCATGTCCGAAACTCGCTACGAGTGGACCCTGGTGGATTACGCCGTGGCGGCCGCAGGCGCCATCTCCGTGCCTATCTACTCGTCCTCCTCCACCTCCCAGTGCGAGTGGATCGTTGGTAACTCTGGATCCCGTATCGCCTTCGGTGAAAATGACGAATACTGCGGCCGCCTGAACACCTTCCTGAATAAGGGCGAGCGCGTCGACAACAACGCCTCCCTGGAGCACGTCTTCAACATCAACGCCGGTGGAATTGACGACGTCATCGCCAAGGGTAAGGAAGCGGGCATCACCCAGGACCAGGTTGAGGAGCGCATCGCCGCCACCAAGTCCTCTGACGTGGCAACCATCGTGTACACCTCGGGAACCACCGGCCGCCCCAAGGGTTGCCGTCTGACCAACTCCAACCTGCTGTCCGAGGTGCGCGGCCTGCACACTCACCCCATCGGTGCTGCGCTGGAGCCGGGTGTGACCTCCCTGACCTTCCTGCCGCTGGCACACGTGCTGGCGCGCGCCGTATCCAACCTGTTCATCGTGGCTGGCGCGCAGCAGACCCACTGGTCGGACATGGGAACCATCGTCAACGAGTTCCAGCGCTCCGAGCCGAACGTCATCCTGGCCGTGCCACGCATCTTCGAGAAGGTGCATGCCGGCGTGAAGCACAAGGCCACCGACGGTGGCGGTCCGAAGGCGAAGATCTTCTTGCGTGCCGAGGAAACCGCCATCGAATACTCCCGCGCCCTCGATACGGACAAGGGTCCAAGCCTGGGCCTGAAGGCACGCAAGGCTGTCTTTGACAAGCTGGTGTACGGCAAGATCCGCGCTGCCCTCGGTGGCGAGCTGGCCTACTGCATCTCCGGTGGATCCGCGTTGAACGCAGAACTGATGCACTTCTTCCGCGGCGCTGGCGTGTACATCTACGAGGGCTACGGCCTGACCGAATCCACCGCCGCGGTGGCCGTGAACTTTGAGCCGAACAACATCATCGGCACCGTCGGTCGCCCCGTGGGCGGCAACACCATCCGCATCGCCGAAGACGGAGAGATTGAGCTCAAGGGTTCTGTGATCTTCGATGGTTACTGGAACAACGAAGAAGCAACCAAGGAAGCATTCACCGAGGACGGCTTCTACCGCACCGGTGACTTGGGCGAGCTGCTGCCGTCTGGCCACCTCAAGATCACCGGCCGCAAGAAGGAGATCATCGTCACCGCCGGTGGTAAGAACGTCTCCCCAGGACCTATGGAGGACATTCTGCGCGCAGCTCCGCTGATCTCCCAGGCAATGGTTGTGGGAGACGACCAGAAGTTCGTGGGTGCGCTGATCTCCCTGGACGAGGATGCTGTCAAGGCGTGGAAGAGCGAGCACAATATCCCAGAGCACACCAGCATCCGGGAACTGGCCAAGAACTCCAACCTGCGTTCCGAGATTCAGGATGCCGTGAACAAGGCCAACCTGAGCGTGTCCCACACCGAGGGTATTAAGAAGTTCCGCATTGTTGCCCGCGACTTCTCCGAGGAAAAGGGCGAAGTGACCCCATCCATGAAGCTGAAGCGCTTCGCTATTTCGGAAAACTTCGCCGACGATATTGCCCGCATCTACAACGGCTAGGCGATACCCCTCGACCGCATAAAATTCACCTCCATCGGCCAAGCCTCCCCGGCTTGACGGTGGAGGTGCTTTATTGTTTGTGCATACAAGCTCTGGGCGGCCAGAGCTTTGAATGTTCCTTCAGTAAGGAACCCCACAGTGACGAGGAGAGGAGTGGGCGCGTGCACTACAACGCATCCCTACGCGTCCGCGAACTCACTCAAAATATCTACGACATTGGCGACGAAATCGCCCAGTACATCAATAATGTCGCCCAAGCCATGAACGACTGGGACGTGGAACTGGTGGACGATTGCATGGAGGAACTGCACGAGATCATCGCCGAGGGGCGTGCCGAAGTGCGCCCGGGCCTCGTGGAGCTCAACGGCCTTCGCCAAGCATTCATCTCCGGTATTCGCGCCGGGCAAATGTCGAACCCTTCGGCGTCGATGACGTTCGATCACCCCGGCCGCACCCTCACGTTCTTGCACGCACCGTTTAGCCAGCGCTACGCCCAGGCTGTCGCCGAGGCCCACGGAGCGCACGTGTCCGGTGACGGCAGCGCGGCACCCGGCCAGGATGAGGGACCCGCGAACCAATCCATGGCCTCCACCGCGGCTTGGCGCATGTGGATGCGGCAACGCAATGAGCGCTGCACCTCCGAGCTTTATGACCTGGAAGAGTGGATCGTGGAGCAAACCCAGCGGGCGCTAGAGAGCCAGTCCGTGCTGCTGCAGCAATCCTTCTCGCAGGCGGAGCGGAGCGTGGCCACCATCGTGGAACAGTGGAAGCACATGGTGAACCTCCAGCCCACGCTGGCGGCGGATATGCGAGGGGAGAACCCACCGGCGTTCCTGGAGGAGCGTGCACGGGTGGATGAGATTGTCGCGAAGCTGGCGCGTGCGAAGCGCGCGGGCGAAACGAGCAATGCTGCTGTCTAATGTCTGACCATTTCGGCCTGTATATCCACGTTCCCTTCTGCGCCACCCGCTGTGGCTATTGCGATTTCAACACCTACACGCCCCAGGAATTGCAGGTGGGCGAGCACAGTGCGAACGCGGGCAACACCATCGACGGATACCTGGACGCGCTGGAGCGCGAACTCGAGGTCGCGGCCCGTGTGTGGGATCGTCATGAATCCGACGACGCCTCGAGCGAGACAGCCAGGATAAACGGCGTCAGCACCGTGTTTTTCGGCGGTGGCACCCCCTCGATGCTGGGCCACGAAGGGCTTACCCGGGCCCTGCGCGCGGTGAAACGGACGGTGGGTCTGGCGCCGGATGCAGAGGTCACCACGGAATCCAACCCGGAATCCACCAGCCCTGAGTTCTTCCACGCCCTGCGTGCTGAAGGCTTTACGCGCATCTCGTTGGGCATGCAATCCGTAGCGGGGCACGTGCTGAAAGTGCTGGACCGCCGGCATACCCCCGGCCGGCCGGTCGCGGCGGCGCAGGAGGCACGCGAGGCGGGCTTCGAGCACGTCAACCTGGATTTGATTTATGGCACGCCCACTGAGACGGACGCGGATCTTCGCGCCTCGCTCGAGGCGGTCTTAAGCGCCGGAGTGGACCACGTGAGCGCCTACTCCCTGATCGTGGAGGACGGAACCGCGTTGGCACGTAAGGTCCGAAAAGGGCAACTGCCCGCGCCGGATGAGGACGTGCTGGCGGATCGCTACGCCATGATCGATTCCTTTCTGAAGGATGCGGGCATGGACTGGTACGAGGTGTCCAACTGGGCGCGCCCCGGCGGCGAGTGCCGGCACAACCTCCTGTACTGGAACTCAGGCCAGTGGTGGGGCGCGGGGCCGGGCGCGCATGGTTGTGTACAGCTTAAAGAGCACCCAGGGGTGACGCGCCTGGTGAATGCGAAACGCCCCGCGACCTACTGGGACGGCCTGCTGGGGGCACGGACATCCAGTCAGCACCAGGACTTTCTCATGCTGCCCGGCAGCGTTTCCCACGTGGAGGAGCTATCGCCTAAGGACCTGGCGACGGAGCGCGTGATGCTGGGGCTGCGCCTGCGAGAGGGAATCCCTGTGGAGGTGGTGGCACAGGGCGGCGCGCACGGTGATGCACGCGCCGGCTCACCACAAGCCGGCTCACCCGCCCCCCTGAGCCCCGCCGTAGAGGAGGCCATCGCGAAATACCAGGACCTGGGCCTGCTGTGGCGCAACGATGCTCGCTTGGGCGTGACGGACCAGGGCAAGTACCTTGCCGATGGCATTGTGACTGACCTGCTTCTCGCCATGGATGATGAGGTGTAAGAATAGGGACATGTCTTCGGGAACTGAGCAACGTCGAAACGAGGTCCTGCGGGCCATCGTGACCGATTTCATCGCGTCGCATGAACCCGTGGGGTCGAAGATGCTGGTGGATCGCCACAAGCTCAACGTGTCCAGCGCAACGATCCGCAACGATATGGCCGCGCTGGAGACCGAGGGCTACATCACGCAGCAGCATGCCTCCTCCGGTCGCATCCCCACCGCGAAGGGGTATCGCCGCTTCGTCGATGGGATCCATGACATCAAGCCGCTGAGCAGGCCCGAGCGCAAGGCGATCCTGGACTTCCTCAACAATGGGGTGGACCTGGAGGATGTGCTGCGCCGCTCGGCCCAGCTACTGGCTCAGCTGACCCGGCAGGTGGCGGTGGTCCAGATGCCGGACCTGCATCGCGGGCGCGTGAAGCACTGCGAGGTGGTGAAGCTCGGCTCCCACCGCGTGCTGTTGGTGCTCATCACGGATACGGGGCGTGTGGATCAGCGCAATGTGGACCTCATGGATCCGTTGCCTGACGAGGATGTTCCCCACCTTCGCGATATCGTCAATGCTTCCATGGTGGGCAAGACGTTGGACGACGCCTGCGCCGCCATCGCCGCCGTCGCCAGGGAGGCGAAGGGCCAGGAGATGCCTCGTGAATTACGACGCCCGGTTCTCGCCGTGGCCACCGTGCTTGTGGAAACGCTGCTGGACCGACCGACTGACAAGTTGATCTTGGCGGGCACACCTAATTTGGTGCGTACGGGTGAGCTTACTGCGGTGCTGGAGGCGCTGGAGGAACAAGTGGTGGTCCTCAAGCTCCTGTCCAGCGCCCGGGATCTGCAGGTGCAAGTGTCCATCGGTGAGGAGAATGAGGACGATGCCCTGCACCGCGCGTCCGTGGTGACGACGGGCTACGGCACCTCGGAGGGGGCTGTGGGTGGCCTGGGTGTGATTGGCCCGACGCATCTGGATTACACTGGGACTATTTCCAGCGTGACTGCTGTTGCACACTATGTCTCCCGCATCGTGGCAGGAGAGAAGTGACACGATCGCGCACACTCGCGAAACGCTGTCTGCGGAGTAGAATGGCACAGTTGTTTCGCGTGAAGCGTATGACGGGCCATGCGATGCGTTGCATGTCCCGAATAGCGAACCCGATAAGCAGATAGCAAGCAGATATAAGGACTAGATTTCACCGTGGCTCGAGATTATTACGGCATTCTTGGCTTGGAACGTGGCGCATCTGACGCGGAGATTAAGAAGGCTTATCGCCGCCTGGCGCGTAAGTACCACCCGGATGTGAACCCGTCTGAGGAAGCAGCGGAGAAGTTCCGGGAGATCTCTCTGGCTCAGGAGGTACTGACCGACCCGCAGAAACGCCAGATTGTGGACGCCGGTGGGGACCCGGAGGAACAAGGCTTCGGCGGCGGCGCAGGCGGTTTCGGTGGCGGCTTCGGAGGATTCTCCGGCGGCGGCCTGGGCGATATTTTCGATGCATTCTTCGGCGGCGGGGGAGGCCAGCGTGGTCCTCGCGTCTCGCGTGTCCGTCCGGGTAATGATGGCCTGGTGCGCACCGAGGTCACGCTGGAGGAGCAGTTCTCCGGCGTGGAGAGGGAGATCACCGTGGATACCGCGGTGCTGTGCGACGTGTGCGACGGCACCGGCTCGAAGTCTAAGTCCGCACCGGTGACCTGCCCCACCTGCCGTGGTATGGGTGAAGTGATGGAGATCCAGAACTCCGTGCTGGGACGGGTGCAGGTTGCCCGCCCGTGTTCTCGGTGTAGCGGAACGGGCGAGATCATCGAAGATCCATGCGAGAACTGCACCGGCGATGGCCGCGTGCGCCAACGCAAGAACATCACGGTGAACATCCCCGCGGGCATCTCCGACGGCATGCGCATCCGCATGGCAGGCAAGGGCGAGGTAGGCCCCGGAGGCGGACCTGCCGGCGACCTGTACGTGGAGATCCACACCCCAGAGCACTCCCACTTCCTGCGTGAGGGCGACGACCTGCACGTGACCCTGCAGGTTCCTGCGGTGGATGCCACCTTGGGTACTTCGGTGGAGGTCCCTATGCTGGACGGCTCCATGGCCACGGTCGAGATCGAGGCGGGCACCCAGCCGGAGGCTGTTGTTCGGCTGAGTGGCCGTGGCATGCCACGGATGCGCAACCCCAAGGGCGGCCATGGAAACCTGATTGCCCACGTGGATGTGGTGATTCCCACCTCCTTGTCCTCCCACGAGCGCGACCTGTATCAGAAGGTTCGCGAGCAGGCTAAGGACAGCGCCACGGTGGGCACGAAGCACGATTCTGATCGGGGATTGTTCTCCCGCCTCCGCCACAAGTTCGGACGGTCCTCGTGACCGATCCCGTATTCATTCACCCGATTCCCGCGGATGCCACGGTCGGCAGCCGCTTCCAGCTCACGGGTGCGGAAGCCCGGCACACCGAAGTTAAGCGCATGCGCGAGGGCGAGTCCCTCGTGGTGAGCGATGGGGTCTCCCGCGCCGTCGCCGCGTCCTGGAGCAGCGGCGAGGTGGAGATTCGCGAGTTTCTTCCTATCCCCGCACCACGCCCACGCGTGACGGTGGTGCAGGCGATCCCTAAGTCCGAGCGTTCGGAATTGGCCGTGGACCTGATGGTCCAAGCCGGCGCCGATCGCGTGATCCCGTGGGCTGCGGCGCGCTGCGTGTCCCGCTGGGATGGAAAGGAAGCTAAGGCGAAGGCGAAGTGGGAAAATGCGGCGCGCGCTGCGGCGAAACAATCCCGACGCCTGACCGTCCCACCCGTTGAGGATCTGCTGAGGAACATCGAGGATCTGCGCCACTACGCCCAGGGCACTAGCCGCATCGTGGTGCTGCATGAGCAGGCCAGTACCCCGATCGCCGAGCAGGACTTTGACGTGGATGAGATTTTCCTGGTGGTGGGGCCGGAAGGCAGCATCGCCCCCGAGGAACTGGAGGCTCTGGACGCCCTCGGTGCCCAGCGGGTGGTCATGGGGCCTGAGGTCTTAAGGACGGCGGCGGCCGCCACCGTGGCGTTGGGGGCGCTTGGGGTGCTGACCCAGCGCTGGAGCGGGCAGTAACGTTTACGTTTAGAATTGAGGATCATGAGGCCTTCTTCCAACGCACATCCACGCGTGGCGAGCTCAACCATCGAAATTGACCCGGCGATCATCGTGTCCGTGCTCGGACGCAACGATGAGAATCTCCGAGTGGTGGAAAACTCCACAGACGCGGATCTTCTGGCGCGGGGAAACTGCATCACCATCCGCGGCGAAGCTCGGGAGGTGTCCCATGCGCGTCGCGCGCTGGAGGAGATGGTGTCCCTGGTGGAGCGGGGGAACACCGTGGATGCGGACGCCACGCGTCGTATCATGCGATCGGTGGAGGACGCCGAACGTCCCGGGGCGATGACCACGGAGGCGCCAGAGACGATTGTGACGTACCGGGGTAAGTCCGTGCGTCCCAAGACAATGGGGCAGCAGCAGTACATCACGGCGATTGACGAATGCACCGTGGTGTTTGGCGTGGGGCCCGCGGGAACAGGAAAGACGTATCTGGCGATGGCGAAGGCCGTGCAAGCGCTGATGCGAAAGGACGTCAGCCGGATCATTCTTACGCGCCCCGCGGTGGAGGCCGGAGAGAAGCTGGGCTTTTTGCCGGGAACCCTCAACGACAAGATCGATCCCTACCTGCGCCCCCTGCATGACGCCCTGCGTGAGATGGTGGATCCAGAGACCATCCCACGGATGATGGAGGCGGGAATCATCGAGGTCGCTCCCCTGGCCTACATGCGCGGGCGTACCCTGAACGATTCCTTCGTGATCCTGGACGAGGCGCAGAACACCACCCCGGCGCAGATGAAGATGTTCCTCACGCGCTTGGGCTTCAACACCAAGATGGTCATCACCGGTGACATGACCCAGGTGGATCTGCCGCACCGGCAGGAATCCGGGCTGAAGGTCGCCCAGTCGATCCTGCGCTCCGTGCCCGGGGTGTATGTCTCCCAATTTGATTCCGACGACGTGGTTCGCCACCGACTGGTATCCCGCATCGTGGAGGCGTACGACTCCTATGAGGCGGAGCAGTGGCAGGATGACGAGGACGTGCGCTAAGTGACGAGCACGCAGTGCACGGACTGCACAGACATCGCTACTAACACTAACGGCCCTAACAGCATCAACAGAAAGGCTTGCCTGTGAGCATCGAGGTATTCAACGAATCCGGGCGCGGAGAGATCAACGAAGAGGAATTGATCGACGTTGCCCGCTATGCTCTGTGGACCTTAGACGTCCACCTCTCGGCAGAGCTGTGCATCCACATCGTCGATCTGGCAACCATCGAGGATCTTCACGTGCGCTGGATGGACCTGCCCGGCCCCACGGACGTGATGAGCTTCCCGATGGATGAGCTCTCTCCCGGATGGGGACGCAAAGACGGCCCGCCCACCTCGCCGGCGATGCTGGGTGACATCATGCTGTGCCCAGACTTCGCGCAAGGCCAGGCCGATCGCGCCGGGCATTCCCTGGCCCACGAGCTGGACCTGCTCACCGTCCACGGCGTGCTGCACCTGCTGGGCTTCGATCACGTCACCCCGGAGGACGAGCAGAAGATGTTCTCCCTGCAAAATGAGATCCTGGCCAATTGGTATGACTCCCAGGAAGAACGCGGTGTGACCTTCGGGCCGAAGCCGTCCGGGGCAGCGGCATTCCCCTCCGCGGCTGACCGCGACGATACCCAGGGACAATAGTGGACGCTAGTGACTTTTTCGGCCTCGCGGCCGTACTGATCGCCCTGCTGTTGGGATCCGTCCTGTCCGTGGTGGAAACCGCCGTCTCCGCAATCTCCCCGGCGCGCGTGGACAGCCTCGCCAAGGAGGAGAAACCCGGAGCGCTGCGCGTGCAGCGGCTGCTCAGCCGGCGCGCCACCCACATCAACCTGCTGGTACTGTTGCGCACCATCTGTGAGGTCTCCGGCGCGGTCTTCGGAACGGCCCTGGCAGTGTCCCTCATTGACAGCCGGAACTGGGCGATCTTCGTGGCCATCGCCGTGGTGACCGTCACCACCTTCACGATCATTGGTGTGCTTTCCCGGACCATGGGACGGCAGAACCCGTACTCCATCTCCATTGCCGCGGCACCGATCCTGCTGGCCGTGTCCTGGGCCCTGGGTCCCTTCGCCGGACTGCTGGTGCGCGCCGGAAACATCGTCACGCCAGGTAAAGGCTTCCGCGACGGCCCCTTCGCCACGGAAATTGAACTCCGAGAGATGGTGGACATCGCCAGCGAACGCGGCATCGTGGAATCCGACGAGCGCAAGATGATCCAATCCGTCTTCGACCTGGGCTCCACCACAGCCCGCAGCGTGATGGTCCCGCGGCCGGAGATGGTGTGGATCGAAAGCACGAAATCCGCAGGCCAGGCCACCAGCCTCTGCGTCCGCACGGGACTATCCCGACTTCCCGTGATTGGTGAGGACGTGGATGACATCGTGGGCGTCGTATATTTGAAGGACCTGGTGGCGCGCACGTATCACACGGACGACAACGGGCGATCCGTGCCCGTGTCCGACGTGATGCGCAGCGCGATGTTCATCCCGGACTCGCGTGGCCTGGATGATCTTTTAGAGGACATGCAGCGCGATCAGATCCACATCGCGATGCTGGTGGACGAGTACGGTGCCATCGCCGGGTTGATTTCCATCGAGGATATTTTGGAGGAGATCGTCGGCGAAATTACCGACGAGTACGACAGCACGGAGATCGCGCCCATCGAGGACCTGGAGGACGGCTCCTATCGCGTGGTGGCGCGGCTGTCCCTCGAGGAGTTGGAAGAGCTCCTGGAGGAGACCCGCGGCGAGGGCGATCCGGAGATTCACTTCTCTGAGGAGCAGCACGAGCAGGTGGATACCATCGCAGGCCTCGGTGCCTTCGAGCTGGGCCGCGTGCCGATCCCCGGGGCGGAGATCACGACAGCTGGAATCCACGTGGCGTACGAGGGGGCGCGGGATCGACGTGGCCGGGTGAAGGTGCGCTCGGCGATTGTGACTCGGGTGGAGCCGGATCGTCGGGAGGAACCGGATCACCGGGAGGAGCCAGAGGAGTCTGTCCCGGGACAGGAGCCCGGGACGGAGCAGCCAGCGCAGCCAGCGGAGCCTTCATCGGCTTCATCGGCTTCATCGGCGTCACGGCCGGAGCACGCCGACGGCGAGTGACGTGCGCTGTGATGTTCGCGCAGCGCCGACCGCGCACGTGGTTAACACTTACCCGGTGATTACAGGCATGATGGAGCTGTGACTGATATGGCAGATTTCCCTGACCTTCCCGAGGACGCCCTAGCCTCCATCGACGACGCAGCTGGTGCGACCGGCGGCGCTGCTGGCGCGACCGGCTACGACGTGCCCGAGGGATTTCGCTCCGGATTCGTGAGCTTCGTCGGCCGACCGAACACCGGAAAGTCCACGCTGACCAACGCGCTGGTGGGGCAGAAGATCGCCATTACCGCAGATCAGCCCGAGACTACGCGCCATCCCATCCGCGGCATCATTCACCGCGACGATGCACAGGTTGTGGTGGTGGATACCCCAGGTCTGCACCGTCCACGAACCTTGTTGGGGGAGCGTCTCAACGAAATGGTGAAGGAGACGTACCAGGACGTCGATGTGATCGCGCTGTGCGTTCCCGCCGATGAGAAGATCGGCCCCGGCGATCGGTGGATCGTCGAGGCCGTGCGCGCCGTGGCGCCTCGGGTCACGCTGATCGGCATTGTGACCAAGGTGGATAAGGTGGGCAAGGACCGCGTGGGCGAGCAGCTCATCGCCTTGCACGAGCTGCTGGATGGGGCAGAGGTGGTGCCCGTGTCCTCCACGAAGGACATCCAGCTCAATGTTCTGCTGGACGTGCTGGTGGAGCACCTGCCCGAGGGGCCGAAGTTCTACCCCGACGACCACGTCACCGATGACGACCGCGATACCCGCATGGCTGAACTCATCCGCGAGGCTGCCCTGGCCGGACTGCACGACGAGCTTCCGCACTCCGTGGCCGTCCAGATCGACGAAGTTGTTCCGCACCCCACACGGGAAGGCGTGCTCAATGTCCATGCGGTGATTTATGTGGAGCGAGAAGGCCAGAAAGCGATTCTGCGGGGCAAGGGCGGTCGCCGCCTGTCCAAGACCGTGCACGACGCGCGCCTTCAGATCATCGAGATGCTGGGCACCAACATTTACCTGGATGTGCGCCTGAAGGTGGCCAAGAACTGGCAGTCGGACCCCAAGCAGCTAGGGCGCCTGGGCTTCTAGCGTGTCGTAGAGGCGAGTGCGTGGCGACTAGACTTAATTATCGCGATGAAGCATTCATAGTCCGCAGCTATAAGTTGGGGGAGGCGGACATGATCTTCGTTCTGCTGACCCGCGAGCATGGGGTGGTGCGGGCGGTCGCGCAAGGGGTGCGCAAAACGAAGTCCCGTTTTGGCGCGCACCTGGATCGCTTTTGCCGCGTGAACGTGCACATCTATCCCAGCCGCCGCTCGGCTCTGCGCGCCACGCGCGGACTGTCGACGGGCTCGGGCGGGGGCTTGGGCAAGATCACGGACGCGGTATCCGTAGACAACTACGCCCCCGGGATTATTGCAAACACCGAGGCCTACTATGCGGCGTCAGCGGTGCTGGAGGTGGCGTTGGCGCTGTCTCAGGAACCCGACATCGCCCGGGCCCTGTTCCCCCTTGTGGATTCTGCTCTGTGCGCCCTCTCCACGCTGCCCGCCGAGGCTGCATCCGTACCCGCCGAGTTCCCGCGCCTGCCCGCCATGTCCGTGGCTGACCAATTTTCCCTCGACGCCATCCAGGTCGCCGGATGGTCACCCAGCCTGGTGGACTGCGCCCAATGCGGGCGCCCGGGTCCTCACCGAGCCTTCCACGCCCAGGCCGGGGGTGCCGTGTGCGTGACCTGCCGCCCGCCGGGATCCGCAACCCCTCCGCCCGAGGCCGTGCGCTACCTGTGGCTCCTCCAGCAGCACCGCGATGAGGTGGCCGCGGAGGTCGCGCAGGGCGATAGCACGCATTCCATTGCGCGCGTGGCCCATAGTTTGTTGCTGGGGCATATCCGCAGTCACGTGGACGAGGGACTGCCAGCCTTGTCCGCACTGTAGACTGTGAGGCGTGACTTCCCCAGTAGAGCGATCCGATATTCCCCACGAGTTGATTCCGCGCCACATTGCGCTGGTGATGGATGGTAATGGCCGGTGGGCTCAGGAGCGTGGAATGCCCCGCACGGAGGGGCACCGTCGTGGCGAAAAGGTACTGATCTCACTGGTTGAGGAATGCCTGGAGCTGGGGGTGGATTATCTGTCGGCGTACGCTTTTTCCACGGAGAACTGGCGTCGATCTACCGACGAGGTTCGGTTCCTCATGGGCTTCAACCGGGACGTGCTGCGTCGGCAACGGGACTACCTCAACTCGCTGGGCGTGCGGGTGCGCTGGGCGGGACGCCGACCACGCTTGTGGCGCTCGGTGATTTCCGAGCTGGAGAAGGCCGAGGAGCTGACGAAGGATAATACGCGGATGACGCTGGCCATGTGCGTCAATTACGGTGGTCGCGCGGAGTTGGTCGATGCTGCCCGAGCCATAGCGACCGACGCCCAGCGCGGGGCCCTCAAGCCCTCCTCCATTAACGAGAAGGTCTTTGCCCAGTACTTGGACGAGCCCGATATGCCCGATGTGGATATGTTCCTAAGGCCTTCCGGGGAGATGCGCACCTCGAACTTCCTCCCGTGGCAGTCCACCTATGCGGAGATGGTGTACCAGGATGTGCTGTTTCCGGACTACACGCCGAATGACCTGCGGGCGGCCGTGCTGGAGTACGCCCAGCGCGACCGGCGTTTCGGTGGCGTGAAGAGCTAAAAGTTCATCGGTCTGAACTTGCATGTGCCGTGGTTGTGGACATGACGTGCTGCGCGTCACGGCTTACTATATGTGGGATGAGCAAGGAAAAGTCTCGGGAGAGCGCACAGAACCCGGCGGAGGCTCCCCAGCCAAGTCGGAAGCAGATCAATCGCTGGCGCCAGTATCTCGCCAACGAGCGCGCCGAGGGGGCGGTGTATCGCGAGCTCGCCAGGAAGAAGCAGGGGGAGGAGCGCGAGATCCTCTTAGGCATTGCCGAGGCTGAGGAGCGCCACGAGGAGTACTGGCGCCAGCGGCTGGGCGATCACGTGGGCCTGCCGCGCAGTGCTAGCTGGAGCACCCGGATGATGGCGTGGATGGCGCGACGCTTCGGCACGGTGTTTGTGCTGGCGATGATGCAGTCCGCGGAGTCGCGCAACGGTTACTTAAAGGATGAGGACGCCACCGAGCAGATGGCCGCCGATGAGGCGATCCACGCGGAGGTCATTCGCGGCCTGGCCGCGCGTGGCCGCGCACAGATGTCCGGGGACTTCCGGGCGGCGATCTTCGGCGCGAATGACGGGTTGGTGTCCAACACAGCCCTGGTGCTCGGCATGGTTGGTACCGGTGCTTCCTCACAGGTGGCGTTGGTCACCGGCCTGGCGGGTCTGCTCGCCGGTGCGCTATCCATGGCGGCAGGGGAGTACATCTCGGTGAGCTCCCAGCACGAGTTGATGAAGGCGAGCTCCCCCAGCCCCACCGCAGGCAAGTCCGTCATGGAGCTGGACGTCCAGGAAAACGAGCTGGAACTGGTCTATCGTGCGCGCGGCATGAACGCGGCGGAGGCCAGGCGCAAAGCCCTCGAAGTGTTCGATGCCCTGGAGGCCGGGGAGGGCGAGGACCCGCAGGCGTCGTTTGAAATGGGGATGACCCGCAGTGAGGAGGAACAAGGAGGATCGCCTATCTCCGCGGCGATCTCCAGTTTCTTCTTGTTCAGCCTGGGGGCGTTGATCCCCGTGGTGCCGTACATCCTGGGGCTCACCGGATCCACGGCTGCGGTGGCGGCGTGCGTGCTGGTGGGGATTGCGCTGATGGTGACCGGCGGGATCGTGGGTGTGCTGTCCGGAACCTCGCCGATGCGGCGGGCGCTGCGCCAGCTTGCCATAGGCTTCGGCGCGGCGGCGGTGACGTACCTGCTGGGATCGCTGTTTGACGTGTCCGTGAGCTAGGCGTTGCGATCGGTGCGGCAGTTGCTGCACAGACCGAAGATTTCGGCGGTGTGACCGGACTTCTGGAAACCGAAACGGGACGCGGTATCTTCGGCCCAGGCCTCCACGGGGCCGCCGTCGATCTCTACGGTCGTGCGGCAGTTCGTGCACACCAGGTGGTGGTGATGATCCTCGGTGATGCAGGAGCGGTAGAGCGTTTCGCCGGACTTGTCATGCAGGGTATCGATGGCGCCCATGCTCGCCAGTTGCTGCAGGGTGCGGTACACGGTTGTGAGGCCCACCCGGTGGCCTCTATCGGTGAGCTGCTGGTGAATATCCTGAGCAGAGCAGAACGTGGTGAGGGTGTCCAGCACTTCCACCACGGCACGGCGCTGCCGGGTGTTCCTCTGGCCAATTTTCGGGCCACGGGTGCGCAGCGGTGCCTCCTGGTGTGTGGACTCCGCGGATGGGTTGGACATGTATTTTCACTCTTCCTGCGATCTACTGTCGGTGGGTCACGCTGCGGGTATCGAGCTTGACGACAGGCTTTTTCAGTCTAATCGCAGTCTTGATCCATTTTCAACAAGGAGCCCTATTGAACAAGGCCGACGGGGCAGGGGTGGCATCCAGACCAGCCTCGGTGGGGTGGGGGCGCATCTGGCCACGCGGATGGCTAGGATGTAGAGAAGATATAACGAAGATATCGCCTAAGGACCCAAGGAGACATCACTAACCATGGCCGGAACCATTGACGCTGTTGTAAACCTCGCGAAGCGTAGGGGACTCGTCTACCCCTGTGGAGAGATCTACGGTGGCACCCGATCCGCATGGGACTACGGCCCACTCGGTGTGGAACTCAAGGAAAACATCAAGCGCCAGTGGTGGCGCCACATGGTGACCGCCCGCCCGGACGTGGTGGGCTTGGATTCCTCCGTCATCCTGCCACGCCGTGTGTGGGAAGTATCCGGCCACGTCGACGTGTTTACCGACCCGCTGGTGGAGTCCCTGCACACGCACAAGCGCTACCGCGCTGACCACCTGCTGGAAGCCTACGAGGAAAAGCACGGCCACCCACCAGCAAACGGCCTGGCGGACATCAACGACCCAGAAACCGGCCAGCCCGGTGCCTGGACGGAGCCGAAGGAGTTCTCCGGCCTCATGAAGACCTTCCTGGGTCCCGTGGCCGACGAAGAAGGCCTCCACTACCTGCGCCCAGAAACCGCCCAGGGTATCTTCACGAACTTCAAGAACGTTCAGACCACCTCCCGCCAGAAGCCACCATTCGGCATCGCCCAGGTAGGTAAGTCCTTCCGCAACGAGATCACCCCAGGAAACTTCATCTTCCGCACCCGCGAGTTTGAGCAGATGGAAATGGAGTTCTTCGTTAAGCCTGGCGAGGACGAAACGTGGCACCAGTACTGGATCGATAACCGGCACCAGTGGTACATCGACTTGGGTATCGACCCGGAGAACCTGCGCCTGTACGAACACCCACAGGAAAAGCTCTCCCACTACTCCAAGCGCACCGTGGACGTGGAGTACGCCTTCAACTTCAAGGGCTCCAAGTGGGGCGAGCTGGAGGGCGTTGCCAACCGCACCGACTACGACCTGCGTGTGCACTCCGAAGGCTCCGGTGAAGACCTGTCCTTCTTCGACCAGGAGAGCAACGAGCGCTGGATTCCGTACACCATCGAGCCAGCGGCCGGCTTGGGCCGCGCCATGATGGCCTTCCTGGTGGACGCCTACGACGAAGAAGAGGTGCCCAACTCCAAGGGCGGCACCGATACACGCACGGTGCTGAAGCTGGACCGCCGTCTCGCTCCGGTGAAGGTGGCTGTGCTTCCGCTGTCCAAGAAGGACACGCTGACCCCTGTGGCGGAGAAGCTGGCAAACCAGCTGCGCGGCTTCTGGAACGTCGATTACGACACCTCCGGTGCCATCGGCCGCCGCTACCGCCGTCAGGACGAGATCGGAACCCCATTCTGTGTCACCGTTGACTTTGACACCTTGGAGGACAACGCCGTGACCGTCCGCGAGCGGGACACCATGGAGCAGGAGCGTATCAACATCGAGGACCTGCAGGCGTACCTGGCTGAGCGTTTGGCGGGCTGCTAAGCGTGAACACCGACATTCGCTGGACCGTCCCCAGTGACGGACACACGTTCCCGATTTACGCCGGGCCCGCACAGGACATGGACCGCATTGCCGAGTTCGCCGACGAGCGGGGAGTGACCAACATCCGCTTTGGCGGCGATACCTGGGAGCTGTCTGCCGACAACGGGCCGAAGGCCTCTGCCGTGACTGGCTCGGGCACATGGACGGCTACTGGGGATGCGGAGACGTTCGCGAAATCCAAGCAGTATGTTCTCCAGGCTGATCGGCACACGGTGACGATCATCGCTGAGTCCAAGTCCCACTTTGTCCTGGACATCGATGGCGAGAAGGCAGGACAGTTCACCTCTGAGAACCGTGGTCTGCGGAACCTTCATGTGGAGTTTGAAGGCCCCGGGGAGAAACTCCCGCTGGACGTTCAGGTGTTCATTTCCTGGGTAGCCCGCAGGATCATGGAAGTGCGCACCCTGAACTCCACCAAAGCGCTGTTAATCGCGCTGCTGCTGTGCATCCCGGTTATCGTGGCCTACTGGATTGGTGCGATTTAAGGGGGCTTGGTTCGTGACCCCTTAACCCCGGCTCGCCGGGGGTTAAGCAGGGGCCGGGGCGCGTCGGCGCTTACTTAGAAGGAGAACGAGTCCCCGCCACCACCAAAGTCTCCGCCGCCGAAGCCGCCACCGCCGCCCCCTCCAAAGCCGCCGCCGAAGCCACCGCTGTTGGAGAGCAGAGAACCGAGAATTACACCGGTCATCAGGCCGTTGCCACCACCGCCGCCGTAGTAATTATTACGACGGTTAAAGCGGTCAATGTCCTCGCGCGCCTGCGCGGAGGCCCTCCGGGTTAGCTGCGATGCCTGCTGCGCCAGCAGATACGCGCGCTTGGTGTCCTGCTCCCTCAGGACTTTGGCCTGCTCCAGCACCTCGCGGGCGGCGTGAGCCGTGGAGCGGGCATCCACACCGATGATGTTTCGCCGGTTGCGGATAGTTTCCTCCACGGCCACGAGGTTCTGGTTGGCGTCCGCGATGGTCCTGTCGACCATGTCGAGCGTGCGCCGGAAATCATTATCCGCTCCGCGGGCCTCATCCAGTTGGATGTCCAGCTGACCATCGGCGTCGAGCAGTTGAGAGTAGCTTCCCAAAGGATCATTGCTCTGATTGTGCCGCGCCGTCTCCAAGGCCTGGTGAGCGGCGTCCACCGCCTCTGCCAGCGCCTCCTTGTTAAATGGGGCGTGACTGCGCGCCAGCTCGTGTGCCTCGGCAATTTCCTCTTCCACTTCCGTGATCAGCGCGGAGAGATTGTCCTGAGCCACCCGCAGCTGGGATTCGGCGTTCTCCACCGCCTGCAGTTGTGAATCGGCCTGTCGAATGGCCATGCGTGCTCCGTCGATGATGTCGATGAGCTCGCCCTGTTGTCCCGCGGGCTTGGCTGTGAGTGCGCGTGCTTGCTCGATCGCGTGATCCACCTGGTTGATCTCGGCCTCGGCGATGTCTGGGTTGTGGGTGATGCTCACCAGCAGTTGGGGGTCGATGCGCGTGGTAAGGTCCTCCATGATTGCCCGGGCGCCGGGGATGCGGCTGCGCAGGGAGACCGACGCCTGGGTGAGCGTGTCCAGAGTCTCCGGCGCATGGATGAGTTGTTGCCGTAGCTCGGCGAACTCCGCGGCCTTTCCATTGAGGTTCTTATCGGCGGTGCCGCAGCTGGAGATAATCTCGGTGAGCAGCGCGCGCTGTTCCTGCTCCGCGGTGACGAGCCCTCCCTTGATGCGCTGGTGCATGCCGTAGGCCTTGTGGAGGGTCTGCTGGGAGCGGGTGAGGGCGCGCTGGAGTTCGCGGGTGCGCTCCTCGCCAAACTCGGTGCGGGCGATGGTGAGTTCCTCGTTGCCTTTGCGGATGGACTCATCGGTGCTGTGCAGTTCCTCAGCGGCAAGGGTCTGGAGGACGGACAGGGGCTGCTGCATGAGGTCGCTGGTTGCCTCGGGCTGGATGGAGCGGGCCGTGTTGAGTTGGCGGGCTTCGGTGTTCTTGCGGTTGCGTCGGCTCCAGACGAAGGCCCCGGCGCCTCCGCCGAGCAGAGCCACGGCGGCTCCTCCCATCCAGATCTTGGAGGAGGTGGAGACGGTTCCTGCCAGCTCGTCGGCGGCTGCCTGGGCACCGCCGGCCCAGTCCTCGTTGGTGAAGTGCTTTTTCACGGCGCCGATGACGTCCTGCGCCGTGCTCTTGGATACGGACGCGCCGTAGTCCAGCCCAGCGTTATGTTTGGTGACATCGGTGACCAACACCATAGTGTTGTTGGTGGGATCCTGCTCACGCAGCTGGGCGGCGTAGCGCTGCGGATCGGACTCCGGAATGGAGTCCACGAACACCATGTACAGCTTGACGTTACTGTGTTCAATGCCCTTCTTGAGGGTCTCCTCGATGGCCGCCTTATCAGAACCGGAGAGTACCCCGGCCGCGTCCACCACCTGGTCGGTGAGGGCAACGTCGGTCGCGGTGGCGGTGGTCCCGATCGCAGCCGGGGTGGCTGCCGCTGCTTGGGCTGCCAGCGTGGTGGCGACGCCTATGCCGAGGAAAGCCCCGGCGCCCACACATCCCGCCGCGGCGACAGCCGCGGCACGGCGTAGAGCACTGGCGAAGAAAAAGGTGGTGGAGTTGTTGGCGTTCATGATGCCTACCTTAACCGAAAACTCGGCGACCTTAACGGACAATCTGGGGCGAGCGGACTATGGTCTTAGGCATGCCATTTTTGCAACGCGCGGGACGAGCAGTGAGCGGCACTTTCTTCGGCGTGCTGCTGTCTGTTTTTTACTTGATTTTTGGTGCAGTGCTGTGCGCGGCGATCATCTCCGCAGGCACGGCCTTCCAGGTGTGGGCGCACGCGCGGGCGGATGACCGCACCGGCGCAGACACCATTTTTGTGCTGGGTGCCGCCCAGTACGACGGTGTGCCGTCGAAGTGGTTCCAAAGCCGCCTGGATCACGCGGCGGAGCTCTATCGCCAGGGCGTTGCTCCGACCATCGTGACCGTAGGAGGAAACCAGCCGGGGGATCGCTTCACCGAGGCTGCCAGCGGGCGCGAATACTTGGTGGAGCACCAGGGCGTGCCGCCTCAGGCCATTGTGGCGATCGAACGTGGATCGGACACGCTGACTAGCGCCCAGGCCTTCAAGGAAGAGGCGCAGCCCCGCGGCTGGGTGTCCAGCGTGGTGGTGACGGACTCGAACCATTCCCTACGTGCGTTGCGCATGGTGGAGGATGAGGGATTCGACGCCTGGAGCTCGCCCACACGGACCGGACCGAGCTACGGCACCCGCACCGAGCAGGTTCAGTCCATCGTTCGGGAAACGGGGGGACTGTTGTATTACGAGGTGTGGGAGCGTCGCGCGGATGGCCCGGCGAAGGGATGGGGCCATGCCTGAGGCCTATGTCTACAGCGAGGCTGACTTGGAGCGTGTGTTTGCCACCACGCCGAAGGAGCTGGGTATCCCCGGAGCCCTGCCCGATGGGCGCGACGACTTCGACCGGGATCGCGCCCGCGTGCTACATTCCGCAGCCCTGCGCCGCCTGGCTGATAAGACACAGGTCGTGGGTCCTGGAAGTGGGGACACTCCCAGAACACGCTTGACGCACTCCCTTGAGGTGGGGCAGATCGCCAGGGGCATCGGCAAAACCTTGGGTGCGGACCCAGACCTGTGCGAACTCGCTGGGTTGAGCCACGACATAGGCCATCCGCCCTACGGCCACAACGGCGAACGTGCTCTGGACGACGCCGCCCGTGAACTCGGCAAAGTCCAGTCCGGCTTCGAAGGCAATGCGCAAACATTGCGCATCCTGACCCGCCTGGAGCCCAAAGTTCTGGGCGGGGACGGGCACTCCTATGGACTCAACCTCACTCGGGCCAGCGTGGACGCAGCGTGCAAGTACCCGTGGGGGCCGGTGGCGGACGACGGCCGGCGTCGGAAAAAATATTCATGCTACGAGGACGACCTCGACGTACTCGCATGGGCCAGGCAGGGCGCGGACGGCACGAAGAAGTGCCTGGAGGCGCAGATCATGGATTGGTCCGACGACGTCGCCTATTCCGTCCACGACGTGGAAGACGGGATCGTGTCCGGGCGCATCAACCTCGACGTGCTGTGGGACCTGGTGGAACTGGCAGCGCTAGCGGAAAAGGGCGCCCGGGTGTTCGGCGGAACCCCCGAGGAGCTTGTGGAGGCCGCGGGGCGATTGCGGGAGATGCGCCTGATTTCCCGGGCAGCGGACTTCCATGCCTCGCTGAGCGACCTGGCGGCGCTCAAGGCGATGACGTCGGAGCTGGTGTCCCGGTTCGTCACGGCGTGCGTGACCGCCACCCGCGAACGCTACGGCGCTGCCCTGGGCCGCTATAAGGCTCAGCTGGTGATTCCGAAGGACGTGGAGGCGGAGGTGACCCTGCTGAAATCCATCGCGGTGCTGTACGTGATGGATGAGCAGGAGCACCTGGCGCAGCAGGAGCGCCAGCGCGACCGCATCTTCCGGGTGACGGATTACCTGTGGAAGGGCGGGGAAGGCGCGCTGGATCCGCACTTTAGGCAGTGGTTTACCCAGGCGGCGGACGACCAGGCCGCTTTTCGCGTGGTGATTGACCAGGTGGCGTCCCTGACGGAATCCAGGCTGGAGCGCCTGGATCGGCAGGCATTTTCTTTCAGCGCCAGCTGGGCTTAGTCTTCGGCGTCGGGGATTTCGCAGAAGCTCTTGAAATGGTCGTCGGTGTAGTACCACACATCGGGATCGGTCTTCGTGCCACCGCCGACCACCAGGCGCCGCTCGCCCCGGTGGTTCAGCCCCGGGGTCTTCACCGTGTACTCCCGGTAATAAGAGGAATGCTGCTTCGGCAGCAGGCCCTCGTAGTTGCCGAAGTGTTTACCGTCCGCCGGGCCGTCGTCGGGCGGGGCATCCACCAGGATGTCCTCCACCTGCTGCGCGGCCTCCGGCGGAAGCGAGTGCAAGGAACAGTGCTGGGAGGACTCGGATACGGAGCTGGTAGCGCTGTTGGTATCGCTGGGGGAATCGGACAGGCCAAGGTAGGCGGTGGCCCCTGCGAGCAACACAGCGGCCACAGACCCACCAGCCCACATTCCTTTGTTCGTGGAGCGTGGCTGAGACATGCCCTCTATTAGACCACTGCCAGGGTTAGATCACGGTCAGCGGCAGGCGCAGTGCAGCGGGTGCACTCGCCGGAACCATCGGCTTTTTCGGCTCAGTGGGGGAGATCCGCACGTAGCCCTCGCTTTGTGCCGGGCGGGGGTCGGCGTCGCCCTTATTCGGCCACAACGCGGCCGCACGTTCCGCATTGGCGGTGATGGACAGCGACGGGTTCACACCCGGGTTGGCTGTGATGGCGGAACCATCGGTGACGAACATCGTTGGGTAGCCCCACACACGGTTGTAAGGGTCCACTACGCCCGTCTCCGGCGAATCGGCGATCACGCATCCACCCAGGAAGTGGGCAGTGAGAGGCACATTGAAGACCTCGGACCACACACCACCGGCGATGGCGTTTTTCATATTCCTGGCCATAATGCGGGTGGCGGCATTTCCCTCGGGAATCCAGGAAGGATTAGGCTCGCCGGTGCCCTGGCGGGAACGCAGGACATTAAAAGGACCCACCTTTTTCAGGAAAGTCTGCAGGGAATTGTCCTTGGTCTGCATCACCAAATTGATGACGGTGCGCTGAGACCACTTGCTCAAGTTAAACAGCATAGGAATGCGCGTGTAGTTCAAGCAGACCTGCTTGATGAACTCCAGGAAACGTGGTTGAAGCTTGTCACCATCCGTCATCAAAGTCTGCAGCAGACCCATGGCGTTGGAGCCCTTTCCATAACGCACCGGTTCGATATGCGTATCGGGGGCAGGGAAGAAGGAACTGGTGATGGCCACGCCTTCGGAATAATCCGTATCCGGGTGGTATTTCGCTTCCGCCGCACCCAGCAGAGCCTCGGAGTTTGTGCGGGTGAGGTAGCCCAGGGAATCTGGGAGGTTAGGCAGGTTTCCGTTGTCCTTCTGGCGGTGCAGGAGGTTTTGCGTGCCCCAGGTTCCGGCTGCCATGACCACGTAGTCGGCGGTGAAGGTGGTGGTGGAGGTATTCTTCTTGCGCGCGCTCAGCTTCTTCGCCAAGGAGGTGGCCACAGTGCCGGTGCGCGTGGTGGTGACCGTCCAGGTGGAACCGTCGTGGGTGATATCGGTGACGGTGGACATGTCGTGAACCACCGTGCCGCCCTTTTCGGCCAGGTAGAGGTAGTTTTTCAGCAGGGTGTTCTTCGCGCCGTGGCGGCAGCCCGTCATGCATTCACCACATTCGTGGCAGGCGGTGCGGTCGGGGCCCACGCCGCCGAAATAGGGGTCTGCCACGGTTTCGCGAGGCTTGCCTTTGAGTCCGGTCTTTTCGCCGAAGAACACGCCCACGGGCGCCATGCGGAACGTTTCCGGCACTCCCATTTCCTCGGCCACTTCCTTGATGCGCTTATCGGAGTTGGTCATGGTGGGGTTTTCCACCACGCCGAGCATCTTCTGGGCTTGTTCGTAGTAGGGGGTCAGCTCGTCTTCCCAGTCGGTGATGTGGGCCCACTGCTTGTCCTGGAAGTAGGTGGAGGAGGGCTTGTAGAGGGTGTTGGCGTAGTTGAGGGAGCCGCCGCCCACGCCGGATCCTGCGAGGATCATGACGTCGTTGAGCAGGTGGACGCGCTGGATTCCGAAGCATCCGATCTGTGGCGCCCACAGGAAGTCCTTGAGGTGCCACGAGTTCTTGGCGAATTCTTTATCTTCAAATCGACGCCCAGCCTCGATGACGCCAACCTTATATCCCTTTTCAGTCAACCTGAGGGCGGTGACGGAGCCTCCGAATCCGGAGCCGATCACCAGAACGTCATAGTGAATGCTGTTGTGTGCTGAGTGTGCAGTGTTCGTCATGCTCTTTACGATAGGACCCGCGCCTTGGTTTCGTAGCAAAATTGTATGAATTACTGGAGGAAAATATAAAAGTGGTGGTGTGAGGGCGCTCATGCAGGGTGGTGGAGGGTACGTCCGTAGCTGGGGTGTGGTGCTGTGTAGCTGCCAGGGGCTAGCATGAGGAGCATGGCTCAAGGACGGATCTCGGAACGGGACATCGCAGAAATTCGCGAACGCACTCCCATTGAGGAAGTGGTGGGGGAGTATGTCCAGTTGAAGCCCGCGGGATACGACTCCATGAAGGGGCTCAGCCCGTTCAAGGATGAGAAGACCCCGTCCTTCCATGTCCGCCCCAACAGGGGATACTTCCACTGCTTTTCCACCGGGGAGGGCGGTGATGTGTTCAGCTTCCTCATGAAGATGGAACACATCACCTTCCCGGAGGCCGTGGAGCAATGCGCCGAGCGGATCGGCTACCAGATCACCTACGAAGGCGGAACCCCTGGCCGACGTGAGGAGGCGGGAACGCGCCAGCGCTTGGTGGCGGCGAATAAAGCCGCGGCGGAGTACTACCAGCAGATGCTGCACTCTGACGAGCAGGGTGCCGACGTGGCCCGGGAATTTCTGCTCAACCGGGGTTTCACCATGGAGGATGCAGATCACTTCGGCTGCGGTTTTGCCCCGGCCGGGTGGGATAAGCTCACGAAGCACTTGCTGCAAAAGGGCTTTAATTTCAAGGAGCTGGAGGCGGCCGGGTTGTCCCGCATGGGCACCAAGGGGCCTATTGATCGCTTCCACCGCAGGCTGTTGTGGCCCATCCGTTCCGTGGCCAACGACGTCATCGGCTTCGGAGCCCGCAAGCTTTTTGACGATGACAAGCTAGGCAAGTACATCAACACCCCGGAAACCTTGCTGTACAAAAAGTCCAAGGTTCTGTTCGGCATTGATCACGCTAAGAAAGCCATCGCCTCCACGCACCAGGCCGTGGTTGTGGAGGGCTACACCGATGTGATGGCCATGCACGCCGCGGGTGTCACCACCGCAGTAGCGGCCTGTGGCACCGCGTTCGGTATTGAGCACCTGCAGATGCTGCGCCGCTTTATGTTGGACGATAAGTTCTTCCGCGGGGAAATTATCTACATCTTCGACGGCGACGAGGCCGGCCAGAAGGCTGCCATGCGTGCCTTCGATGGCAATCAGGAGTTCACCGGCCGAAGCTATGTGACCGTAGCCCCCGGCGGCCAGGACCCGTGTGACATCCGCATGGAGCGAGGGGACGCTGCCGTCCGGGAGCTGGTTGCCACCCGCATCCCCATGTTTGAGTTCGTGATTCGTACCCTCCTGCAGGGCTATGACACTGCCAGTGTGGACGGGCGTGTCCAGGCACTGCGACGCATCGTGCCGGTCCTCGCGGGCATCCGTGATGAGGCGTTACGCGATGAGTACGCGCGCCAGGCGTCGGGTTGGTTAGGGTGGGAAAATCCCTCCGAGGTCGTCGCACAGGTGCGGGAGGAAGCACGGAAGCCACAGCGTGACAAGCCCGCGTTCGAGCTGAAACGCGGAGCCGTGCAGCAAGTGGCGGATCAGGCTCGCGGCGCGTCACCGGAGCGCGGCCGTGGGGCGAATCTCCACGCGGTGGATTCCGACGACCTGATGGATCGCCCGGACCCAGCAGACGACATTCTGCACGGCCCGCGCGAGGTACTCAAGCTTGCGCTGCAGGAGCCACAACTGGCCGGGGAGATTTTTGATCTCATGCCGCCGGAGAGTTTTATTCACGCCACATATATCGCCATTGCCGAGGCGATGGAGAAAGCCGGCGGGGCGGCGAACGCGCAGCCCGGAGCTGCCTGGGTGGACCGGGTGGGTGGTCATGTGGATGACGCCATGGGCAAGGCCGTGGTGGCGGAGCTGACTGTGGAGGATATCCATTGCCCGGCCGAGCGGCTGCCGTTTTATGCCGACGCGATCATGTCTCACATGCAGGAGCGATGGGTGGGTAACGAGATCGCGGAGATGAAGGCGCAGATGCAGCGCATGCGGCCGGATTTGCAGCAGGAGGAGTATAAGGCCTTGTTTGCGGACCTCATGGCCTTGGAGAAGTACCGTCGTTCGCTGCAGGAGAGGGCAGCGGAGTACGGAGTGTTCGATATTAACGACGGGTCGGGTGGCTAGTCCCGTGTATACGATTGTATACGGTTCGGCTGGCTAGGCCGGTTAGGCTTGTTTAGCCTCGTAGCAACTACTTTTTGAACGGGTTGAAGGGTTTCTTCTTGTCCCCACCGGACGTGCGCGAGCCGTGGGTGAGGTCGTCCACACGATCGTTGGGGTGCGCCTCGTCGGACTCGACGATGCTGTAGCCCTCCCCGAGGGACTGGCGGGTGGAGGAATTAAGGTCGCGCACCTCATGCATCCGCGGTTCGGGATCCAGGCGGTTAGCGATGGCCTTCCGGCCGGCCCGCACGGCGGCTTTGGTGACGTCCGAGTTCACAGCGCTGTGGTATCCGCGGCGGATTTGCTCATAGCGGCGGCGGCCTGCCTTGGTACCCAATACATAGCCGGCTGCTGCGCCTACTACTAACTGGATCATCGGTTCTCCTTCGGGTTTTCGGGTCTAACCTACGAGCATACGTGACGGACGGGGATTTGCGCAGCGCGCGTCGGGACCATCGGCCACGTGGGCGCCGGGTAGCTGCTGTGCGGACACTGAGAGCCGATTTTTCGTGTACAACGGACTGTGGTTGAACACTTATTGAAAATGCGCATGGGGGCGTGGCGGTCGTGACCGTGACCCTGTGCGTTTTTCCGCGAAGAGACAACCCACAAAGAGATTCACCACGAAAGACTCATAAGGAGATTCATGGCTTCTGCACAAACCGTCAAGGGCGTTATCGCACGGGAAAAGAATGCACCGGTGGAAACGGTCAACGTTGTGGTTCCCGCGCCGGGCGATAATGACGTGATTGTGAAGATTCAGGCGTGTGGAGTATGCCACACGGATTTGGCATATCGCGATGGCGGCATTTCCGATAATTACCCTTTCCTTCTTGGCCATGAGGCCGCAGGAATTGTCGAAGAGGTAGGCGAGCAGGTCACCCATGTTGAGCCGGGTGACTTTGTGGTGCTGAACTGGCGTGCCGTGTGCGGCGAGTGCCGTGCCTGCAAGAAGGGCGAGCCGAAGTACTGCTTCGATACGCACAATGCCTCAAAGC
The DNA here is from genome assembly GCF_014490575.1 of Corynebacterium zhongnanshanii. Taxonomy (NCBI): domain Bacteria; kingdom Bacillati; phylum Actinomycetota; class Actinomycetes; order Mycobacteriales; family Corynebacteriaceae; genus Corynebacterium; species Corynebacterium zhongnanshanii. The sequence goes on from NZ_CP061033.1 coordinate 670,654, forward strand.
CTATGACGTTGGAGGACGGCACCGAGCTAGAGGCGGCTCTGGGCATCGGGTCGTTTATCGAAAAGACGTTGGTGCATGAGGGTCAGTGCACCAAGGTGGATCCGGAGGCTGATCCCGCCGTCGCAGGCTTGCTGGGCTGTGGCGTGATGGCAGGTCTGGGCGCCGCGGTGAACACGGGTGAGGTGAAGCGCGGCGAGTCCATCGCCGTGATCGGCGTGGGAGGCGTGGGCATGAGCGCCGTTGCCGGTGCTGCGCTGGCTGGCGCTACGCCGATCATTGCCATTGATATATCCGACGCCAAGCTTGCCCGTGCGAAGGAAGAATTTGGAGCCACCCACACCATCAATTCCTCGGGGCTTTCTGACGAGGAATTGACGCAGAAGGTCCAGGACTTGACCGGCGGCTTTGGCGTGGATGTTGTGGTAGACGCCGTGGGGCGTCCGGAGACGTATAAGCAGGCGTTTTACCTTCGTGATCTTGCTGGACGTGTGGTGCTGGTGGGAGTTCCTACCCCAGAGATGAACCTGGAGCTGCCGTTGCTTGATGTCTTTGGCCGCGGAGGTTCCCTGAAGTCTTCCTGGTACGGAGACTGCTTGCCGGAGCGCGATTTCCCAATGTATGTGGATCTCTATCGTCAGGGCCGTTTCCCGCTGGACAAGTTTGTGGACGAGCGCATTGGGCTGGACCAGGTTGATGAGGCCTTCGAGACAATGAAGCAGGGCACGGTATTGCGAAGCGTGGTGGAGCTGTAATTATGGTACGTGATTTTCCACCGGTGACGAGCCCGGTTGTTGAACAGTTCGTGACCTCCGGCACGTTCCGCCTTGATGGTGGGGAGTGGGAGGTGGACAACAATGTCTACCTCATCGCCGATGAGGCATCTAATTCCGTGATCGTGATTGACCCAGCGCATGAGCCGGACACCATCACGGCGAAGGTAGGGGACCGGAGTGTGCGTGCGATTGTGCTCACGCATGCTCACAACGATCACTGCGATCTGGCTCCGGAGTTGGCGAAGCACTGGGGCGTAGATGTGTATCTTCACCCAGACGATGATGTGCTGTGGAAGGAATCCAACGGGGAGGCGCCGTATGTCCCCATTGATGTGGAGGATCCGCTATGGGCGCAGTGGTCGCTGATGCTCCACCACACGCCGGGGCACACGCCGGGTTGTGTGGTGATTGAGGTACTGGACGCGGACAATGCGGACGGTGAAGCCACGAACGTGCTGCTGTCCGGCGATACGCTGTTTAACGGCGGCCCTGGTGCCACTGGGCGTAAGTACTCCAGCTTCGAGACGATCATCGAGTCCTTGAAGAATGTGGTCTTTGAACTTCCGCACAGCATGACGGTGTTGCCGGGCCACGGTGATGCCACGACGATCGGTGCAGAGGCCGCACGGATCGATGAGTACATCGAGCGCGGTTACTAAGCTTCGTTTTTCAAGGCTGACCTGCTGATTTGTGTGTGCTGTGCTTGCGGTATAAAGTAGTCACCGTTGCAAGCGAGGGTAACACTTCGAGAGAAATTAAGACTCTCTGAGGGCGCCTGAGTAGTACACATTCCGCCATAGCTCAGTTGGCAGAGCATTCGACTGTTAATCGAAGGGTCACTGGTTCGAGCCCAGTTGGCGGAGCACGTTAAACCCCCACACCTCTACGGTGTGGGGGTTTATTTCTGTTCGGGGGAGGGATGGGGGTTGGGATATGGGGTTATGCGACAAAAAGTGTGTCCGCTGTCGGCGTGTCGCGGTCGTGTTGGGAGGCGCCCTGGCACAACCATAGGATTATTTCGCTCTTTCGAAATTCTGTCCTGGGGAAATGCGTAAGGACTGCGACAAACTCCTATGGTCGTGCCGGCGCTCGTACTGCCAGCATGGCCGAGAACGTCTCAGTCTGGGGTGATGAGAGATGAAGTATCTCGCCGGTCTTACAGTTCTAGGCCCTCGATGCCATGGGCTGTCACTGTCTCAGACAGGGGAACGCGGCCAGGTTCCGTCCGGAACATTGGACTGGACTCATCACCTCGGCCAAACGTCAACGCTGTGACTAGCTTGTAGTCCTCGTCCACACCAAGGAACTCACGGACTGTTGGCGCTAAGAGCGAGATCATCCCCTGCGGAATGCCATGGTAGCCGTGTGCCTCCAAGGACAGAAGAAAGTTCTCTGCGTACGTGCCCTGGTCAAAGGCTGCGCGGATGCGGTCACCCATCGGAGGGATGAACAACATTGCGGAATACGGTGCACCGAAGAAACGAAGGTTCTCCCGTAAAAACTCGGTGCGCCCTTCCTTGTCTTCGCGCGCGATGCCCTTTAACCCGTACACCTTGGCAGCCAACTCCTGGGAACGCCGAGGGTGTACACCCTGACCATAATCTGTGGTGAAGTCAGGATTGAGGCCGTTCGTATCGAACTCCTCGATCAGTGCGGCACTCAGATCGCGCAACCGCTGACCGCTTACCACATGGACATGCCATGGTTGGGTATTGGAGTTAGAGGGCGCAGACTGGGCGTCGAGCAAAATATTTTTCAGGACGTCGTTCGGGATGGGGTCAGGCAAGAACGCGCGAGGGGAATGGCGGTGTCGAATGAAGTCAGATGTACTCATGGCAGACACTCTACGCGTGGAGCTGAGGGGTATGCAGGGCGGACATCGCCCGCATGTGGCGACGTGTCCGTATGCGAACCGCCCTGGACGTCCGTAAGTCTGCTGAGCTCGCAATGTTCAGAGATTTCAATTTCTGACCAGTATGTGTTCGACTTTTCGCTGTATTCGCATGAGTGCTTAGGGGCGGCCGTGACCAAATATTACGTTTCTCATGTCGGCAGCATTCTCATGCTCTTGAGACGGCTTCCAATGATTATGTGAAAGTGGTTGAGAATGAGCTAGGGTCATGCCTTAAAATCTAGGTATAGTGCGTTATTTATTCGCCTTTGTAGATCTGAGTATGATGAATCTAACTGAGGAGCTTATTGCTAATGCCGTGAAGGATCCGCATATGAGTGGAAGCCATATTACGAATTCTTCATCTCTAATAGTCGCTGGTGAGATGAAGTGAAAAATGCGGGTCGTGAGGATGAGAGATATTATGAAAATTAACGGCGGAATGATCAGCGAAGCCTTGCTAACCTCAGTTTTGTCTTCTTCTGTTTTGGTGATGCCTAACCATTTCAAAATCACACTGAACCCTACCTTTCTTATCGATAGCACGGCCGCTATCCTTAACCTAATCACAAGAAGAACCGCTTCGCAGGGTTTTGCGTCAATCTGTCTGCTGTCTAGGGATTCTTGCTGGTGATGGTAATTGAATCGACTGTGAGGCTATGGCGAGGGGTCGCTTTCGGTGGCTCGTGTTCTCAAGGGGCTTTGCGCTGCATGACTAAGCTGTAGCGTCGTGGTGTCTGTCTGTGTTGTTTACCTGCGGTGATAGTTGCACGGCGATGTGTCCATGCATTTGTGATTGCGGTTTAGATGGCACGGCGCATGAGTCTCTTTGTCGGAACGTTCGTTCGGCGCATTCGGTGAGGTGGCTGGTGGTGCGTCGCCGATGGGTGATGGAAACATACGAGACTAAGGTGGTGGGGCCAGCGGGGCTCGAACCCGCGACCAGCGGATTATGAGTCCGCGGCTCTAACCGACTGAGCTATAGCCCCAGCGCTATACATTCAACCACACCTGACAGGGGATTCTGAATTGGGGCACCATCAGAACGCCCTTGGGGTCACTCTGGCCATTTTGACCAGTTCGGCCTCCTAGACCATGTTCAGGCCAGTGTGGGCATCGCTTGTCCCTTGGTGGCCCCTCGTTCGGCCCTTAGTAGAGCAAAAATGGCAAAACCGCCATCGACTGTAGGGGCAGGCACTTAAGATGTGAGCATGTCAACACCCACTGATTCTTCAACGATGATTGAGCTCACGGACGTGAACAAGCACTTCGGTGACTACCACGCTCTTCGAGACATCAATCTCAGCGTCCCCGCCGGACAAGTGGTCGTTATCCTCGGCCCGTCCGGCTCCGGTAAATCCACGCTGTGCCGCACCATCAACCGGCTCGAGACCATCGATTCAGGTGAGATCCGGATCGATGGTAAGACCCTGCCGGAAGAAGGCAAAGACCTCGCGAAGCTCCGCGCTGAAGTCGGCATGGTCTTCCAACAATTCAACCTCTTTAGCCATATGACCATCCGTGACAATGTCACGCTGGCTCCCATCAAGGTGCGCAAAACCTCCAAGGATGCCGCCCGGAAACGCGCCGAGGAGCTACTCGACCGCGTGGGGATCGCAGCCCAGGCCGATAAGTACCCTGCCCAGCTTTCCGGCGGTCAGCAGCAGCGCGTGGCAATTGCCCGCGCCCTGGCCATGGACCCGAAGGTGATGCTGTTTGACGAGCCCACCTCCGCCCTGGACCCAGAAATGATCAACGAGGTTTTGGACGTGATGACAGACCTCGCCAAAGGCGGCATGACCATGGTGGTGGTTACCCACGAAATGAGCTTCGCGCGCCGAGTGGCCGACCGCATTCTCTTCATGGCCGACGGTGCGATCATCGAGGACACGGATCCAGAGACCTTCTTCACCAACCCCGAGACCGATCGTGCGCAGGATTTCCTGGACAAGATCGTGAACCACTAGAACGCCACTGAGCATGAGGGAAGGAGGATACTGATGCTGACCATACGTAACGCACTGAAACGCACCGCCGCAGCGGTGATCGCAGCGACCACCGTGGTTACTCTGGCCGCGTGCGGATCAGGAGGGCCACGAGACCTGCTGGCTGATATTGAAGCAGGCCACGTGGTTCTCGGAACGAAATACGACCAACCCAACTTGGGCGAGCGCACCCCGGAGAAAAACTTCGAAGGGCTCGATACCGACGTCTCCCGTTATGTTGTGGAGTACATCGCCAAGAAACACGGCTGGTCAATCCCAGATATGGAATGGCGCGAAACACCATCCGCGCAGCGCGAAGCGTTGATTAACAATGGTGAAGTCAACATGATCGCCGCTACGTATTCCATCAACAAGGGCCGTCTGAAGGCCGTGGACTTTGGCGGACCCTACCTGGTCACGCACCAAGCGCTGTTGGTCCGTGAAGAATCCGGAATTGCCGGCTTGCAGGACATCGCACCCGGAACTCGCCTGTGCTCTGTGTCTGGTTCCACGCCAGCGCAGAAGGTGAAATCTGCGCTGCCGGAGGTGCAGCTCCAGGAGTTCGATACGTATGCCGCCTGCGCTGAGGGTCTGAAACAAGACGTGGTGGATGCCACGACTACCGACGCCACCATCTTGGCTGGCTTCGCGCAGCGTTACCAGGAACGTTTCGGTGAGAAATATAGCGTTGTTCAGTTGAAAAACGACGACGGCTCGTTCTGGACCGATGAGTACTACGGCATCGGCTTGCCGAAGGGTGATGGAACAGCCCGCAACGAAGTCAACGAAGCGTTGAATGACATGCACGATTCCGGCGCGTTCGCGAAGATCGTCGCCAAAAACCTGGGAGATAACGTTGACCTCGGTGGAAAGCCGAAGATTGGCGACCTCTCATTCGTCGATAAGAAATAGGAAGGAGGGACGCACCTATGAACCCCGAACTATGGTCCGAGATGAAGCCCGAATTGCTTCCCGCATTCTGGGTGACCATCAAGTTGACGTTTTATTCCGCCGTGGGATCGATGATTGTAGGCACGATCCTCACCGCGATGCGCGTGAGCCCCGTCGGCATTTTGCGCACCCTGTCAGCGTGGTACATCAACATTGTCCGTAATACGCCGCTGACGCTCATCATTCTGCTCGCCTCCATGGGCCTGTACTACAACCTGGGCCTGCTGTTGGCCGTCGAGAATGACACGTTCATTGAAAAGCAGAACTTCCGACTGGCGGTGCTCGCTTTTGTGGCCTACACCTCCTGCTTCGTCGCTGAATCTCTGCGCTCCGGAATCAACACCGTGCCGTTCGGCCAGGCAGAAGCCGCCCGATCGCTGGGCTTAAGTTTCTCCCAGAATTTCCGCCACGTGATTTTCCCTCAAGCTCTGCGCGGTGCGATCGTCCCCCTGGGAAATACGCTGATCGCGCTGACGAAGAACACCACCATCGCCTCCGTGATTGGTGTGGCCGAAGCATCCCTGTTGATGAAGGCTCTGACGGAGGACTACGCCAGCGACATTCTGGTGATCTTCGGAGTGATTGCTGTGGGCTTTATCATTCTGACCCTGCCCACAGGCTTGTTCTTCGGCTGGGCTGGTAAGCGATGGGCGGTGAAGCGATAATGTCTACACGCGCAACAGTGCTCTACGATACCCCCGGCCCGAAGGGGGAGCGGCTCAACAAGATATTCACGGTTGTCACGATCGTGGTGGTCCTCGGCATCCTGGCTCTGGTGGGCCTCAAGCTGAACAGCAAGGGCCAATTTGAGTCCGCTAAATGGTCCTTCTTTGCAGACAGTACTACCTGGACAACCTATATTCTTCCCGGCCTGTTCAGTACCATCGGTGCGGCAGTGGCCTCCATCATCCTGGCTATGGTGATTGGAACCTTGCTGGGTGTAGGACGCTTGTCTCCTTACCGTTTCGTGCGCACCGTCTGTGGAGTGATCGTGGAATTCTTCCGCTCCATCCCCGTGCTGGTGCTCATGCTGTTTGCCTACTCCGCCTTCTCTTCCCTCCAGTTGGTTCCGTCCAGCTGGCTGGGCTTCTCGGCCGTGGTTTTTGGCCTGACTATGTACAACGGCTCCGTCATTGCGGAAACCCTGCGTTCCGGTATCGAGTCCCTGCCCCGTGGGCAGCGTGAGGCGGCCATTGCGTTGGGTATGCGCCACCGCCAATCCATGTACCTGATTCTGCTGCCGCAGGCCGTGGCTGCCATGCTCCCGGCCATCATCTCCCAGATGGTGATCGCCCTAAAGGACTCCGCCCTGGGTTACATGATTGGTTTCGTGGAGGTCGTGCGCTCGGGCCGTCAGCTGGGTGAATACTACGGTGCGATGATCCCGGCACTGGTGCTAGTGGCCGTGATTATGATTCTGATCAACATGGGCCTGGCGTCGCTTGCCGAACGCATCGAGCGCCAGCTTCGTTCCGGCCGTGCGCGCCGCAACATTGTGGCCAAGGTTCCGCAGCAAAAGGAACAGGGGCTAGAAACGAAGGACAATGTGAACGTGGACTGGCACGCGGAAGGCCACAAGGACCTGCGCACCACGTTCGAATAGAGCACTAGTGCAGCTGCTCCCACAGGGAGTCATTGAAAGAATCCCAGCGCTCCTTCGCCCAGTCGCCGAAGTCCTCATCCGTGAGGACTACGGCGGCGGCGCCGCTGTCCGGATGCACCCACAGGAACGTTCCGGACTGGCCAAAATGGCCGCACACATCCTCCGGCATGGACGCGCCCAACCAATGAGGCGTTTTCTCCCCATGAACCTCAAAGCCCAAGCCCCAAGGGCATGGCTTCTGCATCCCATAGCCCGGAACCACACCGTCCAGATCTGGATACTGGACGGTGAACGCCTCCCGCAGCGTTGACGGAGACAGCAACCGAGGCTGGAGCACTTCCGCCGCGAATGTGCTCATATCTTCCAGGCTTGCACGGAATCCATGACCCGCCGAACCGCTAAAATCAATCGACATTCCCAACGGCATATTCAATGCTTCCGAGGCATAATCCTCAAAAGAAATACCCGTGGTGTCCGCGATGGTATCGGCCAACATGTCGTATCCCGCAGAAGAATATATCCGTCGCGTCTGCGCAGGTTTTTCAGGCGAACGCTCCCGAAAACCCACGCCGCTGGCGTGAGCCAACAGCTCGCGGACAGTAGGCGGCGACTTCCAATCCGCAGCCACCGAGCTAGGTACGGGGTCATCCAGTTCGAAGGCACCCTCCTCCACAGCTATCAACACCGCATAGGCGGTGAGCAGCTTACTCAACGAAGCCAGGCTGTACACCTGCGACGTATCACCCCAGGTCGTCACCTTCGGTGACGGCGACTCAGAACCCGTCGCCGACGAGCCATCAGGTACGGACGCCTCCACCACGGCCGCAGAAACACTCTCCACAGGCCAGCCGTCAAGGTCATGCAGGGCGGGGAAACGCGCGCTGGGCGTCGAATATGACAAAGGCATTACTTCGCCGCAATCAATTCATCAATCAGGTCCACCAGATCACCCAGCGTCTCCGCATCATGAATATCGGATTCCTCCACGCGCACCCCGAACGCATCCTCCACGCGCACGGCAATATCCACAATGGACAAAGAATCAATATTCAAATCCTCATGAATCCGAGCATCACGGGTAAGCTCCTGAGCCTCAATACCCGTCGCCTGATCCACAATCCGCACAACACCCGCATAAGTATCCTGCGAATCACCCTGGTCAGCCTGCTCAGCGTGCTGGGACGAAGAACCCAACGCAGCAGCCAACTTAGCCTTCGCATCTTGCGAGAGCGCACCTTCAGAAGAATTAGACACGTAAACCCCTTCTCAGAGTCCGAAATATGGTTGGATAAATCTATTGTGTCAATTCTAAGCCAAACCCGAGTAGGGCGATCCGCCCGCCAGCTATCCAAGCGATTCGTCCGGCGCCTGCGCAACCACAAACCAGACCTTCCCGGACTGCCCGATGTCGATCGCGAGCACCACATCGAATCCCGCGACGGGATAAAACTCAAGGTCAACGACCTCGGGCCCGAAGACGCATCCACCGTAATGCTCTTCGCCCACGGATTTACCCTCACCTCTAACTCCTGGTTCTTCCAAGCAAAATATCTGCGCACAGAGCACCCGGACGTTCGCCTGCTTCTGCCGGATCTTCGCGGCCACGGGGATAGCTCCGTGCTCATTAACAGTGGCGGCGGGCGACCCGAACCCGCGCAGCTTGGCGTGGCAGAGACGTCGAAAGACCTGCTGGAAATCCTCGATCATTTGGTGACCGCTGACAAAAACCTGGTGCTGGTGGGGCACTCCATGGGCGTGATGACCGTGCTCGGGGCACTGAGACTGATGCAACCGCAACTGCGATCGCGAGTGACCGGCGTGATCCTCATCAACGGAGCCATCGACCGCTTCGCCTCCGACGGCATCACCCAAATCCTGGATTCGCCGCCCGTGCGCGTGCTCAGGAAAATCGGGAAAACACTGCCCGCGCCGGCGCACCTGGCGAAAGACGGAATGGAATGGATCATCAAACCCGTCATCGCTGGATTCGTGTACCACGGTGCACTGGAGGAAGGCGACTCGGACAAGTTCGACATCGTGGACTTCCACGCCGACGAAATCGACAGTACCTCCATGGGAACCATCCTGGGATACCTGGACGACCTCGCCACACACGACGAGACCGCGGCCGCGCCACTGTTGGCAGGGATCCCCGGAGTGGTGATGGTCGGCGCATGCGACGACGTCACCCCAGCGGAACAAACTCGAAAGATTGGCGCGCTGTGGCCTGGGGCCGAAGTTGTGGAGTTCCCGGACTCTGGGCACATGCTGCCAGTTGAATGCCCCGAGGCCGTGAACGAGGCGATTGGGCGGGTGCTGGCGCAGAGTTCTTAGTGGAGGTTCGTGGGGTTTGTGGAGATGATCGACGAAGCTCGGGCGTGTTGTGGCGCGAAAACGGGAAAACATCAAGCAAGTTCGAGCATTTGGAGGTTCTCCAGCACGGTATCTGTGTTAGGTTTTCTGTAAGGAACGTTCTTCACGAACGGATCGTTGCTTAAGAAATAACGGACGACTTCTTCGAAAGGCTTAAACAAACAGTGGGACAACCACAGACAACTGGAACGCCAAAGGCCACGGCAACGGATGCTGACTGGGCTGCATTACTTTCCGTTTCTGCTGATGATGTGATCCAAGAGATCGGATGGGACGAGGATTGCGACTCCTCCATCAGCGAAGCACTGGAAGAAGTAACTGGTGAACCTTTGTTGGAAGAAGATACCGACGAAGTAGTGGACCTTGTGCTGTTGTGGTGGCGCTCTGAAGACGGAGACTTGGTCGATGGACTGGTAGACGCCATCCGCAATCTGGGAGAGGAAAGCCGAATCTGGTTGCTCACCCCGCCAGCCGGACGCGAGGGAGCTATCGAGCCAGGTGTGATTGCAGAATCCGCGCAATTGGCGGGGCTTGTGCAGACCAAGTCCGAGCGCCTGGGAGATTGGCAGGGCGCGTGCCTCGTCGGGCGAGGCTATAAACGCTAAAAACAACTCTCATACTGGGGATTTGTTGAGGGCATAGGGTGCCGTGCTATTGTTATCCACGCACCAAGCGCGCGCCTTTAGCTCAGCTGGAAGAGCAGCTGGTTTACACCCAGCAGGTCGGCGGTTCGAACCCGTCAGGGCGCACACAATGAAAACTCCGGATGCGGTGAGCATCCGGAGTTTTGCTGTTGGTGGGTCACTTGGATATTTCACTCACAAAATGTTCGACGAAAACGCCAGATTTGGCCCCAAATCTGGCGTTTTCGTCGAACAATTTGTAGGGGGTGTGCCTGTGGGCGGGGCACGGCCGGCCGCACAAGGCTGCTACATTAACACTGTGACTACTCAACCTCCCCGGCCAGAGAACTCCCGCTCCCAGCACGCCCCGGGAAGCCAGAGGACTCAGCACACCGAGCCGCATCGCAGAAAGCCTCAGCGCAGCAAGCCCCAGGGATGGAAGTCCTTCCTGTCGCCCGGGTGGGCACTGGCCCTCGTCCTAGTCATAGCGTTCAGCTACGTGGCCTTCACCACCCTCGCCCCGTGGCAACTGGGAAAAAACGAACGCAACTCCGCCAACAACCAGCGCCTGGAGCAAGCGTTCCACCAAGACCCGGTGCCTCTGACCAGCGTCATGAAGCCCGGCCAGGACCAGGTTCGCGAAGACGATGACTGGACACATGTGACCCTAGAGGGCAGCTATGTGCCTGGCCAGGACGTTATTCTGCGCAACCGTGCGGTCGATGGGGCGGTGGTGTTCCAGATTCTCACACCTTTTAAGCTCTCGGAAGCACCTGGATCCGCGCCCGAATCTAAGCCCGCATCCACGCCCACCGCCCCATCCACACCACACACCATCATGGTGAACCGTGGCTTCATCGCCCCCGGTGCCGGCGGAACCATTCCGGACATTCCTCCCAGTCCTGCCGGCCCCACGAACATCTCAGGATTCCTCAAACTGGATGAAGACCCTGGCGAGTCCTCGGTCGCCACCGCGGATGGCCACAAGGTTGTGAACACCATCAGCGCTTCCCTGAATGAACAGGCCACCGGCACGCAGTTGATCAAGGGCTATGTCCAAGCTGATGAGCAGTCCGTGGACAAAGGCCTGCGCCCCATCCCGCTTCCGCAGCTGACCTCGGGCCCCTACTTGTCCTATGGAATCCAGTGGATCGCCTTCGGCATCATTGCCCCCATTATCCTGGGCTGGTTCGTGTGGTCCGAGCTGAAAGAACGCCGCATGGAGCGTGAGGAGCGCGATGAGCTTCAGGCGTCGAAGGGAACTGTAGGGGAGGAGAAGCTGGCGTCGGATATTAAGGAAAAGGACGCGCAACCCGCACCGATAGTCGAAGATTCCGTGGAACAGAAAATGCGGGACCGCTACGGTAAATCGCGAAGTTCACGCGCCAATCGCAGGAACAACAACGGCGAGCGTTTTTAACTAACGCTGAAAGTACTCAGCAATTCCCGGCAGTGCGGCCTTTATTTCCTGGGCAACGCGGGCAAAGTCCGATTGATCGCCATAATAGGGATCCTCGGTTTCTGGAGCGTCCAGGGAATTGAGGTCTCCGGTCCAGGATTCGGGGTCGAACGCGCGGTACAGGAACACGCGTTTCGGGTCCACACCAGCGCGAATGAGCCCACGCGCATGGCCCTCGTCCATCGCCAGCAGCGCATCGGAACCCGCATAGTCTGCGCCGAATTGGCTGGCAACATGTTGCGTGCCATCGTGGCCTTCCGCGTCCAATTGCTTAATAGCGCGCGGATCCGCGCCGTCTCCCACGTGATAATTCGCCATGCCACAGGAATTAACGGTGATTCCCTCAATTCCATGCTCGGCTAGATAATCACGCAGCATGATTTCTCCCATGGGGGAGCGGCAAATGTTGCCCGTGCACACGACAGTAATGATTGTGTTGGTAGCCATGACTCCCAGTGTGCCTGAAACATGACCCAGTGTGCCTGAAAACAGCAGACAGCGTTCGAGTAGGCTGGTCGCAACACCGTAAAAAAGAACTAAAACCATTGTGGAGGGTCATAGCCGTGGTCACCGTTGCCGATGTTGTGTCTGTGCTGGAGGAAGCCTACCCGCCGCGACTGGCCGAAAGCTGGGACGCCGTAGGCCTGATTTGCGGCGACCCGAAAGAGCCCGCGGACAAGGTTGCCTTCGCTTTGGACTGCACAGATGCTGTCGTCGATGAGGCGATCGACGCCGAAGCGAACATGCTCGTCGTCCACCACCCCTTGCTGCTGCGCGGCGTGACGGCTGTCCCCGCTGATTCCCCGAAGGGCCGGATCATCCACAAGCTCATTCGCCACAAGATCGCGCTGTTCGCCGCGCACACGAACGCGGATTCCGCACGTCCTGGCGTGAACGATCGTCTGGCGGAGCTTTTGGGCGTAACTCCGGGGCCTGCGCTGCGTCCGATCGAGGGGGAGCGCAGCGCGTCGGGCGAAGATCTGGGGATTGGTCGCGTGGGCGAGCTGGATACGCCGATGACCTTGGCGGAGTTTGCCCGCCGGGTGGAGCAGCGCCTGCCGAAGACCCAGTGGGGTATTCGCGCCGCGGGCGATCCCGAGGCGATGATCCGCACCGTAGCCGTGGCTAGTGGTGCGGGCGATAGTTTCCTTCAGCAGGTCGCGGGGATGGACGTGGATTGTTTTGTGACGTCTGATCTGCGCCATCACCCGGTGGATGAGCACCTGCGCATGGGTGGTTGCCCCGTTATTGATACCGCTCACTGGGCCAGCGAGTTTCCCTGGTGTGAGCAGGCCGCGGACGTGGTCGCGAAGGGCACCGGCGCGCAGACGCGTGTGATTGACCTGTGCACCGATCCGTGGACCATTAACCAGCCGTAGCCGCTGAAGCGAACCCCAACCCCGCCGCTCACAACCTCGCCACCCGAACCTGATAAGGAGCCGTAGTATGCCAACCCCCGCCACCGAATCGATCCGTTTGCGCCTGCAGTGCGATGGCGGGTCCCGCGGAAATCCTGGTCGTGCCGGGGCCGGGTCGACATTATCCGACGCCGGCGCGGTCATTCACGGTGCTGGCGAAGAAATTGCGGCGCGTTGGGAGTTTATTGCGTCGGCGACCAACAATGTGGCGGAGTATCGGGGTCTGATCAACGGCTTGGAGCTCGCCAAGGAGGTCGGCGAGCGCCGGGGAGTTGCGCCCGCCGATGTGGCCGTGGATGTGTTCATGGATTCCAAGTTGATCGTGGAGCAGATGAACGGCCGATGGAAGATCAAGCACCCGGACATGAAGCCGTTGGCGGCTGAGGCGAAGAAGCTGCAGGGGCAGTTGGCGTCGGTGAGTTTTACGTGGGTTCCGCGCGCGCAAAATAAGCGGGCTGATGAGTTGGCGAATCGGGCGATGGATGATGGGGAGTCCGGGCAGTGGTTTAGCCAGGATGTGGTGTCTGAGCAGGGTGCAGAGACAGAGCGGCAGGGCGCAGGCACAGAGCCTCAGAACACAGATGCCCAACCGCAGGAAACGTCTCCTGACGAGCACGATGCTCAGGCTATGGCGGTGTCCCGTACCCGGTTTGTGTTCGTAGCCTGCGGCACGACCACCAAGGAGCCACCGGCGGGTGGTTTGACGCCTCGAGCGCAGCGTTCCGTGGAGTACCTGGCTTCCCGCGGGAGAGTGGATGCGGTGTATCCGGTGGGGAAGTCCGCCAGGAAGGCTGCGCAGGAGATGACGGATCAGATGGGGCGGTTCGCACAGCACTCTAGCCTCCGCAGCGAAGCTCCTCAGTTGAAGGAGTGTGCGGACCTGGAGCGGAAGTCCAGCACAAAGATCGAGGCAGCGATGGGAAGCATCGAGGAGAAGCTGCCCGGCAAGACCATTGCGCTCGTGGGCCACCCCGATGCCTTGGCCCGGCTAATCGGGTGGGTGTTGGGATCGGTCCGCACTGCCAGTTCGCGCATCTATCTGGATGATGGTTCCTTGTCCATCGCGGAGTGGATGCGGGGGAAGGACACTACCCCTATGCTTCGCCGTCTCAACGATGTTCATCATCTGCGGTAGGGTGTAGATCGGCTGAGACAATCGGGTGATCGCGGCGCGCGGAACGGGCAAGTCATTGCACACGCCGCGCGCGGAGGAAAGTCCGGACTCCATAGGGCACGGTGGTTGCTAACAGCAACCCAGGGCGACCTGCGGGCTAGTGCCACAGAAAAGTACCGCCAGTGATACTGGTAAGGGTGAAAAGGTGCGGTAAGAGCGCACCAGCGTTCCAGGTGACTGGGACGGCTCGGTAAACCCCACTGGGAGCAAGGTCAAGAGGCAGCATTACCCCACATTTGCCACTCAAGCAGTGTGTGGCAGTGCTGCCCGGTTCTAGGGCGGCCCGTCTGATTGAAGAACCAGGTAGACCGCTTGAGGCCACCAGCGATGGCTGGTCCAGATGGATGATCACCTCGCGCCGCGTCGGCCATTCGTGGCGGCGGCGTATGACAGAATCCGGCTCACAGATTGTCTCAGCCGTTTATACTTTCGGCCGCTTAAGTTTTCAGCTACTGAAGCACCCCAGGCCCCTCAGCGTTCGCGTAGACTATCAACCATGTCTGAACAATGGTGGTTTGATATCGCAACGGGACAGGTCAGCCAGGACAAGGCCAGCGGTTGGGAAAACCGCATGGGGCCGTATTCCTCCAAGGAGGAAGCGCAGAACGCGCTGGAGATCGCGCGCAAGCGCAACGAGCAGGCCGACGACTACGACGACGAGGACTAGCCTCCACGGAGCCCAGCGTTAGAAGCAGTGCTCCTCCGCCGGGAAGGTTCCCTCGGCCACTTCGCGCTTGTAGTCGGCGGCGGCTTGGGTCATTGTGGCTCCCACGCTGCCCCATTGCTTGGCGAACTTCGGGCGGTGTCCGCCGGCGGGGAATGCGACCATGTCGTGCCACACCAGCACCTGTCCGTCGCAGTGTGGGCCGGCGCCGATGCCGATAGTTGGCACGGGGCATTCTTCCGTGATCTCTTGGGCGATGGCGGCGGGCACCATTTCCATCACCACGAAGTCCGCGCCAGCTTCCGCAACGGCGCGCATGTCCGCCTTGAGCTGTTCTGCTCCCGCGCCGCGCCCTTGAACCTTGAATCCGCCGAGTGCGTTGACGGACTGTGGGGTGAATCCGATGTGCGCACAGACGGGGATGCCGGCGTTTTTCAGCGCCTTGATGCGTGGGGCGATGCGCTCGCCACCTTCGATCTTCACGCAGTGCCCGCCGCTGCGTCGCATGATTTCTGCTGCCGACGCCACAGCCTGCTCATCCGAGGCCTCGTATGTGCCGAAGGGAAGGTCCACAACAACGAAGGCGTTGCCCGCTCCTCGGACAACCGCCGCGGCGAGGTAGCACATTTCGTCCATAGAGACTTGCTGGGTGGCGGTGTAGCCAAAGACTACGTTCGCGGCGGAGTCGCCCACCAGGATCATCTCAATTCCGGCTTCTGCGAAGGCTACGGCGGTGGAGTAGTCGTAGGCCGTGACCATGGCAAACGGGGTGCTGTCTGGGCCTTTGCGGGCTTGGAGGTCTGACAGGCGGATTTGCTTGGTGGGGACCATGTAGCCCTGGGGTACGTCGTGCGATGAAGTCTGGGAGCTGTTGTGGGCAGAAGTCATAGTGTTCATTGTGCCACGCGTGGTGTGTGACCTTTCCACTAGTATGGGGTTCATGAATCGCCAACAGGAATATGTTCTTCGCACGTTGGAGGAACGCGACATTCGTTTCGTGCGCCTCTGGTTTACTGATATCCAGGGTTATTTGAAGTCTGTGGCGTTGGTGCCCGCGGAGCTTGAGGGGGCTTTTGAGGAGGGCATTGGCTTCGACGGTTCTGCGATTGAGGGCTTTTCCCGTGTGGCGGAATCGGACACGATCGCGTTGCCGGATCCTTCCACGTTCCAGATTTTGCCGTTTTCGGAGGCTGCCGATGGGCAGCTTTCGGCGCGGATGTTCTGTGACATTGTCACGCCGGATGGTGAGCCGTCGTGGGCGGATCCGCGGCAGGTGTTGCGCCGTCAGATGAAGGCGGCAGCAGATCAGGGGTTCACGTGTTATGTGCATCCTGAGATTGAGTTTTTCTTGGTGCGCAGCATTGATACGGACGGCCAGGAGCCGGTGCCGACGGACTTCGGTGGCTACTTCGATCAGGCCGTGACGGATGAGGCCCCGGGCTTCCGTGCGAATGCTATTTCTGCGTTGGAGCGGATGGGCATTTCGGTGGAGTTTTCTCACCATGAGACGGCGCCGGGCCAGCAGGAGATTGATCTTCGTTTTGCCGATGCGTTGACGATGGCGGACAACATCATGAGTTTCCGTTATTTGATTAAGCAGGTTGCGCGCCAGGGTGGGGTGCGTGCAACGTTTATGCCGAAGCCGTTTAAGAATTACGCGGGTTCGGCGATGCATACGCATATGTCGTTGTTTGAGGGCGACGATAATGCGTTTCACGATCCTGATGATGAGCTGGATCTGTCTCCTACGGCGAAGTCCTTTATGGCGGGTATTCTCCACCACGCCCCGGAGATGACGGCGATCACGAACCAGTGGGTTAATTCCTACAAGCGCATTACCTCGGGAGATGAGGCTCCGCGGTCGGCTGCGTGGGGTGCGTCGAACCGGTCGGCGCTCATTCGTGTGCCGATGTACAACAAGGGCAAGGCGGCCTCCCGCCGCATTGAGGTCCGTTCACCGGATTCCGCATGCAACCCGTATTTGACCTACGCGGTGTTGATGGCCGCGGGATTGAAGGGCATCCGGGATGGTTATGAGCTGCCGAATCCTGCGGAAGAGGACGTGAATCTGATGACGCGTCGCGAGCGTATCGCGTCCGGTTTCAAAGATTTGCCAACCGATTTGGATTACGCCCTGCGGGAAATGGAAAAGTCTGAACTGGTGGCCGACGCATTGGGCGAGCACGTGTTTGAGTTCTTCTTGCGCAATAAGTGGAGTGAGTGGAACGACTACCAGACTCAAATCACTGCCTGGGAACTTCGGAATAATTTGGCGTTCTAATGACTCGACCACGCTCCTCCCGCTCAACAATTCCGTCTCACCGCGTGCTGGGGCTCAGCGGTGCGCATGCTCAGCAGGACCTCATTGATCTGGAGTGGACTGACGAAGAGCATGTGCCGATCCTGTGGGCGCTGGCCGCCACGGGCGACCCCGACCTGACCCTCAATAACGTGGTCCGCTTGTGTGCCGCGCTGGAGGATGCGCAGTCACGTGGTGAGGACCTCAGTCAGGGCGCGGGAGGTGAGGCGTGTGGTGAGATCCCCGACGCCACACTCGCCACACTGCACCGGATGCTGGTGGAGAATGCGGAGTATCGTGCTCGGCTCTTTGCGTTGTTTGGTTCCTCCACCATGTTGGGAGATCACATTGTTGCGAATCCGGATCAGTGGGTTCGCTTGGCGAAGGATCTTCCTACACGCGATGAGATGATGGATCTGATGCTGGGGGTTGTGGACGCCCAGCACGTTCCCGAAGCCGGAGAGCTGGTGTACCGCGCCGGCGTGGTGGGGCCTGAGGCCGATGAAGCGCTGCGGACGCAGTACCGCACGCTGTTGGCGCGCATTGCGTCCTTGGATGTGGCGAGCACGACGGTGCACCGCGGCCAGGAGAGTTCTGAGCCTCTGGAGTTTGAGGTGGTCTCTGGTCTGTTGTCGGATGCGGCCGATGCCGCGCTGACGGCCGCGTTGGCGGTGGCGTGCGCGACCGTGTTTGGCCGCGCCGGGTCGGAGGAGACGCAGGAGGTTCCGGGGCACCTGGCGGTGCTCGCGATGGGCAAGTGCGGTGCGCAGGAGTTGAATTACATCTCCGACGTGGACGTGATCTTCGTGGCAGAGCCTGCCGACGCGAAGGCCACTCGCTGGGCAGGAGAGTTCATCAATATCGGCAGCCGTCTGTTTTTCGAGGTGGATGCGGCCCTGCGCCCGGAGGGCAAGGCCGGTGCCCTGGTGCGCACGCTGGATTCTCACGTGAAGTACTACGACCGGTGGGCACACACGTGGGAGTTCCAGGCGCAGCTGAAGGCCCGGCCGATGGCCGGGGACCTGGAGCTGGGGCAGGCTTATGTGGATGCGTTGGCTCCGAAGGTGTGGACGGCGTCGGAACGGGAAGACTTCGTTCCGGACGTGCAGGCGATGCGCCGGCGTGTGCTGGATAACGTGCCGGAGGACCTGCGTGAGCGTGAGTTGAAGCTGGGCCAGGGCGGCTTGCGTGATGTCGAGTTCGCGGTGCAGCTTCTGCAGCTGGTGCACGGACGGACGGACGAGAATCTGCGTGTTCTGTCCACAGTGAAGGCCCTGCGGGCTCTGGTGGATGGTGGCTATGTGGGCCGTGAAGACGGCCAGACGTTGGTGAAGAACTATGAATACCTTCGCCTGCTGGAGCACCGCCTGCAGCTGCAGCGCTTGAAGCGCACGCATGTGCTGCCGCCGGCGGATGACGAGGCAACACGGACGTGGTTGGCGCGTACCGCCGGCTGTCGCCCGGAGCAGGAGCGCACACATGCGGAGCAGCTGGATGCGGAGGTGCGCCGCACGGCGCGCGAAGTCAAGCAGCTGCACACGAAGCTGTTCTATCGGCCGCTGCTGGCCTCGGTGGCGGCTCTGGACGCGGATGTGGTGCGCTTGTCGAAGGACGCGGCGATCAGGCAGTTCCACGCGCTGGGCTTCTACTACCCGGATCGTGCCTACGAGCACTTGACTGCGTTGGCGTCCGGCACGTCACGCAAGGCGAAGCTCCAGGTCATTATCCTGCCGAGCTTGCTCGGCTGGTTGGCCGAAACCGTGGATCCGGATACTGGTTTGCTGAACTACCGTCTGCTGTCTGAAAAGGCGAAGGACCGCCCGTGGTTCCTGCGGCTGCTGCGCGATGAGAGCATCGTCGGCCAGCGTCTCATGCACATTCTGGGGACGTCGCCGTATGCGTCGGATTTGCTGATGAACTCCCTGGATTCCATCAAGCTGCTCTCCGATGGCGCCAATGGTCCGAAGTTCATGGACCGTGAACCATCCGTGGTGACGCACTCCCTGGTCGCGGCCGCGGGGCGTTATAGCGATCCGGATAAGGCGATCGAACGCGCGCGAAGCCTCCGCCGCGCGGAGCTGGCGCGCATTGCCATCGCCGACCTGCTGGGGTTCATGGATATCGAGAGCGTGTGCCAGTCCCTGTCCTGGGTGTGGGACGCAGTGCTCGAGGCCGCCCTGCATGCGGAGATCACCGCATGGGAGGACCGCAAGGCCATGAACGCGCCCGCCCGGATTTCCGTGATCGGCATGGGCCGCCTGGGTGGTGCGGAGCTGGGCTATGGCTCCGACGCCGATGTGATGTTTGTGTGTGAGCCGGTGGAGGGCGTGGAGGAAAACGACGCCGTCCGGTGGGCCATCCGGATTGTCGACCAGGTCCGTACGCGCTTGGGCCGTCCAACGCAGGATCCGCCGTTGGACGTGGACGTGGACCTGCGACCCGAGGGTCGCAGCGGTGCGGTGGTGCGCACGTTGGAGAGCTATCGCCGCTACTACGAAGAGTGGGGTGAGGTCTGGGAGTACCAGGCGTTGCTGCGGGCCACGTGGATCGCGGGCGATAAGGATCTGGGTATCCGCTTCCTGCACATGATCGACCAGTTCCGCTACCCGCCCGGCGGGGTGGGAGACAAGACGGTCCAGGAAGTGCGCCGCATGAAGGCGCGCGTGGATGCAGAGCGCTTGCCGCGGGGTGCGGATAAGAACATGCACACCAAGCTGGGGCGAGGTGCCCTCACCGATGTGGAGTGGACGGTCCAGTTGCTCACGATGATGCATGGCCCCGAGTGCGAGCTTCTGCGCAACACCTCCACGCTGGAGGTGTTGACGGAGCTTGCGAATGCGGAGTTTATCTCCCAGGCGGATGCGGAGATTCTGCGCACGGCGTGGATCACGGCCACGAAGGCCCGCAATGCCCTGGTGCTGGTGAAGGGCAAGCGGAAGGATCAACTTCCCGCTGCCGGTGATGATCTTCGCGCGGTTGCTGCGGCTGCTGGCTGGTCACCCACGGAGTCGCAGGAGTTCCTGGATCGCTACCTGAAGGCAACCCGTAAGGCGCGCCGGGTGGTGGACCGAGTGTTCTGGGGCGAGGACGTGGGACTTGATTTTGAGCATTAGTTTCACAAGCGGCTTAAGGTAGGGTAGGCTAACTTCTTGAGAAAAGGAGGCGAACACGTTCCATGAATGCGGATCACTGGGATCAGGACCACCGCGCATACCTTGATGTAGCACCGTTGGTGGAGAGCACCCGCACTACTATCACCGATGCGCTGCAGCGTTCTCAATGCTGGCAGCGGATGATCGCGCACCAGCTCCCGTTCATCGGGCGCGCCGCCTACCTTGAACAGCACTGGGAGGGCCTGCGAGTGCTGGGCACTGCCTGCGACAAGCTGGGGCTGCATACATTCCACGCGGCCATTGCCGTGCAGCAGGAACAGCTGGGGGCGGCGCTGGATCGCGCTCACGCGACCGCGCGTTGGCGCGAGCATCACGTGACGATGCCGTCCATGTTGCAGTTCCGGCGTCGGATTAATGAATTGACGGAGCAGCGCCACACGGTGGGCATAGCGGCCCAGGCGGTGGTTCGGTTGGTTGCGGCGTCGGCGTGTCCAGCGCCCGTTGATCGGGATCGGGTGAGTATCCCGGCGGTGACGAACGTGTTCAGCGAGGAAGATGAAGAGCTGTTCGCGGAGGAGCTGTCCGCGGCGATGCTGATGGTGATGGCGCATGGGTCGGATGTGTGCCGCGCGTACCCGGATGAGGATATTTCGGCGTCCTGCGCGACGACTGCGGCGGCGATTCGGGCGGCGCTCGCCTAAAGGGCGGACGCAGCTACGGCATGCATTACCGAAGTTTGCCTATCCTAATGTAGTGTTACCTAAGTGGAGACACGGCAGGAGAAAACATCAGCGCAGCGCCTGCGCGAACGGCGCATCATCACCATCACTCTGCTCGCCTTAGGCAGCGTGGCAACCATCGTGCTCAACCTCACCCTGGGGCAGTTTTCCATGTCGCCAGGGGAGGTCTGGAGCCAGGTGCTCGCAGGACCCGGAGGCAGCTATGACGAACACTCGGTAGGGCCGCACAACTCCGTGCTGTGGAACATCCGAGTCCCGCGCCTGATCCTCGGCCTACTGGTGGGCAGTGCGCTCGCCGTTGCCGGCACCATCCTGCAAGGCCTGCTGGGAAACCCCTTGGCCGAACCCGGAGTGATCGGCGTGACCAGCGGCGCCGGCGTGGGAGCGGCCGCCGCCATCGTCTTCGGATGGACCTTCCTGGGAACCGCGACGGTGCCCTTCTTCGCGTTCCTCTCCGGAATCATCACCACGCTGCTGGTGTACCGGCTCTCCCGGTCTCAGGGGAAGGTTCACATCCTCACGCTGATCCTCACAGGCATCGCCGTCAATGCTGTTGCCGGCGCCCTCATCAGCTTCTTCGTGTTTCTCGCCCCCACCAGCGCCCGTGAGGAGATCATCTTCTGGCAGATGGGTTCCTTAAACGGCGCGCAGTGGAAGCACATTGCCACCGTCATCATCCCGATCGTGGGATGCGTTGCTGGCGCCATTGCGATCGCCCGCTGGCTCGACGTGCTGGCGCTTGGGGAGAAGGCCGCCCGGCATGCGGGTGTTCGCGTGGGTGTGATGCGCCCACTGGTGGTGGGCTTGTCCACTGCGCTGGCGGCCGCGGCGGTGAGTTTCGCGGGCATCATCGGGTTTGTTGGTTTGATTGTGCCGCACATCCTGCGCCAAGCCCTGGGTCCCTCGAACCGATGGCTGGTTCCGCTGTCCGCGGTGGGAGGCGCGGTGCTGGTCACTCTGTCTGACCTCGTGGCGCGCACGCTCATCGCCTATGCAGAACTGCCCATCGGGATTTTCACCGCTCTGGTGGGCGGGCCAACATTCTTCATCTTGTTGCGCCGGAACCTGGCGCGCTACGGAGGTGCTCACTAATGGCCATCACACCTATACTCAGCTGCACGAACGTGGGGCTGACCGTCGGCGGCGCTTGCACGCACGAGGTGCTCAAGGGAGTGGACGTGCAGGTCCTGCCTGGCGAAGTGGTGGGGCTGATCGGGCCGAATGGTGCCGGCAAATCCACCCTGTTGTCGGTGCTCTCTGGAGATATTGAACCCGACGCCGGAAGTGTCCTCCTCAAAGGGCGCGCATATTCGTCCTACAGCGATAAAGAGGCGGCTCGCATCCGCTCCGTGATGATGCAAAACACCCAGGTCAGCTTCTCCTTTAGTGTGCGTGACGTGGTCGCCATGGGGCGCAGCGCGTGGGGTAAAGACTCAGATGATGAACAGCGTGTGGCTCACGCTCTAGAGCAGGTTGGGCTCGGAGAGCACGCTGACCGCGACATCACCACCCTGTCCGGTGGTGAGTGTGCGCGTGCGGCACTGGCACGGATTATCGTTCAGGATTCGGATGTGGTGATTCTCGACGAACCCACCGCGGCGATGGACATCGGCCACAGCGAAAAAACCATGCTGCACGTGCGCGACATGGCGGCTAGCGGGAAAGCGGTGCTGGTGGTGATCCATGACCTGGAGACCGCGGCGCGGCATTGCGATAGGGTAGTGCTCCTCAAAGAGGGGGAGGTTGTGGCCCAGGGCATGCCGGCGCACGTGTGCACCTCCGAGAACCTCAGCGACGTGTACGGGTGGCCGGTTGATGTGGCCTACATCGATGGGGTTCCCTGGATCCGTGCGGCGCACGGGCAACGCAGCCAGGACGCACGGGCTGCGGCGTTGGCGTTGGCTCGGGAACGGGCGCAGGGTGCGTGCCCCATGTTCTGACATCGCACACAGCCCACAGGACTCACACACGTCACACGTATCGCGCCAGCTCGGACTACGTGTTCACGGCCAATACGTTCACGCCAAGACATTCACATACGGCACAGACACACAACACATGAAGGATACAAATATGGAATCAACACAGACATCACACTCCAGCTCGCTGGCTCAACGGCTCAAGCAGGAAACCGCTGAGGCCCACACTCGCGCAGAAAACTCGACGTTCATCGTGGACTTGTTGGAAGGAAAGCTGCACAGGGACGCTTTCGTGGCCCTCCAGGAACAGAGCCTGCAATTCTATACGGCGCTGGAACACGCATTGGACACGTTCACCCAGGACCCCTGCGTGCAGTATGTGGCCGATCGGCGCTTGGACCGCGCCGATCGCCTGCGCCACGACGTGGCGGCGCTGGGGGGAAACGTTGACGCACAACCGCTTCCCGCTACCGCCGAATACGTTGCCCATCTGCAGGAGGTTGCCGAGCGTGGGGATACGGTCGCCATGATTGCACACCACTACGTGCGGTATCTCGGGGATCTGTCGGGCGGACAGGTGGTTGCCTCGAAGATGAAAAGCCTGCTGGGAATCCCCGATGAGGCCTTGAGCTTCTATGACTTCACGGCCATCGGCAAGCTTAAGCCCTACAAGGACACATATCGCATGGCGTTAGATAAACTGCAGACTATCTTGAGCGGCGAGGAACAGGACGCCCTGGTAGCAAGCGCGGGTACTGCCTTCATCCTTAACCAGAAGGTGTTCGTCGACCTGGGCAAGATCCACTGTCAGTAGTGGATCTGCGGTTAAAGGACACACACTGTGTCGTTTCACCCACAAAGAAAGGGTTCAGCCCCGCTGGTGACCAGCGGGGCTGAACCCTTTTAGCTGCTCGTACGAGCGGTGGGGGGTGATTAGCGGTGGAGCCACGGAGTGTGGAGCAGCAGGTGGGTGATCAGTCCGATCAGTCCCAAGGTTCCCAGGAAACCGACCAGGACTCCTGCTACGCCGTTGAACTTGGCAAACAGGCTGGTGAAGAAGTTTCCGCTGCCGGCAGGGGTCTTGGGCTCCTCAACCTTTGGAGGTTCCGGGGTGGAAGGCTCTTCGACCTTTGGATCCTCAGGCGTCTTGGGCTCCTCAACCTTTGGAGGCTCCGGGTTGGAAGGCTCCTCGACCTTTGGATCCTCCACCTTTGGATCCGCAGGCGTCTTGGTCTCCTCGACCTTCGGCTCCTCGACCTTTGGGTCCTGTGGCGTCGAGGTCTCTTCGACCTTTGGCTCCTCGACCTTCGGCTCCTCGACCTTTGGGTCCTGTGGCGTCGAGGTCTCTTCGACCTTTGGCTCCTCGACCTTTGGCTCCTCGACCTTTGGTTCTTCAGGCTTGCTGGTGTCTTCGACCTTCGGCTCGTTGGTCTTCGTGTCCTCAGGCTTGGAAGTCTCTTCGACCTTCGGCTCTTCAGGCTGTTCCGCAGGAGCCGGGCACTCCGCGGCAAAAGTGAAGCTGCCGCTGATAGGAGACGTGTAAATATTGTCGTCTTTGTAGAAGCCTCCGAAGGCAATCTGCCCCGCCTCCGTGAATTGACCTCTACCAGCAGAGGCAAAGTTCACCGTTCCTTCGCTTACGGTGAACGGCTCCGTGAGTGTCCAGGTGGACAGAGTCACAGCCTTGGTGGAGTTCATCTTGCCAACAGTGTGCGTATCCACGTATTCGCGGGCATCTGCGTCAGCGACCAGTTCCAGGGTGGTGCCGTGGGCCTTCAACACGAAGTTTGAGAATTTATTATCCAGGATGTAGTCGCCGCTCTTCTTGTCCTGGTGGCCCTGGAAGTGCAGGGTGCCGTCCACTGCAAACTCTGCCTGGTCAGTGCCGCTCACCGTACCTCGGGTGGAGTTGAAGGTCCACGAAGAGCTCTGGTCGCTACCGTTGGTGGTGATGTCACCGGTGGCCGAAGAATGACCACGGGCGATGGAGCCATGAATGTACCGCACCCAGGAGTCACGGAGATCCCAATTGAAGGTGCCTGCGGTCACGTTGTAGTTCTTGTCGGCGTCGCTGCAGGTCACGGCGCCGGCGGCGTCGGTCTGCGCGGTGGCCATCGGGGTGACGGCACCCATCGCAATGCTGGTGGTGGCGACGGTTGCGATCAGTGCGCGCAGTGCGGACTTCTTCAGGGACTTGTTGTTGATGGTCATGGTGTACCTTTCACACGTGCTTGAGGGGGTTGATGGTGGGTTATTGGTAGAGCGCTTTGGCGAAGGACAGGATCATTTCGCCTGTTTGTGGGCCGAAGCTTAGGGATTGGCTGTCTGGAATGGTGACGATGCGTTGGTTTTTGCCTGCCTCCGTTTCGGACACGCCAGGTTTGGCGAGCAATCCCTCCAGACCGCCCGCGGATTCCAGTCCCTTCGTCATCATGACGATGACTTCGGGATTGATCTTGGCCAGCGCTTCGGCGTTTGCGGGGGTCATGTCGGTAATGCCCGCATCCACCGAGGTGTCCACGCCGCCCACGGAGGAGATCAGATCATCGGTGCCGCTGTCCGGTCCGAGGATGAAGAACACCCCGCCGGTCCCGCGCGCATAGATAAAGGCCATGCGCAGCGGGTTGTCGGGTGCTACTTCTTTGATTTTGGCGATCGCCTCGTCGCGTTCGCGTTCGGCACGTTCCGCTAGCTGTTTGCCTTCCTTCGTGAGTCCAACCACACCCGCGATGTTCTGGATGTCCTCGCCAATGCTGTCCAGGGAGTGGGTGGGGTTGAGCACCACGACGGTCACGCCGGCGTCGCGGATCTGGTCAATGGCCGTATCGGGGCCGATCGAATGATCGACGATCACCAGCGAGGGCCGGAGGTTCAGGATGGCCTCAACGTTGAGGTTGTGCCCACCCTGGGTGACGACGGGGAGGTCGGCCAGGCTGGGCTCCATCGAGCTGACCGTGCGGCCCACGATGTTGTCGCGAAGCCCCAGGCCAGCGATGGTGCGGGAGGTGGTGCCGTAGAGATCCAGCGGCAGGATCCTGCTGACGTCGGTGACCTCCACGTCGTAGCCGTCGGCGTCGGTCAGGGAGACGGGCAGGGTGGGGGTGACGGAGTCGCTGATGGGCGTGACATCGCCGACCAACTCTGCTTCCGAGACGCCCTTCGTGGCTCGCGGATCCTTCTTCGTCCATTGCGCCGTTTGCTCCATCACGGCATCGAAGGATGTTTCCTGCGCCGCCGCCGCGTTCCGTGCGCCGTTGTCTGTGTTGATTCCGCACGACGCCCACAGCATCATCCCGGACAGCATCACCGCTGTGAAGGCCATCTTGCTGAAGGGTTTGCGGAGGGGCCCGTGGGGTGCATTCCTGGTGGTGGGGAGTTTCATGGGCTTACTCCACCTCCGCCAGACTCAGAGGCTTGCGCTTGTAGGACAGCGTGAGGCAGGAGGCGGCAGCGATGCCGAACACGGCGAGCACTGCGATGAGCTGAACGGGGCCCATGTTCGCGCCGCTGAGTCCTGCCGAGAGGATGCCACTTCCGTCGTCCTCGCCTTCACCGTTGTGGAAGGAGAGCAGGCCGGAGCCCTTCTGTCCGAACTTGGATTTCGCGTCCCCGTTGGAGGCGTTGGCGCCCTGGCCGGACTTCGCGCCACCTGCCGAGGAGCCACTGCCGCTGCCGCCGCCACCCTTCAGGGCGGCTGCAGCACCGGATGCTGCGGCAGCTGTTCCATCGGAGGCGCTCGAGGCGCCGCTGGTGGCGCCGGCGCAGTCGGCGGAACCGCTGAGGCTTGCGCTGATGGAGATCGGGTCCAGCCGGGTGCCGGGCTCGTAAAAGCCGGCGAAGGCATCCGCACCGGCGGCGGTGAGGGAGACCTCGGCAGATCCGGACACAGAGGAGCTGCTGACGTCCAAGGAACTATAGGAAAGATCTCCCAGCGCGACCGTGCCGAAGTTCTTCGGCGTGCCTTCCACATCGGAAGACTGCACGTCGGCGATGAGCTGTCCGCTGCTGCCGGAGAAGGTAGCGCGCAGGTTGGAGATAACCAGGTTCAATTTGCCGTTGTGGCCGTAGAAGCGCAGGGTACCGGAGGTGTTGACAGAACCGACCTTGGAGTTCGCATCCACGGAGCCGGAGCCGCCGGAGAAGACGAAGGCGTTTCCGGAGTCACCCACTCCGTCGCCTTCCCAGCCGCCCTTGGCGATGGAGCCGCTGATGTAGGTGCGGAAGGATTGCTTCACGCCCCAGGAAATCTGGCTTGAGGTGACGGCCGTGCACTGCTCGGCAGCTCCCGATCCGGAGCCGCCGCCCGTGGCGGCCTGCGGTGTGCTGGCTCCTCCCTTGGAGCCACCGGATTGTGTGCGAGCTGGGGCTGCGCCTGCTTTGCCGCCTGCTGCGGGGGCGGGTTTCGTGCCGGAGGCCGGGCGGCCAGCAGGTGCAGGCTTGGCACCGGATGCTCCAGAGTTTCCGTTTGCAGGTTTGTGTGGACGCGGCGTGGCGGCTGGAGTATTGGTGGACACCGAGTCCAGCCCATCGAGTGTGGGGAGAGAGCCACAGGATTGGGCTGCTTGAACGCTGAGGTTGATGTCCGCCAGCTCGGTGCCTTCGTCGTAGAAGTCGGCGAAGGCTGCTGCTCCGGTGCTGGTGAGGATGGGGGTTCCGATGTAGTTGCCGCCGCCGGTGACAGGAGAGGTGAAGGTCACATCAGCCAGGTGAACCCAGCCATCCAGACCCTGGATCTCATTGCCATCGGCATCCTGAGAGCTCATGATCACCAACAACTGTGCGGTGTTGCCTCCAGTAAACTTCAGGGTGGGGTCCGAGATGGACGTCTTGAGCAGCCCGCCGTGACCTGTGAAGGTCACGTTTCCGGTACCTGCGGCGAAGCCGAGTCCTTCAGCATCGACGTAGCCCTTGGATACGGTGAAGCTGAAGCCTGATCCATTGTCCTTCGCGCCACGGGTGGTCCAAGAACCCTTCGCGATGGGTCCCTTGATGTAATTCAGGAACGAGTCCTTCACGGCCCAATCCAGTTGCCCCTGGAGCCTCTGGTGGGGAGTGGAGCAGGATTGGGCGGAGGCCTCGGGCAGGTATGCGCCGGGTGCTGCCGACCCGAGGAGCCCTCCACCGATGGTGAGTGCGGTGCCGAGGGCTAGGGCGCTGGCTGCTGTGCGGGCACCCACAGCCAGCGAAGACCTATGCTGCATCTTAAGTTAGCCTTCCTTATCATGAATAAGCCAAGGGTAGCCTAACACTATGGATTTAATTTAGGGTAGGCTGATCTTGCTTCCACTGTGTGTGAGTACCCCCGAAAGACAAGATGAAGCCACCCGTATGAGATGGTTTCTGGATAAGAAAGTGCAGGACAATGGACATTTCTGGAGTGGATCCAACACGGGTAATTGTGGTCTCCCCCGTGGAGAAAATCGTGATCTCCCTCAGCATCGCGGCGCTGGCCGTGGGGCTAGGGCTGGGAGAGGGATTGATCGTGATGATCGCCAGCGTGTGCACCCTCGCGTGCCTGGGCCTGATGGTGTTCCGGGAGGACCGCTCCCGGCGCAGAAGCGCCATGAAACTCTACCCGGACGAGCCATGGGCGGAATACGACCTCGCGGAGAAGAAGGACGCGCTCAACAGTGTTATTACGTTCGCCGTGGTTGTGATTGCGGCGCTGGCCATCAACATTGCGCTCGACAGGTGGGGTCAGGTGCAGCTTGTGGCAGCTGTGCTTCTAGGGTGCCTTGCAGCGGCAGCGGTGTTCTACCTTCCGACGTTTAGGCGCCTGGAATCTCAGTAGCGTCCCCTGCACCACGCTCACGCATGAGGGTAGGGACGCCGACTAGGAGACGGTGGCCGGGCGGGGGTGAGGCTCGGCGTCGAAGGGGATTGTACGGGAGTTAGGAAACATAAACGCAAGCAGATTGCGCACGCACACGTAACACGTGTACACCACCAGCGCGTTGCGCACACAGAGCACGAGCGCGATCCACAGAGCCGGCCCGTCCGTGAGTTCCAGGTACGCATACGGGAAGATCACCGCAGACAGCAGCGCGGTGCCCAGGAACCCTCGTGCGAGGCGGGGGCGATTCTCCCGCGCCAGGAGCAGCGCCACAATGGGGGCCACCCACATCAGGTACTGCGGCGAAAAGACCTTATTCGCCACCAGCAATGCCATCATGATGCTCAAGGTGGCGTGCATGACGTAGTCCACCGACCAGCCGCGCATCCGGGAGTTCGCCGAACGGAAAAACTGGGCCAACGCCAGTACCAGCGCGGCCACGATCGTCAGTAGCATCAGGGCATTCGTGAACGCCAGAGCAGTGGTGACGCCGGGGCCGGTGATCTCATAACTCTTCGACGGGGACCACGCGACGGTCCACTGGCCATCCGTCAATGCCGCGGCCAGGACGAAGGGGGAGGCGGCCACGGACTCCACCTGCAAGCCACGAACATCCTGGTAGCTCAAGGGGGAGAGCAGGCGATCGACGTCGGCGTGGCTCAAGGTCAGTGCTGCGATGGCACCAAGGCTTGCGACGAATATGCCCACGCGCATCCACGTCTTGGACTCCGTCATCCTTCCCACCAGGCTCACGGCGATCACGCCAGGGGAGAGCTTCATCATGGTGGCGTAGGCCAGCAGTGCCGGGGCGAGAGAACCCCACCGTGTGCTGAGCATCGCGATGAAGCACGCGACAACCAGCCCCACCGCAAGATCCAAGCGCGTCAGGATGAGGGGACCCATGCACACGTTGAAGGCAGCCCAGAACCAGGCCGCGCGCAAGGCGCCGTCCCGGGAAGGGTGCTTGGAAAAATAGAGCATGAACAGGCCGGAGATCCCCACGTTGAACAGCAGGAAGAGCCACGTAAAGGTGGAGGTGCTATGGTTGCTCATCATCTCGAGCAGGCGCAGCGGCCACAGGCTGGCATCCGGGTACTCGGAGAGGCTACCGTGCCAGGGGTCGTTCAACCCGCGGTGATAATAGTGCACGTCGTCCACGCTGAGCCCCCACAGGCCAGTCACGCCGAGATTGATGACTTGGGCTACGCACCAGAGGATCCAGGGTTTCCTGGCGTCCGTGTTCACGACTGTTCGGAATCCTGTGTGAGGGCGGCCAGGGTCTGATTCATGCCGTTAATAAGCTCCTGTTCGAAGGATTCGTTGCCGCCCATGGCGATGGCGACCAGTGCCCGGGAGAGCTTTGTGGTATCGCCCTGAACCAGGCGCTCATGGGTCACGTGGGTGACCGTCTGTCCGTCAGGGGTGGTGTCCTCCGTCAGGGTATAGCGCCATCGGGTTCCGTTAATGGGGATGCGGAACTCGAGGACACGGGGCTCAAACCACTCAGTAATGACGGAAAATGTGGGCCACCACAAGGGCCCACGCCGGTTCAGGTTGAGGGTGAGGCTTCCCACCATGTTGTTGGGGGAGCCGAAGCTGATCATCTTCATGCACTGGGGGCTGCGGGCGCCCATGGCGGACAGATCGCTGAGCTTAGCCCACACTACGGCTGCGGGTGCGTTGATCGTGCACTGTGCTGACAGTAGAGGGGAAGCGATGCTCATGAACCAAGATCATAACCGACGCGCTCCGTGCGCTGGGGTAATGAGGGAAACTTTTCCTCAGTGTTTGCGGGATGTGCTCTTTTTGGGGGAGTGGTGGCTATGGGTGGAGTTGCTGGCGTTGGTGCTCTTGAGGGAGCCTAGCTAAAAGCGGTATATTGAATGCATCTTTAATGATGATTCTTCAGTTCGGAGTACCGGCCGAATTGCTGCCGACTCATCACTGAAGTATGAACCGACATCGTGACCGAAAGGACTCACACATGCAGCTCCCCATCCACGAGGCAGGAAAGCCCCAAGAGATTCCAGCGCTGAACGCCAGCGCGATCCCCCATGCGCTGCGGCATGGCGCCATTCACGGCGCACTCGGCACACGTCAGGTGGGCGAGGCGATGATCCTCATCGCCCCGCACAACCCCGTGCCCCTGTTGCGGGAGGTAGAGGCCCGTCCCGAGACCTTCGACCTGGAGTACATCCAGGAGGGGCCCGAGGACTGGCATATCAAGTTCACCCGCACGGCCTAGGCCTGCCCGCGCTCTGCACGTCTATACGTGGACATCCCGCGCTTATACATTGAGCGCCGGATGCAGCCTCTTCATCGTCCAGGTGCGTTGGCTGCGCGCCGTAAGCGTCGTTACTGTCAGGAACAGCGCGATTAGGCACAGCAGCACCACGATGGCAATCGCCAAGCGCTCATCGTAGGCGCCATAAATGACTTGGCGGTATCCGTTAACTGTGTAGGTCATCGGGTTGAAGTGATGCAGCATCTGAATGACCTTGTTTTGAGTCTCCACCGGATACAAACCACCGGAGGAGATCATCTCCAGAATCAACACCGCCATGGACACCACGCGGCCGGGTCCGATGCCCAACACCGCGATGAACATCTGAAGCTGTGCGATGAACATCGCGGACGCCAAGATCGCGAACGCAAAGGTACCCACCAGATTCACCGGCTCTAGTCCCACCACCCACACGGTGGTGGCGATCATGACAACCGCCTGCAGCATGCCGATCACGAGCCCCGGGAAGTAGCCGTCAAAGGCCGCCCGCCAAGCGCTGATGCCGGAGTTCACGGTGCGAGTCTGCAGCGGCCGGAGGATGAAGAAGATCACGATTCCGCCGATGTACAGGGACAGGCTGAGGAAGAACGGCGCAAGGCCTGGGCCGAAGGCGTGATCGCCGGCGTCGTTGAAGCTATTCAGCTCCACGGGGTTACCGATGGTGTCCGCGGCATTCTGCGTTTGCTGCGCGTTCCACCGCGGAATTTGCTTGGAGCCGTTATCCAGGCCGGTGTAGAGTTGGTGGGCTCCCTTGTCCAGCTTGGTGCTGCCCTCGGCGGCCTTGTGAGTTCCTTCGGACAGGCGGTGGGCTCCGTCGAGCAACTTGGCGTTACCCTCGTCGAGCTCCCTGCTGCCCGTGGCGAGTCGGGACGAGCCATCCTTGGCCGTCTTCAACCCCGCGTCTAGCTGCTGCGCACCGTCGTTGATCTGGCGCACGCCGTCGGTCAGTTGGTCGAGTTGGCCTGTGAGCGATCCAGCCCGTCCAAGGCCTGCCTTCAGTGGGGAGGCCGGATTGTTGAGCTGGTAATCCAGGTCGCCCGTGTCCCGCGCCAGCTGGTTCAACTGTTCACGCTGCTCGGGCGGCAGGGCATCGGCCACCCGGTTGAGCTGCTGCACCACCCCGTTGATCTGCGCTGCCCGGCCGCCGAGCTGATCGGTGTTGGCGCGCAGTTGATCCACGGTGTCCGCCGAGGCCTTAATATTTTCCGACGCCGCGCTCACCCGGGAATTCAGCTCGGCCGTTCCTGCGCTGAGCCGTCCCGCACCGTTGCTGAGCTCACCCAATCCGTTGTCGAGCTTCCTCGAGCCGTCTGCGAGTTGGGCGGAGCCGTCCTTGCTGCGGCCTAGCCCCTCTTCCAGCTGGCGTGCCCCATCATTGAGCTGGATGGTGCCGTCTTTGAGCTGGGCGGTGCCGTTTGCTATCTGCTTGGCGCCGACCGCGGCGCGCTGAACGCCGCCACCGGAATCCATCACGCCCACCAGGATCTTGTCCACGGCTTGGGTGGAGATCTTGTTGCTGACGGTGGTGAGCACCTCTTTCATGACGTTGTTACCAATGATGGTGGAGAGGTAGCCATTGGTATCGTTCATGGTGGTGATCAGCCGTGCTTTTTCGGGGCTGTCGGTGGAGGGGGAGGTCACTGCCTCACTGAAGTTCTCGGGGATCTCCAGGGAGAAGTAGTAGGTACCGTTTTTCACCCCTTGTTGTGCTTCTTCCGTGGAGGTATCGATCCACGTGATCCGGTCGTTGTCGTGGAGACCTTGGACGATCACATCACCGGCATTGACGGAGCTGGTCTTGCCGTCCTTGTCCGTGGTTGTGGTGCCCTTATCGTTGTTAACCAACGCGATGGGAAGTGAATTGACGTTGTTGAAGGGATCCCAGAACGCCCACAGGTAAACCGCGGAGTAGAGCAGGGGCATGAGGATCAGGGAGATGATCGCAAGGCGCGTGAGCCTGGAGCGTTTGAAACTACGAATCTGGCTATTGGGATTAAACAGCGCAATCATGTCTTAAACCTCCGCGTCGTCTGCGTTGTGAGTGAGTGGGGCGTGAGGGCGTGCCGTGCGTCCCATGTCGCTGCGGGTACTAAAGGGGTGCGGGGCGATGGCGGTCATCGCATCGATCGTGCGGTCAGCGTTCCAGGTGATTCCGGTGTGCTCTGGGATGACGTGACCGGCGTCCGTATTGAGCTGGATTTCCGCGGCCAACGGGACGGCAGGGGAGTGTGCGAGCCGTGTGAGCTGGTTGATCGGGTTCACCGACGTGACCACCACAGGAATCTCTTCGGACAAGGCGACTAGCCGGTCGATGAGGTACATCCGTGTGGCCAGTTCAGGAACCTGTTCCAGGTCGTCCACCAAAAGGATCTCCGCTGGTGTCTGATGGGCGGGGTGCATGGCCAGGCTCATGCGCAGCAGGAGCTTGTCGATGCCCGCTAGTTGAGAGATGTAGGCGTTCAGTGGGGGAAGATCACGGTCGCCGAAGATGCGCCTGCAGTAGTACTCGAGGTCGGCGTCGGTGACGCGCGAGCGAGGTTTGTACCAGGGTGAGGCCCAGGCTTTGTTCTCCGTCAGGACCTCTTTGACTGTGACGGATCGGTCCAGAAGATCGATTTGCTCCACGCCCGCCAGTGCGGTGATTTTTTGAATGGTGGCGATGTCCGTGTGCCCGAGAACCTCGAGCGTTCCCTGTGTGGGCTTCATGCGTCCTGAGAGGACGAGGGTGAGGGCAGTGCGTCCGGAGCCGGAGGGGCCCACGAGGCTGGTGATGCCCGTTGCTGGAACGTCGAAGGAGACGGGGCCGAAGACGGGGCCTTCGTCACCAACTAATTCAATGTCGTGCGCGCGCATAGCGAAAGACATGATGTTTTACTCTTCCTGTGGGAGGGGCCGTCTGGGTTCGTGTGGTTACGCCCCATCGTCACACATCAACGTCATGTCATAACGTCGTGTAATGACGAAATCGTCAGAAAATATCTTGTTGACATTACCCCACAAGCAGGAATTACGGCAACATTTATCATTGCCGGACACATTCTCAGTTATGCATTCACGCACTCAAAAGAATCGGTTTCTGACATAATGATCATTACGCCAATAAGACTAAATAGATTCGTCCGGATGGAGGCTCCGTGTTCGAAAAACTGTGCGCATCATCAGTGTGCCTGCTAGTTATAGGCTGCTTGCTCATCGCATTATCGGATGGCCCGTCCTCGTGGCCTGCAGTGAGTGGCTTTGTGTGTCTTGCGCTTGCCGTGGTCGGAGCTGTCGCTGCTTTCACTCAGCGACAGAGCACGCCCAGGGAGGTCCGTCTGACTGAGAGTGAGAAACAGTCCCTACGGGGCGAACTGGAGAGCGGTGGGTTGGTCAGCGCCGCGCGTCAGCTGCGCCGAAAGCGCCCTGAGGTCACGCTGTCACAGGCAAAGCACATTCTGGATGCCCTTGAGAGTTAATGCGGTGGACCGCACAGGATTACCCCACAGGTAGGAACCACAGCAACACTCCACTAAGCTGTCACACGTGGAATACATCTCAACGCGCAACCCCCAACAGACCCCAGCTAAGTTCACCGATATTTTGCTCGGCGGCCTCGCCCCAGACGGCGGCCTGTACCTGCCCGCAGAGTATCCGAGCATCACCGACGACATGCTCACCCGCTGGCGCGCGTTGCTCGCCGATGAATCCCAGGGTTACCCAGCCCTCGTTGCCGAGGTCCTCGCACTCTTTATTGATGACATCTCCGCTGAGGAGCTGGATGCTATCGCACACAGGGCGTACAACACCCCGAAGTTCGCCCACCCGGACATCGTGCCCGTCACCCATTTAGAAGACAACATCTACATCGGCCACCTGTCCGAAGGGCCCACGGCAGCCTTCAAAGACATGGCCATGCAGCTTCTGGGTGAGCTGTTTGAATATGAGCTTGGGCGTCGGGGAGAAACATTAAACATCCTTGGCGCCACCAGCGGCGATACCGGGTCAAGTGCAGAATACGCCATGCGCGGCCGCCAGGGAATCCGCGTGTTCATGCTGACACCGGCAGGCCGCATGACCCCCTTCCAGCAGGCACAAATGTTCGGACTCGATGACCCGAACATCTTCAATATCGCCCTGGACGGCGTGTTCGACGATTGCCAGGACATCGTCAAGGCCGTCAGCGCCGATGCGGAGTTCAAAGCCACCCACAAAATCGGCGCGGTGAACTCCATCAACTGGGCCCGCCTGATGGCCCAGATCGTGTACTACATCAGCTGCTGGATCCGCGTCACGGACTCCAACGATCAGCAGGTCAGCTTCTCCGTGCCAACCGGAAACTTCGGCGACATTTGCGCAGGTCACATCGCCCGGCAGATGGGGCTGCCCATCGATCGGCTCATCGTCGCCACCAACGAAAACGATGTGCTGGACGAGTTCTTCCGCACTGGCGACTACCGCGTGCGCAGCTCCGCCGATACGTACGAAACGTCCAGCCCCTCCATGGACATCTCCCGCGCATCCAACTTCGAGCGCTTCATCTTCGACCTTCTCGGCCGGGACGCCGAGCGCGTCAACGAGCTGTTCGGCACGAAGGTCAAGGAGGGCGGCTTCAGTCTCACCGATGACCCCGCTTTCCCCGAGGCTGCAGGGACGTACGGTTTCCTGTCCGCCTCCTCCACCCACGCCGATCGTGTCTCCATTATTTCCGACGCCCACTCTCGTCTCGACACGCTTATCGACCCACACACGGCCGATGGTGTGAAGGCCGCCCGGGAGGTATCCGATCAGGTGGACACCCCGATCGTGGTGCTGGAGACCGCGCTTCCCGTGAAGTTTGCGGACACGATCCGCGAGGCCATCGGGCAGGAACCAGAGATTCCGACTCGCTTCGCGGGCATCATGGAGGCCGATCGTCACGTCACCGATTTGCCTAATGACGTGGCCGAAGTCCAGCGGTTTATCGAGAACTCTATCGCCCAGACTGAGGAGATCGAGCACTAAGCTCCACTGGCACTGCAGCTGCAGGTGTGTATTCTCGTTAGAGTGAAAAAGACAGTATCCATCGCTATGGCATTTGTCGGACTCACTGTGGGTGCCGGCTTTGCCACAGGTAAAGAAGTTATCCAATATTTCATGTCCTTCGGCCTGGTCGGGCTGTGGGGAGTGGCCATCGCTGGATTGGTTGTGACCATCAGTGGCGCGGTCTTTTTGCAGATCGGCAGCTACTTCCTGGCGGATGAACACAACATGGTGTTCAAAAAGACCTCCCACCCGATCGTGTCCCGATTCCTGGACATCTCCGTAACACTGACGCTGTTCTGCATCGGTTTTGTGATGCTGGCAGGCGCGGGATCGAACCTGGAACAGCAGTTCGACCTGCCCGCCTGGATCGGCGCGTTGATCATGACAGTGATCGTGATCCTCACCGGCATGCTGGACGTTGACAAGGTCAGCCGCGTGATCGGTGGCCTGACCCCGTTGATCATCATCGCGGTGATCTTCGCGTTCGTCTACACGATGATGAACATGCCGGACACCTCCACTGCGGAGGCTCTGGCCCAGGCCGAGGAGTCTCCGGTGTCTCCGTGGTGGCTGTCCGCCCTGAACTATGACGGCCTGGCGTTGCTGCTGGGGGTGTCCATGACGTTGGTGATCGGCGGAAACTACGCCTCGCCTCGTCAGGCGGGCATGGGCGGCATCATCGGTGGTGCCATCTACACCATCATGCTGTTCATCTCTGCGATCACGCTGTACCTCAACATGGAGGACGTTCAGGGCACCTCGGTGCCGATGCTGGAGATCATCAACCAGATCCATCCAACGCTGGGCATCATCATGGCTTTCATCATCTTCGTGATGATCTTCAACACGGCCATCGGTATGTTCTACGCACTTGCACGCCGCGTGACCGCCAGCACGAAGTTCTCCTTCCGCCCAGCGCTTATTGGCGCCACCCTGGTGGGCTACGCCGTGAGCTTCGTGGGCTTCGAGTCTCTCATGGCCAAGGTCTACCCAGTGATCGGTTACGTGGGTCTGCTGATGATCGCGGCACTCGTGGCGTGGTGGATCAAGTCCCGCGCTCGCATTGCTCGCGAGTCCAAGCGTCGTGACCGCATCCACGAGCTGACTACCCACCGTGAGGATCCCGAGGAGGACTTCAGCGCTAAGGAGGAGCGCGAGCTGGACAAGCACCTCTCCGAATCCCACATTGACGAAGAGCAGTTGGCCGAAGTTATCGATGGGGAAGTCAAGGACAAGCTTGACGACTAGTCCCTGCGCGGCTAGCCCGGGGGGGGCTAGTTCTCCCCGCGGCTAGTCCTCCACAATGATGCGACCCATCTGGCCCTTCTCCATCATCGCTGTGGCGTGGTTCACCATCGTGTAGGTGCCCGCCTCAGCAAATTCCATTTCGACAAACCCTCCCTGTGCCGCCAGCAACGGCAGCACCTGAGCACCCGTGTTCTGCTGTATCCCGTGCCGTAGGCTGTAATTCCCCTCACTGAACACCGTGTCGAACACGGCGCCCACCACGTGGAAGCTCAACGCCTGGGTGGGGCCTAGGTTCACCACCCAGATCCGCACGCGCTCGCCCACCTTCACACGCAGCGGCTCATCGGCGTACTGATTCGGATAGCCATTGAATGCGGCAAGGTCGTAGCGGTCGTCGCGCACCTTCGCAGCATCCGCACCGGTCTTTTCATCGCCCAGGAACACCTCGTGTGCCGCTAGGGCGAACTCGTGGTCCACGGGATCCAGTGCTAACTCAGAGCCTGGCGCGGGGTCGATGACCATCATGCCGGCCATCCCGTTGGCGATGTGCAGGCTCATGGGATTCGTGCCGCAGTGGTACATCCATGCGCCGGCTCTGCGCGCCGTGAACTCGTAGACCAGCTCTTCGCCCGGCTGGATGGTTGTCATCGTGGCATCCGGGCTCACCTCGCCGGCGTGGAAGTCCACCGAGTGCCCCATGGAGCCCTCATTTTTCAGCGTGATGCGGAAGCGATCGCCCACAGTACCCCGCAACACCGGGCCCGGCGCCTGGCCGTTAAACAGCCACTGCATTTGTTTCTTGCCGGGTGCGACCTCCCGAACCTCCTCGGTCATGACCATCGTGAGTTCGTGCACCGTGGTCTTCTTTGCCGCAGGTAGGCGTGCGTCGCGAACCTTATGCTCCGAGGATTCGCCACGCGCACTGTGTGATTGTCCTGTGCCATGCGAGTGCTGCGAGGCATGATCGCTCTCAACCACCGTGACCTGCAGTACCATCCCGGCTTGGCGGTGCCCTGCCACCGTGCACCATCCCTCGCTATCCTGCCCGATCACACCGGCGTCTAGCCGGTCGCTCTGCCCAGGGGAGAGCATCTTGGTGGTCTGACCGTTGAGCGTCAGGTCGTGCTGCATCGTACCCTTGTTCGTGACGTTCACGATCAACGTGGCGCCGCGCGGCACCTCGATCACGCTCGGCGAGTAACTCATCCCCGTGATGCTGATGTCCTTCGTGACGACCTCGCCCGTGGGCTCCACGTGCTGCTGATCCATCGCCCCTGATGTATCCGACGCCCCCGCCGCCGTGCTATCCCGATCCTGCGTGGGGATTCCGCCGTGGAACATGGTGAACGCCACCATCATGATGGCTGCGATGGCGAGCCCCACCACCAGCCAGGTTGCCCAGGAGCCGCCCTGCGCGTGTGCATCGTTCTGGTCTTTCGGGTCGGTCGGGCCGTTGGGCGAACCAAGAGTGACACCAGTCATGACAGTCTTAAACCTCCACTCGTGGGGTGTGTTGGTGGGAGATGGGCAGCGTACTCATGAGCGTCGCCCCCGCACGGTGAGCGTGACAGAGACCAGCAGGAACACCACCACAGCCAGCACGGTCACCGCGCCAGCTACCTGCCAGGGGCTCGTGGCTTGCCGGGCGGCACTGATCACGCGGGCGGCGAGGCCCGTGTGGAGCAGCACGAGTGCCACATACATGACTGGATGGTAGGGGAGCGACCTGCGGATGACCCCAGTTACAATGATCGGCGCGTGCGCCAGGATCATGGACATCGTGAACCCGATGAACAGGGTGTGCACGGCTGCGTCGTAGGCAAATCCGGCGCTGGACTGCCCGAAGGCCAGCCACACTAGGCCCGTGAGGCTCAGCCAGGCGTAGGCCAGCATCATCGCCACAGCACTAAAACGAGGCAGGCCGGTGGACTTCAGCATGTGGCGGGCGATATCTACGCGTGCGGTGGCCACGGCGGTGACGATCAGCAGCGCGCCGATCAGTGGGTAGCCCAGCCGTGGTGCGGCGATATAGATAATCGACGCCGCCGTCACCGCGCAGATCAAGGCCGTCAGGTGGGTTTCGGCGTTCGCTCCGGCGATGGACACCCGGGCGAGCTCACAGCGCTCACCGATGATGGTGGCGACCACGAAGACGGCGGTGAGCGGGAGGATGTCCGCAAAGGCCGCGCCGCTGGCGAACAGTGCGGTGGCCGATGCGCCGCCGATCACGCCGCAGGCCTGGATGAGAACCGCCATGCTGGGCTGGCGCCGGTAGATGCTGTAGTACAGCGCGCCGAGCACACCCTGGCTGAGAGTAAACATGATGCCTGCGATGGCCTGCGGATGCTCGGTGATAAACGCTGGCGCGAACGTGGGCTGTGAGGCGGCACCGATGAGCGTAATGACTCCCAGGGCATGGAAGCTCGGTCCCGCCCACGGCCAGAGTGTGTGGGTAGGGGAACTGTTGACTACGGACACGGCGCGTTCCAGGCCGATGGCTCCGCCGATGAAGCCGAAGACCATGAGGGGGCCGTGGATCCCGGACAGTGTGGTGCTGAGGTTGTTGGTGGTCACGCCCAGCCGGCTCAAGGCGGTGATGAGGCCCAGAAGGAGGGAGACGCCTGCGCAGAGCAGGAAGATGTAGCGTGGGCACACCGGTGGACGACGACGGGTATCACGGAGAGACGCTGTCACAGCTACCAGTCTAGGCAATAAAGATGTATTTAAAAAGCATCATTAAAGCCGATGAGCCTGCCCCGGCTGGGGCAGGCTCATGCAGCGATGAGGATTCGTGCAGCGATTAGCAGTCGAAGTACATCTCGAACTCCTGCGGGGTAGGACGCAGACGCACGGGAGCAATTTCGTTGTCGTACTTGTAACCGATGTAGGTATCGATCAGATCCTCGGTGAACACGCCACCCTCGGTCAGGAACTCGGAGTCCTCCTCCAGAGCCTTCAGGGATGCCTCCAGGCTGGTTGGTGCCTGTGGGATGTCCTTGGCCTCCTCTGGTGGGAGCTCGTAGAGGTCCTTGTCCACAGGAGCGTGAGGCTCGATGCGGTTCTTGATGCCGTCCAGACCAGCCATCATCATGGCTGCGAAACCGAAGTATGGGTTTCCGGATGGGTCCGGAGCGCGGAACTCGATGCGCTTGGCCTTGGCGTTGGAACCGGTAATTGGAATACGGATGGCAGCAGAGCGGTTACGCTGCGAGTACACCAGGTTGATTGGAGCCTCGAAGCCCGGAACCAGACGGTGGTAGGAGTTCAGGGTTGGGTTGGTGAAGGCCAGAACCGCGCCGGCGTGCTTCAGGATACCGCCGATGTAGTAGCGCGCGATGTCGGACAGGCCTGCGTAGCCGTTCTCGTCGTAGAACAGAGGCTCGCCGTTCTTCCACAGGGACTGGTGGGCGTGCATACCGGAGCCGTTGTCGCCTGCAAGAGGCTTCGGCATGAAGGTTGCAGCTTTGCCGTGGGACACAGCAGTGTTCTTGATGAGGTACTTGAAGGTCTGCAGGTCATCGGCGGCCTTCAGCAGAGTGTTGAACTTGTAGTTGATCTCCTGCTGTCCACCGGTTCCCACCTCGTGGTGGAAACGCTCGATCTCGAAACCAGCGGCCTGGAGGTTCTTGGTCATGGCGTCGCGGACTTCCTGGGTCTGGTCGTATGGCGCGACAGGGAAGTAGCCACCCTTCAGGCGGGTCTTGGAGCCCAGGTTGTAGGAGCCATCCAGGTTGAACTCTTCGCCACGGTTCCACCAGCCCTCATCGGAGTCCACCTCGAAGAAGCTGCTGTTGATGTCCGTGGAGTAACGAACGGAATCGAACAGGTAGAACTCTGCCTCTGCACCAAAGAAGCAGGTGTCCGCGATGCCCGTGGAGGCCAGGTACTGCTCGGCCTTGCGGGCAACGTTGCGTGGGTCGCGGGAGAAAGGCTCGCGGGTGAATGGGTCGTGGACGAAGAACTTGATGTTGAGGGTCTTCGCCTTGCGGAATGGGTCGATCTGCGCGGTCTCGAAGTCCGGCAGCAGGTTCATGTCCGACTCTTCAATGGTGGTGAAGCCACGGATGGAAGAACCGTCGAATGCCAAGCCCTCCTCTGCGAGGTCTTCGTCGAACATTGCAGCGGGGATGGTGAAGTGCTGCTCGATACCTGGCACATCGGTGAAGCGAACGTCAACGAACTCAATCTCGTTGTCCTTGATGTACTTGACGATGTCTTCAGCGGTCTTAAATGACATGATCTCTTCCATTCCTTTATGTGGGAATTATTTCCTGCAGGCCCTAGGCCAAACGTCCTACTCGGGAAACTAGAACCTCGTAGTCACACAGTGTAGAAAAGCGTTGTTGCTTAACTGTCACTTTAGTGTTTCGAGAATGTTAACTAGTGATATGTCGTGAACCACACTGCAGGGTTCACCGTGCACTCGCTAACAAACCCAATGCCTTCAACTGTACTGAATCCTGCGGGTCAATGTGCATTGGGGGAGGGGGTGCGGATAATCTTTGAAGCATCATGAGTAAAGAGCAGCCAAAAAACAACAAGCCCACGAGCACACACCGGCGCGCCCAACCGAAGCCCC
Source organism: Corynebacterium zhongnanshanii (assembly GCF_014490575.1). Taxonomy (NCBI): domain Bacteria; kingdom Bacillati; phylum Actinomycetota; class Actinomycetes; order Mycobacteriales; family Corynebacteriaceae; genus Corynebacterium; species Corynebacterium zhongnanshanii. The sequence continues at coordinate 712,584 of NZ_CP061033.1, forward strand.
GTCGCTCGTGGTTGGAGGGTCCTGAAGTTCCGGGACAGTACGAGGATCCCGCTGCACCCAGCACCTATGCCGGCGAGAACCTAGGTCTGCCACAATCCGGTCCGGGATCGCTGGCGGGGCTCTTCCCCCGCATGGCAGCCCTGCTGATCGATTGGCTGATGTGCTATGCCATGGCGTTCTTCATTACCCGCATGACTGATGCATTGGGAGACTACGCAACCGTCGCGATGTTCACCTTCATCGTGTGGCGCATCGTCACTGTGTGTCTGTTTGCCCAATCTCCGGGACACGCGTTCCTGGGCCTGGGGGTCGCGCGCATCGACGATGGCTCCAAGCACGTGGGCCTGTGGCGCTCCGTGGTGCGCACGCTGCTGACGGTCTTCCTGTTCCCGCCGGTCATTCAGGATACCGATGGCCGCGGTATGCACGACCGCGCCACCGGCACCGCTGTGATCCGCGTCCGCTAGCGTGCGGCGGCGCGAGCGATCCCCGCTCGCTTACGCACCTACCAGCGCAGACACTCCCTTGATGAATAAGGCCAGGGCGAACAGGCCGAAGATGGCGGCGGCTGCGGCGTCGATATACGCGCCCGCTCCCAGCAGCCTGCGCTTGATGCGCTCGGTGCTGACTGTCACGGCGATCAGGCCGTGACACAGTGCCACCTCGACAACGATGACGATCACCAGCACCACGGACACCCACAGCGGCGCCTGCGTGGGCATCAGCGGCGCCATAATCGCCGCGAAATACAACACCGCCTTGGGGTTAGCAAGGTTGGTCAATAGTCCCGCGCGGTAGGAATGCCCCAGCGACCCGAGTAGTGCGCTGTGATCATCGACGCCCAGCTCCTCGACCGACCGGCCCCATTGAGCACGAGCCGAGCGTGCCATGCCATAGGCCATGTACGCCAGCCATAGGCCGCCCACAAGCTGAATGATGCCCATGGCTTCTGGCACAGTGGAGAGAAGTGTGGCGACACCAAAGACGGTGAGTGCCACCCAGAGTGCCACAGCCGTGGAAATGCCGGCGACCGCGGCGAGCGCGTGGCGTCGGGATTTCGTGGCCAGGCGCATGATGAGGAACACATCCGGACCCGGTGAGTAAATGCCCACCACATTGATGGCGAGAATGGTCAGGAGAGCCTGTACATCCATGGCGGAGACCGCTTAACTATGGCGAGGGTCTAGAAGGGTACCTGTGAGGGGCACGTTCTACTTCTTCTTGCCACGCTCAGCGGCACGGCGCGCACGGCGCCCCATGCCCGAGATCTGACCGCCCTTCGGCAGCGGACCCTTCGGGATGCCGCGCTGAGCGTTCGTCAGGCGGGAAATCGATTCCACGCGGCCGTTCAGGGCGTCCACCTCGTTCTTCTTGACATTGCGAGGCATGCGCATGAGGTGGCGCTGGAGCTTCTTGACGGGCACCTGGCCCTCCTCGTTGCCCACCACCACGTCGTAGATCGGCGTGGCTCCCACGATGCGGGCCAACTTCTTGCGCTCCTGAGCCATCATCGGCTTCAGACGGTGAGGCGCACCCTCACCCACCAGGACAATTCCAGGGGTGCCGACCACACGGTGAACGGCATCCATGTGGGTGTTGGAGGCAACTCCTGCCTCCGTGATCCACTTCATGCCCACACCATCGCGCATGTTCTGCAACGCCCACGCGGCGGCGCCGGCCTCACCCTCGATCTGGTCATAGACACCCTTTTGCAGACGGCGGTTAAAGACCACCAAGGCCAGCATGGCACCCAGCACAATGCCCACGGGAATATTCAGGAACCAGTAGCCCCACACGAGAGACAACAGACCCAGCAGAATGATTGGAGCCAGAAAAGCCACAATCATCCAGGGGACCAGCGCCTTATCGCGCTGCTTCTGAAGCTTGAACGCCTGCCACATCTGGGAGTACTGAGTGCGACGGGCCTGCTTCTTCGCGGCCTTTTCTGCCTTCTTGTTTTCCTTTTCGCGGATGTCCTTCGCCATGCGTTTAAGGATAGAGCACAGAACTAACGAGCAGTAACTGGGGTCTCGGTAGAAGAACCGTACTTCTTCAGCAAGGAGGACGCTTCCTGGGACGTGGTGCTGTCCAACGTGGCCTCCAGGTGCTGCAGGTTGTCAGGGATAGCCTCTCCGCGAGCGTGCTTCGCCTGAGCATACAGCCGGCCCGCACGGTACGAGGAGCGCACCAAAGGACCAGACATGACGGCCTTAATACCTGCCTCGTAGGCGAAGTCCGAATGCTCCATAAACTCCTCCGGCTTCACCCATCGCTCAATAGGGTGGTGCATGGAGGATGGACGCAAGTACTGCGTAATGGTGAGAATATCCGTGCCTGCTGCGGCGAGATCCTTGATCGCATCCCGAACCTCCTCAGCGGTTTCACCCATGCCCAAAATCAGGTTGGACTTGGTGACCAGACCATAGTCATGCGCGGCCTGAATAACCTCCAGGGAACGGTCGTACTTAAACGCCGGACGGATGCGCTTAAAGATACGGGGAACCGTCTCCAGGTTGTGCGCAAATACCTCAGGCTCGGACTCGAAGACAATCTTGAGCAGCTCGGGGCGGTTAGAGAAGTCGGGCGTGAGGTTTTCCACGCCCGTGTTCGGGTTCAGCTCGTGGATCTTGCGCACGACCTCCGCGTACAACCAGGCGCCCTCATCATCCAGATCATCACGCGTCACACCCGTGATCGTGGCGTAGCGCAGACCCATCTCCCGAATATTCTCGGCCACACGACGCGGTTCGTCGAGATCCAAGGGGGAGGGGCGACCGGACTTAATCTGGCAGAAATCGCATCGGCGGGAGCAGGTATCCCCACCGATGAGAAAGGTAGCTTCGCGATCCTCCCAACACTCGTGAATATTGGGGCACCCCGCCTCCTGGCAGACAGTGTGCAGGCTCGCGCCAGACACACGGTTTTTCATATCACGAAACTCAGGACCCATCTTTGCGGTGGTGCGGATCCAACGTGGCTTAGACTCGATCGGAGTCTGCGAGTTCTTCGCTTCGATCCGAAGCATTCGACGGCCTTCAGCGTTCACAGTCATGCCCACCACCCTACGCGCTTTTCGGGCGCGTGCGCGACTAGCAAGTAGGGCCACTCGGGAGCTGCGTAGAGCTCTACGTGCGGGACTCACCGTTTGGCCGCTCGGAACTATTGTTCTGGTAGTTCGTGCTTCTCCACATGCAAGTCACCGTTCAGGGCATCGATGATGTGTTGGCGCAGGTGAGGCTCGGCGTCGGACACACGAATATCACGGCCGAGTTCGCGCGACAACGTGGCCACGCCCGCATCGGACAGACCACACGGCACAATGTGGTCGTAGTACTCCAGCGTGTTATCGCAATTCAAGGACACGCCATGCATCGTCACACCACGGGTCACGCGGATGCCAATCGCCGCGATCTTCCGAGCCGGAAGCAGCTGGCCATCAACCACCCCAGCCGGCAGCCACACGCCAGAACGGCCCTCCACGCGGCCCACGTTGTTCACACCAAAGTCCCGGCAGGTGGCAATCAACGCCTCCTCCATGCGGCGGACATAATCCACCACATCCACCGGATCGGCGAGCTTGATGAGCGGGTAGGCCACCAACTGGCCAGGGCCATGCCACGTGATCCGGCCGCCGCGATCCACATCCACCACGGGAAGGCCATTGGTGGGGCGATCGGAATCCTCCGTGCGCTTGCCCGCCGTGTAGGTGGGGGGATGCTCCAGCAACAAGACGGTGTCCGGGCGCGTGCCGTCGGCAATCTCCGCGGCCATCTGTGCCTGACGCTGCCAGGTGTCCGCATAGTCCACCTGGCCGAGCCACTCCACCTGGATCGGATCGCTGTTCCGCCGAATACTTCCTTCTTGGAAACCCATGGGGGATAGTGTACTCGCCGAAGAAAGCACGCAACCCCTAGAACCTCGAAGATCTCGAGGCTCCAGGGGTGCGCGGTGTGGGGCGCGTCAGAGGCGTGAGGGCTTAGAGCTCCAGATCCGCCTCAAAGTCGGCCGTCTCCAGACGATCACGGACGGTGGACAGGAAACGTCCAGCGTCGGCGCTGTCGATAATGCGGTGATCGTAGGTGATCGGCAGGAACACCATGGAACGGATAGCGATGGCCTCGCTGCCGTCCTCCTCCATGATGACCGGGCGGCGCACAATGCGGCCGGTGGCCACCAGCGCAGCCTGCGGAGGAGTGAGGATTGGCGTATCGGTGAGGGCGCCTTCGGAACCGATGTCGGTCAGAGTGAAGGTGCCATCAGCCAAGTCGTTTGGCTTGAGCTGGGAGTTGCGCGCGCGATCGGCCACATCAACGATGGCCTGAGCCAGCTCCGGCAGAGACAGCTTCTGTGCATCCGCGATCACAGGGCTGAGCTGGCCCTCCTCCGTGTCCACGGTGACGCTCAGGTTCACGGACTCGTGGTAGGTGACTTCCTTCGTCTCTGCGTTGTAGGACGCGTTGATGTTCGGGTGAGCAACCAGAGCCTCGACGATGGCCTTCGCAAAGAACGGAACAACAGTGAGTTCCGCACCGTGCTTGTCTGCGTAAGCCTCCTCGTGTGCTGCGATCAGGTTGGTAATGCCGGTGACATCCACCTCGTGAACCTGGGTGAGCTGTGCAGAGGAGTGCAGGGACTCCAAGGTCTTGGAGGCAGTCACCTCGCGGACGCGGTTGATGCGCTGGGTGCTTCCGCGCAGCTCTTCCTTGCGAGGATCCACCTTGTGCGTGGAGGCGCGGGAACCGGCGTTGCCGGAGGACTGGGAGGTCTCAGACGTGGCAGAGCCAGACTCGTCAGAGCCAGAGGTCGTGTCTTCGGAGGTCTTGTCCGCTGCGGCCAGAACATCCTGCTTGCGGATGCGGCCACCCACGCCCGTTCCGGACACGGTGGACAGGTCCACGCTGTGCTTCTCGGCCAGCTTGCGGACCAGTGGGGTGACATAGGGGAGGTTGCCCTCGGACGGCTCGCCGGCGGACTTCTTCTCGTCCTTGTCTTCAGACTTCTCGGCCTTCTTATCCTCCTTGGACTCGTCAGCCTTCGTGTCTTCGGACTTCTCAGACTTCTTCTCGTCCTTGTCGTCAGACTTCTCAGACTTCTCGGAGTCCTTGGACTTCTTCGAGGACTTCTTGGGTGCAGAACCGTCGCCGATGCGCGCGATGACGTCGCCCACATCCACGGTGTCATCCTCGTCAGCCACGATCTCCACCAGGGTGCCCGCCACTGGGGAAGGAATCTCCGTGTCCACCTTGTCCGTGGAGACCTCCAGCAGTGGCTCGTCGACCTCCACGGAGTCGCCGACCTTCTTCAGCCACTGGGTGATGGTTCCCTCGGTGACGGACTCGCCCAACTCTGGCATGGTCACATCTTCAGCGTCACCGGACTCGGCGGCAGCGTCCTCATCGTCTGCTTCGTCGTCCTCATCATCTTCGTCATCGGAGGACTCGTCGGCGTCGTCGGCATCCTCGTCGTCAGCATCGTCAGCGGCGTCGTCCTGATCGTCCGCCTCATCAGCGCCATCTGCATCATCAGCGTCAGCATCGTCGGCGTCGTCCGAAGAGTCAGACGCCTCATCCTCGTCACCGATCACGGCAATGACGTCACCGACGTCGATGGTCTCGTCCTCATCAGCCTTGATCTCGAGCAGCACTCCGGCGACGGGGGAAGGGATCTCGGTATCGACCTTGTCGGTGGAAACTTCCAGGAGAGGCTCGTCGACCTCCACGGTGTCGCCGACCTTCTTCAGCCACTGGGTAATCGTGCCCTCGGTGACGGACTCGCCCAGTTCGGGCATTTCGACGTTGTGCGCCATATCTGTGAAGCTCCTCAAGGTTTAAAGCTGCGATTAACGGTCTCAAGCCTACTCAAACACGAGGTGTTCTTCACGCGAGGTCTCATAATACCCGCTGCAGCGCAACTGAGCTGGTGCTCAATACCTGCGCGCACACCCACCGTCTGTGCCCATATCTACTGGTGACAGCGGGTTTTCCTGTGTGTCCCCAGAGATATTCGATGCCGAGTGTCCACCCCGAAAGGTCCCCAGCTCCGCCTCGGGGACGCCGCCGCCCACGGTGCACCACGCCGCCTAAAGATTATGGAACTAGAAGGATTATGGGGCAGTAGTTAACTGTTCCGAAAAAGATGAGCGCATCCTGCCGTAAAATGAGTTCCTGTGTTTAATCTTTTCGGACGTTCGAAGAACAAAGGCGCCACACCTCCGCGGGCGCCGGGGCAGACCGTGCGCGCGAAAGATCTGGACTACCTCAAGCAGTGGACGTTTGGACGCACCGGGGTAGAGGGGTTTGTGGAACCCGAAACGCTGGTCAATGAGATGTCCGTGGTGCTGGTGGACGCCGCAGGGGAGTGGACGCGCCGCGCCATTGGTGGCCCGAAGGGGATCGACGCCGTGGCGCACGGTGTGGGAATCCCTCTCTATTTCGCGGAAGAGACCGGTTACCCGCAACGCATGCGCGAAAAAATTGAGCGCGATCGGCTGCTCAAAGCCCGCGAGGAGCAGCGGCAGCGCCGCGCCGCCCGGCAGGCCCAGAAGGACGCGGACCGCTCCTAAGCGATCGGACCTGAGTGCGCTTCTCTAGCGCACGTCAGACTGCCGGCTGCACGCTGCTTAGTGCTCGACCTCGCCGCGCGCGATGGCCTCCAAGCTGGCCACGATCGTGCGGACCGGAACACCCGTTCCACGCTTCGGCGTGTACCCGTGCGCGGAACCCGTGTTATAGGCCGGCCCGGCCACATCCATGTGCACCCACTGAACGCCCTCGGCCACGAACTTGGACAGGTAGTGCCCGGCCACACTCATGCCGCCCCAGCGGGAGGTAGAGATGTTCTTCAGATCGGCCACATCGCTGGTGATTTCCTTCGCCAGCTCCTTCGGCAGTGGCATAGGCCACGCATTCTCACCCACATTCTGGGAAATCATGGACACGCGATCACGGAACTCGATGGATCCCATGATGCCAGGCGTGCGCTCACCCAAAGCCACCATCTGAGCTCCCGTGAGGGTAGCCGTTTCAATGAGGAAGGCCGGCTCATCCTCACACGCGCGGGCGATCGCATCGGCCAGGACAAGGCGACCTTCGGCGTCGGTATTAAGAACCTCGGAGCTCAACCCGCCGTAATGCACAATGATGTCGCCGGGACGCGTGGCCTTGTCGCCAGGCATGTTCTCCGCGAGTGGAATGGTGGCGGTGACCCGCAGGTTCAGGCCCAGGCGTGTGGCGGCGATGATGGATCCCACCACGGCCGCCGAGCCGCCCATGTCCGAGATCATGTTCCACATGTTGGCCCCAGGCTTCAGGGAGATGCCGCCGGTATCGAAGGTGATTCCCTTGCCCACCAGAGCCACCAGTGGGGTGTCCTGAGCGTCCTTGTTGTAGCTCACGCGCACCAAACGGGGCGGGCGGGCAGAGCCCTGGCCTACGCCGAGGATGCCACCATAGCCTTGCTCCTCCAGCTGGGATTCCTCGAGAATCTCCACCTCCAGGCCCTCAGCTTCAGCCGCGTCCTTGATGAAGGCAGCATAGGACTCCGGGTAGAGCACATTGGCGGGAGCGTTGACCAGGTCGCGAGCCAGCGCCACACTGTCCACCAGCACCCGGGCATGCTGCAGAAGTTCGTCGGCACTGTTGTCCTCCTCGGTGGCAGGAGGGGTCACCACACTCACCGTGGCCACGGAGGGCTTCGCTTCCTTAAAACCGGCGTAAGTGTAGGCGCCCAAGGCGTGGCCGATCACCGCGGCCTCGGGATCGAAGATGCCCAGCATGGATACCACGGAGGCCGGTTCCTGATCCTTGGTGCGCTGTACTGCACGAATGGCGGTGCCGGCACCCTCGCGGATGGTTTCGGCGGTCAGCTCGTCGCTATCGCCCAAACCGATGGCGATGATGGTGGTGAAGGGGGAAGGCTCTTTAGTGGAGTCTGCGCTGGCCTCTTCTGACTCGTCATCGTGGGAGAAAATAGAGGCTGCGGGAACCGTAGTGACTTCGCCTGGTGTGCCCTGGGCGCCCAGGGATACGAGCAGCTTCCACAGAGTGATCTCGAGGCCTCGGCCCCACGCGCCTCCTAGGCTCCCGGCCAGTTCAAGTCCGTTCTCGCCGTGGAACACGGGCACGATGAGGACGTCGGCCGTCAGTGAATCGTGAGCATCGGCGCCCAACGGTGCGATGGATAGTTCCGGCACATGACCGCGGGACAAGTTGGACGGAGTGACAGCGGGCTGGGACACGAGAGAAACCACCTTTTCACATGTTTTAGTGACAACGCTCACCACCATACCCCGAACAAAGCCGAGGGGAGCGGTACACGTGTGGGAGGTGAGTTGTACGATAAGGACATGACTTATGTGCCAGCTACTAAAGACTCCTTCTCCGTTACCCTCAACGACAACGCGGCAAGCGACGAGAGGGTAGCGGAAATTTTGGCCCAGCCGGGCTTCGGTACGTACTTCACCGATCACATGGTGCTGATTGATTGGGATGCGGATGCTGGCTGGCACGACGCACGCGTGGTTCCCTACGCGCCACTGCAACTGGATCCCGCTACGTCCGTTCTGCATTACGGACAGGCAATCTTCGAGGGCCTGAAGGGCTACCGCCAGGAAGACGGATCCATCCAAACGTTCCGCCCGGAGCGCAACGCCGCTCGCTTCCAGGACTCCGCCGAGCGTCTGGCCATGCCGAAGCTCCCCGAGGAGCTGTTCATTGAATCCCTCAAGCAGCTCACCGCCGTGGATCACCGCTGGGTCCCTGCGGCCGGTGGCGAGGAAGCCCTGTACTTCCGTCCCTTCATGATCTCCCAGGAGGTGGGTCTGGGCGTGCACCCGGCGAACTCCTACACCTTCTGCGTGATCGCCTCCCCAGCCGGTGCGTACTTTAAGGGTGGCGTGAAGCCCGTGTCCGTGTGGTTGGCCACCGAGTACGTCCGCGCGGTGCGCGGTGGCACCGGTGCCGCCAAGTTCGCGGGCAACTACGCCGCCTCCCTCATCGCCCAGTCCTTCGCAGAGCAGCAGGGCTGCGACCAGGTGGTGTGGTTGGACGCCGTGGAGCACAAGTACGTGGAGGAAATGGGAGGCATGAACCTTGCCTTCGTCTACGGCTCCGGCGACAACGTCACCCTGGTGACCCCGGAGCTCACGGGCTCCCTGCTTCCGGGCGTGACGCGTTCCTCCCTGCTGGATATTGCTGAGGACCTGGGGTACACCGTGGAAGAGCGCCTGATCTCCACTGACGAGTGGGAGCGCGCAGCCACCAGCGGAGAGATGACGGAGGCCTTCGCCTGCGGCACCGCCGCTGTGGTCACACCCGTCGGTGTGGTGAAGCACAAGGGCGGCGAGTTCCAGGTTAACGGCGGCGAGGCCGGCGAGATCACCATGAAGCTTCGCGAGCACCTCACCGGAATCCAGCGCGGATCCGTGGAGGATGTTCACGGCTGGATGGTCACGCTGAAGGACTAACCGTCCGCAACAGCGTAAGGCCTCACGGCTCACGGCCTCAAGCAACAGCCACCGTGAGCCAGATACTTGGTAGTGGCCGTTAACCAGATACCCGGGGCACCGTGCGCCACGCATGCCGAATGATCGGCAGGGCGAGCAACGCGCAGGTGCCCTGATCTGTGTCTAGAGACAGATCCAACAGTGGCGTCAGATCCAGGTACGCCAACGCCTCCCGGGTCGCCGGCTCCGTCCCCGCCGACGCAGCCGCCCACCACTCACTTGCACCGGGCGCCATCGCGTGCGCCACCAGGGCCGCAGCAGCCACCCCGGCGCCATCGAACACCACAGGAGTGCGGCGCACCGCGGCCTGTGCCAACAGCCCCACCAGCACCGCAAGATCCGCGCTCCCAGCCTTGCGCAGCACGCGCTGCGCCGAGGCACGGTCGTCCCGGACGCGGTACATCGCATCACGGATATAGGTGACCTTCTGCCGCCACACGCTGTCATCAATGCCCGAGCCACGCCCCACCACGCGCACGGGTTCCACCGTGCAGAGGCTGCCCACCACCACTGCGGCAGTGGACGTGAGGCCGCGCCCATGATCGCCGACCAACAACAGGGAGACCCCCGAATCGGCCTGGGCGTCCGCAAGTTCCATCCCGGCCCGCACTGCTGAGTCGAACTCCTCCTCCGTCAACGCATCAGCCCGATCTGCGGGGTGGGCCTGTGGGGCGTGACGCTGGGCGTCGACCCATAACGATTCAACATGGACATCATCGGCGGTCAGCGCCAGGGATTCGTCCAACCCCGCCTGGCCCGTGGACACATGGGAGATCTCCGGGATCGCCTCGCCCACGGGGTGATCGCCGGCGACCACAATGTGGCGCACCTTCTCCAGCCCGGCATCGGCGTGGGTGTCCTTCGCCGGCATGCATCCCGCGAGCCACAGGGCAATGGAGCCGAGGCCATCGCCCGGGTTGACGGTTGCGGTGGATGATGAATGAATTCGACGCCGGTGCGTCCATTGTTCGCGCATCGCGTCACGTGCGGCGTTGTCCGGTGGTGTGACCTGCGGAAACACGATAGAAGTCATCGGGGCACGTTCCTAGACGGAATCGCCGATATTCTTCTGCGGAGCAGGAGTGCGGAAACGGCGCAGCATCGTGGCGCGGGTAAAGGCATACATTCCCAAGTGGAACTTCCCGAAGGGGTTGTCCGGGTAACGCTCATTGACCAGCCTATTGACCCGGCGGCCCACCCAGATCCCTTCCAGCAGAAGGATCAGGAAGATGGCCATCATCACCAGGGAGGCGAGGTTGGCAATTTGAGGATTGCGCGTGCCCACCAGCATCACCAGCACAACCACCAAAGTCAGCGGCAGGAAGATGTTCATGATGAAACGCCGGGAGTCAATGAAGTCACGCACTAGGCGCTTCTCGCGGCCCTTATCGCGCTCCATCAAGTACTTCTCATCGCCCGCCATCATGCGCTCGTTGGCCTTGCGGCGCTCCCGCGCGGCCTCATCGCGCTGACGCTGCTTCATCGCCTTGTACTCTTCCTTGGACATCGACTGCTTCAGTTCCTTGCGGCGCTTGCGCGCCTCGGCTGGGGTGGTCGGAGCTTCGAAGGATGTACGACGAACGCCCGCTTGGCGCTCAACCTCGTTGCGCTTGGGCGTGGGCTTGCCCTTTTTCGGAGTGAACGCGGCGCTGCGGGTAGGCGCGGAAGAGTCGGTGGACTCTGCGGAGTTAGGTTCTGCGGAGTTCGCGTGAGTGGAGTTCGCCTCGGCAGCGGCGGTGGACTTTTCGGACGATTTCGGCTTTTTCACGCTTAACAGGTTAGAGCAGCGAGAATCTTTAGTCTATAAAGGCGCGCGGGAAGGGGAGTGGGCGCTAGTGGCATAGGTTCAGGTCCTAGTGGCATAGGTTCAGGCCAGGGTGTAGTTTATGAGGGGTAGACCTATCGGGAGTGTCCCGATATCCTTGGGATCTCGTGAGCTCGTAATAGGAGTGATCGTGGGGTTCAGACATAAGGAAAGTAGAGGACGCACATGACTGCTCCAGAATCTTTGACGGGTGTTGAGCTGACCCCAGCAGCTCAGGAAAAGGCCGCAGCGTTGCTGGCCCAGGAAGGCCGTGACGACCTGGCCTTGCGCATTGCAGTTCAGCCCGGTGGATGCGCCGGCCTGCGCTACCAGCTGTTCTTCGATGATCGTCAGCTGGACGGCGACATTGTTGACCACTTCGACGGAGTGAACCTGGTGGTTGACCGCATGTCTTCCCCATACCTCACCGGCGCGAAGATTGACTTCGCGGATACCATCGAGTCCCAGGGCTTCACCATCGACAACCCCAACGCCACCGGCTCCTGCGCCTGCGGTGACTCCTTCTCCTGATTCCAGCGTGATTGAGCAGAAGCCGCTGGGAGGCTTGTCGGCTTCTAGTACTACGAAGGTCCCCACCCGTGACGGGTGGGGACCTTCTGTGATGTGTGGAGGACCCAGGGGAGGGCACTCAGAGGAGGACGCCCAGGGGGCGCCTAGAGGCGTACAGGATAATCCCGCTGGTCGATGTCCGGCGTGATCCGGTGCTCCACGAAGATACCGTGCCAGATCATGAAGCACAGCACCGTCCAAATACGGCGGGAGTGATCTGGGCCGGAACCGGAGTTCATGGCCGTCCTGTGCTCGTCCAGCATCGCCAGGACCTCGGCCTTGTTGAAGATATGGTCGGTCTGGGATGCCTCGATGTTCTCCTTGGCCCAGCCGTAGAGCTCGTCACCGGCCAGCCAGTGGCGCAGCGGCACGGGGAAGCCGAGCTTCTTCCGGTTCAACACGTGCTCCGGAACGATGAACTCCATGGCCTTGCGCAGCGCGTACTTGGTGGTGCCGTGGGAGACCTTCAACTCGTGAGGCAAGGTCTCGGCAACCTCGAAGACCACCTTGTCCAGGAACGGAACGCGCAGCTCCAGCGAGTTGGCCATGTTGATCTTGTCGGCCTTCACCAGGATGTCGCCGCGCATCCACGTGAACAGGTCCAGGTGCTGCATGCGTGCCACGGGGTCCATGGACGTGGACTTCGCATAGATTGGGGCGGTGACCTCACGGTGGTCCCACTCTGGGCGGATCTCTCGCAGCACGCGCTCGAGCTGCTGGTAGTTAAAGGACCGAGCGTTGCCGTAGTAGCGGTCCTCCATGCTCATGGTGCCGCGCTGCAGCAAGGACTTTCCGCGCACGCCCTCTGGCATGGCGTCGCCCACCTTCGCCAGGACCTTCTTCAGAGGAGAGGGAACCTTATCGAACGGTGCCAGGGACAGCGGCTCCTTGTAGATCGTGTAGCCACCGAAGAGCTCATCGGCACCCTCGCCAGACAGCACCACCTTCACATGCTTGCGTGCCTCGGCGGCCACAAAGTGCAGCGGCACCAGCGCAGGGTCCGCCACGGGATCGTCCAAGTACCAGATGATCTGCGGGATGGCTGCTGCAAATTCCTCGGGGGATACCACCTTGACAATGTGCTCCACGCCGATCGCCGCCGCCGATTCCGCCGCCACGTCGATCTCCGAGTATCCCTCCCGCTCGAAGCCGGTGGTGAACGTCAGCAGGTTCGGGTTGTGACGCTTCGCCAGGGTGGCGATGGCGGTAGAGTCGATACCGCCGGACAGGAATGAGCCCACAGTCACATCCGCGCGCATGTGCTTTTCCACAGAATCTTCCAGAGCCTCAGCGATCTTCTTAAACACCTGCGTCTCCGAACCGGACGCCACGGGGCGAACCGGGAACGTCGGCTCGAACCATCGAGTCTCCTGCAGCGCGCCGCCAGGGGTAATGATGCCGTAGGAACCGGACTCCAGGCGTCGGATTCCACGATGAAGGGTCTCCGGCTCGGGCACATATTGAAGGTCGGTGTAGTGGGCGATGGCGCGGATGTCGAGCTCCTCGGACAGGCCGATCGCGTCCGCCATGGACAGGATGCACTTCTTCTCGGAGCCAAAGGCCGTGCCCGCGGAGGTGGTCGCCACGAACATCGGCTTAATGCCGAATTGGTCGCGGGCGATGAACAGGGATTGCTCGGCAGAATCCCACACGGCGAAGGCAAACATGCCGCGCAGGTGGTGCACCACGTCGGGGCCCCAGTGGTGGAATCCCACCACGATCGGCTCGCCATCACCTTCAGTATTAAAGGTGTAGCCCTCGGCCTGAAGCTCCTCGCGCAGCTCCAGGTAGTTGTAGATCTCACCATTGAAGGTCAAGGTGTAACGCTTGTCCTCGCCCTCTGGTCCCCACTGCAGCGGCTGGTGCGAGTGATCAATGTCAATGATGGACAGACGGTTGAATCCGAACACCACGTTGTCGTCGTGCCACGTGCCACTGTCATCGGGGCCGCGATGATGCATGCACGGGAGGGCCGTCTCCACGGCGTTGACGTATTGATCTGCTGAGCCGTCGGCGGCAATGAAACCTAGCAATCCACACATGAGATCGCACTTTACGCTGTGAACCGTGTGCTAACCACCTGCCACGCTGTGAGGCCGGTGGAGATCTGCCTCTATATCCGACGCCTGGCGCGCTTTTCTCTGGCGTGCGAGCGCAACCGGGGTCTCGCAAAAAAGTGGGATAGATCACGCCCGTGCCCCAGTTGGGGGCAAATAGGGGGACGATACCCCGGAAAAGTGGGGTTTGAATGGATGTGATGATGGCAAGTGAGGATAAATGCACTAAAGTTATTCGTTGAAGTGGTCTGGTTTTGCTTCACGCTATGTACTGCAGATAGCGACAGGTTTTCACAAGCCGGCGATACCAGCACCAAACGACGTGTTAATGAGGAAGGCAATAATCGCGTGGAACAGCGAAAAGTACACGGTTTGACTCGCCGTCTTGGCTTGGCAGGCGTACTGGGCTTCAGTGGCCTTGCCCTGGCTGGTTGTACCGTAAATCCACCAGAGAATAAGTTCTTTGAACTGCTGCGTTTCGGTTGGCCGAAGGGCATCACCCCAGAGGCCCAGCAGCTGGGCAACTTCTGGGTGTGGGTCTGGGTAGCTGCCTGGATCATCGGCTTCATCATGTGGGGCCTGATGTTCTTTGTGATGGCACGCTACAACGACAAGGCTCGCACCCGCCGTGGTGATCACGAGGAGTTCCCTCGTCAGACCGCCTACAACGTGCCACTTGAGTTGGTTCTGACCCTGATGCCAGTGCTGACCGTTCTGACCCTGTTCTTCTTCAACGTTCAGGCTCAGGATGAGGCCACCGCACTGGACAAGGACCCAGAGGTGACCGTGGACGTGACCGCATTCCAGTGGAACTGGAAGTTCGGCTACGCCAATGTCTACGGTGAGAAGCTGACCGACGAGGCTGCACAGAAGGCAGCCGAGGAGTCCAAGTACGAGGATCTGGGCGTGGATAAGCACGGCCACCCAATCCCAGGACCAATCCACGGCAAGTCTAAGGATGACTACAGCCACCTGCGTTTCAGCAAGATTGAGACCACCGGCACCACCGAAGAGATCCCAGTTCTGGTTCTTCCTTCCAACACCGCCATCGAGTTCGACCTGGCATCCGCTGACGTGTCCCACGCCTTCTGGGTTCCTGAGTTCCTGTTCAAGCGCGACGTGTACAACCACCCTGAGGCGAACCAGCAGGAGCGTCGCTTCCAGGTGCGCGAGATCAACAAGGAAGGCGCATTCGTCGGCCGTTGTGCTGAGATGTGTGGTACCTACCACGCGATGATGAACTTCGAGATCCGCGTTGTGTCCCCTGAGAAGTTCAAGCAGTACATCGAGTTCCGTAAGCAGAACCCAGATGCACCGAACTCCGCGGCACTGAAGGAGATCAACGAAGCTCCATACGCAACCTCCACCCACCCATTCGAGACCGAGCGTGCGGGTACCCGTACCGCCAATGAAAACTACACCGACCGCAACGCGGCGTAGTAGAAAATACTTCAGGAAAGAGAGAATCTGACATGGCTTCAGGCGCAAAACTCTTCTACGGTATCGCACTGTTCTTCGCTATCGTCACCACGGTCTACATCATCGGAACCATCACCGTGGACCACTCCGCGGCACTGAAGGGCATCGAGTGGTCCGGTGTGGTCGGCATGACCCTGGGTGGCCTGCTGGCATTGATGCTGGCTGTGTACCTGCACCTCACCGAGTCCAAGTCCGACATCGGACCTGCTGACTGGGAAGAAGCAGAGATCGAGGACGGAGAGGGCGTTTTGGGCTTCTTCTCCGCAAGCTCCATCTGGCCTTTCGCAATGACCGTGTCCATCGTAATCCTGGGACTCGGTATCGGCTTCTGGCACTACTGGCTGATCGTTGCCGGTGCTGTCTGCCTGATCTACACCGCAACGATGCTGAACCTGCAGTACGGTCTTCCACCAGAGAAGCACTAGTCACGCGCTGACTACCCTCATTACCTAAAAGGGTGGGCTAGGAATCCTGATTAAGGATTCCTAGCCCACCCTTTTCGTAGCTCAGCGGCCGGTTCGTGGCTCAGCGGGTGGCGCCGAGCCTGTTACGTGGTGGCAGTGAGTGTATTAGGACGTGGCGGTGAGCAGAGCCTTCTGTGCCGCGCCAGACTCCAGAGACTCACGCACGAACGGCAGCTGCTGAAGGATCGCTTCCTTGATGGAGTCCGCGTCGGTGGCGTCTCCCCAGCCCGTGACGGTCGCGCGCGCTGCCGCCGCATTCATTAAGACCGCAGCCTTGACCGGGCCGTCCAATTCCCCGGCGAAGAGCTGCTGGGCAACGGTGGCGTTGAACGCTGCATCGCCGCCACGGAGGGACTCAAGCGACGCGGTCTCGAAACCATAGTCCTCGGGGGAGAGGTCGAAGTGGGTGATGCTTCCGTCGGAATTGGTGGCGACTACGTGGGTGGGGCCGGAGATGGTGATCTCGTCCATGCCGTCGTGTCCACGAACCACCAGAACCCTATCGCCGCGCTGAGCAAAGGCGCGAGCCATGACCTCCTGCTGGTCCTCAAACGCGCAGCCAATCAGCCCGTAGCGCGGCTGAGCAGGGTTGGTGAGCGGTCCCAGAAGGTTAAATAGCGTGGGCACCTTGAGCTCCGAGCGCACGGGGCCTGCGAAACGCATCGCAGGGTGATAGGTCTTGGCGAACATGAACCCAAAGTGTGTACGGGCCATGTCCTTGACGATCTCCTCGGGCGTGCGCTCAATGCGGTAGCCCAATTGCTCCAGAAGATCCGCGCCGCCGCACTTGGAGCTGGCTGCACGGTTACCGTGCTTGACCACAGTGGTCCCCAGTCCCGCCAGCACGAAGCTCGCCATGGTGGAGATATTGACCGTGTGGTGGCCATCGCCGCCCGTGCCGACGATGTCCACGGCATCCGTGATGTCCCCGGTGTCTACCGTTTGGGCGAAGCTGCTCATCGTCTCCGCGGCTGCGGCCAATTCCTCAGGCGTAATGCCCTTGACCTTGATTCCGAACGCAAAGGCGGAAATCTGGGCGGGCGTAGCCTCTCCGCCCATAATCTGAGACATTGCCCAGTGCACCGCCGCGTCGGGAAGAGCGTCGCCAGAGCCGATCAGGTTCAACACTCCGGGCCAGGACCAGTCCTGAGAAGAGCGAGATGCCGGTGTATCGGCGGTATCTGAGTTGATGTTGATGTGGTTCATGCCACCATGGTAGTCAGCATGCTTTTGGGTCGTGATACTGGGGTTGCACGTGAGGCAGGAGGGGCGTGAGGCTGGGCGTCGGATATCAATCAAAGAAAGTTCCCAACAATCCCAAGAGATTTTTCCACTAGCCCCAAAGGGGTGGGTTTGACAGCTTCCCCCAAGGTCTTACCTGCATTTTTACAGAAAGCTGCAAGAAAACGCCCCCGATGAATCGACTTACACCCCTCGAACCGTCATACTAATAAACGTGACGAGCGCAGTTGAAAACCCAGGTATGGCAGCACCACAGCGTGTTGCGACATTGAACCGTCCAAACATGGTCAGTGTCGGCACGATTGTGTTCCTGTCTCAAGAATTAATGTTCTTTGCTGGTCTGTTCGCGATGTACTTCGTGTCCAAGGCCAACTCCGGAGGGAATTGGCCCTCCGAACCGACCGAGCTGAATGTGCCATTCGCGGCGGGAATCACCATCATCCTGGTGGCGTCCTCCGTAACCGCACAGTTTGGCGTGTTCGCAGCGGAGAGGGGAGACGTATTCGGATTGCGTAAGTGGTACGCAATCTCTGCTCTGATGGGACTTGTGTTCCTCATCGGACAGGGCTACGAGTATGCACACCTCGTGCAGCACGGCACCACCATTCCAGGTTCCGTGTACGGCTCCGCCTTCTACATCACCACCGGCTTCCACGGTGCCCACGTTCTCGCGGGTGTCCTGGCCTTCGGTGTGGTGCTGCTGCGAACCGCTAAATCTAAGTTCACCCCAGCGCAGGCAACCGCTGCCGTTGTTGTGTCTTACTACTGGCACTTCGTCGACGTGGTCTGGATTGCACTGTGGATCACCATTTACTTCATCCAGTAGGCCGTAACGGTCGCTGGGTGTAAACACCCGAACGGCCTACAGCCCATCAAACTTCCATTGACGAATCTTTAGAGGGAACAAGATGGAAACACATTCCACACACGCAGACGCTAGCCAGCAGGCTAGCGGTGCCACGAGCGGTGCGACCGCTCGTCGGCGGCGCAGGATCCGTAAGGCTCTGGCGAGTGCCTTGGCGTTGGCCTTCGCATTGACCGGTGCCGGATTCCTAGCCAACGCATTAACTCCTGACGCTCAGACCGCAGTGGCTCGCCAGGACGAGACCGCTTTGGTGGAGCAGGGTAAGGAGATCTACGAGATCGCCTGTATCACTTGCCACGGTGCCAACCTTCAAGGTGTGAAGGATCGTGGACCTTCTCTGGTCGGTGTTGGCGAAGGCGCCGTGTACTTCCAGGTGCACTCCGGCCGCATGCCGATGCTCCGTAACGAAGCACAGGCCGCTCGCAAGCAGCCACGCTACTCCGAGCAGCAGACCCTGGCTCTGGCCGCATACGTCAACGCTAACGGTGGCGGCCCAGGAATCGTTCGCGACGAGGACGGCACCATCTCCATGGAGTCCCTGCGCGGAAAGAACAACCAGGACGGCAAGATTGACCCAGCTGACGTAGCTCGCGGTTCCGATCTGTTCCGTTTGAACTGTGCATCCTGCCACAACTTCACCGGCCGTGGTGGAGCGCTTTCTGGTGGTAAGTACGCACCGGTTCTGGACCCAGCAAACGAGCAGGAAATCTACCAGGCTATGCTGACCGGTCCACAGAACATGCCTAAGTTCTCCGATCGCCAGCTGACCGCTGATGAGAAGAAGGACATCATCGCTTTCATTAAGTCTTCTAAGGAGACTCCTAACCAAGGTGGTTACGGACTGGGCGGAATTGGTCCAGTTACTGAGGGCATGCTGATGTGGTTCTTCGGCATCGTTATTATGATCGCCTTCGCAATGTGGATTGGATCTCGCTCATGAGTGATGTGAATCGTAACTACACAAACGAAGAGCTCGACAAGATGAGCAATGATGAACTTGCCCGTCTCGGAACTGAGCTCGACGGCGTTACCGTTGCCTACCGCAAGGAACGCTTCCCAGTTGCTGGTGACCCAGCTGAAAAGCGCGCTGAGCGCAAGGTCGCAACCTTCTTCGCTCTGTCCGTGCTGATGGGCCTCGCGTTCATCGCGGTCTACCTCTTCTGGCCATGGACCTACAAGCACATGGAGCAGGAGGGTCTGTGGACCTACACCCTGTACACCCCATTGCTGGGCGTGACCGGTGGCCTGGCTCTGGTGTTCATGGGTATCGGTATCGCGTCCTACACGAAGACCTTCATTCCTGAAGAGATCTCCGTACAGACCCGCCACGACGGTCCTTCCGACGAGGTTGACCGCCGTACCCTGGTGGCTCTGCTGAATGACTCTTGGCAGACCTCCACTCTCGGCCGTCGTCCCGTGATCGCCGGTCTGGCCGGTGCTGGTGCGGTGCTTGCCGGAATCAGCATCATCCTGCCACTGGGCGGCATCGTGAAGAACCCATGGAAGCCTAAGGCAATGGGCATCCAGGGTGACGGCACCCTGTGGACCACCGGATGGACCCTTGCCTCCCAAGGTGAGACTGTCTACCTGGGCCGCGACACCGCTGCCATCGCTGAAAAGCACGACGGCCACTACAGCACCAAGGGCGTGTCCCGCTTGGTACGCATGCGTGCCGAGGACCTGGACGCCGGAGCAATGGAAACGGTCTTCCCAATGACCGAGGACATGATCAACGACGGCGATGTCTACGATGCCGACCGGGATGTCTACGAGGAGCACATGCACTCCATTCACGGCCCACGTAACGCCGTGATGCTGATCCGCTTGCGCCACGCAGACGCCCTGAAGGCTATCCCACGTGAAGGTCAGGAAGACTTCCACTACGGTGACTACTTCGCCTACTCCAAGATCTGTACCCACATCGGCTGCCCTACGTCCCTGTACGAGCAGCAGACCAACCGCATCCTCTGCCCATGCCACCAGTCGCAGTTTGATGCCTTGCAGTACGGTAAGCCAGTCTTCGGTCCCGCTGCACGTGCATTGCCACAGCTGCCGATCACCGTGGACAAAGAGGGCTACCTTATCGCCAAGGGCGACTTCATTGAGCCTGTCGGCCCTGCATTCTGGGAGCGTCGTTCATGAGTAAAACTAAAGTAAACCGCGCAGCACTCGCGGCAAACAACATCGACGAGCGGTACACTGCCTCCGGCATCATCCGCCCAAACATCAACAAGGTGTTCCCAACGCACTGGTCCTTCATGCTGGGCGAGATCGCGTTGTACGCCTTCATCATCCTGATCCTGTCAGGTGTGTACCTCACCCTGTTCTTCGATCCTTCGATGAGCAAGGTGATCTACGACGGTGCGTACGCACCGCTGAACGGTGTGGAAATGTCCGCGGCTTACCACACTGCACTGAACATTTCCTTTGAGGTGCGCGGCGGTCTCTTCATCCGCCAGGTCCACCACTGGGCAGCACTGCTGTTCGCCATCTCCATCATGGTGCACATGTTCCGCATCTTCTTCACGGGTGCGTTCCGTAAGCCACGTGAGGCGAACTGGGTCATCGGCTGCTTGCTGCTGCTCCTGTCTGTGGCAGAAGGCTTCTTCGGCTACTCCCTGCCAGACGACCTGCTGTCCGGTGTTGGTCTGCGCATTATGTCCGCCATCGTTGTGGCCCTGCCAATCGTTGGTACCTGGCTGCACTGGATCATGTTCGCTGGCGACTTCCCAGGCGAGATCATCATTCCTCGCCTGTACATCGCACACGTTCTGCTGATCCCAGGCATCCTGCTGGCTCTGATTGCTGCCCACGTTGCTCTGGTCTGGTACCAGAAGCACACCCAGTTCCCTGGACCGGGCCGCATCGAGAACAACGTTGTGGGTATCCGAATCCTGCCAGTGTTCGGTATCAAGGCCGCATCCTTCGGTCTGTTCACCTTCGGTGTGATCGCACTGCTGAGTGGTCTGTTCCAGATCAACGCCATCTGGAACCTGGGTCCATACAACCCATCTCAGGTGTCCGCCGGTTCTCAGCCTGATATCTACATGCTGTGGACGGATGGCGCAGCACGTGTTATGCCAGCGTGGGAGCTCTACCTCGGCAACTACACCATCCCTGCCGTGTTCTGGGTAGCCCTGCTCCTCGGAATCCTGGTGGCCCTGCTGTTCGCCTACCCATGGATCGAGCAGAAGATGACGGGCGACACCGCGCACCACAACCTGCTGCAGCGTCCACGCGACGTGCCTACCCGCACCGCTATCGGTGTGATGGCTATCGTGTTCTACGTTCTGTTGACGATCTCCGGTGGTAACGACCTGGTTGCGTACCACTTCCAGATCTCCCTGAACGCCATGACCTGGGTTGGTCGTATCGGCTTGGTTCTGCTGCCACCGATCGCGTACTTCATCACCTACCGTCTGTGCATCAGCCTGCAGCGCAATGACCGCGAGGTTCTGGAGCACGGTATCGAGACCGGTACCATCCGCCAGCTGGCTAGCGGTGAGTTCATCGAGGTTCACCAGCCGCTGGGTCCTGTGGACGAGCACGGCCACGCTATTCCTCTGGAGTACCAGGGTGCTGCCGTTCCGAAGACCATGAACGAACTTGGCTTCGGTGGTCACCCAGCCCGTGGTTCCTTCTTCAAGGCGGACCCACAGGACATTGTCTCCAAGGTTGAGGACATCGAGCACCGCAACCACCTGGAGCAGAAGGAAATGTTCGAGAAGTTGCAGCAGCGCAACCGCATCGAGCTTGAGGGTGACGATAAGTAAATAGGTACAAGGTCCCTAGCCCAGGTGGCTAGGGACATGTATCCTCCCTGCGCTCACAGAATAATAAAGGCCCCGACCACTGTTTCTACAGTGGCCGGGGCCTTTAGCTGTGTTCAGATCGGTCGCTTATACCTCGATGGGCAGTTTAGAGAGCTCCACCACAAGATCCATGGTGGCTGCCACATCCGCTTGTGCACGGTGGCGTGGCTTATGCGCCGTGTTCAGAAGCTCTGCAAGGCGGTCTAGACGGTATCTTCCGACCTTCTCGCGGGGGATGAGGGCCCGTGCTGCTTCGGCAGTGCACAGTAGCCGTGGCGTGTACGGTCGATAGGCCTGGTCTGTTGCGAGGGCAGCCCTGATGAGCTCGCTTTGCAAAAAGGCGTAGTCGAACTGCACATTGTGTCCCACCAATGTGTCCGTAGCTGAATCCTGGGCAGGGGAGAGGTTCTCGGCAGGGGTCGTGTCTCCGGGAATGCTGCCATCAAGGTGGAGGAACGCGGTCAGCTCGTCAGTAATCTCCTCAAAGCGCGGTGCTGTGGCGAGGAGGCCATCACTTAAGCCCGTGAGATCCGTAATAAAAGGGGAGAGACGCACAGCGGGATTAACAAGTGTGTGGAAGCTCTCGGTGACGCGACCGTTAACAATGCGCGTGGCAGCGATTTCAATGATTCTGTCGGAGTGGGGATCAAGGCCAGTGGTCTCGATATCGATTGTGACGCTGTTGTTCTTGGCGCTCTGAAGCTTCTGAATGATCTCTTGCTGTGTTGGGCTCACGCGTTTGAGTGTAGTCTGCAGGCCCTACAGACCGTAGTCTGTACGCACGTTTCTCGTGCTGTGGGTCGGCTCTCAGCCTGTTATATAACGTCTGTAACGACCTTCTTTTGGGGGGTGTGACGCAGATCACATGAGAAGTTTTGAGAGTGAATGGGAAGTAATTCTCTCAGGTTTTGTTGTCGCTTTGTGTGGTCGGTTAGGGCAGTTCATGGGCCACTTCTTGGGTTTATGGATTGGGTACAGTCGAGTACTTTCCTGAGAAGGCTCGTTTGGTAACGCTTCGTGATCTTGAGTCTCACACACTCGGATTTTGACAACGAATTGGACAACGTTGATAACGTTTCGTAATCTTTGGAAAGTCTTTGGCGCTCCCAATGAGCGTCGACGTTCCTGACTACGCACAGACGGTGCGTGGAGGGTTGACAGTACGCAAGCACACTCGAAAGGTTTTTCTTCCCCATGGGCAAGCACTCTGTAAAGGCGAATCGCACCGTACGTAACTCCGCAGTCATCGCTGCT